>CAYJPA010000031.1:0-55507 GCA_964371945.1 uncultured Sphaerobacteraceae bacterium | reverse complement strand
TCTCAATCCACTGTTTGTGGCCACCGAGCTCCACTTGCGTCAATTCCGCGATGCTTCCGGCGATCTCTTTGCCGTCCGCGCCGCGGACGGGCGGAACGCTTGCGGGCAACGCGATCAGCACTGCCAAACCAACCATGCCGGCTGTAGCGAGACTGCTGACGGCTCGTCTAGCGTAGAACCCGATCCGTCGCCGTCCCCTGAAATTCCGCTCACGCGATGTGCGGCGAGAAAGCGCGCATCCGTACGCGACGCCAAGCGACATCGGCACGAGACCGATGAGCACGTAAAACCCGCGGCCAAGAATGAACGCCAGAATGCCAAAGCTCGTGTCCAAATGAATGCCGTCGACCATCGGTCCATCCGTGTCACGGCGACCAAATTCGAACGCAAGCACATTGGCGGCCGGAGCGAGAACCATCGCCCATCTGGACCTGAGCGCAAGCCCCGTCACCAGCCCGACGAGCAGCCCGGTGGCCATCAGCGTCAATGCCTGGTTCGAGGTAACGGGCCCACGTGGCATCGCGCCGGCAACCAACAGGCCCGCGATCACGGCAGCCAGGAAGCAGGCGACTGTCCCAGCAATCCGGTTCGTTAACACCAGATCTCGAATTCGAGCAATTGAACCAGTTGGCGTCGAACTGGCCCGAAACGGCAGTGGAGCGGTCGGTTTTGGTTGCGTTTCACGCGTCAGCATCGAATTCCCCGTGTTCACTGGCGCAGGCGTCCATGCCTGCACACAATATTGACGAAGCATTTCTTCATAGGTCCGCCTCTGTGGATCGGCGCTAGCGGGAGCTAGCGTCGCTCAGCCAGCCACCGAACAACGTCAGCTCGCCGGATATCGATGATGTGGTGGTCGACAATCCGCGCCGGCAGTTCGCCGTTGAAAGCTGCATGTCTGATCAGCTCGATGTCGAGATCAAGCAGCAATGCGAGATCCTCGGGTGTATACCGGTCATGCTTCAAGAGCTCTTCGATCGGTGTTTGGCTCGTGGGTCTCATGTGCGTCCCTTTCTTCACGAACGGCCCGTCATCGCGTTGTACCTGAGCGACCCTGCCATCACGCGGCAATGACCTTGGCCACGGTGCCGAAGGCGTACCCGCGGGAGCGAAGCGTTTTGATGATCCTCACGAGTGCACTGGCATCCGCGGAGTCGGACCCGACATGCATGAGCACGATCGAGCCGTTGCCCGCGTTGTTGACGACGCGGGTGTAGATTTGATCCGCGGAGTAGCCGTTCCAGCCCATCGAATCGATCGACCACATTACCGTCTTTGAATATCCGGCCGCCCCCGCATTCGTCAGCACCGATGTGTTGATGTCGCCGTAGGGAGGTCGCCAGTAGGGTTTGGCCCCGACTCCGGTCACATTTTTGATCTTCGATTCGTTGGCGACGATCTGACTGAGCTGCCTTGCTGGACTGAGCGCGCCCTTGCCTGTTGAAACGCCAGTGAAGGAGGGGTGATTCAGGGTGTGATTGATAATCTGGTGACCGTCCGCGGCGATCCAGGCAGCATAGTCCGGAAAGGCGCTGATCCACTCGCCGGTCAGTCCAAAGCTCGCCTTGATGTTGTACTGCTCGAGAATCGCGAGGATACGTTCGGTCGAGCCGAGATCGGAACCGGCATCGAACGTCAGGGCAATCATCTTCCGACTGGTATTGCCACGCGCAATTTCGACGGAACGCGTTCCACTCAACCTGACATACCACGAGGAGACATAACCGGTTTTGCCGCCGGTCGTAACCTTGAACCAATCGCCGGAAGTGGCGATGATCGTCAGTGTCGTGCCGTTCTTGAGCGCTTTGATCAATGGAGCGCTGGCAGCGGGTTTAGTTCGCAGGTTCAACACGCCATCCGGCGACTGCACGATCCCTTTGACATTGGAGATCGTGACCGCGCTCGCGGCATCCGGGAACGCGCCTTGGAACGACATCGCGCTGAGAACCAGAACGGCCGCGAGCAAGAATTGGACAACGCGGTGTGAAACAATCGAATTGCTGTTCATCTTTGTCGCCTTTCACGCAGACGCGTCGGCCGTGCGCAAACTCAGTATTGGGTGGATAGAGCGACGAACGCGACATCGAATAAGAGATAGGCGCCAAGAACGTGCAACAAATGGGCTGCGCGGAACATGAAGCCGGTTCCAGATCGTGCGGCGAGAGCTTTGATACTCATTTGTGACACCTGAGTGCGAATTGGCATGCTCATTGTTGCGGTGATGGAAATACCCTACCCCTGTAGTGTTCAGGTGGCGACGACGAGCGTCGGAGCCGTACAGAAAGGGAATTCCGTGGCCGACAAGATGTCCATCATTTGCTTCTCGGGAACGGTCGATAAGCTCCTGGCAGTTTCGACACTGGCCACCGGGGCCGCCGCCATGGGACAGGAAGTCGACATCTTTCTGACCTTCTGGGGTCTCAATGCTTTCCGCAAGGATCAGGTCCGAACGAACATGAAGTTCAGCGCCGACTTTGCCGAGTTCGCCGAACCCGCGATGCAGGCGATGCAGGCCAAGAATGTTCGCCACTGGCTCGACACCCTGTATGACGCCAAGGAGATTGGTGTGGTGAACGTCAAAGCCTGCAGCATGACGATGGAGCTCTTCGGTTGGACCAAAGACGATCTCGATCCGATCGTGGAGGAAGTCACTGGTGTTGCCAGCTTCGTCGACCAGGCGAAGGACGCCAAGATCAACCTGTTTATCTGACATTCGAGCACATGGTTCGAGAGGAGTCAAAAATGGATACGAAAATCGATAAAGAGATCGACGCGCGCGGCAGTTTTTGCCCCGGTCCGCTGTTGGAGCTCATTCGCGGGGTGAAGAGCATCGAGGTCGGTCAAACAGTTGTGGTTTTTTCCAGCGATCCGGGTTCGAACAAAGACATCCCGGCTTGGGTCACCAAGGCAAATCACACCATGGTCGGCATCTTCCCGGAAAACGGGTACAGCCGGTTCGTGATCACCAAGACTCATTAGTCAATTCGAGTGCGCGAATTGAGCGAATGCCAGCCGCGCCGATCTAGTTGAAGGAGGCTCTTCATGGCTCATCGAGTCGTGATCCTGGGCGGGGGAGTCGGCGGGACGATGCTCGCGAATCTCCTCGTGCACAAGCTGAAGGAGAACCAGGTCGAGGTCACCGTGATCGATGAGACCGGGCGGCACGTCTATCAACCTGGATGGCTCTATCTTCCATTCGGCGAAGAGCGCCCGCAAAAACTTTCGAAATCAGAGCGGGGACTGCTACGTCGTAGGGTAAACCTCGTCGTTTCGGCAGCGAGCCGGATCGACACCGCCAGCAAATTCGTCTCGACGGCTGACGGAGGGGTTCACCCATACGATTCGCTCGTGATCGCGACCGGCGCTCGATTGGCCCCGGACACCGTTCCCGGATTCGGTGAAGCGGCGCACCATTTCTATTCCCAGTCCGCGGCTCTCGAGCTCGCGTCCGCGCTCGACAAATTCAACGGCGGAAGGTTGGTCGTCGGCGTCGCCGATATCCCTTACAAATGCCCGCCCGCACCACTCGAGTTCACATTCAAGGTCGAGGAATACCTGAAGAAAAAGGGAATTCGCGAACAGACCGAGATCCTCTATCTCTCGCCGATCAACCGCGTCTTCACGATCGAGAGCGTTTCGGAGTTCGTGACCCCGATGCTCGAGGAGCGAGGTATCAAGTACGAGACATTCTTCAACACTGAGTCGGTCGATCCCGCCGCTCGCCGGGTGACGTCGATGGAAGGAACCGACATCGACTATGACCTCCTGGTCATGGTGCCGCCGCATCGCGGCGCGAAGATCGTCGAACAATCAGGATTGGGAGACACACTGGGTTGGCTGCCGACCGATCGAGGTACGCTCGAGGTGAAGGGACATCCTGACATCTACGGGATCGGCGACGCGACCGACATTCCCGTTTCCAAGAGCGGTTCGGCGGCCCACTTTGAGGCGAAGGTCCTCGCCGAGCGATTGGTTGGGAAGATTCGAGGAAGTGCTGAGCTGGCGCCGACCTACGACGGTCACGTGCTGTGCTTCCTGGAAACCGGTTATGGCAAAGCGTCGCAACTCGTGTTCGATTTTGAGCACCCGCCTCATCCACCCGCGCCGAATGCGTTTTACCACTACGAAAAGCTCCTGTTCAACAAGATCTACTGGTACATCGTGCCCCGTGGGATCGTCTAGTCGAACAGGACGAGGACTGAGTGACTTGATTACAATACCCAGGTAAGGTATAAAGAGTTCAACAGATCAGATCGGCTGGGGCTTCTGGTTCCTGCTTGATATGGAGGTCCCATGCCAACCATTCATAACCTTCCAGCAGCTGAGCGTACTGATATGATCGACCGTCTAAAGCGGGTCGAGGGCCAGACCAAGGGCATCCAACGCATGATCGAAGAGGGACGCGACTGCGTCGAGATCATGAACCAGCTGGCTGCCGTGAAGGCCGCGGTCAACTCGCTGAGCGGTGAGCTGCTCGAGGTCTTTGCGCTCCGCTGCCTGCTACACCCTGAAGAGTTCGGTTCTCCGAAGGAGGCGGTCGAACAGGCGGTCAAAGCACTCATTCGCAGCGGCAGATGACGTTTTTGAACTCAGGAGCTACAGGATGATCGTCGATCGGGTCTATACGCCTGGGCTGGCACAGGTCGCTTACCTCATCGCCGGCGAAGACGAGAGAGTGGCGGCGGTCATCGATCCCAGGCGGGATGTTGACGCCTATATCGAGTGGGCGGCGCGGCACGGTCTGAGGATCACCGCGATTCTCGAAACGCACGTCCATGCCGACTTCGTCTCCGGCGCCCGCGAGCTCGCCGGCGCGACCGGTGCGCCGGTCTTCGCGAGCCTCCTGGGCAATTCGCGTTTTCCGCACCACGCCCTGTCCGACGGCGACCAGATCAAGGTCGGAGGATTGATTCTGCAGGCATTCTGGACGCCCGGCCACACACCCGAGCACATGAGCTACTTGCTGATCGATCCAAGCCAGGGCGGCGAGCCCGTGGCCCTCTTCTCGGGGGATCTGCTCTTCGTGGGCGAGGTCGGCCGCCCGGATCTCCTTGGCACTGAGCACACCCGAACACTAGCCGAACAGCTTTACGAGTCGATCGCGCACCGGCTGTCGCCCCTAAGTGACAGAGTAGTGGTTTACCCGGGCCACACGGCAGGATCGTCCTGCGGCAAGAAAATCGGAGACGCACCCCAAACCACCATGGGCCAGGAACGCTTGTTCAACTACGCCCTTCGTCCCGAAGCGCTTGCTTCCAAAGAGACATTCATCGACACGATTCTCGCCGGGATGCCGGTTCCACCCGCGTACTACCCAACCATGAAGCGCGTGAACCAAGTTGGACCGGCGTTGCTGCGTGATCTCCCTGAGGGGAATCCGCTCTCGCCCGAGGATGTCGAACGGCGAGTTGCCGGCGGTGCACTCATCGTCGATGCTCGCTCGCCTGATGCGTTCGCATCCGGTCATATCTCCGGCTCTTTTTTCATCGGAGACGACGCGGACCGGGTGAACTGGATCGGTTGGCTGGCTCCGTACGACCGCGATTTGGTATTTCTTCTGGCGGATGACTCGCAATTCGATCAGGTTCGTATCGATCTGTTACGGATCGGGCTGGACAGGATCGCGGGCTACGTCGCAGGCGGTATCGAACGCTGGACGGAGAGCGGGCGCTGGCTGTCATCGATGACCCGATTGACCCCAGCGGAACTTGTTGCGCGCCTTGCACATCAGAACCGGCCAACGGTGATCGACGTTCGGACGAACGAAGAATGGCGGAGCGGCCATATTCCAGGCTCGATCAACCGCTTCGTCGGAGAGATCGCACGAGGTGCGCAACTTCCCGGCAAAGAGGAAGCTGACATCGCACTCATTTGCGCAACAGGAATTCGATCAACCGTGGCGGCCAGTCTGCTGGAAGCGAAGGGACGGCACGGCCTGGTCAATGTCGTTGGCGGCATGGATGCCTGGCAAGCCGCCGGATTGCAGACGGAAGCAGCATGATTGACGCGATTTTCGGAGTCCTCCCGATCGTGCTGGCGATCGGCGGCTGGATTCTTCTTCAGACCGTTATTCTGCCGCGCCTTGGAATCGGCACCTGAATGGTTCCCACTCCCCGTCCGGAGGATGGGGTGAACGAGGATCCAGATGAATCCGACGCTTCCCGGCGAGGTTGTTAAGGGAGGTGTTCCTAGCATGTTGAATCGTTTGTTCGGCAACCAACCGGCAATACCCGAGATCGACGTTCAAACCTTTGCAACCGAACGGGCTGCCAAAGAGAAGATCCAAATCGTCGACGTGCGAGAGCTCGACGAATGGAACGCCGGCCATTTGTCCGACGCGGTGCTCATCCCGTTGGGGCAGCTTGGCGCCAGAGCGGGTGAGCTCGATCCATCGCGTCCGGTCGTCGTGGTTTGCCGGAGCGGCAATCGTAGCGGCACCGCGACCAGACTCTTGCTCAAGAGCGGGTTCAAGGACGTGAGGAATCTGGCCGGCGGAATGATCGCCTGGGTCGCTGCCGGTGAACCGGTCGCTCGTTAGGTCCCCATCGCGGCCGTATCAGTCATTGGAGAAGATCGAAATGAAAACGGAAACACCAGTTCGCGCGGCCACCCGCTACGGATTCAGTGCACGATTGCAACTCCCGCTCGATCAAGCAATTGAGCGCGCTAAAGATGCGCTGAAAGCCGAAGGGTTCGGCATACTGACGACGATCGATGTGCGCGCGACGATGAAGGAGAAGCTCGATGCCGATTTCGAGCCGTACGTCATCCTCGGCGCCTGCAATCCACATCTGGCCTACCGGGCTCTCCAGGCTGAGCACGAGATTGGTCTGCTCCTCCCATGCAACGTGATCGTGCATGAGGAGAACGGCGGGAGCATCGTGTCCATCCTCGATCCCGCGATGATGGTCGATGTTGTTCCGGACAACATCGAGCTATCCGAGGTCGCGACGGAAGCCGCGGCCAAACTCCGTCGCGTCGCTGCCGCCCTTGCGGCCGCCGATGAGGCTTCCTAACGGCGAAACTAAAGCGCGTCCCTCAGGGCATCGTCAAGTTCTTTGCGCAAACCGAAGAAAACCGGCGTGTCGATCCGCGTGTACTTCCGGACTTCCGCGGCGCGTAATCGCTGAATCATCTTGATCAACAGCGACGGGTCGTCGTCTTCGAGCGCGACGATGAACTCCTGGTCCGCAACCCCGAACGAACTGACCGTGTTGGTCTGGATCGACGGGAATTCCTGCCCCATCTTGCCGTGCTCGGCCATCAGCGACCGGCGCTCCTCGAAGGGCAGTAAATACCAGTTCGGCGTTTTCGTAAATGGATAAAGGCTCAAGTAACGTCTGGGCGAGAGTCCGCGGAGGAAGGCCGGACCGTGCGTGGGATCGTACTGCGAGGCCGTCGCAAAGCCCACATAGGACTGAACGATCGCCAGTCCATTGGAGGACGGCGATTGGTGGAGCGCGATCGCAAGATCATGGAACGCCGAAGCATCCGCTGCCACCAGCCAGAAGATCAGATCGACCCCTGCTGTGAAACCGGCCGTTGAATAGACGCCGCGAAGCGTGGCCACCGCGGCGCGGCTCTCGAACAAGCCGGAGAGCTCCGACACTGCTGACGCCCGTTCCGCTTCGGTTCCGAAGTGCGCGGCGGCCGCCTTGTAAAGCCAAAAGGCCGAGAACGCAGATGTTTGTTCCGACATGGTTGACCTTCTCCTTGTTACGCCGTGACGCTCGATAATTGACTTGCTATCAATCCCTCGACCGCGGTTGTAGCTGAATGGACGATGTCGGGGATGCCGACGCCTGTATACGGACTACCGAGTAGTTGGATGCCCCGTGGCAGCGATCCCATGACGGTGGAAATGTGTTCAATGTGACCGATATCGTATTGAGGGCTACCGGCGCCCCAGCGGTAGCAGCGGACGAACGCCGGTTTCGATTCAACTCCGATGAGCGATCGCAGCTTCTCGAGCGCAATCGCGATCAGATGGTCGTCGTCGAGCAACATCGTTTCGGGACTGCGCGAGCCTCCGAAGAAGAGCCTGAGCAGTGTCCTGCCGGCAGGTGCACGGCCCGCGAATTTGCGCGACGAGACGGTGAGCGCGTTGAACGGATGCCGCTCGCGATGCGGCATAACCAGACCGTATCCCGCCAACGGCCGGCGAATCTCATGGTCACGAAAGGCCAGCGTGAGCGTTCCGGCCGGCTCGGTTCTCAGCCGATCGAGCAAGGTCGCGGCAACAGGGGCGACGCTTCTCAACAGCAATGTTGACTGCGCCGCTGGGACAGCGAGAATTACCGTTTCAGCGGCCACCGGCAATCGACTCTGTGTCGTCACCAGGTATCCACCACCCGAGTTCGGTTCGAGCCTCGTAACTAAGCTGTCGGTAAACGCGCTTCGACCTATGCGGGATGCCAGTGCGTCGACAAGGGCTTCCATCCCACCCGCGAGCGAGAGGAACGCCGGCCCGGACTCGCCCGATCGCTTCCTCCCTGACGCGCAGACCGTGGATGACGCTCCCGTGCTTGCGCTCGAGATCGTGAAACCCTGGAAACGTGGCAAGCATGCTCAGCCGGTCAGGATCGGCATTGTAGACGCCGGCAGCGAGCGGTTCGGCGATCCAGTCGAGTGCCTCTGAACCAAGACGTCGACGCACGAAGCTGCCAAGCGACTCGTCCGAGTCTTCCGTTCGCGCGGGGATCACAGGCTCGAGCATCGTTCGGGCTTTGCCGCCCCAGCCCAGAAGCGGCGATCGCAGGAAGGGCGCCAGTCTTGTCGGGGCGATCAGCGGTATGCCGTCAGGCAGGTCAATCGGTTTGCCGTTTTTGAGTATCGCCACCGGTCTGTCAAGCGAATTGATTGGTACGAGCTGACCCGAGAGACAGAGCTCTTCGATCAACTCCCTCGCCCACGGTTTTTGGGCCAGGAACGCGTCCGGACCGGCTTCGACCAGGAATCGACCGTCTGGCTGATCGACATGTTCGGTCATGATCTTGCCGCCAAGTCGATCCGACGCTTCATACAGGGCGATGCGCAATGATGGCGCCTGGGAAACAAGTCGGTATGCCGCGGTGAGTCCCGCGATGCCGCCGCCGATGATCGCGACGTCGACATGCTCAGTCATGTTGGGCGGCCGGTGTCGCGGTGTGTACGAAATCAACGAGTCGTTTCACATTTTCGACTGGTGTCTGCTGGAGCACACCGTGCCCCAGGTTGAAGATGTGCCCCGGCCGGCCGACCGCTTGATCGATCACTGCTTGCGCGCGCGATTCGAGCGCCGGCCAGCCGGCGAGCAAGGCGATCGGATCGAGATTGCCCTGAACGGCAAGGTCGGGTCCGATTCGAGCGCGGGCGGGGGCCAAATCGATACGCCAATCGACCCCGATCACGCCGGCTCCGGATGTGGCCATCAATTCCAGCAGAGCCGACGTTCCGACACCGAAGAGGATGATCGGCACGTCGGCAGCACGCGCGATCTCGATCGTACGCTTTGTATAGGGCAGCACGAACTGCTCGTAATCGCGAGGACTGAGCTCGCCACACCAGCTATCGAAGAGCTGCAGTGCATGAGCGCCCGCATTGGCCTGGGCAAGCAGAAACTCGCCAGCGACCGTGGCGAGCTTGGTCATGAACGCATGCCAGAGCTCTGGCTCGTTCATCATCATTGCTTTGACGCGAGCAAGATGCTTGCTCGGTCCTCCCTCGGCGGCATAGCTGGCGAGCGTGAACGGGGCGCCGCTGAATCCGATCAACGGTATTCCGAGCGGATCGAGTTGTTTTCGTGCCAGCCGAATCGCCGCGAGCGTGAACGGCAGCGATTCCTCGGGCGGTGGGGTACGTAGGCGATCGATATCCAAGGCAGTACGAACCGGATTGTGAATCAGCGGGCCCTCGCCTTTGACGAACTCGAGCGATAACCCCATCCCTTCGAGTGGGGGCAGGATGTCGGCGAAGATGATCGCGGCATCGAGGTCGAACGCCTCGATCGGCTGCAACGTCACCTCGCAGGCCAGTTCCGGCTGCTTGATGATGTCGAGAATGCCCCATCGCTGCCGGAGCGCCCGATATTCGGGCATGTACCGGCCGGCCTGGCGCATCAGCCAAATCGGTGTGGCGTCGACCGATTCCCTGCGACAGGCGCGAAGAAATCGATTGTTCGTCAGATCGTGAGCTCCCATTTGCTGGTGGCTCCAGCGCGCGACATCCTTGGCGAAGTAGGTGAGGATCATGTCTGCCCCGGCGCGCTCGATCCCAATCAACGATTCCTGCGCCGTACGTTCGAGATCGATCCAGCCATTTGCGGCGGCGGCGTGGAGCATCGCGTATTCGCCACTTACCTGGTATGCGGCAACCGGCACCGTAAACGCCCGCCGGACATCGCTCAGCACATCGAGGTACGGCATCGCGGGTTTGACCATCACGACGTCCGCGCCCTCTTCGATATCCATCGCGGCTTCTTTGAGCGCCTCGCGGCGATTACCCGGATCCATTTGATACTGACTGCGATCGCCGAATTGGGGCGGACTTTCCGCCGCCTCTCGGAATGGTCCGTAGAAGCCACTCGCGTACTTTGCGGCGTAGCTCATGACCAGCACATGATCGAAACCAGCACGATCCAGTCCAGTGCGGATTGCCCCGACCATCCCATCGATCATCCCAGACGGCGCAATCACATCCGCTCCAGCTTGAGCGTGCGCGACCGACGATTTCGCGAGCAGCTCGAGTGTCGGGTCATTGAGTAGGTATCCGTGCGGGAGTGCGTTGACGTAATCGCTGCTGTCGATGTGGTTGATCGCGCCACAGTGCCCGTGATCGGTGTATTCGCAGAGGCACATATCGGAGATGACAACCATCTCGGGAACCGCTTCCTTGATCGCGCGGATCGCCTTCGGAATGATGCCGTCAGTACTCCAGTTCGCTGAACCAAGCTCGTCTTTGTGCTCGGGAATGCCGAAGAGCATCACGGCTGGAATTCCAAGCTCCGCCGCGGATGTGACTTCACCGACCAACCTGTCGATCGACCACTGGAATTGCCCTGGCATTGACCTGATCGGAAGCTGGAGCCCGGAACCCGGACGCACGAAGAGCGGGTAGATCACATCCGCGGTCGTGACCAGTGTCTCGCGGACCATCCTCCTGATCGCGGGCGATTGGCGGAGTCGTCGTGGCCGTGAGCTCGGATATCCCGCGGTGCGAGTCGCGCTGGTCCGCGTAAGGTCTATCGCCATGTGTGTCTCCCTTGTGGCTGGGTCGAAACGTGATGTGCGAGTGCGGCGACCAGTCCCTCAACCGTTTGACTGGTCGCCGCGACAACAGAGGTGAAACCGAGGGCGGTCGCCGCATCGGATGTCGTTGCCCCGATGCATATCGCCGGCAGGTCGAATCGATCCCACGGCGATCCACCATCGGAATCGAATCGGTCGAGCAGGCCGCGGACTGCCGATGGACTGGCAAATGCGAGTGCATCGACCTGATTCGTGGCGAGAAGGGGGCGCAGATCGACGCCGCCCGATCCGGTGACCGTCCGATACGTCGTCACGCGCGTGACGATCGCCCCGCGATCAGAAAGGGCGCATTCAAGATCAGATGGGGCGATTTCAGAGGCCGGAAGCAGAACGCGATCGCCCGGCAAGATGGGAATTCCGGCGGCAAGACCGATTGCTGAATGACTCTTCGGAACGAACTCGACCGGCAGACTCAGCTCTTGCTCGATTGCCTTTGCGGTTACTGGACCAATCGCGGCTAGCTTCACTGATATCGGTCCCGGGATTCTTCCGGCAAGTGAGCTAACGGCATTGCCGCTTGTCAATACGAGCCATTCGAATTCACCCTTTGCAAGCGCACGAACGGCCCGATCGAGCGGTTCTGGTTCGAGGGGAGGAGCGATTGCGATGCACGGAAACGAAAGCGGGTTCGCTCCCGCGGTGATCAGCGCTGAGTCGAGCTCAGTGGCCTGGTGAAGCGCGCGCGTGTTGACGACGCCGAGACCGGTCAAGGGTGCGCTCATGGCCGGACCCCAAGTAACGTGCCGGCGCCCCTCGCGATAGCGGCGAGCGCCAAATCGTGACCGAGCCGGGTCGCAGCGGCTTCATTCGACACCACAGCGGCCGCTTCGACGTCAACCTCGTGCACTCCATCGATCGAATTCACACGGCCCAAGAGGTGCAATCGATCGCCATCGAACCGGCCGAAGGCGGCGACAGGGGTTGAACAACCGCTGCCTAGCCCAGCGAGAAACGCCCGCTCCGCGATCGTCGCGAAGGCAGTTTCGGCGTGATTGATCGCGGAGAGCATTTCGAGCAGTCTGAGATCGTTCCTGGTTTGCACCGCGAGCGCGCCCTGTCCTGGCGCGGGCAACATGAGTTCGAGCGACAGCGTTTCGACCGCCACCGGGGATAGATCAAGCCGATCGAGTCCAGCTCTGGCGAGCACGATCGCGTCGAACTCGCCGGTGGGGTCCTGCGCTTTCCGGATTCGGGTTTCGACATTGCCGCGAATCGAAATCGGCATCAGATCCGGCCGGAGATGGAGGAGTTGGGCGGATCTGCGCGGACTGCTTGTGCCGATTTTCGAACCGGCCGGAAGTTGAGCCAGTCTCAGATTGGAGCGGCTGATGAGCACATCCTCGGCGCCTCCACGCTCCGTAATTGCTCCGATCACGATTCCCGGTCGTTTTTCAACGTGGAGGTCTTTCAGGCTGTGGACCGCGAAGTCGATCTCGCCGTTCAGAAGCGCCGACTCGATCTCCTCGGTGAAGACGCCCTTCCCGCGGATCAAAGGCAGCGGCGTGTCGAGCTGCCGATCGCCGGCCGTGGTGATGATCGCGATTTCGACGCGTAGACCAGGATCACGTGCTTGTAGCAAATCGACCACGATCTGCGTCTGTCGAAGCGACAGATTTGATCCCCTGGCACCGATCCTGATTACTTTCCGGCCCATCCGCCCCTCTGCGTCAAGATGAAGTAATAAATCTCCTCAATGCGCGTAAATCTATGGAAATCGCGCACTTCACTTTCACCCTAGCATTTCGGCGGGAGCAATGTGAATAGATTTACGCAGGATTGAAACTGAGAGAGGCAAGAGGACATCACTTCCGTGGGGAATGAAGTATTCGGGCGAATCCGTTTGCCATGGGTAGGGGTGGACCGCCGTGTCCGCCCTTGCAGCGATTCGCGCAGTACGCAATATGAACTGAGGTGGATTAGGAGCAAGCATGAGCGTTGTTGACAACCAGCGGATGGCCGAAACTGAGGTCGACCGCTACGACGGGGCCAGTTCTTGTGCCGGCAAATTCATCGAGTCGCTCCGGCTAGGCAGCAATTGGCGGGGCAAATGTCATGGTTTGGGCCGCGACGGCCGAGCGCGGGCCGTACCGGCGATTCCGACATGCGCTCGACGATGAGCTCGCGGATCATCTGCACGAATCGAGGATGCGTGCCGACCGTGGCGACACGCACAAAGCCGAGTCCGAGGTCGTCCGCGAGCTCCTTGGCTTCCGTGTCCAGATCGAACAGCACCTCCATGTGATCCGAGATGAATCCGACAGGCACGATCACAACGTCGGTAACGCCGTCGTTTTTCGCGCCTCTGAGTGCGTCGAGGATATCCGGCTCGAGCCATGGTGCATGCGGAGAACCGCTACGGCTTTGATACGCAAGGGTGAAGTCGTCGAAGCCCGCTCCAAATGCGATGAGCTGTGACGCCTCGCTGAACTGTTGTTCGTATGCACAATGGCGCGCCATTGACAGCGGAATGCTGTGGGCGGTGAAGATCAATCGGGTTGAGCCGCGTCTTACGGCCGGGATCGAATTTAGGCCGGTTCGGGTCAATTCGATCATCGGTTCAATAAAGCCGGGATGGTTGTAGAAGGCGCGGAGCTTGTCGAATGTGAGCGTCTGCTTGTCGACCGTTTTCAGCGCCCCGATGAGATCCTCGCGATATTGCCGGCAGCCGGAATATGAGCTAAACGCGGAGGTCACAAAGACGAGCGCGCGCTTGACGCCCTCGTCGCGCATCTGGCGGACAGTGTCGGTGACGAACGGATGCCAGTTGCGATTCCCAAAATAGATCGGAAGGTCGAGACCGCTGTTGTAGCACTCGAGCTCTAGCGCCGCGATGAGCGCTCTGTTATGTGCGTTGATCGGACTCACCCCATCGAAGTGGAGGTAGTGCCCGGCGACCTCTTCAAGTCGCTCACGAGGCACCTTCCGGCCGGCGCTTACATTCTCGAGGAACGGAATGACGTCGTCCGGGCCCTCAGGACCACCGAACGAGAGGACGAGAAGCGCGTCATAGGAGCGCGCGGCGTCGTCGAACCGGGATGTTTCGGTGGCTGAAGCACCGTAAATGGTCATGGTTCCTCCGGAGAAGCACAGTCGCTTTGGCCAATGCGCCCTCACGAGCACACGTCCTTGTAGAGACAATCTATTCCGCACGGAGGCGCCAGGACCAGGAGATCGTGGCAAGAGGTCACGGCTTTTGCGCGGATCTGCACAGAATGCGATTCCGGGCCGTCTAGAGTTGTGGCATGCAACAACAGAAACTACACTGATCGAGGAATGGCCGCTCGCTGCAGCCGCGCAATTATGAATCGTGCATTCCTAAACGGTGTATCAGGGAGCGAATCTCTCCGAACGACGGCTTCGTTCTCAACCCTGGAAGGGTTTCGTTTGCATAGCCCGGTCAATTTATTGCCGGGCGGTGCACGACCGAACATAGTCCGGACAACAATGCACGATTCATCATTGCTCCCTCAACATGTTAGGAGCGCAATAACGAATCGTGCATCTTTGATCGGCGCATCACGCGGTGCGCGTTGCTTAGCCTCGGAGATGCTTCGCGAAGTTAGCCTCTGGTTTCAACCTGAGGATTGCTGCTTCATAATTGTACATCTACTAAGTGGAAGGTCGATCAAACTACCTATTAGCGAAATCTGCGTCGGTCAAGCCGTAGATTTCGCGGGCCGTTTGTTCGCTGATCAACTCAGACCGCAAGTCTGTGAGCACGAGTTCGCGATCTCGCTCCTTCGGGTCTCCCCACCCTCCGCCCGCGCCGGTGATCAGACGGGCGACATCGCCCTTCTTCAACGGGTAGCGGGCGGTTTTGCCGACCGTGACCGGCTCCCGGCCGTCGGCAAACCGGATTTGGACCGCGTTTGGCGAACCGTCGTTGCCGCCCGCGACGCCCCAAGGCATGAACTTGTTGCGGCCGAAGGTGGAAGTAATGAAGCCGCCTTCGTCACTCAAGATTCGATAGTCGCGGATTAGCCCCCGTCCTCCCCTGAACTTGCCCTCGCCGCCCGGTGCCGTGTTGAACTCGAATCGATCGACCTGAATGCCATAAATCGCTTCGGTTACCTCGAGCGGGAGGATGTAGGTTTCGCCATCGCCCAGGCAAACTAGACCAGCCTCGCCGTCTTGATCGATTCCCGCGCCCCAGCCGCCCGCATTTGGCTCGACCAGAATCGCGGGCAGCCCGGTGTCTGGGTGGATGGTGAAGGTCACGTCCGCGCAGACGCTCATGAAATGACCCGCGGCGAGGCGGTGCGGAACGACCTCGGCCATTGCCTTCCAGACGAGATCGGCGGCGAAGATCATCGAATCCCAATAAGTCGAAACCGGCGCCGGTCGCTGCGCGGTGAAGACCGTGCCGTCGGGGCAGATCACCCGCATCGGGCGAAAACAGCCCTCATTGGCAGGGATGTGCGGATCGGTCAGCGCTTTGAAGACCATCCGGACGGCTGAATTGAGCCCAGTCCATGAACAATTGACCGGACCGCGCGTTTGGGGCGCGGTGCCGGTGAAATCGCACAGGAACTCGTCATCCGAGACCGTGACCTTCACCTTGCAATAGATCGGATCCTGGGAAAGACCGTCGTCATCAATCCAATCTTCGGCTTCATAAATACCGCTTGGCAGCTTCGCGAGCTCCCGGAGCACCATCGTTTCGCCGTAATCGAGCAGCGCGGTGATCGCCTGCCGAACCAGCGGCACGCCGAACTTGCGGCAGAGCTCCTGGAAGCGAATTGAAGCCAACCGGCACGACGCGACCTGCGACCAGACATCGCCGAGCGTCATATCCGGCGTTCGGACATTTGCTTCGATCATGTCCATCATGCTCGGGATCGGCTCGCCGCGGCTGAAGAGCTTGACGCAGGGGAATTGCATGCCCTCCTGCCAGATATCGACCGAGTCTGTTGTCCACGATCCGGGGTCTTTGCCCCCGACCTCGGTCCAGTGTGCTTTATTGGCGGAGAAGGCAACAAGCTCGCCCTCGAAGAAGATCGGCATGACCAGGGAGACGTCGGAGAGATGCGTGCCGCCGCCGCCGTACGGATCGTTGGTGACGATGATGTCGCCCTCTTCGAGATTTCCCGGCCAGAATTTGGCGATCGTCGACTGCACGGCGAAGGCCATTGTGCCGAGAAAGCCGCCGACGCCGTTGCCCTGCGCCAGAAGTTGGCCCTGATCATCGGTAATGCCGCAGCAGTAGTCGAGCACTTCGTAAATGATCGGACTCTTGCTGGTGCGCTGGATCGAGACGAACATCTCGTCGCCGATCGCATTGAGACCTTCTTTGATGATCTCGAGCGTGAACGGATCGATCGTGGACGCTGTCTGACTCATGAAACAACTCCTGGCTGACGAACGTGACTAGCCGATTTCGATCAGGATGTTGCCGATTTCATCGATAACGGCGCGCTGACCGGGATAAACGACCGTCGTGGCCGCGGGTTCTTCAATCACCGCGGGTCCGAGGATCGGTTTGCCTGGGATCAGATTGTCGCGTTCATAGATCGTGCTCTCCTGATGGCCGTCCTCGTCGAAATCGACGATTCGGCGGCCTTTCGGTCGCCCGTCGCCGCCGGCTCCCGTGAACGCCCTGAGCTCGGGCTTTTTGGCCGGCACCGAAGCGACAACATGAAAGTTGACCACCTCGATCTTCGAATCGAGCCGGTAGGTGTAGGAGCGCTCGTGGAGTTGATGAAACCTCTCGTTCGCCTCGGCAACGTCGACCCTGTTGCCAGCGAGCGGCACGCGAACCGTGTGCTCCTGGCCGTGATAGCGCATGTCAAGCGCCCACAAGAACCTCACGGCGTCAGCGTCATAACCCGAGCGCACGAAGAAGCCGCGAGCATCGTCCGTCATGCCGTCGAAGATCTCGGTCATGCGCGGAACGGTCGACTCATTGCTGGCGATCAGGGTCGTGCGGATAAAATCCTGCATCGGATCGGTCATCAGCATCCCCCAGGCCGAAAAGTGACCCGGCGCACGCGGAATCAACACGCGGTTGACATGCAGCTCTTTGGCGAGCGCGGCTGCATGCATTGCGCCACCGCCGCCGAAGGCCATGAGAATGAAGTCACGTGGGTCGTAACCGCGGCGCACGGAAACCAACTTCAGCGCGTTGATCATATTGGCATTGGCGATCCGGATGACGCCCAAGGCTGCGTCTCCCACGGAGACGCCGAGCGCGGCGGCGATCGGGTGCATCGCCTGCTTAGCGAGATCGACACTGACCGCGATCTCGCCGCCAAGGAAATAACCGGGATTGATCCGGCCCGCGATCAGATTCGCGTCGGTCACCGTTGGCTCGGTTCCCCCCTGGCCGTAACAGACGGGTCCAGGCACGGCGCCCGCGCTCTTCGGTCCAACCTTCAGTGCGCCGCCATCATCAATCCAGGCGATCGATCCGCCGCCGGCGCCGATCTCGACGATGTCGACCACCGGCACCTTGATCGGGTAACCGGCGTGATGAGGGTCGCGTTCGATCCGGTAGTCAGTCGTAATCTTCACCTCGCCGTGATCGATCAGCGAGCACTTCGCGGTCGTGCCGCCGATGTCGAGCGTGATGATGTTTTCGGAGCCGATGGCTTTACCGATTGCGGCTGCGCCGATCACTCCGCCGACAGGACCCGATTCGACCATGTGAATCGGGAGCACTTCAGAAACGGCGAACGTGGCGGTGCCTCCGTTCGATTTCATGACATCGAACTGCGATCCGATTCCGATGTCACGAAGGTTTAATTCGAGCGCCTGAAGATAGGAGCTCGCGGTCGGCCGGACATAAGCATTGAGCACGGCCGAGCTCGTGCGCTCGTATTCACGCCACTCCTGGGTGATATCGGATGAGGCCGTGACCAGAACTTCTGGAAGCAGCTCGCGGAGCCGATCCGCACAGGCTCGTTCGTGCCCCGGATTTGCGTACGAATGGAGGAATGAAACCGCAACCGAGCGGGACCCAGATGCCCGAATCTTCTCGGCGACGGCATCGACACCCGCAAGATCGAGCGGCGTGACAATCTCGCCTTTGTAGTTCGTTCGCTCGATCACCTCGAATCGTCGTTCGCGCGGCACGAACGGCGGCTGCTTTCGAAACCTGAGATTGTAGATGTCTGGCCGGTTGGCTCGGCCGATCTCGAGCACATCCCGGCAGCCTTCGGTTGTGACCAGCGCGGTGATGGCGCCTTTCCGCTCGGTCAGGGCATTGATGACGACCGTGGTGCCATGCACGAAATGTTCGACATTGGAGGGATCGATTCCGGACTTTGCGATCGTGTCCATGATCCCGGTGGCAAAGCCCGGCGGGGTGGAAGATGCCTTGGCGAGTCCGAGCTCACCGGTTGCCTCATCCAGATAGACGAGGTCGGTAAAGGTCCCGCCGATATCGGTCGCTAACTTCATCCGGTTCAGCCTCCGTGGTTCGTGACGTGCGATTGCTTCGCTCCGGCGGGTCGGTCTTCGCGGCCGGATGAGCTCGCTTGTTGGTGCATTCTGGGATTGTAGCGGAGGCAGAGATCCGATCAACGCGATCCGCGATCAGCCGGCGTATCATCGGGTTCGGCGATCGATCAGGATGGGAGCCGAGGTGAAGCAGTACGACGCGGTTGTCGTTGGGTCGGGCCCGAACGGTTTGGCGGCGGCGCTGACAATGGAACGAGCAGGCCGAACGGTACTGGTGCTCGAAGCCGGGGAGACGATCGGCGGCGGATGTCGAACCGCTGAGCTCGCGCTGCCGGGTTGTCATCACGATATCCGCACGACCTCCCACCCGCTGACCGTTTCACGCCTCTTTCGGGAGCTCGAGACCCTGATCCGCTGGATCGAATCACCGGTCGTCATGGCTCATCCGTTTGACGATGGGAGCGCCGCGAAGGTGGTGCGTTCGATCTCGGAAACCGCCGGGTCGTTGGGATCGGATGCAAGTGCATACAAGCAGCTTTTCTCGCACTTCGTCGACGCAGGCGAGCAGCTAGTCGATGAACTGCTGGCCCCGTTTCATGTGCCGCGGCATCCACTTTCAATGGGGCGATTCGGGCGCATCGCTATTCGGTCGGCCGAATCGGTTGCTAAATCAAGGTTGGAATCCGGTCATGCCCGCGCTCTGTTCGCTGGAATGTCAGCGCACTCGATGTTGCCCCTCGATCAAGCGGGCTCGGCGGCAGCGGGGTTAATGCTCGGAACGCTTGCTCATCTGCACGGATGGCCGTTTGCCGGGGGCGGATCGCAGATGATCGTCGACGCGCTTAGATCTGAGATCGAGTCTTTAGGCGGCGAGATTCGGACCGGGGTCAACGTTGAGTCCATGCGCGACATTCCGCCGGCGAAAGCGGTCTTGTTCGATCTTGCGCCGGTAAACATGGCTCGCATTGCCGGCAAGGAGTTGCCTGAGCGCAACCGGAGATCGCTGGCGCGATTCCGGCATGGCCCCGGCTCATTCAAGATTGACTACGCGCTCGACGGACCGATTCCCTGGCGTTCGATGGAATGCGGTCGCGCGGGTGTCGTTCATCTCGGAGGTACGTTCGAAGAGATTGCCGCGGCAGAGCGAGGAGTCAGTCGTGGCCAGTATCCAGAGACGCCGTTCGTTTTGGTCGCGCAGGCCAGTCTGTTCGATCCGACCCGTGCGCCCGCCGGCAAGCACACCGCTTGGGCGTATTGCCATGTGCCGAACGGGTCGACGTTCGATATGACCTTGCGAATCGAAAACCAGATCGAGCGTTTTGCTCCAGGTTTTCGCGATCGCGTTTTGGCGAAGTCGGTCATGGCTCCTTCGGATTTGGTGCGATACAACGCCAACTATATCGGCGGGGACATCGGCGGTGGATCGATAGATTTACGGCAGCGCTTTATGAGGCCATCTGTTCACTGGAATCCATACTCGACGCCCAATCCGAGGCTGTTCTTGTGCTCCGCCTCGACACCACCCGGCGGCGGCGTCCACGGGATGTGCGGGCATCTCGAGGCCAAATCAGCCTTGCAACGCATTTTGTAGGGGCAATCCGCCGTGACTGCCCTTCGGTGAAGGTCAACCAATTTGATGAGATCACGGCGCTCAAACGTCTCTCGTTGAGCGAATTGCGCGTCACATGGAAAAGGGCGGACACCGCGGTCATTCCCTACACGATGTAAATCGATTCTACTTCTGAGCGGGCGCACTCTGAAGCGCTTTGACGTGGGCGGTGCCGATGGATCGGTACCGGGCGTAGCGTTCTTCGAGCAGACGCTCGCGTTTGATCGTTGACAGCTCATGCAGTGCGGCCAGGATAGACTCCTTGAGCATCTGTGCGGCGCCAATCGGATCCTTCGTCGCGCCGCCTTCCGGTTCGGGCACGATCGCGTTGGCGATGCCGGCGGCGACGATATCCTTCGCGGTCAATTTCAAGCGCTCGGCGACTTCCGCGGCCCTCGATGCGTCTCGATAGAGAATCGCGGCTGCTCCCTCGGGTGCAATCACGGAATAGATCGCGCGCTCCTGGATGAGAACGCGATCCGCGACCGCCAGGGCCAGCGCGCCGCCGCTGCCGCCTTCGCCGGTGATGACCGACACGATACGAGTGGGAAGATTACTCATCATCGCCATCGATTCGGCGATCTCCCCCGCCAGGCCGCGCTCCTCCGATTCGATTCCGGGAAATGCTCCGGGCGTGTCGATCAACGTGACCACCGGAATGTTGAATCGAGCGGCCATTCGCATAATTCGTTGCGCTTTCCGATAGCCCTCGGGGATCGGGCGGCCACCGCGACGGTGCTCGGTTTGATCCCCATGGCCGCGTTCGATTCCGATCACCGCGACCGGGAGATTCTCCAACAGGCCCATTCCAGCGACGATCGCCGGATCGTCTCCGGACTGCCGATCGCCGTGAAGCTCGATGAATTGGTCGAACAACTGACCGACATAGTCGAGCGACGTCGGTCGATCTGGATCTCGTGCCGCTATCACTGAATCCCATGCCGTGCCGCCGGTGTCGAGGAAGACCACTTCTTTGGCCTTGATCCACTGATGTCGCTCCCTGGATGGACTCAATGCGTCAAACACGACGCCGATCATCTGGCGCAACGCGGTGCGATCTACGATTCCGTCGATCAGGCCATGCTCGAGCAAGAACTCGACCGTGTGCGAACCCGGCGGCAGCGGCTTGCCGAGAAACTGCTCCGCGACTCGGGGACCGGCGAATCCAATAAGCGATTTTGGCTCGGCAACGATCACATCCCCGAGATTCGCAAATGAAGCAAAAACGCCTCCTGTTGTCGGATGGGTCAAAACTGAAATGTAAGGAATCCCGGCGGTGTGCAAGCGCTGAATCGCGGCGGCAGTCTTCGCCATTTGCAAGAGCGAGAGCATGCCCTCTTGCATTCGAGCTCCGCCGCTGGCGACTACTGTGATCAACGGTCGATGCTCCTTGAGCGCGATCTCACTGGCGCGTACGAGCTTCTCGCCAACCACCACGCCCATGCTGCCGCCGAGGAAAGCGAAATCGAGCACCGCGATAACAACTTTGTGCCCATGAATGGCGGCGCGACCGGTGACGATTGCGTCCGCTTGCCCAGTCGATTGCTGCAATTCCTTCAAGCGCACGCTGTACGGCTGTTCGTCTTCAAAGCCAATGGGATCGGTCGACGAGCGTTGGGCTTCGGTCTCCCAGAACGAGCCGCCGTCAACCAGGGTTGCGATTCTGACCCTTGCCGGAATCGGCGAATAGGCGCCGCAGTCGTCGCAGACCCGGTACTTCGCATATCGGGGACGTCCCGCGAGATGCACTCCGCAGGCTGAACAAAGCAGATGTGCGGCAAGACCAGTCTCTCGGTCAACGAAGGTTCTGGGCTTGTCGTTCGATGGGCGATTGAGCGCTTTCATTCTGATTGAGCCTCTGGATCATCCTGAAACAGGCTGAATTTCGCGTCGATGGGAGTTAAGTACTAGGCCGCCAATTCTATGCAATATTGAATACAAAAACTGGTGCGAACGGGTTGTACAATCACTAAACGAACCAGGATTCGCGGTGTATCGGGTCCTGTCAGAACGTTCAGGCGTTTGTCATCGCCTGCTTGCTGTAAGGACCACGAATGGATAACAACAACGATCAAATCCGAATGGAGGTCCTGCAACGACTCGCCGAGCAGGCAATGAGCGATCCCGATTTTCGGGCGGTGGCCCGGGTCGACCTCCAGGCCGCGCTCGATCAATACGGGTACGACTTGAACGAGCGAGAACAATCCCTGGTGTTGAGTTTTCGGACGGCGCTCGAGGAAGCGGGTGTAGATCTCTTCCTCGCCGAGAAGCTCGGTCCCGAGTACGTCGAGCAGCTCCGCTCTAGGTTAAACATCCCCCCGCTGGCGCACTGATCCAACGAACAAATGGGTGTCGGTACCTAGCGATTGAGCGTTCCGAAGAGGCGGTCGCCCGCATCGCCGAGTCCGGGCCGGATGTACTTGTGGTCGTCGAGCTCACGGTCCACTCGAGCGACATAGAGCGGAATATCTGGATGCTCATCGTACATCCGTTGTACTCCCTCGGGTGCAGCAATAATGCCAACAAAGAAGATCTCGCGCGCCCCGCTGAGCTTCAATTCGGCCGCCGCCGCTGTGGCGGAGCCTGCAGTGGCGAGCATCGGATCGAGCAGGATCATGACGTCGTCTGTGAACTTGGCCGGTAGCTTGTTGTAGTAGCTGATTGGCAGATGCGACCGCTCGTCCCGGTATATCCCGAGGTGGTAAACCGTGGCGCGCGGGAGCAGGCCGATCGCGGTGTCGACCATGCCCAGTCCCGCGCGGAGAATCGGCACGATGCCGATCGTTCCGGCGATCGTTTCGCCCACCGCCGTCTCGAGCGGCGACTCAAAAGATTCCGGCCGCAATGGTAGATGCCGCGTGGCCTCATATAACAAAAGAGTGGTCAGCTCGGCGACGAGCGCGCGGAAGAGCTTCGGTTCTGTGCTGACATCGGAGAGCAGCGTTACTTTATGCTTGACCAGGGGGTGATCACTCTCGTGTAGATTCGGAGTTTGCATTCGATCCCCCGTCGTTCTCCTCGTAACCGGTGCTTGGTCGGACGATGATGCAGTCCAGCCATTGCGATTGCCGAACTGATTCTAACCAACCAGTTCGACAGAGTTTGTTGGCCATGGACATTTGTCGCAACCTGTGTGGGAATCGAGACGTCTGTCGGTGATTGAATAGAATCGCTGGAGGTTCAACGTGGCAACAGTTCTACGCTTACAGCACACCAGTATCCCGATGCCAAACGACGGCCATGAGGCTGCACGCGCCTTTTTCGGGGAGGCGCTCGGAATGACCGAAGTCAAACCGCCTTCCGCGCTGGATCACATGCGATTGGTATGGTTCAAAGCCGGACCGGATGGCCACGAAGTTCATGTTTTCGCGGATCCCGTGATGAGCCGCAAATCGACCTCTCAGCATCTTTGCCTGCAGGTCGATGATGTCGAAGCGTATCGGAAGCGACTGGCGGACCACGGGGTCAAGATCGAGGAGACGATCGAGATTCCGACCCGGCCGCGCTTTTTCGTGCACGATCCGTTCAACAACCAGATCGAGATCACCCAGATTGACGGCGACTATTCATAGGCCGTAACGCTGGGATGTATGCAGGAGCTTAAATCGTGATGCCTCTTCGAGGCTCAAATTCGACGTGTAGAAAAGGGAGATTCCGACTTGAACGCGTTTCAATCGATTGATGGCGATTACATGTTGGAGACCACGGCCGATCTCTGCCGAATTCCGAGCCCGACCGGATTCACGCGTGTCGCTGTCGATGAAGTCGCGAAGCGGCTGGAAACGCATGGTCTGACGGTTCAGCGAACGGTCAAAGGCAGTCTGGTGGCCGCGTTCCCGGGCAATGAGAGCCGCAAGGGAGGCGGACGGTTGCTCTCGGCGCATGTCGACACCCTGGGCGCAATGGTGAAGGAGGCCAAATCCTCAGGTCGTCTAGCGCTGACCCAGATCGGAGGCTACGACTGGTCGACGATCGAGGGCGAGTACTGCACCGTCCACAAGCGTGACGGGTCAACGACGACGGGCACGATTCTGACCACCAAAGCGTCCACCCACGTCCATGGTAAGGCGCTCTCCGATCTCAAGCGGGATGCACATTCGATCGAGGTGCGGCTCGACCTCGACGCTCAAACCGGTGACGCGGTTCGAGCGACCGGCATCTCGGTTGGCGACTACGTCAGTCTCGATCCCCGAACGACATTGACCGGCAACGGGTTCATCAAATCTCGGCATCTTGATGACAAGGCGTGCGTCGCGATACTGCTCGGCGTGGCGAAAGCCGTCAAAGAAAGCAGCTCGATCCTGGCGCGGCCAACCTATCTCTACATCAGCACGTACGAAGAAGTCGGACACGGAACATCCGCGGGCGTCCCTGAAGGAGTGACCGAGGTCGTCGCGGTCGACATGGCCGCGGTCGGCGAGGGGCAAACGTCCGATGAGTGGTCGACCACGATCTGCATGAAGGACAACAGCGGACCCTATGACTGCGACCTGAGCCGTCAGTTGATCGCACTTGCGGAGCAGCACGACATTCAGCACCGTGTCGATATTTACACCTATTACGCCTCGGACGTGAGCCAGGCGTTGCGGGCCGGTTACGACATTCGGGGCGCTCTGGTTGGTCCCGGCGTCGACGGCTCACACTCGTACGAGCGGCTGCATCGCGATTCGCTAGTTGAAACCACGAAATTGCTGCTGGCGTATTTAGGTTCGGATTAACGCCGGCCAGGCCCGCGGAACTGGAGTCTGGTTTAGCAGGCATATTAGGTTCAGCGCGGGCTCTTTAGGCCCGCGCAAGCGCTTTCTGAGCGTCAACTCGGAACTGCAGCTCATCCACAACATGCTAATTTGGCCTATATCAAGGTAACCTCACGGCCGGTCTCTGCGGAATGCATGATCGCTTCGGCGATGCGGAGGCCCTCGACAGCGTCGTCGACCGAAGTGACGGCCGAGGAGCGACCCTGGCGAACGCAGTCGATGAAATGGGCGTCTTCTTCCCGCAGGGCGCCGGCGACCTGACCATAAACCTCCGGCCAAAGTCCTGCTTCGGGATGTTTCGTCACGTCGTCCGTCCAGATTTGAAGGGTCGACTCGAGTAGTCTGAGCCGGGCGCTTTGCTTTGTGCCGACCACTTCCAGCTCCGCGTCGATCGTGCCGTTCCAGGTTTCGGTCAGCACATTAGCGGGGCTGCGGTCGGGGATGAGCCAGCTTGTTTCGAGCGCGCAGATCGAGCCATTCTCGAACTGCAGAATTGCCATGCAGGCGTCGGGATACTTGTGGTCGGAAACATGACGCTCAACGGCGTAGACCTTTGCGCAACGGCTTCCGGTGAACCAGACCGCAAGATCGATGTCGTGGATGATGGTTTCGTGCACGGAATGAGCGCGATCGCCGTAAATGTCGAACCATGCGCGTGAGCAGTTTCGCTTGAGCCGAAGCGTCACCACATCGCCGAAACGGCCCGATGCGATCTCCTTCTTGAGCAGGGCGTGCTGCGTTTCGAACCGGAGCACGAATCCAATCTGCAAGTGAATGCCGGCAACTTGAGCTAGTTTCGCGATCTCCGCGCCGTCATCGGCCGTGGTCGACAGTGGCTTTTCCAGAAACGTCGGCAATCCACGTGCGATCGCTTTGCGTGCCTGTTCGCCGTGGAATTGCTCGGGTGTGATCAGGAAGAGGCAGTCGAGATCGGCCTGAGCGAGCATCTCGTCGAGATCGGTGAAGATAGCCGGGTTCCCGTAAAGTTCGGCCGCCGCCTTGAGCTCCTCTTCGACCGGATCACAGACGGCCGCGATCCGAACTTGAGGAAGGCGCCGGAGCACGCCGGCATGCAATTTGCCGAACCGGCCGAGGCCCGCGATGCCGGCGTTGATCGGCCGGTTGATAGATCCCTGAGATGACACGCTGGACCTCCTGCCCCTCGCGAGAGCGTTTCTGCAAGCGGGCGATTCTACACTGACTGGGTTGGATTCCGGGCGAAGCGAAATCGATCAGCGAGATCATGCGCGGAGTTCCTTGAGCGGTTCTATACTCCGCAAGGCGCAAGGACAAAAGCGGCAACGGGCGGGTCCGACGGATGAAAACCTACCTGGGCAATATCCGTTCGTTCAGTGAAGACATCCGTCTGTTTCTGATCTACAACCTTTTGGCAAATGTCGGATATGGTGTTTTCGCCCTCGTCTTCAATCTCTATCTCCTCAAACTCGATATGCGTGAAGACGACATCGGCGCATTGAGCGCCGTTCAAACCGTCTTCATGGGCGTCGGCGGGCTCTCGCTCGGCTTTCTGGTAAATCGCCTCGGGAGCTGGCGCTGCGTGGCCTGGGGATTCCTCCTGTTCCTCGTCGCATCGTTCGGCATCGCATTCGCGGAGACCCCGGCGCCGCTCTACGCGCTGTCGGCGCTCTATGGACTCGGACTCGCGTTCCTGTTCAATACCACGATGCCCTTTTTGATCGAATGGTGCGGCACCCGCGGGCGCGCGCACGCTACCGCGGTTTCGTTTTCGCTGATCTCGCTATCGATCACCATCGGCTCACTTGTTGGCGGTTTGTTGCCCGGCCTGCTGGGTTCGATGACTTCGTCAATCGATGACGGAAGCGTCGCCGCCTATCGCTGGACAATGGTGGCGGGAACCGCGATCGCGGCGCTAGGCGCGATCCCGCTCTGGTTCATGGCGGACGCGCGCTCGGGTCGAGCGGCCGCCACAGAGTCGATCGTGGCCGAACCGGTCAATGCGGAGCAACGATTGCAGGTTCGAAAGGATATGGGAATCTTCATTTTCGTCGGTGGTGTCATGAGCATCGGGATTGGCATGGTGATCCCGTTCTACAACGTCTACCTCGTGACACTAGGCGCGAGTACGCGTCAGGTCGGGTTGATCTTCGCGATCAGCAGTGCCTGTGCCGCGGTGATCGGTCTCGCGGCACCGGCACTTTCGAAGTACTTCGGAGCGCTCAACACGGTCTTCTTCCTGAGGTCGATTTCAATCCCGTTTTTCCTCCTACTTATCCCATTTCCGTCTATGGCTCTGGGTGTGGTTGCGTTCATTGTGCGGCAATCGGGCTTCAGCATGGCTTGGCCGGTCGACTCGGTCTTCATCGGTGAATTGCTTCCGCCGAGGGCCCGGGCGAGCGTGTTTGGGCTGCGCTCGGCCGCCTGGAATCTGTGCTCCGCACTCGCGGCGTTCATTGCGGGTAAAATCATTGTCCGTACGGGATACGACTGGACATTTGTGAGTCTTGCCGGGTTCACAGGGTTGTCCGCAATAGTCTTTTCCCTGTACTACCGACGACATCCGTTGATCCTGATGGGTCAGATTCCATCTGCACTGCCATTCAGGCGGGAGCGAGAGGGAGAGCGATTGGAAGCCGGGCGTCCTTCCGTTTAGGATGGGTACATGTGCTCGAGTCGTGATCCCATCAGTCCAGTGTGCGGCTGGCCGAGGCATATGAGCGGAATGAATCACGATGAGACATGCATGAGTCCGTCCCCGGTTGGTGACATGGAGTCAACTCGTGGAACATCGATCACGCGCAGAAGACTACTCGCCGGCAGCGCAATTTCGGCAGGACTTGCGATCGCCAACCGGGCGGGTGTCGCCGCGGGCAACGAGGAAGAGGAGCTCGCTCACGACATCCTGCGCTCGCTGTCGCTGGAGAAGCGGATCGCCCAGATGTTCGTGTTTCAAGCACTTGGCACGCAGATGACTCCCTGGTTCCAGGGAATGCTGAGGGACGTACTTCCGGGCGGGATCATTTTCGTCGCCCCGAATATCGGAACGACCGCTCAGATCAAATCGTTCGTCAAAGACATCCACAAGAGCAATTCGAAACTCCCCCCTCTGATCGCGATCGATCAGGAGGGCGGAAACGTCATCCGGCTGCCCGGCGATCCATCCCCCGGGGCAATGGTGCTCGGCGGCATGACTGACGCCGACGTCCGCGCGAAATCGAAGGAGCGAGGCAGGTTCTTGACTGGCTTCGGATTTGATGTCAATTTCGCGCCGGTCGCCGACGTCGCTTATGCGGCATCCAGCACGATGTACCTCAGGAGTTTCGGCAGTGATCCGAAGGCGGTCGCAAAAAAAGTCGCGGCGGTCATCCATGGGTCGCAAGCAGTGCGGGTGATGGGCGCGGCCAAGCACTTTCCGGGTCATGGTCGCACTTCGGTCGATTCCCACTACGCCATTCCAACTGTTGATCTCTCGAAAGAGAACTGGTCGTCGTCGGATGCCCTGCCGTTCAAAGCAGCGGTCGAGTCCGGCGTCGAAATGGTGATGGTCGGCCATCTCAACTACCCGAAGTGGGACGACCGGCCGATGTCGCTCTCCAAGGTCGCCGTGAGAACGCTGCGAGAAGATCTGCACTACAACGGACTCGTCGTCACCGACGATCTCGGAATGGGTGCACTTGCCGGTATTGCTCCGTTGGATGTTCTGGACCGGGCGACGGATGCCGGAATGGATATGCTGCTCTACACGTCGCCACCCGCAACCTGGGAAGCGCTGGTCGCCCACGTCGCGAAACGAGTTCGCTACGGAGACGTTTCAAAGAAGCGGATCGATGCGAGCGTTCGCCGCGTCCTTAGAGTCAAAATCAGACACTTCGAGCTTCTGGGGAAGGATTTGTTTTGAGAGTTGGACGGCGAGGGCTCGAGCGGGTTGGATCGTGGGCGTTCATCGCCCTAGTGATCGCGACACTGCTCTCCGCTTGCTCAACCGGCGACGATGAGGGCGACACGCCGGCTCCCAGTAATGCCGCCGCCACGGCGACCACCGGCGCCGGTCAGCCGACCAGTACCACCGGCGCGCTGCCGCCGGCAGATCTCACGGACATCAACGGCCAGTTGATCAGTGACGGTCTCTGCCAGGCGCTGATTCCGGACGGCTGGGTGGACGACGGTACCGGCCGTGGCACGACGGCCAGCGGTGGCAGGTTTGTGCTCTTCGGCGGGCGCGTCAGCAGCGATGCCGACTGGGAGCGCTCGGTTGAGATTGTGAGTACGCCGGCAGCAGGCGGAGCGATCGGCTCGATCGAGCGTGAGGACGACTCTATCTACGTCACCTACACCGGCGATCTCGGATTCGAGGTCCGACGACGATTTGGCAGTCAGTACTGCGATCTCACCGTTTCAAGCTCGACCAAACCGATCCCTGAAGGTGAGCGGGCGTTCTGGCCCGCAATCATCGAGAGCCTGAGGCCAGTGGAAGCGCCATCGGAATGAGCCCCGCGGAAAGGTTCTGAGCGGGCTGCGCTCTACAGACCGTCTCAAGTTCGCCCCGTCTTTCGAGTGTCAGATCATGGTCCCGCGGGTCTTGGTTTGGGACGAGCGGCGCGGCGGATGCGGCGTTGGACGATCCGCGGCAACTGCCGGAGCCGATGAGACAGCGTCGATTCGCGTTCAACGATATCAGCGAACGCCGACGCCGTCGATTGCGGGTCCATGTTCTGGCGCTCGCCTTCTATTGCCTGGCGATTCGCCGCAACCCACAAGTAAACGTCAGCTTCCGACCGGTCGGGCAAGTGCTCAAGCAACTTGCGGTCGCGAACCACTCGCACGATCGGGAGATAAATCTCATCGTACCAACTGGTCACCGCTTCACTGATTGGAACCGGCCGTCCAAAACGATCGGTCATCGATTCCTGACGGAGCAGGATGTGATCCCACATTTCGTCATACCGGCCGAGCGCGGTCGGCCGGATGTCGTGCTCCGGTCTGAGGCGATCGAGATCGGTCAGGCGGAGAAACTCGGCGTACTCCACCTGCTGTAGAAGTTCGATCGGAGACATCGAAGCGTAGAGCGGCGCGCGGACGTGACCCTCGATGACCTCGGCGTCGATGAAATCGACACCCCGCTGGCGAGCGACGGAGACCCGGTGATTGCCATCCTTGACCCAATAGACGTCGCCGACCTTGTAGAGTTGGATAGGCGGCAACCGAACGTCCTGGTAATAGGCGCGGTCGACATTCTGCCACCGCCCGGACGTGTGTCCGTGTTTAGGCAGGAACTCGCTGTCGAAGTCGCGGAACCGGTCGACGCTGCCGACGATCTGGTGAACCGGCACCTCGCGAATGCCGCGATAACTCTCCTGTTCCGGTGAAACGCGGCTTCGGATCTCGTGGTAAGGGATGAGCTCGTTGGGTTGGCGCTTCAATATCGAGATCACATCGTTGATGAACGCTCTCGTCCGCGCCCGCTCGAAATCTTGACGTACTTGCTCGTTAACCATCTTCGAAACTCCGACGATTGATGTTGAGGAGATTACGGCGGCGATGGATGCAGCAGGCGGCCGTCCGGTCCCGAATCAAATTTGAGCACCTGATAGGGATACACGTTGATCACCCTCGTCCGCTCGTAATCGACCTCGTGTGGAACATTGCGATCGTAGAGATGGACGTGTCCATGTAGGTGATATGCAGGCTCGAATCGCTCCAGGAAGCGAAGCAGGCTCTTGAAACCACGATGTGGCGGATCGTTCCGGTCATTCACGCCGCGCGGCGGCGAGTGCGAGATCAAAACGTCCAGTGCACGTCCATAACGCAAACGGTTCAACATTAGGCGCGGTGTCATCTTCGCGATCATGGCGGCGATCTGGAGCTCGGTGTATTGCTGTTCCTCGCCATCGGTGTATCTGGGCGACCCAGGTATGCCGGCCAGAATCAATCCGGTCGCTTTGTCTCGAACGACCTTGCCTCCGAGATCGATCGCGCCAAGCGGCTCCCTCGTCCTTCCTCGCTCGCCGTGTCTGGTCATCTCCTCGAGATGGTTGCCGAGGACGTAGTAGACGGGTTTGTTCAACGCGTCCGAGAGGAATTCAAGATATCGAGCGGGCAAGTCGCCGCATCCGAACACTATGTCGATATCGGGCATCCGCTCGCGCAGCGTGGTGCTGTGAATGCGAGGATCGATCTGATCTGAAACGGCCAGCGCCTTGATCGGCATGCTGATATGAATCTCGTTCGAGTCTAGGCTTAACGCCATCGGCAATCCTCACATCATCGTAAACGATGACTGCGCGAATTGCCCTGTAGAGCGATGGCTGGACAGCTTTCGGTTCAGTTCCTAGGTGCTCGTCACTCGATCCAAAGCGCGATCGAACCGGTCGAGGATATCCTCAACCACCGATTCGTTCATTGCCGTTGATGTGCAGAGCATCAGGCGCGGAGCGCAGAAAACGCCTTCGAGCATGAGCGAGAGATGAAGCAATCGCTTCAACGACTGATCGCCTGCCGCCGCGTCCCGGTAGTTCCGCACCGGACCGTCGACGAAGTGGATATTCGCGAACGAGCCGTAGCCGGTGGTTCGACCCTCGACGTTTCGGGCTGACAGAGCCTCATCGATACCCGAGCGGAGCAAACCGCCGAGTGCATTAATTCGCGAAACCTCGCTCGCCGGATAGTGCTCCATGGCGGCGATGCCGGCGACCATCGTGATCGCGTTGCCGTTGAAGGTGCCCGATTGCCACACTGGGTTCGGCTGACTGGGATCGAACATGCTCATGACCTCGGCACGTCCACCGAACGCACCGACCGGGAAGCCGCCGCCGATGATCTTGGCGAACGAGGTCAGATCCGGTCTGACTCCGTAATGCTGCTGGATGCCGCCGGCTTCGAGCCGAAACGTCATCACTTCATCGAAAATGAGCTGGATTCCATGTACGTTCGAGAGTTGTCGCAGCGCGAGCAGAAACTCGCGGTCGGCTGGGATCATGCCGGCCGAGCCCATCAGCGGTTCGACGATCACCGCTGCGATCTCGTGGCCCCGCTCAGCGATCAGGCGCTCGATCGCCGGGATGTTGTTGAATGGGGTGACCAGGATGTTGTCAACGGTGTTCTTGGGCACGCCTCGCGCGTCAATCGTCGGGGTCGGCGTGTCGATTTCGCCGGCCTCGGCGAGGCTGGGGTGCACGCTGACCTCGAAATCGTCGTAGGTGCCGTGGTACCCGCCCTCCATTTTGACGACGAGATCCCGGCCGGTGTAGGCGCGGGCCGCGCGAACCGCATTCATCGTGGCCTCTGTGCCGGAATTGGTGAAGCGAACCATGTCGACCGAAGCAACCCGCTCGCAAATGATCTCCGCCAACCGGGTTTGGGCGCCGATCGCGGTCGCATAAACCGTTCCCTTCGGCAGTTGATCGCGAACAGCCGCGATGACCGCCGGATGAGCGTGCCCGTGGATCAGCGAGGTGTAGTTATTGAGCACATCGATGTACTCGTTTCCGTCGGCATCGACGAATCCGCAACCAGAGCCATGTTCGACCGTCAAGGGATACGGCGCGTGATAGGCCACAGTACGGGTATCCCCGCCGGGCATGACATGGCGAGCTCGTTCAGCCAGTTCGGCCGACCGTCGGGTTTTGGCCTTGAATTCCGCCAGAATCTCGGAGCCCGCGACTCCGGTGCCGGAAGTTTTCGCATTGAGTTCGACAGCCATGTGCTGGTCCTCCAGAGACTCCCATCGCAAACATTAGTGCAGAGTCACGGCTTTCCGCGCCCTGGTGGGAATTCGAATTGCCGTAAGGATAGCGCCGTAGCACTTTCGAGGCGACGCGATCACTGAGTAGGAATCTGCCGTGTCTCGACGTTGACCTCTACGCTGGTAACGGAAAGCAACGGCCGGAAAATAAACGCGATCGCTTGGGGCAGGGCGCCGCGGGCGGGACGTATCGGCCTGGATATCGGACAATAGGACCACGGGTTTGTCCGTTGGGAGTAGAGACGTGTCGCGGCGCGTTGTGCAGACGCTCTTCGTGATATTGCTTGTCGGGTCTGTCGCCGGTGGCATTGCCCAGGCGATGCCGTTTGGAGAATCTTCCGGTGGCCGCCCCCTCGTGGCTCAAACATCCGCGGCGTATTGCGCCACTCCCGCGGAGGGCGCGCTGCTTGAGCTGATCAACGGCTACCGTGCGGAACGCGGCCTGGCGCCATTTGTGCTCGTCGTTCCGTTGGGCTCCGCGGCCCGTCATCACGCCGAGAGCATGGCGGCCTACAACTATTTCGATTTCACCCTCGTGCCTGAGAGCGCGTCATTTGAACAGAATATCCATATGTACGGTTACACGGGCACGTATGTGGGCGCGAACATTGCAGCCGGGCCCGCGAGCACGACGGCCGCGGTGGTGTTCGATCAATGGCTGAGCTCGCCATCGCAGAACTCAAACTTGCTCAATCCGTTGTTCTCGGCGGTTGGGATCGGCAGCGCCTCGAATCCCGACGCTTCGTTTGTCAATTACTGGGCGGCCGCTTTTGGAGACGACGCGGAGGTAGAGAACGCGGTACTCTGCGATATTGCGAACGTGGAACCGCCCTCGGACGCCTCTCCGGTCGCGCCGGCCGCCACGCCCGTGGAAGTGCTCATTCCGGTCGTGACCACGATATCCGATCCCGGCGGATCGCCGACCGCTCTTGCCGCCAGCCCGGTTGCAGAAACCACGGCAGTTGGCGGTGTGGCGTGTGCGACGGACAGGGATGTCGCGCGGGCTGGTCAGGACGTGGTCGTGATCTGCGCCGGATTTGAGCCCAATGAAGAGGTCGAGGTTTACTGGGATCAACCGCTTGAGTCTGCTCAACAGGACAGCGGATCAACGGATGCCGGTGGCAGCGCCGAGTTTGTCTTTCCGGCGCTCGAGGTGCCGTCCCGTCGTTATATCATCATTGTTCGGAGCGTCAAGACGAGGCAGACCGCGACCACGCCAATCGAGATCCGCCCGGGTCTCTTCCTGGTGCCGAGATCCGGCGATCCCGGGGATGTGATCAGTGCCGATCTCACGGGCTTTCAACCGGGTGAAGCAGTGACCATCGTCTGGTTTGACGACGATACAACGACCAAAGTGTTGCGTCAGATCACCGTCGGGGAAGACGGGAGCTGGACGACAACGTTCAGGGCGCCCACGTCTGCAACGGGGATGCACGTAATCGAGGCGACCGGGTTGGGCGGCGGCAAGGCCACCGCAAACTACGAGATCGAAGCGGATTAACCGTGTCATTGGAATCGTGAAAACACACGTGTCGAAAAAAGCGATCGGGAGGAACAGCGTGATCGATCTGTCGAGCGATACCGCAACGCGGCCATCGCAGGGAATGCGGGATTTCATGGCGAGGGCGCCCGTCGGTGACGAACAGCGCCGTGAGGACCCTACCGTCAACGCCCTGCAAGACCTGGTGGCAGAGCTAACCGGCAAGGAAGCCGGCCTCTTCCTGCCCTCGGGCACGATGTGCAATGCGATCGCCTTCACGGTGCATTGCGAGCGCGGCGATGCGGTAATCATGGATCGCTGGGCGCACCCCAATATCGCTGAAGGCGGTGGACCGGCGATGCTGGCAGGAGCGATGGTCCGCTCGGTGCATGGGGAGCGCGGCGTCTTCACCGCGGAACAGGCGGCGGCGGAAATCAGTAAAGGCGGCACGCACACATCGCGAACGGCGATGGTTTCAATCGAGAACACCACCAATCGGGGCGGCGGCAAAATCTGGCCCCTCGAGCGCATCGCCGAGATGCGCGCGCTATGCGATGAGCATGGCATGGTGCTCCACATGGACGGCGCCCGCCTCATGAACGCGGTCGTTGGCAGCGGAAACTCGGCCAAAACCTTCGGATCGTTCGTCGACACCGCCTGGATCGATCTGTCGAAGGGATTGGGTGCGCCGGTCGGGGCGGTGCTCGTCGGCGCGGCCGAGTTCATCGAGCGGGCCCGGCTTCTGAAGCACCGATTCGGTGGGGCAATGCGCCAGGCCGGTGTGATCGCGGCGGCCGGACTCTATGCCTTCGAGCACAACGTGGAACGCATGGCCGAGGATCACGCGAACGCCCGGCTGATCGAAGAAGGTCTGAAAACGATCCCCGGCGTGCAACAGATGCAGGGACCGGTCGAAACGAACATCTTGCTGTTCGATGTCGCCGAATCCGGAAAAACCGCACAACAGGTCGAGCAGAGATTGGAAGAACAAGGCGTGCGGATGTCGCCCTATGTCACGCCGACCTGGATCCGCGCGGTCACCCATCTCGACGTCAGTCGCGAGGATTGCGAAAAGGCAGTCGAAGCACTGCGCCAAGCAGTCGCGTAGCTACAGGGTTGCCGGGCCACGATAGGCAGTGAAGGTTCCTGGGTCGTAAGTGGACATAATCATCCTCTGAATGCACGATCCTGGTTTTCCTGCCCGGCAACGTTTTCACGAAATTGGCTGCGTATCGCCTCGCAACTGTTGTCAATCGTTGCCAATTGTTGCCTGTTGCTCGTAGGGCGGGTCGCAAACGAGTCGTGACTCCTTTCGGTAGCTCTCTCAGCCCTGGAAGGTTTGGGTGCCATTTGGGCTCGGCATAGCCTTCGGTTTATAGGTGTTGCTGAATCGCTTCGGTAGTCACGTGCTCGTTCTCATCCCTGGAAGGGACGGGTACCCTCTGGGTGCGGCGTAGCCCGGTCAATTTATTGCCGGGCGGGTAACCGGCTTGCCGATCACTTATTGCAACATCCATTAACCAGAAGCGAATCGCGATTCAAACGTTTCGATGGGCGCTCTAGACGCCGGTAATCTCTGTCAAGACCGCGTCAAGAACGTCGACCGCGGCATCAACATCGCTGGTCGTGATGATCAGCGGCGGGCAAATCCGGATTACATTGGCATGCAGTCCGCCCTTGCCGGCGATCAGGCCGTGATTTTTGGCGCCATCCAGCAATCTCAACGCGAGATCGGGCGCGGGCTCCTTGGTGACCCGATCCTGAACGAGCTCAACGCCGATCATCAGCCCCATCCCGCGCACATCGCCGATCGCGTGATGCCGCTCAGCCAGTTCAAGTAACCGAGACTTCAAATAACCACCAACCACAAAGGCGTTCTCGCGCAGATTGTTAGTCGCGATGTAGTTCAGGTTCGCTAGCGCGGCCGTGGTCGCGATCGGATTGCCGCCGAACGTCGATAGACTGAGCGAGCGGATCGATGACGCTAGCTCGTCGGTCGCCGCGATCCCGCCGATTGGGATGCCGTTTGCCAGCCCTTTCGCGAACACGATCACATCTGGTTCGACGTTGTACGCCTGAAACCCGAAGTCGGCGACGCCGGTCCGGCCCCAACCCGATTGCACCTCGTCGGCAATGAACGGGATACCGTACCGGTCGAGAATCTCCTTGACCCGCACGAAATACTCGGGCGGCGGGGCAATGAATCCGCCGACGCCCTGGATCGGTTCGGCAATGAACGCGGCCGGATTACCGCTCGTCGTCGTGCGAATAACCGCTTCGACATCGCGGGCGCAGAGCATGTCGCAACTTGGATACGTCTTCTCCCAGGGACATCGATAACAATACGGATTGCCGACATAGTGCACGTGAAGCGGCGAAAGCGAGCTCGATCGCCAGGGCCGCTGCCCCGATGCGTTGATCGTCGCGAATGAGCGGCCGTGATATCCGTGCCGGAGCGCGATCAGTTCGTTGCTGTTGCGATTGAGTGTCGTGACGAGCAGTGCCGCCTCATTCGCCTCGGTGCCACTGTTGGTGAAAAAGACCTTGTTCAACTTCGGCGGCGTCATCGCTTTAATGCGTTCCGCCAACTCGATTTGAGAACGAATCAGGAAGAGCGTCGAGCTATGGATCATGCGGTCGAGCTGCGCCTTGATGGGTTCGTTGATCTCTGGGATCGCATGACCGCTGGAAACGGTCGCAATGCCGCCGAAGAAATCGAGATACTGCCGGCCGGCCCCGTCGTAAACGAATTGCCGCTCGCCTGATCGAAGCTCGATCGGCTCGCTGAAGTTCAGGCCGACCGACGGGAAAAGCGACTCCTTGTGGCGTCGGACGAGATCGGCGGCGTCGTCGCCAAAGAAGATCGGCTCGCTCATCGAATTGCCCTCATTGCGTTTGACAGTCGATTCAGCGGAAGATACCGCATCACGACGAAGACGGTTGCGATTGTTGGCCGGCCGTGGGTTGCTCGAGTAGCGCAAAACGGCATATTTCGGAGGTTCACACACATGGCGGCGCCAAATTCGGCGATGACGGCGACCTACGCCGCGCTCGACGCCCGGCTCAAAGCCGGTGGCATAGTGGTTCTTGACGGCGGAATCGGATCTGAGCTGCAGGTGGTCGGGTACCCGGAGAATCCGGAGGATCGCCCCGCCAACTTCACCTGGGGCTCGATCGCGATCCACGAAGCGCCCAAGAAACTCGTCGAGGTGCATCGCCGGTACGCTGCGACCGGTGCCGATGTGCTCGAAACCCACACCTTTGCCCTGAACCGCGTCTATTCGGCGCTCCAGGACGGCCGGATCACGAGTCTGCCGAAGGACGGATGGAAGCAACTTGCGCTCGACTCCGTGCGGTTGGTGCGGGAAGGCGCGGCTCTGGCCGGCCGCGACGATATCGCGGTCGCGTTCGCCTGCCGGACGATGGACTGGCCTGCCAATCAACAGGAAGAGGCGCGCGATTACGAGGGAACCTATGTTCCGCTCGATATGGAGAATTACCTCAAGCCGTTGGCGGAGTTACTGGCCAATGCCGATCCTGAGCACAAACCCGACGTGGTCCTGATGGAAATTCAGAAGGAGATTCCCGAGGATCTGGAGTTCCCCGACTACCAGGTCTTCCTCGACACCGGGATTCCGCTCTGGATCTCGTACCGGCGAACCGTCGGCAAGATCCTCGGCGTCGATGGCGAGGACATTCTCGAGGATGGCGACCGCTTCGGCCACGCGGCGAAGAAGTTCGAGGATTTGGGCGCGGCCGCGGTGCTGGTCAACTGCCTGCCCGCGGAACAGGTGCACGGCGTCGCGACCTGGCTACGCCAATTCACGAACATCACACTCGGCGCCTACCCGAACTGGGGCCGTTACCTGCGATATGAATGGGATTGGTCCGGCTGCCCCTCTCCAGAAATCTTCGCCGAGCACGCCAAGAAGTGGGCGGAAGAGGGAATGCAGATCATCGGCGGCTGTTGCGGCGCCCGCCCGATCGACATCGAAGCGCTGGTTCATGCGTTCAAGGAGCCGGCTGCTGTCGGGTAATTGCTGACAGGCTCGGTTTTTCCGCGGGAGTTTTGAAACCTGCATCTTTGCGTGGGTTTGTTGCGTTGCGCGCCGTTTTAGCCTCGGAGAGGCCTCGCGAACTGAGCCGTAGGTATCACAACCTAAGGATTGCATCGCATCCCGATTGTTCGATCGAGAACGCACACTTCGTTATTACCGTGTTTCAGGCCGCGAATCGATCAATTCCTCAATCCTTTTGAGTTGTGCTGACACTTCTTCGATTTTCAGCAATGCAGTGTCTTCTTTTTCTTCCACGAAGTAAGCAGCAAGATTGGCGGTGATTGCACCGAACAAGGCAATTCCTAACAACATCAACGCGACTCCAATTCCGCGTCCCATCGCCGTTTTCGGGTAGGTATCCCCGTAGCCGACCGTCGTGACGGTCGTAGTGGCCCACCATAGCCCGTCTGAGAGCGATTGAATGGTCGAGTCTGGTTGATCGTGCTCCACAACGGTTGCCAGAGCACCGCAAACGACGACGACAAGCAGTGCCGTCAGCAAGACGTATTGAAGGCCGCGTCGTTTGAGCAACAGTTTGGCGACATAGGCCACACGCGAAGCGGCCGCGACGGTGCGAGCAAGGTTCAGCAACCTGACTGATTTGAATGCCCGGAGCACTCGAAAGGTACGCAAGAACGGTACAGCAATGAGCACGAGGTCGAACCAGTGTCGTTTCACGTAAGAAGATCGAAGCGGCGCTATCCCCACCTTCAATAAGAAGTCAGCAACGAAGACGCCCCAAATCAGGCCGTCAACAAGATCGAATGTGTCCTGGGTGCTTGGAGAGACTGACGTGACGTGCGGCAAAACAAGGACAACTGCCAATGCAATTGCCAGGACAGTCAGGGGGATCTCGGTCCAGCGTTCCAGACGTTCCAACCAAGCTTGACGTCGCTGTGCTCTATCCAACCTTACCACCGCCTCTCTTTCCCCCTCGAAATGAATCCGTATGGAACTCACAGAAGTATCGCGGGCATGCAAACAATAACCGGCGAGGACGGTAATAGTGACTTGAATTGGCAGAAATCGAGTCGAGGTTCGGTTACAAACAGCCAATTCTCACGGCCTACGGAAGATCGCGACTTCAGTAGCTGGAAGGTGTTCCTCGAAGTAGCCGGTGGGGGAGACCGTAATTAGCAGCGCTCGAAGTTCGGTTTCGAAGTTGTCGAAGTTGTCCTCGAAGAGGTGTGGCGCGGAATCGGAGCGCGAGAACACCCAGGCGACGACATCTTCCGTTGAGCGCAGCACAGCTCCATCTCCTTGGACAAGGAACTTGTCATCGATCGTGAAACCGGCTTCGACCAAAACGTCTTCCGCACGACCGGGCATTCCAGCGGAAAGCGACCCCTGTCCGGCCCGACGAACGGGTCCCAGGTGGCGTTTCACCAGCTCGGCGATTGCCTCGTACGGTGGAGCTGAAAGGTCGGGCGGATCGACCGCGTGCGGTTGGAGATAGTCCTTGTTCTCATTGATGTGGACAAAGGCGCCGCCCGGCTCCAGCAGATCGAAGACGATAGAGGCGACCAGTAGTCGGTCCATCCAGTGAAACGATTGTCCAAACGTGGCGACGCGGAGCAGCCCCAGTTCAGGGGTCAACTCCTCTGCCCTGGCTTGGACCCAGCGGACGTTGCCGGTGCAGTCCGATGTGGCAAGGCGATCAGCCTCGGCGAGCATGTCGTGATCCGGATCGACCCCGATCGCTTCTTCGAAGTGGTGAGCGAGCAGCAGCGTAACCGAACCGGGACCGCAACCGACATCGAGCAGCCGGCCCCGCCCATTGAGCCCCAATCGATCGGCAAGCTCAGTCACAAGACCAGACGCGTACGGAAACCGACCTCGTCGATAGTACGCGGCGCTGCCTCGAAACAGAGATTCGTCCTAGTCCCATCCTTTGGGCATCAGGTACTCCACGTTTGCGTCTGGAGTTCGAACGTCTTCACCCAACAACAGCCGGCGCAATGTCGTGGTTGTGGCGGAAGAGGTTTTCGGGATCGTATTTGGCTTTGATTGCCGCCAGGCGGACGTAGCTGCCGGAGTAGGCGGATTCTGCGCGCGCTTCGTCGCCGGCGTCGACATAATAGATATAGACCGAATCCTTGGTGAACGGACGCAGGGCGGTCCAGGTATCGCGAATCCAGCGGATGTTCGGCTCTGTTTCGGCCGGATCGGTCCAGCATCCGGTGATGATCAGGTCGTAGACGAGTCCCGTTCGCTGAATGCGGTCGAGCCGGGATCGATGCGGGCGGCCGAGCCTCCGATGTGCTCGAGATTGACGGCGAGGTGCGGGGCTGGTATGGCCGCGAAGCGGGCGATCATCGTTTCGATCGCGTCAGCGCTCAACTCGGCCAGGAAGTTCGACTTCCAGTAGTTGAGCGTGCCGTGCGGAAAGGTCTCCGCGAAGAGTAGCTGCATGTCGAGATAGGTCGTCCAGGTGACGGTATCCGCGACCGCATGTCCACATTCACGCCGTTTTCTGATGTCGCATTCGGCTTGTTCGCGGCTTCCATTGTTGAAGACCACCAAATTCACGACAGGCGCGCCGTGTGGCCCGGTACCGAATCCAAGGTCGACCTTTAGCTCATCCCGGGCATTGAATGTGGCAGCTCGATCGTGGTTGACGATACTCGATGCGTCGGAGAACGGAAAACTGATGATCCCGCCGAGCACCTGATCCACCTCGTGAAGTTGAAACGTGAACGGCGTGACGACGCCGAAGTTGCCGCTCCCTCCGTTCAGAGACCAGAAGAGATCCGGGTTCTCCGTCGCGCTGGCCGTGATGAACTTGCCGTCGGCGGTTACAACCTCGGCTGAGATCAGATTGTCGCAACTGTATCCGTGCGTGCGGACGAGAAATCCGATCCCGCCGCCGAGGGTGAGGCCGGCAATCCCGGTGGATGCAACCACGCCGCCGGTCGTCGCCAAGCCGTGTTTCCGGGTGGCTGTGTCGAGCTCGCCCCAGGTGACGCCACCGCCCGCGCGGGCGGTTTTGCGACGCGGATCGATTTCGATCGAGCGCATCGGTAAACAGTCGATCATCAAACCGCCGTCGCAAACGGCCTTTCCGGCAACACCGTGACCTCCGCTTTTGACCGTGAGCGGTAACTGCTGGGCTTTGGCGAATCGAATTGCGCTTGCAGCATCAGCGAATCCCGTGCATTGCACAATGGCCGCCGGATGACGATCGATCATTCCGTTCCAGAGACGGCGCGCCTGATCGTAGCCGGACTCGCCGGGCAACAAGAACTGGCCATCAAGCTCGGTCCGGAATGCCGCGATCGCTGCGGCGTCGATGGATGACATTGTCCCTGCTTTCAGTTCCCTTCTGATCCGTCGAAGCGACAGTTTATCTGACGTCCGTCGGATATGAATCAGTCGTGAATGCGGTTGGCCACGGGAGCTGTCCAGGGTATGATGGAGAGGTTTTCCGCATAGTCACGATCGCCGGATGGCGCCTTCAATTCGGGCACCGGCCGAACATACCGACAGGGAAGGCGCCCGCCTATGGACACGACTGCCCGATCCAAACCCGCGGGACCGCGCCGTTCCCGTCAGATGCCCCGAGTCACAGGCAATGAGCTCGGCGAGTGGATTCGATCGAAGCGAACCGAACAGAAAGTCAGCCAGCGAGAGCTCGCCGACCGTGCAGAGATCAGCCGCTCCTATCTGTGCGATATAGAGCGCGGACGCGGGACCCGACCCAGCGTCGATTGCCTGGATCGACTCGCCGCCGGGCTCGGCGCCGACCGCACGGAGCTTCTTCGCGTCGCTGGGATCCTCGACCCGCTCAGAGATCCAATCGAGCACTTGAGCGAGCGGAGAATTGTTTCCGTTTTTCGAGGATTGAGCTCCGGCAACCAGGAGACGGTCGAGCGATTCGCGCGGTTCTTGCTCGCCGAGGAACAGCACTGGATTCAGGCAAGGCTCATCGACGGTGAAACCGATCGAACGCACGATCATCGCCCGATTCAAACCGGTCCCACGCTCTTCGAGCTCAACGACCAATGAAGGGTTCAGGGTCATCGTTTCGACGGTTCGATCGAACTAGTCGCGCCTATCGCGTTTCTTTTGCAGATGGATAGTGAGCCCAGATGCTGTTTGACTTTTCGGATCGAGAGTTCGAGATTCGGCGACGGGCGGCAGGGCTCGTCGAAGCGCTGATTCCGTTTGAGCAGGCGGTCGAAGACGCCAACGGCGATGCGCCCGATGAGCTCGAGAGATCAATCCGGCAGGTTTGCCTCGACTCCGGGTTGTTCGCGCCCAATTTTCCGGTAAAGCTAGAGCCTGTTATGGACTTTGCTCGAGGATGGTGACGAATCGGCGAAGCATCAATCCAACGAACGCGATGAAGTGCAGCCCCTTGACCGTGTCTGAAAGCCGTTCGTAATCGCGCGCCAGCCGACGACAGCGAGCCGCCCGCGCAAAACTCCGTTCTACCACCCAGCGCCTCGGCAGCAGCACAAATCCGCGCTTCGCCTGAGGCAGTTTCACGACCTCCAAGCTGATTCCATGCTCGGCGGCCGCTTCAGCAGGTGCGTCGCCGGTATAGCCTTGGTCCACGAAGGCAACCTTGACGGACTCTCCGGTCGCCTCCTGCACCGCCTTAGCCAACTGCCCGATCTTGGGTATCGGCCGGGGTCACCCGCACCGCCACCAAATGACCAAGGGTATCGACCGCCAGATGGACCTTGCTCCCTTTTCGTCGTTTCGCGCCGTCGTACCCTCCGCGACCGCCGCTCTCCGGACTCGATTGCATCGTCCGAGAGTCGATCACGGTGGCCGTCGGTGCCGGCATGCGATCCGCCGCTTCCCGCGGCAGTGCCCGCGGATCGTGCGCCATGGTTTCGAACACCTCAGCGGCCATCCACCGCCGGGTCTGTTGCGCCCAGAGGGCACCCGCCGCCTCCCACCGCGGAAAATCGTTCGGCAACATCCGCCATTGGCCCCTGGTCCGCACGATCCAGCGCAACGCATTGAAGATTTCGCGCGGATCGTGTCGGCGTTGCGGAGCATCCAGGGTCATCAACGTCAGGTATGGGGCGACCAACGCCCACTCATCATCGGCGACATCAGTTGGATACGATTTGCGTTCTTGTGTCTCCATGACACAGGTGTACGGACATCAAGAAGTACATAATCGGCTCTAGCCGAATTGCTGAACGCCACGGTTTCGCTACTGCCGCCGATTTCACTCGAAATGGCGCGATCCGCGATCGAGGAACTGAAGGTCAGCGCGCTTCCGCGGGGAATCCGCGGTCGACCGCCCGTGGATCTGGATTCAGTCGCTCAGACTGTTTCGAGGTTCGGAGCGATATCACGTGCGCTCAAAGACCTTGTCGCGGAGATTGACGTCAATCCGCTGATGGCAGGTCCTGATGGCGTCACCGCGGTCGACGCCCTCGTCGTTCCGAGGTCGGCCCTTAGCGGCCGCGACCCGGGGGATTCCTCCCGCGCCCATTGACAATGAACCCGGTCGCCGCAATCGCAAGGATCAGCGCCGCCATGAGCGCGCTCCGTCCGGCAGTGTCGCCGACGACCGTCACCCCGAACCAGAGTGTTACGAAGTAGATACCGAGACCCATCGAGATTAGCGCAACCGGCGAAAAGCGCTGGTTGCCGCCGGGCGGTGGATCGCGCGGGGGCGGTTTTGCGGGCGTTCGCGGCACTCGAGGTCGGCTTCGCGGCATGCTGGGCACCTGAAGAACAACTCGCAATTCGCGCCGGTGAATTCGGAGATGGTTTGCACAGTGACGTCGAGCGGATCACTTCCTAACGTACGCCTGGAGCTCCTTCAAAATCAAGACCTACCGTATGGTGTTGTGAATACAGCACCCAGAGACGTTGGTTGGCAGGACCTGTGTGCGCGTCCGGGAATTGGTCAATCAGGTTCGATGGTTGTGTAGATTTCGCGGACCCTGGATTCGAGGAGTGGCCAGATTCGTCCTTTGACCAAATCCGCGAATTCCTCTCGTGAGGCGTGAAACTGAAAGGCGGCCTCGTCGTCATACTGTTCATAAAGCAGGATCTGGCGTGGATCGGCGGCCGATTGATTCACGATATACGCCCGATTGCCGGTTTCAGCCCGCGAAAGCGGAACTACTTGCCTGAGGATCGAGAGCACCTCATCCTGTGCACCGTCCTTAGTGTAGTAGCGGGCAACAACGACGTACATTGATCTTCACCTCTTGAATATTGCGCTTGTCGGAAGTGGTAGTCTATCCGCCGCATTCGATATTGTCTTCAGCGGTTGACCAGCCCTTCTTGCACTCGTATGCTGCGGCGTCTAGATTGCTCGACCAAACGGTGAAAATGAGGAGTCGCTCGCATGCCGGTACCTGTTCCTGGTTATCCTGGGGTTTCGGCCGAGCGCAACGCCCCGGCCATAATGCGTGATGGCGTTACCCTCATGGCCGACATCTACCGTCCGGCCGGCGACGGGCCGTTCCCGGTCATTTTGATCAGACTGCCGTACGACAAAACCAGCGCCGAGAACATTTCCTACGCGCACCCTGCCTGGTATGCCAGCCACGGATATATCGTTGTATCGCAAGACACCCGTGGCCGGTACGCCTCCGAAGGTGAGTGGTATCCATTCAAGCACGAAGCAGAGGATGGCTACGACTCCATCGAGTGGGCTGCCCGGCTCCCAGGGTCCAACGGCAAGGTCGGGATGTACGGCTTCTCGTACGCGGGCGCCACGCAGCTCCTGGCATCGGTGCTCCGGCCGCCGAGTCTTGTCGCGATGAGCCCCGCGATGACCGGATCCCAGTATTACGACGGCTGGACGTACAACCGGGGCGCGTTCTCGCTCGCATTTGCTGCATCGTGGGCAGCGAGTCTTGGAATCAACAATGCCAAACGCCGTCGCGATGATGTGGCTATGACTACCTACGCGTCAGCCTTCTCCGGCGCCATGGGATGGCATTGGTTCCTGCCGCTGAACGAGCATCTGCCGCTCAAAACCGGCGATACCGACTACTTCTTCGATTGGCTGCAACACCCAACGTACGACGATTACTGGCGGCAATGGAGCATCGACGAAAACTATGGCCGGATCGAGGTTCCCGCAATTCATGTCGCCGGATGGTACGACATCTTTCTGTCCGGCACGGTGAGGAACTTTGCCGGTTTGCAGCAACAAGCAGGCAACGAGTATGCCAGGCACAATCAGAGGCTAGTAATCGGTCCGTGGTTTCATATTCCATGGAAACCGCATGTCGGAGGGGCCGGCGACAGCGCATCGCCGAACCTGATCGACGATATTCAGCTTGCCTGGTTTGATCGACACCTGAAGGCCGCTAAGCCGGAATCGAGTGACTCGCCGGTTACCCTCTATGTGATGGGCGAAGATCGCTGGCGGGATTTTGAATCCTGGCCGCCGGCGGGCACGAGACCGACTCCGCTTTATCTCCACTCAGGGGGGCGGGCGAACTCATCCTGTGGCGACGGCGTGCTTTCGACCGATCGTCCGGAATCGGAGCCGCCGGATATCTTCACCTACGATCCGGGCGTTCCGAATCTGAGCCAAGGCGGACACTCCTGTTGCTTTACCTTCGCGGCCCCGATGGGTCCCGCGGACCAATCGCCAAGCGAATCGTTCACCCAGGTGCTCGTTTACACGACATCGCCGCTCGAGTCGGATCTCTTGCTGATCGGCGATGTAGAGATCGTTCTCTTCGCGGCCTCGTCCGCGGCCGATACGGACTGGACCGCGCGATTGTGCCGGGTCGACGAGCAGGGGATTTCGATCAATCTGCAGGAAGGAATCGTGCGCGCCCGCTTCCGCGATTCGCTGACCGATCCGACCCTGATCGAGCCTAATCTGGTCTACGAGTACCGGATCGCGCTCGGACCAGTTGGAGTCCGCGTACCCGCAGGCAATCGACTACGGATTTCGATCTCGAGCAGCGATTTCCCGCAATGGGATCGCAATATGAACACTGGTGGCCGGGTAGGAATCGAGGGGCCATCCCGCGCGATCACGGCGACACAGGTGGTCTTGCACAATTCGGAGTATCCATCTCGGGTCATTCTGCCGATTGTGAGCGAAACCTGATGAGACCATGGCGAAGCGAGCTGGCGGTCCCCGGCTCGAACAGCAGGATGATCGACAAGGCGATCGGCTCGGCCGCCGATGTCGTCTTTCTCGATCTGGAGGACGCCGTCGCGCCCGGTGAGAAAGAGTCGGCCCGAACGATCGTGAGCATGGCGATCAGCGAGAAGGATTGGGGCAGGAAACGGCGGGCATTCCGAATTAACGCGCTTGACACCCCACATTTCTATCGCGACCTGATTGGTATTGTCGCTAAGGTGGGATCCTCGACTGAGTTGGTCGTCGTCCCGAAAGTCAACCGGCCGGAAGATGTCTACGTCGTTGAAACGCTGCTGACCCAGATCGAGCTCCAGGTTCGTCATCCAGGACGAATCGGACTCGAGGTGCAGATCGAAACGGCCGCGGGATTGGTGAACTGTGAGCGAATCGCGGCTGCCAGTTCGCGGATCGAAGCGTTGACCTTCGGATCGGGTGATTTTGCCGCTTCAGCCGGGATGCCGGCGGAACAGATCGGCGTGCCGGATTCGTGGGATGCCCGATATCCGGGTCATCGCTGGCACTACGCGATGAGCAGAATCGTGATCGCCGCGCGAGCGGCCGGAGTCCGCGCGATAGACGGTCCTTACTCCGATTTTCACGATCTGGAGGGGCTCCGTCGATCGTGCGAGATCGCACGCGCGCTCGGTTTCGATGGCAAATGGTGCATCCACCCGGCGCAGATCCCGATCGTCAACGAGGTCTTCACCCCTACAGGGCCGGAAATCGCGTGGGCGAAGCGGGTCATCAAGGAGAACCAGGCGGCCACATCGCGGGGGGAAGGTTCATTCGCGATTGACGGCAAGATGATTGACCGCGCTAGTGTTCGAATGGCGGAGCGGACGTTGTCAGGGTTCGCTGAAGATGCGTGACCCGTTCTGATTAAGTCGAAAGCATTTGAACGAGAACGGCGGCCCTTTCGGGCCGGGGTGGCATGGGCCCATACCCTGCATAATTGGTGCGCTTTGTTCATCTTCACCGGCGTAGGGGAGACACCTGTGGTCTCCCGCGCCGGAGGCCTTTGCCGGCGCGCACAAAACAGCCGGTCGCCAATTCACGACCGGCTGTGTTGACGTCGTGATTGCTCGATCTATGCCTCTTCGGCGGCTGGCGTGTCGTCAGTCGACTCAGCGGCTGCCGGCGCAGGAGCCGGAACGATCTCTTCACCGCGTGCGACGAGGGCCGCTGCTGCCTGGGCGGCAAGCACCTCTGCATTGGCGCGGGCGGTCGCGCGAGCGGCAGCTTCTTCGGCGGCCGCAACACGAGCCGCTTCTTCAGCGCGCAGGCGATCCTGCTCGAGCTTCGCGGCGCGTTCCGACAGGCGCTGCTTGCGCTTGGACGGCCCGCGATCTCCGGCGCCCTCGAGCCGCTTCATGAAGCGCTCGACCTGACCGGCCGTGTCAACAATCCGCTGTTCGCCCGTGTAGAACGGGTGGCACACGTTGCACAAGTCTGTGCGAAGGTTTGGCCGGGTCGATTTTGTCTGAAAGGTGTTGCCACATGCGCAGACAACGGTCGCCTCGACATACTTCGGGTGAATTCCCGGTTTCATTGGATCTGGGTTCTCCTCTCGGGAGCGTGATTCCCATCCACGCTCCAATTTGTACAAACACGGTCGACGTGGTTAGCCGGCCGCGGTTGCGAGCGGCGTTGCTTCGACGATCTTGGCGCCACCAATGGCGTAAAGATCGGTCGAGTAAACGCTGATACGTCGCTTGTTGCGCGAAATCGGCTCGAACTTCACGACTCCGTCAATTTTGGCGTAGATCGTGTGATCCTTGCCGATTCCGACATTGCTGCCGACCCAGAACTGCGTTCCGCGTTGACGAACAACGATGGTGCCCGAACGGACGTATTCGCCGTCGGATCGCTTCACTCCGAGTCGCTGCGCCTGGCTGTCGCGGCCGTTGCGCGAGCTTCCGACTCCCTTTTTATGTGCCACTGAGTTTGCTCCTTTTGCTTTGGTAGTCGGATTACCCGGCGATTCCGGTGATCGTCAAATGCGTGAGCTCCTGGCGATGACCGATCCGGCGACGATAGCGCTTCTTTGCCTTGTATTTGAAGACGACGATTTTCTCACCGCGGAAGTGGTCATCCACGCTGGCGGTAACTGACGCGCCTTCCACGACCGGCGTGCCGATCCTGGTTGACCCGTCACCGCCGAGGAGGAGCACGCGGTCAAACGTGATATCGCCGCCGGCGTCGTCAGGAAGACGCTCGACCGAAATGCGGTCGCCGACCTTGACGCGGTACTGCTTGCCGCCGGTTTCGATGATCGCATAGCCCTTGGGGGCGGCGACCTCCGGTTCCGCGGCCGCGGCGACCGGCTCCGGGGCGTCCACCGGTTCGACGGTGGTGGTTGTCTCCTGATCGCTCATCACATGTCTCTCAGTAGGTCGCCCGGCAAAATGGGGCTGTCACGCACACACAAAATCGGGTGCGAAGCGCACCCGCGACGGTCGATTGTATCACAGAGCAGGAAAAATGGGAGCCTCTTCGATAGTTGCGAAATCTGGTTTTGCGACTGCAGCTACGTGCCGCCAACAGATATACGTCAGGACCGTACGTCTTGGACGCTTGTGTCACAGAGCCTTAACAATTGCGAAGTCGTTCCGCATTCTACCTCTCTATACTTGCATACAAGAACTGAACCCGTCACCCCACCGCTTGGCGCGCAGGCGGCAGGAGTACAGAATGCCAGAGCCGAGCTCCGATCCTCAGCGAATAGTCCAGGGCTCGATTCTCGTTGTCGACGACGAGCCCGCTCTCCGCGACACCATCGCCTACAGTCTTCGGCGCGAAGGGTTCCAGGTGAGCGTCGCCGCCGATGGACCAAGCGCGATCGCAAGCGCCCGCACGTTCCGACCCGACCTGGTGCTGCTCGATGTCATGTTGCCCGGAATGGATGGACTTCAGGTTTGCCGCGCGCTCCGGGCGGAATCCAACGTGCCAATCATCATGGTCTCGGCCAAGGTTGAAGAAGTCGACCGCGTGATCGGTCTGGAAATTGGCGCGGACGACTATTTGACCAAACCCTTCGCAATGCGGGAGCTCGTCGCCAGGGTACGGGCGAATCTTCGCCGCGTTCGGATGACTGAAGGGGAGGGAGCGGCGGAACCATCTGCATCAGATACAGCGCGACAGTCGGACGTCGTCACGGCCGGAAATGTGACCATCGATGCAGCACGGCGACAGGCAACTGTCGGGGGCGTTCCATTGGCGCTCAAGCCGAAGGAGTTTGAGCTTCTTCATTACCTGGCTCGTCGGCCCGGTTTCGTCTTCTCTCGTGAAGCGCTGTTGCGCGACGTCTGGGGCTACGACTACCCCGTGGATACGCGGACGGTCGACGTGCACATTCGATGGTTGCGGCAGAAGCTTGAGCTCGATCCCGCGAATCCGGTCAGGATCGAGACGGTGCGCGGCATTGGATACCGCTTCGTGGCTGAGCAGGCGAGCTGAACCATGCTCGAGCGAATGCTTCCTTCGACAGTCCGCGGTCGGCTCACGCTCACGTTTGGCGCCCTGAGCATCCTGGTCATATTGGTCCTCGGCGCTTTTTTGATCTTTTCGGTGCGCGGCCGGTACGAGAATCGACTCGCCAGTCAGCTCGAAGAGCAGGCAAGAATGGCCGGTTCCTCCGCTACCGCGTCGCTGCTGGCAAATGCGCCCGGATCGGAGATCGATGCTCAGATCGACGCACTTGGGTCCGCGATTCCCACCCGGCTTACCATAATCAATTCTAGCGGCCAAATGGTCGCTGATTCCCAGAGTGATCCCGCCACGATCCCGCCCGCGGATGCCTTGCAAGCAATCGAAGTAGGCCTAATTGGCGATGAAGACGTTGTACGCGCCCACCAAGACGGATCAATGGTGGTGACGGTGCCAGTTCAAGGTGTGCCGGGAGCCGTCGCCCGTGCGTCGACATCTCTCGAAGAGGTTGACGACGTCGTTGGGCGATTCCAGCGCAACGTGCTTGCGACAGGCCTGATTGTTTCATGGATTTCGCTGGTCGTCGCGATCTATGTTGCCGGCCGGATAACAGGCCCACTCGCGGAGTTGCGACAGCACGCGGGTCTCGTCTCGACTGGTCAGTTCGAATCCACGGTAACGCCCGGTTCGACGCGCGAGTTTGGCGATCTCGCCCGTGCGTTCAATACGATGACTCGTCGCGTCAGGGAGTTGGTTGAAGAAAGCGAACAATCTCGCTCCCGGCTGGAAGCGATCTTTGCGAATTTGAGCGACGGTGTCGTCATCGTCGATCAGCACTTGACAGTCATCGGCATCAATGATTCGGCAGCGTCTATTCTCGGCACGCGGCTCAACTGGGCCGTCGGGCGCCCATTCGTCGTTGTCGCTCGAGATGCCGATTTGAATCAGCTGCTTTCGACCGCGTTCGAATCCGGGAAGCAGCAATCCGGCACGATCGATCACGGGCGAACCGATCACATCCTGGATGCCGTGGCTCAAGCAGTCGATCGGCAGGGCGAGCGACTGGGCATTGTCGTCATTCGCGACGTAACCGAGTTGAAGCGACTCGAATCGGTCCGCCGAGAATTCGTGGCCAACGTTTCACATGAGCTGCGTACACCGCTGGCGTCGATCCGCGCTCTGGTCGAAACACTTGAAGCGGGAGCGATCGACGATCCCACGGTCGCTGGGGATTTTCTGGGCCGGGTGGTCGGGGAAGTAACCCGGTTGACAGCGCTCGTCGATGAGTTGCTCGATCTGGCGAGGCTCGAATCGGGTCGCATCACGCTCAAACTCGAATCATTTGAACCGGCGACGCTGATCGTGTCTGGGGTTGAACGGCTGCGTCCGCAGATCGAGCGAGCGCGGTTGTCGCTCAACTGCGGTATCGATCCGGCATTGCCGTCCGTCCTGGCCGATCGCGGACGAATTGAGCAGGTACTGTTGAATCTCGTGCATAACGCGATCAAGTTCACGAAACCGGGCGGTTCGATTCTGGTCACCGCGGAGGTTGAGGGCCGATTCGTGGCTGTTTCGGTTTCGGATACCGGCGTCGGGATCGAGCAAGAAGAACTGCCTCGCGTGTTCGAGCGGTTCTACAAGTCCGACAAGGCACGTCGATCTGAAGGCACAGGACTCGGATTGGCGATCGCAAAGCACATCATTCAGGCGCACGGAGGCTCAATTTGGGTGAACAGCCAACCAGGCAAAGGCACGACCTTTACCTTCACATTGCGACGCGATGGCGCCCAGGATATGGAATCGGAACCAATTCTTCACGGATTGCTCATTGAGGCATGACTCGACGGTCCCGTTAGTCGTGGAGCCACCCGAAATGTAGGGCGCTGCCCGATATAGTCGCTCTGGGTTTTTACAAATTGCAAACAAGGTAGCCGTGCTTCCGACGAAGTGTTCCCGAGTCTGGAGCACTTCGTCGGAATCGAGGTAACGCGGTAACGTAGGTTCAGCGCGAGAGGACGATGCTGTGGCTCATCGTCGGCCCGAACGGGGATCGAGGGCGTCCTGGAGCCCATCGCCGAGGACATTGAAGGCGAAGACGGTGAGCGTCAGCGCCACGCCTGGGAAGGTGGTGTACCACCAGGCATCCCGGAAGTAATTGCGGGCGGTTGAGAGCATAGTGCCCCATTCGGGCGATGGCGGTTGCGCGCCGAGCCCGATAAAGCTCAAAGAACTGGTCGACAGAATCGCGAAACCGACATCGAGTGTGATTTGAATGATCACGACCGAAGCCGCATTTGGAAGAATGTGTCGAAACATCAGGCGAGAGGACGACAATCCGATGCTGCGACCTGCCTCGATGTACTCCCGTTCGCGAATTGACAGCACTTGAGCGCGCACCAATCTTGCATACCAGGGCCAGAAAACGGTCGCGAGCGCGATCATCGTGTTCGTCAGACTTTTTCCGAGCGTGGCCGCGATCGCGATTGCGAGAATCAGCGCAGGAAACGCCAAGAACATGTCGGTGAAGCGCATCAGGATTTCGTCGACCAGGCCGCCGAAGAACCCTGAAATGGCTCCAACAATCGTGCCGAAGACGACGGCGAACCCGAGCACAACCGCCGCCACCTGCAGCGAAACCCGTGTTCCAGCCAGAATCCGGCTGAAGACATCGCGCCCAAGCTCATCCGTGCCCAGAATGTGGTCGGTCGACGGGGCAAGCAATTTGGAGCCGGTGATGTCTTGCTTGTACGGATCGTGCGGGGCGACCATCTCGCCGAATATCGAGAGAAAAATGAAGGTCAGCACGATAATAACCCCCGCCAGATTGAGCTTGTTTCCGATCAGGAATCGCTTGAGATTGCGTTGAAGCTGATTCGTCGATCGTCGCTGGGCCAACCCGCCCAGGGGCGCGGTCGTCGATTCGCGCATATCCGGCGCAAGCGCCGCCGTAACGCCCGCTACGTCATGCGCGTGCTCCAAACTCATGAGTATTCGATCCTTGGATCAAGGAAGAGATAGAGAATATCCACGACCAGATTCATCAGCACGAAAATCAAGGCGATGACCAGAGTCGTGGCCATAATCGCGTTGTAATCGATCTGTTGGATTGCTTGAACCGAGTAACGGCCAATGCCTGGCCATGAGAAGACGAGCTCGACCAGAAATGCGCCCGAGAGCAGCAATCCAACTTGAAGCCCAAGCGATGTGACGGCGGGAAGCAGCGCATTTTTCAGCGCGTGACGTACGACGACGGTTCGGTTGACAAGCCCTTTTGCCCTGGCGGTTCGGATGTAGTCCTGGTTGAGCACTTCGAGCATGCCGCCGCGAACCATTCTCGTTATGACCGCCAGTGATCCGTAGGACAAGACGATCACCGGCATAGCCAGGTGCTTGAGCACCAACCACAGCAGCGAAAAGTCGCCGTGGAGAAGCGCGTCGACCGCATAGAGATTCGTGATCTTGCCTGGGGGATCGACGCCGATTGGAAGCCGTTGCCCATCCGGGAGCCATCCGAGCTTGCCGAAAAAAAGGAACTGAATCATCAGCGCAAACCAGAAGACCGGCAGTGCTAATCCCGATATCGAGATGAAGCGAGAGATGTTGTCAATCAGAGAATCGCGTTTGACCGCGGAGGCGACCCCGAGCGGAACACCGATGACGGTGGCGACGATGAAGGCGTAGAGGCCGAGCTCCAGCGTCGCCGGTAGATATCGACTGAGATCGTCGCGGACGGGCTTGCGGGATGAAAACGAGGTGCCGAAGTCGAGCTGAAGCACACCTTTCACATAGTTCACGTACTGAACAGGCGCTGGATCGTCGAGTCCGTATTGATGCCGAATCTTCTCGACCGAGCTCTTGCTTGCTCGCGGGCCTGCGATCATACGGGCAGGATCAGCCGGAACCAGGCGAGATAATGTGAACGTGATCAGTGACAGGCCAAAGAGCACGAGAACGAGAAAGAGCATTCGCCTGATGATGAGCCGAACAATCATTCCAGCGTGCCCCCACCCCCGGTAACTTGATCGCGTCTGTTGCGCGGTTCATTCTAGTTGGAATCACGACCGCGGCCGCAAGAAATCTACGCTCTCGAGAGCTGATAGAAGTTGTAGGCGTCAAGATAGAGCGGGTTCGCGACGAAGCCCTGAATCGACGATTGGAGCACCGTGGTGTACTGGCGTTCACCGTAGTAGATCGCGGGAGGATCTTGTTCGGTGAGGATGTTCTGGGCTTCTTTCATCCATTCATTCAGTTGAGCTTCGTCGGTGTAGTTCTGTGCTGCAGCCATGATCTCCTCGAATTGGGCATTCACCCAGTAGCCGGAGTTGCTACCGCCTCCGCCGCTTGACGACTCGAGGAAATTCGGGGCAAGCTGGTTCCAGGGATCGTTATAGTCCGGCCACCAGGCCCACGAACCGATGATCGCCGGTCGTTCCTCGCCCGGGGCATCGCCGAAGATCAGGTCATTGAGTGTCGAACTGTCGACTTGCGAGATTTCGAGGTTGATACCGATCTGGGCAAGGCTCGCCTGATAAAGCTGGGCAACGGTTTTGTCGATCTCGGACTCGGCGACAATCATGTACTCGAGCGAATCGCCTTCGTTCACTCCCCCGGCCGTGAGCAGTTCTTTGGCCTTGGCCAGGTCGGTCTGGTAAAGAAAAACGCTTGGATCGTACCCGCGGACCGTCGTTGGAATCGGTCCGGTTCGAATCAATCGTCCGCGATAGGCGCCATCTATCACCTCTTGATATGGGAACGCATAACTGAGCCCCTGACGGGCCTCTTTGGACAGCGTGACCGCGTTCAGGATCGCCCAGTCGACCCGCGTCGTCGGGTAGGTCAGTACTTGCAGCGATTCAACGCTCTGGAGTGCATCGAAGTCTTCCGGTGTGAGGTTGTTTGTCGCGGCGTCAACGGCACTCTGTTCGATTAACTGGCGACGAGTCGAGTTTTCGGGCACCGGCCGAAGAACCACTTTTTCAAAATGATTGCCGTCCCATCCACCGTGGTATTCCGGAAACTTCTCGAGCACGATCTGTTCTTTGATCAGATTCTCGACCAATCTGTATGGACCGGTGCCCACCGCGTTCGACAGCAGCCATTGGTGCGCCCATGGATCGTCGTCGGACTTGTTTTGCTCCACCGCCGTGGGACTTACCACGAACGGACCATAGGAGGATGCCATGGCGGCCAGAAACAGCGGTTGTGGGGCGCCGAGGTTGAACCGGACGGTGGTGGCGTCAACAACCTCGATCTGCTCTTCTGGGTTGTCGCAGAATCGGGAGATTACGAGATACGGTCCGAGCTCCAATCGGCGGAAACGAACGAACGATGCTTTGACTGCATTGGCGTCGCACGGCGTGCCGTCGTGGAATAGCGCATTGGCAGGGATTTTGAACGTGTGAGTGGAGTTGTCCGCGCTCGATTCCCATGACTCAGCCAGCATAGGCGCGAATTCGGAGGTACTGGCGCCGCTGTACTGGATCAACATCTCGTAACAGCCGAGACAGATAACCGAACCGATGGTCGTGTAGTTGGAATGCGGATCGATGTCTGGGGAGCCGTCTTCGATGACCGCCGTGAACGTACTCGCGTCTTGGAAGCGAGCGGCGCCGCGTCGACCTCGAATGGCAGGAGCGGCGCCGACTTCCGGCGCATTTGCCATAAGTGCGGTCAGGATCGGCGCGG
>CAYJPA010000030.1:0-56274 GCA_964371945.1 uncultured Sphaerobacteraceae bacterium | reverse complement strand
GAATCATCAGCACTGCCACGAGCGGTCCCAACAAGAGACTTAGTCGTCGTAAGCGCTTCATTTTAGAACCCTTCTCCGTCTGTGGCTTCGCCGCCCCGGACAAAGCAGCGAACCACCTTAGGCGGAATCTCGGCGTCCCCTCGTTGCGCTAAGTGCAGCGCCCTGCGTCCACGCCGGCCGCGATCTTCAACCGGACTAGTCCTCCCTGGGGGGGCTCATACGGCGGCCCCATAGGACGGTAATAGCCCGTAAGTTCAAGTTACCGGACTACCTACGCATTCTCAATGACTCGGAGAACCCAGTTGAGATAGTACGGGAATAACGATTGAAGGGGCTCTTAAGGTTAGGCGAAGCGATACCAGGGTACCGGGAATTCTGGAACCAATCTCCCATGTTCAAATCGACTACCATCGTGGACCAGAACGCGGGCGATCAGGGGTTAGCTTGTAGACGAGGCGATAATCCTCAAAGTCCGATTAACAAAGCCAACTGCGGCGTCCAGCGTAGTCGCTCAAAGCCGCCGCTTGGAGCGCGTTTTCGACCGCGCGGGGGCAAACAAGCCGCAATTCCGCGATAGCCTGTTCGGGGGAGAGACCCGATCGAATTAAATAGGCCGCCAGGACTGTGCCGGTTCGACCTTGCCCGGCAAGACAGTGGACGAGGACCGCGCGTCCACGACCGGTCTGCCGGTCGATAAAGGCAAGCGCGTCATCTAGTTGAGCCGGGTTTGGAGGGGTCATATCGGCGACCGGAAGGTGGAGATAAGCGAACCCATGGCTTTCGACGGCCGAGACGTCAAGCGGCTCCTCGGTCATACTGAGAATTGCTTCGATACTTTGCCCTCGCAGCCAGCGAAGATCCTCCTCGAGGTGGTTTTCTTCCGGTCGTTCCCAACCAGCGCCGCCAGGGCGCCTACTTCCCGCTAGTACCCTCGGAATCAACCAATAGAAGCCATCCACTTGTGAACCTCGTCGCGTGCGCCGTCGTTGAGCCGCAAAGCGTCGCCACTGAGGATAGCTTGTGCATGAACGGCAGACATCGCCGGCCTGAGGAGGAAGCCCACTCGCCATCTGGCGAGTGGGAGCCTACCATCTGGTTAGTTGGAGTTTTGCCGGGGCAAATTGGGGATGAGCCAACCCAGGAACGATTCGGGACTTCTCGTTTGTAGATAAACATCGCCCGGTCCGGTGAAATCGACGACAAGGCCCTCACCACCGAAGATGGTCGATTTCCAACTTCCGACCTTGCGGACGCTGTACGGAACGTGTGCGTCGAACGCCACAATGTGGCCGGTGTCGATCGTGTACCGTCGACCGGCCGCAAGCGAGACTTTGTGGATCGCGCCAAAGCTCGAAGTGATCAGCAGACCCGAACCTGAGCAGCGCAGCATGAAGAGACCCTCGCCGCCGAAAAAGGTTCGGGATCCTCCCCATTTGCTATCAACTGTGATGTTCGTGGCACTTGCCAGGTAGCTTCCTGATTGAACGATCAGGTCCTGCCCGGTCAGCTCCATAATCATGATGTCGCCCGGCAGCTTTGGCGCGAACAGCACTTCACCGTCGGCGTCCGCGGTGAATGTGTTCTGGAAAAACGACTCGCCGCCCAGTATCGACCGGCTAAGCGACTTGAACAATCCGCCGGTCGCCTGCGTTTGAATTGTGATCGCGGCGTCCATGCTCACCATCGCTCCGCTTTCACCGCGGATCACTTCTCCTTTTTGCAGCTGCACCCGTGCTACCGCATACGACGGTTGATAAAGAATCTCGCATTGCATCTTTGCTCTCCTCTTGTTGCCGCAAGTTTGGCGGGGTGTTGCAGCAGTTACAGTTTCGGAAACCTTCGGTGACGCCAGGAAGTGTAACGCCAGTTCGGTCGCGCCATCGCTCCACGCGTCCTCGTGACCGGGACGAGAGCGAGCAGCAGTCGAGAGCTCAAGCAGCGCTGATGTTGTACGCAACAACATGAAACGCGGGATCCTTATCAACCCCGCGCTCCGCAATTGACTTGAACCTCGAGTTGACTATAAGTAACCGAGTGGATCGACCGTCGAACCATTCAACTTGATCATAAAGTGAACGTGCGGTCCGGTTGAAAGACCAGAACTACCGACGGGGCCAACCACGTCGCCCTGGTTGACCTGGTCGCCGACCGCAACGTATGGCTGCTCCGCCATGTGGCCGTAAATCGTTGAGAAGCCATTTCCGTGATCGATTTCAACGTAGAAGCCGAGCCCGCAATCGCACCAACCCGACACGATCACCGTGCCGCCATCCGAGGCCAGGAGCGGGGTGTATGCCGGCGCAGCCAGGTCGATTCCGTTGTGATATGGACAGCCAAGCTCGGAGCTCCAAGGTTCGAGCGAAAGACTGGAGCAGCCGTAGGCTTGGGTGAAGACGTAGCTCTCAAGCGGGTAAATGAAGGTTCCGGTTGGCCCGCTTGTCTTTTGCGGGATCGCGCTTTCCGCGGCGATCAACAGATCGCCGAACATGAAGCCGGTTACATCGCCGAACTCGACTTCATACCAGGGATCGCCCTCATCGTCGAAAACTGGACCATCCATGACCAGAACTGAATAGCCTTCAGCCACCGAACCGATCAGTTTGCCGTCGATTGAAGCCTTGGCCCGGACATTGACCCCATCAGTCCCACCGGCCGGAGCGACGTAATCGCCGGCCGTGAAGGCGGCGCCACCGGAGATGGAAGCCGCGGCGACGTCGAGATCGCCCGCGGCGACCAGGTACGCACCGAAAACATACGCCGAAAAATCGCCGTCGGTGACCAGATACCAACCGTCGCCTTCGTCGTCTGTAAAGGGACCGTCCATGATCTGGACGACATCGCCCTCGCCAAGTCCGGCGAGTCGATCTTCGCTCGTGGATGGACCAGCTCGCATCGACAGGCCGTCGCCAGTGTCTGTCCGCACCGCCACGAAGTCACCGTCGCCAAAGCCGGATCCCTCGCCGTTTCCGCTTTTAGTTTTGCCGGAATCGTCTCCCGCGGAGGAGTTGGCACTGCCGTCGGTTTCTTCGAGATAGAAGCCCGCGATCCAACCATCAACGCCGTCGAATCGCACCGGCCACCAGCGGGCGTCTTCGTCGACCACGGTGTCCGTCTCGTCGACCCGGAGCTCAACCACGGCGCCGTCCGGCAGCGTGTCTAGAACGTCGCCTCCGAGCCCGGGCTCGGAACGCAAATTGACGCCGTCATCGCTATGGGCGACGACGGCGTTCAGCCCGGACAAGTCGTCCACGCTCGTGACGGAAATGTCCAATTCCTGGGCGGCGGCGGTTCCGGCAAGGCCGAAACTCGACGCCGTCAACATGACCACGAAGATCAATCGATATAGTTGCGCCCGTGCCCGCTGCAACGTTCCGGAGCGCCCGATGATGAGCACCGCCATAGCCTCCCTGTGCGCATCCGAGACAAGTCGTCTAACCGGTCTCGGGATACGCCGAATGTCCAGCGCTTCCCCTTCACGCCGGCTCCTTTTGCAGCGGTGCGCGCCACAAAACGAACGCAAGAGTGCGAGATTGCAAATAACGCCAATGCTGATGTGCGGATGACCCTCAGCTGGAGTGATGGCGCGATTGCTATCCTCGCTTCGCGGGAATCAACCGAGCGACCGGAGTTAGGGACGGGACCTGCGACATGGGACAGACATAGTCGTACATCATGTGCGGACGCAGGCGATTGCTCAGCCGGGTGTGGAATCGACTGCCTGATTTCGATCCCGGCACCACGGCCACCATAGCAAACCGGATAAAGGCTGGCAATGTGAACGTACGCTTTGTTCGGGCATATTGGACTGAAGTTTGGCGATTGCCGGTACTGTGTCTTGTTGTCACGAATCAACCCACCAAGTTTGATGGAAGAACTGGCGTCAAGTCACCAATCGGCGTGCCGGGTGCTGGTGCGGGTATAATCGTCCGGTATTGGGGATGGCCCAATGAGCGGACGCGGCGGACGATGGCCGCGCCATGACATGGAGTGGCCGATTGGCGTTTCCGATCGACCTAAGCAACTTGCAGCAGAAGGGACGCGACGCAGCGTGAAACTCACGGTTGAGCCTATGCCCGAGAGTCACGTGCGGCTCGATATCGCCGCCGACGAGACCGAATTCGCGGAGGCGATGGACAAGGCCTATCGCAAAGTATCGCGAGAGGTCATGGTTCCAGGATTCCGAAAGGGAAAAGCACCCCGTAACGTCATCGAGCGGCTGTACGGGCGAGAGGTTTTCATCGAAGAGGCCCATAAGGGCTTGATGGACGACCTCTATCGCAAGGCAATCGCAGAGGCGGATGTGGTTCCGGTTGGCGATCCCGATGTTGAGCTCGTCAGTGCAGAGCCGCTTGAGTTCAAAGTCACCATCCCGGTTTATCCGACCGCCGATCCCGGCGACTACACGAGCATCCGGGTCGAACCAGGGGACGCTACGATTGAAGAGTCCCAGGTCGACGAAGTCATCGAACGACTGCGCGTACAGAGCAGTCCTTGGGTCGATCCCGCGGAGCCGCGCAAGCCCATCGAAGGCGATCAAGTCACCGTCGACCTGAAGCTTACCGGCGAGGACGGCGAGCCGTTCCAGGACCCCATTGAGGACGCAATCTTCGTTATTGGCGAGAGCCAGTTGTTTGAGGGTCTTCGAACCGCGATCCAGGATCTGAGCATCGGCGAATCGACCGACGTCACAATCGCATTTGACGACGATGATGAGGCAGCCGCGGAACGGCTTCGCGGGAAAGCCATCACCTACACCGTGACGCTCAAAGCGGTCAAAGCCCGAGAGCTGCTCGAGCTCGACGATGAGTTTGCGAAGACGTACGCGGAAGAGGAATCGCTCGAAGCGTTGCGCAGTGCGGTCAGGAATGATCTGCATCAAGGCAAAACGAACGAAGCCCGAACCGACGTCGTGAACACGATTATCGAGAAGATTGGCGAAGGCGCCACCATCGAGCTGCCGGCGCCGATGATCGACGATGCCGTCGTGGAAGAGATCAACCGGCTACGGCAGCGGCTGAGTTATCAGCGAACCACGCTCGAATCGTATCTCCGGGTTCAAGGACAGACCGAAGACGAGCTGAAAGTCGAAGTCCGGCCGGCGGTCGCCCAGCGTCTGCGCAACTCGATCATTCTTCGCGAAGTTGCCGAGCGAGAAGGCATCGCGGTCAATGACGAAGAGATCGAACAGGAGATCGAAACGATTACCGCGGAAGCCCCGAATGCTGAGCAGATGCGTGCGGTTTACTCGGGCGACCGCTACATGCGGACCGTGCTCCGAAACGATCTCTTTGACCGGCGGCTCACCGATCGCCTGATTGAGATCGCAACGGAGGGCCGAGGGGCAGTGATCAACGGCTACGTTGCTCCGGAAGAGAGCGATGGGCCTGACGTGATCGAAGCGGAGATCGTTTCAGGTGACGGGATTGTAGAAGGCGAATCCGCTCCGGAAAGCGCGGACGAGCCGGAAGCGGTTTTGGACCAAAGTTGAGGTCGATTGGACAAGAAATATGCAGTTGACCTGTTATCGTCGAGTAAAGATCAAGGGAATTAACGATTAGGACGCGGCGATCGCCGCGGCATGCGCCCCGCCACAAGCGGGGCCGGCAAAGGACCGGGTCACCATGGAAATACCGAAAATCGAGAATCTCATTCCCATGGTCGTGGAGAGCACGAACCGCGGGGAGCGCGCGTACGACATCTACTCCCGTTTGCTAAAGGACCGGATCATCTTCTTGCACACGCCGGTGGACGATCAGGTGGCGACATCGATCATCGCCCAGATGCTCTTTCTAGAACATGAAGCGCCAGACCAGGACATTCGTCTCTACATCAATTCCCCAGGCGGTGTCGTTTATTCCGGTCTGGCCATCTATGATACGATGCAGATGATTAAATGCGACGTATCGACCCTCTGTATGGGTATGGGCGCCAGCATGGCGGCAGTGTTGCTGGCCGGCGGCACCAGGGGAAAACGGTTCGTGCTCCCGAATGCGCGAGTCATGATCCATCAAGGCTCCGCCGGCTTCCGCGGGGCGGTTCCCGATATCGAAGTTGTCGCCCGTGAGACAATCAACCTCACCACCAAGCTCACGGAGATTCTCGCCCTGCATACCGGCCAGCAATTTGACAAAGTGAAGCGCGACACAGAGCGCGACTACTACATGACCGCGCACGAAGCGCGCGAGTATGGAGTGGTCGACGAAGTCCTGGAACCGAGCAAAATCATGGAATTAGCCGGAGCGCCGGTGGAGCTAAATGGCAAAAAGAAGTAACGCGGTCGGCACCTTGACCCGGTTCGAGCGTGTGCTTTCGAAACCACGCTCGGCTCTGGCAAAGTCGACCACCAGCTATGGAGAACGGCCGGTGATCTCGAGCGAGCGTGATTCATGAGCAATGCGAGAGGTGGGCGAGTGCATTACCGGTGTTCGTTCTGTAACAAGGGACAAGAAGAAGTCCGCAGGCTGATCGCCGGGCCCAATCAGGTCTACATCTGCGATGAATGCGTGCAGCTTTGTCGTGAGATCATCGACGAAGAGGATCCACAGCCGCCTCGAGTGCAGACCGGGGTCGCCAGAATCCCGACGCCCAGGCGGCTCTATGAACAGTTGAACCAGTATGTCATCGGCCAGGATCGGGCCAAGAAGATCCTCTCCGTGGCGGTTTACAACCACTACAAGCGGATCAACGCGGGAATTGAAGCCGATGATGATATCGAGCTTCAGAAGAGCAACATCTTGCTCGTGGGGCCGACTGGCTGCGGCAAAACGCTGCTTGCGCAAACGCTGGCCAAACTACTCGATGTGCCCTTCTCGATCGCTGATGCCACCGCGCTGACCGAGGCCGGATATGTTGGCGAGGATGTCGAAAACATCTTGCTCCGGCTCATTCAGGCCGCCGGCGACGTTCAACGTGCGCAAACCGGCATCATTTACATAGATGAGATCGACAAAATCTCCCGCAAGTCCGACAACCCCAGCATCACTCGCGACGTGTCGGGCGAAGGCGTGCAGCAGGCGTTGCTCAAGATCATCGAGGGCACCATCGCCAACGTGCCGCCGCAGAGTGGCCGGAAGCACCCTCACCAGGAATACATCCAGATCGATACGCGCAACATCCTCTTCATTTGCGGCGGCGCGTTTGAAGGATTGGAAGAGATCGTTGCCAAGCGGATTGGCAAGCAGTCCAAGATGGGATTCGGTTCCCATGCCGAGGACAGCGAAGTCGTCGAGAATCCGCTTCAGCATATGAACCACGACGATCTGCTCAAATACGGCTTGATTCCCGAGTTTGTCGGGCGCCTGCCGGTCAGCGTCGCGCTCGACTCGCTTTCGCGTGAAGAGCTCAAACGCATTCTGACCGAACCCAAAAATGCGGTCGTCAAGCAGTATCAGAAGTTCTTCAATCTGGACAGCGTTGATCTCATGTTCACGCCGGAAGCGCTCGATGCCACCGCGCGCCAGGCCGAAGAGCGCAAGACCGGAGCTCGCGGCTTGCGGACGACCATCGAAGAGGTATTGCTCGAAGTGATGTACGAGATTCCGTCGATGGAAGGCGTGCGCAAGTGCATCGTTGACGAAAACGTTATCTTGAATCGCAGCCGGCCGCTGTTGATGACCGAGCGAGAGCAAGAGATCCCCTACGCCGAGTCGGCGTAGAGATCCAGATTCTGATCAATTGACTGACGGCCGGCACTAATTCGTGCCGGCCGTTCCGTTGTCGTTGGGAAAGCGGCTGATATGATTGGCTTGTTCGTGAAGGATTGACGATGGTTGCGACAAAACTTATGACCGCCGACGAGCTCGCCGATCTCTCGCCCGACGACGGGTCGTTCGAGTTAATCGACGGAGAGTTGATTGAAATGAGCCCGGCTAAAGGCGGTCATCTTGTCGTTGTAAGTCGCATCAATCGCCGGCTATTGGAGTTCGTCATCAGCAACGACATAGCCATGAATATTGCCCTAGGAGAGGGCGGTTATTTCATGGGCCGTGACCCAGACACCGTGCTTCAACCTGACATCACGATTGTTTCTGACGAGCAGTTCGAGACGATTTGGAAGCACAAAGATCGTTTCGTTGATGACGCGCCCTTGATCGTCATCGAGGTCAAATCCCCCTCCGACCGAGAGCCGATGATCGCCCGGAAACTGGCGAAGTACCTCTTCGCCGGCGTACAAGAGGTGTGGTGGGTCCGGCCCACGGAACGTCAAATCTCAATCCATGTACAGGATCGGGCCCCCGAAATCATCAGTTACCCCGAGAAGCTCGCTGGAAGATCGTTGCTGCCCGGCTTCGAGCTCCCGCTGACGGAGCTGTTCGACTAGCGTCGTTTGTCTCGCCGGCTCAGATTCTGGTCAGTTGACTGACGGCCGGCACGAATTCGTGCCGGCCGTTTAGTTGTCTCAGAGAATCCGCCTGATATGATTTGATCAATTGCGGAGGGATGAAAATGGTCGCGACTAAGCTCACAACAGTAGAAGAATTGGAGCTAATGCCGGCTGCCGACAAGTCGTTTGAGCTCATTGATGGGGAGTTGATCGAGATGAGTCCGGCGGGCACAACACATAGCATTGTTACGGCTCGCCTAAACAAATCCCTCAGTCGATACACTGACAACAATGTTGGAATGCAAGTCTGGATCAGTGACTCCGGCTTTATCCTGCGGCGAAACCCCGACACCGTACTCGTGCCAGACATTTCACTCCTCACGGATGAACAAGTTGACTCGCTCACGTTTGGAAGCGAGGGTTTCACTGAGTTGGCCCCGGCGATCGCAATCGAAGTCAAATCACCATCAAATCGAGAATCGGAGATAGCAGGAAAGGTAAGCATCTATCTCGCCGCCGGTGTAACCGAAGTTTGGTGGGTGCGGCCGCATGAGAAACAGGTTTGGGTGCATTGTCAAGACCGGGCGCCCATCATATTTGGGGGGGATGAAACAATGACTCGTAGTGAGTTGCTGCCCGGCTTTCAACTTTCTATTTCAAGCTTGTTTCGGCAGGATAACTAAACATCGCGGCCACAATTTGCTGGACCGTGATCGAGGTGTCGACATTCAGAGCGGGTGAGTAAGAACGGCGTAGCTTGAGTAGTTCAGTTTCAACAGTCTTCACTAGATGCGAAGGAATGACAATGGTCGCGACAAAGCTCATGACAATTGAAGAGTTGGAGCTCATGTCCGTCGACGACAAGTCGTTTGAGCTCATTGATGGGGAGTTGTTCGAGATGAGTCCGGCTGGCTCCAACCATCTGCTTGTGGTCAGTCGATTAACAAAGGCGCTCATACTTTACGCAAGCGCACGAACCAATGTGCATGTATTGACCGGTCACGGGGGATTCATCTTGAGACGGACTCCGGATACTCTGCTTGAGCCCGATATTGTGGTGGTTGATGACGAACAAACAGCTTCGATTGCCGCGGCTGGTGATCGATTTACGGAAACCCGGCCATCAATCGTAATTGAAGTCAAATCGCCCTCCGACAGGGAGGCTCAGATTGCAAGAAAGCTAGAGAAGTATCTTTCAGCGGGCGTCGGCGAGGTCTGGTGGGTACGACCGGCCGAACGCCAGGTATCGATTCACAGGCTTGATCAAGCAACTGAGATCATCCAGGGAACGACTTTGCTTTCCGGCAGCGGGTTTCTCCCGGGCCTTCAACTCTCACTGTCGGAAATATTTGGTGAATAATTTATTGAAGATCAAGTTGTCTTGGTTATGATTCGCAACGGCAGCTCGGCGGGCAGCGGTTTTCGAATTGCGGCCGATGAGCCCAAGGTCTGAGCCCATTCCCCACCTGCCCGCTGTTGTCGGAACCCTAATGAGTTGTTGAGCCGAGCCGTGTGGGCTTGATGACTCAGCATGAACGGGGAAACCGCACAAGTGGGAATTGGATTCGTCCTGGGGCGCCGTGCCAACCGTCAAAGGCACCGCGTGGTCAGCGACCTGATTTTGGGGATGGCCGTGTCGATTGGAACATCGCTTTAGCATTAGCGCGGAATCTCAGGTCACGACTGAACAATGATGTCATTCCACTTGTCCGGACATGGACAACAAGCCCCCACCGCGCTGGATCACTCTGAAATCGCCTTAGCGCCGGGCTTATGATTGGCGAGAGTCGTTTCGTCGACGGTTATTAGCAACACAGTCAATTCAAGGAATCTTTCATCATGTATGCGTATGTTCTCGATCCGTGTGACGCCGATCAGCGAAAAAACGCTGTCGGCGCCATCATCTGCGAAGAAGTCTCGGTTAGCGGTTCACGGCTGTTTCACAAAGGGCACCGGATCAAGACGCGAGATCTGGATCGGCTCACGACGGTTAATCGCACGATTCACGTCGCGCGTCTTGAACCCGGGGACGTTCACGAGGATACGGCCGGTACGAGACTCGCCGTCGCGGTTGCCGGCGGTGGTGTAACTGTTGGTGAGCCACGCCAAAGCCGGGTCAATCTGATCGCTAAGCACATCGGACTGCTGCGAGTCGATCGGGAGCGGCTCAATGCGATCAACCGTTTGCCGGGCGTGCTGGTCTTTTCGCTGGTCGACCGCCTCGCTGTCCTGCCGGGCAAAGTGCTGGCCGGGGCAAAGATCGCGCCTGTCGCGATTGACGATCGAATCGTGGTTGAAGCGGAGGCGATCGCGGCAGGAGATCCCGTGATCGAGGTCAAACCGTTCCGGTCGCTCAAAGTCGGTGTGATCAGTACAGAGCCGCTCACGGGACGAGCCAGGGATCGGTTTGAGGAGTCGCTGCGGACCAAAATCGCCTGGTACGGCGGGTCGATTCTTGGATTCGCCGAGGTCGACAACGATCCTCGCGCGGTCGCCGAGGCAATCGAGGAGCAGGTCAACGCCGGCGCCGATCTGGTGCTGACCGGTGGGGGCGACACGATCGACCCGCTCGACGCCGCGCTGCAGTCACTCAGTCATGCCGGTGCAGAGATCGTGAAGTTCGGTGCTCCCGTTCACCCGGGGAGCATGTTCTGGGTTGCGTATCTTGGCGACATCCCAATCTTCAACCTCGCGTCGTGCTCGATGTATTCCAAAGCCACTTCAGCCGACCTCATTCTGCCGTGGATCATGGCCGGTGAACGTGTGAACGCGGAAGATGTCGCCGAGTTAGGGTTTGGGGGATTGCTCGAGGGTAAGGCGATGTCATTCCGATTCCCGCCCTATGCGGTGGAGCAGGAAACCGACGAGCACGATTAGCATTCCGGCGCCACAAAGTATGTTTCGAATGTGAAACGGGCCCGGCACAATGCCGGACCCGTTTCATCAATTCACTAGAGTCTGGTCGAGCTCGATCACCAGGGACGCGGGCTTACTGGAGTGAGCGGCGGCGTGAGAATGCCGCCAGTCCGACCATTGCGCCTATGCTCAGCAAGCCGAAGAGCAGCGTGGATCCTCCAGGGTCCGCGGCCGCAGGGCCGGTTCCCGTATCAGGGAGGTTCTCCACGTTTTCGCTGTCGTCGGTATCGTCGCCAGTGTTTGCGGGCTGATACGTCTTGTAGACGATCACGGTTAGTTCACCTTCGTTGACCTTGAACGATGCGGAGATGCTACCGCTCGCGGTCGAAATCAAGTGTGCGAGATCGCCTGTTGCCAGAATACCGTTGAGCTGCAACGTGCTTGCAGTTCCGCCCGAGTTTGTAATGGTGTTGGCCGTCGAGAACTCTGCACCGCTGAACAACTCGATTACGAACGATCGGTTGAGTGGATCGCAATCGGTCGGCAAGGTACCAGAGGCGTTTGGTTCGAAGACGTCGAATTTCGCGCCCTGATTGCCTTCGCAGACGTAGCTGTAGATGATGATGCTGCCGTAGGTCGGGTTGAGCACTTGGATAGGCGTGACCGTGCCGCCCTCGACCTCGAAGTACGCCGTGGTGAGCACTTCGCCGGAGCCATTGACCTCAATCAGCAAGTGTGGGACTCCGCCGGTTTCGGGGAGCTCGACCGATTCCAGGCCATTGACGGTCACTGCAATCGGATCGGTGCCTTCATCTCCGAAGAGATGAATGTAGAAGCCGGCAGAACCCGCGCTGCACCAACTTGGAATGTTGATCGAATCGTCGCCAGGATTGCCGGCGTTGATCGTCGGCTCGGCGACGCCCGCGCAATCGAATTTCTCGATTTCAGCGGCTCCGTCCTGGGCCGGTGGCGGCGTGAAATTGACAACATCGATCTGCGTCGCGACGTCGGCTTCAACGTTGAATGTCACTTCCGAAAAGGTCGCATCCTCGATTAAGAGGTGCGGATCGGTATCGTCGGTCACTGGAAGATTCAGCGCTTCACCGAACCCGCCGCCATCAGTCGTGACCGCGATCGGATCGGAACCGAGATCGCCAAAGAGGTAGATGGAAAAGTCAACCGAGGCTGGACCGCAGTCGGGATCTCCTGTTTGCGGGGCATCCTCGTTGATATAGAACCGCGTATCGTCATTCCCGACGCACTCGAGCTTGTCGATCTCGAGACTGCCCGTTGCGTCGACATAGTTCACCGCGACAATGATCGTAGTAAGCCCTGCTTCGACATCGAAAAGCCCAAGCAGTTCTGTGCCATCCTCGGTGATCTTGTGCGCGCCGGAAGCAATGCTCGTGGTTGGAATATCGCCGGCAGTGGCAACTCCATCGACGGTCGAAAGTGCGACCGTTCCGAATTCGTCAACATTGTCGAACGGCGTGATGGTGAAATCGCGATCGTCGACGCTGCAGGCTTCATATGGAGCGGGGTCGAGCTCGTCGCCCGGATTCAGGAAGTTGAAAGTCGACTCGTCCGGATTGCCGGTGCAGCGGAATTTATGAACTTCGACGCTTCCGACCTGGAACTGGGTCGCGTTGACGCCGGTGAATGTGTCCGCCACGATCTCGAAGTCGGCCTCGATCGGCTCTTCAATTGATTCGCCGGGCAGTTTCTGGGTGATTTTGTGCGGAGTGCTATCCGTCGGCGGCAGTTCGACCTGAATGACGCCGTCGACCGTGGTGATCTCCTGAGGAACGGCGTTGGTGTCACCGAATTCGTAGATCAAAAAAGTCGCGTCGGTGCCGTCAACCGCACTTGAGGGTGTGCAATCGTCAACCAGCGGATTGGGATTCCCCTCGCTTGGATTGCCGACGGTGAATTCAAACCCGACATCTCCGTCACAAAGGTAGTACAGGAGGAGTAGCGTGCCGTCTCCGACATCGGCAGCGGACGGTTCCTCGACCGGGGTGACATCTGCTTCGGGTGTCGCGTCCTGGGCGTCGGCCGGCGCGATAAGTCCGCCCCAAAGCCCAAGACTAAAGATAAGCGCGGCTGCCAGCCGCAACAGTGATGGGCGATGGTGCATTCCAGGCCTCCTCATTGCTCGATCCGCCACTTCAGGGGCGGTCACGTTCAATAATCGAGTCTAGGAAATGAAATCGCGGTTGGAACTGACCCCATGGTCAGGAATGCGCCACCGCTTCGGGGGGATAGAAATCGTGACTGACGTGACTCGAATACTATGAGCCCGGTCATTTGACCGGGCTCATTGCGGACAATCCATTTCTAAATCGAGGGGATTCTAGGAGGCAAGGCGGACCACGACGACCGATCCGCAGTCCCGGCACCAAGGCGCCTGATCCACGCCCGACGGAACTGAGGCGCCAAAAACGAGGTAATCGTCGATCAGAGTTCCCCAATAGATGTTTGCGTTAGCATCATCTCGCCGGACATCGAATGCCATCACTTTGGTCACCTTGAATCGCCTGAGCGATCCGCCAGTATATTCGGTCGCGATCGGTATCATCATGATGCAGTCGTACGGCGTCGATGCGAGCTCGGCGCACCCGTCGATTCCACTGACTTTGTTTGTCACCGTCGACGCATGGATCGAAGCCAAACCAATCATCGGGTTCCACCACGTTGACGTCGACGCCCCTGCCAACACGACGCGCTTTCCTTGATTTGCGCGCTTGTCCGCGAGGCCATGCCACGTTTTGAACGGGCCGTTTGCGCCGCACTTCTCAATGTCATTCGCACCGGTCGTACCGGATAGCTGAAACGTCTCTCCAATCGCCGCCGGATTCACAACGTAATCACTGAGAAGAAGATCCAGCTTGTCGATTTCCGCGTCGGCTTCGTCAACCCATTTTGTGTGGTAACCACAAAGAATGAAGGGTGAGTCCATTCCAGCCAGATCCAGGCGCTCCACTTGAGCGGTTGCATCCGCGCCGGTTGTGACGTACACCGGAGCGCCAGGTATCGCTCTCATGAAGAAGGTCGAGTGGGTTTCTGATACTCGGACATAGACGCCGGTCGCATTCGGCGGAATCGTTCCATCGCAGCCAGCGGGGTCGTTTTCATCTGATTGAGGGAAACCGCCCAAATCGATGTAATAGCACGCCTCGAGCTCGGTCACCGTATCCTTCATATGGTTGTCAGTCACGATCGAGCGAATGTCCGGACCGGCGGATGTCGACTCGAAAGCGCCGCCATCTTTCTGGTAGCGGGCAATCTGACGGGCGCCAGCAACGGCGGCGAGATCGGCCGCGCTTTGAACTGTACGTCGCTGAGAGTACGCATAGCCGAGGTCGATCGCCAGGCCCAATACGCCGAGCATCGCGGTAATGAAGAAGGCAAACATGATCATGATTTGGCCGGTTGACGCGCCAGACTCCTGCTTGTGATCCTCGCAAGGGCCAGCTCCGGCCTTTGCCCGGGCGAAAAGGCGACTGATTCGAGCGGTCATGTCCACACCTTCGCCGTTGCTTCAGCATTCATCGTGAATGGACCGAGCCCCACCCGATCCCAAAAATCTGCCATCAATGGCGTAAAGGTGCTGGTAGCCTTGACCGTGACGAACGCGTTTTGATAAATCGCATCGGGACAGCCTGCCCCGCTATAGGTCAACGGACTGTGGACGGACGCGCCGGCGTTCTCCAAATTCGGCGCATAGCTCGTGACCGCGGCTTGTGCGATGGCGTACGCCGATGCACAGTCGGCTCGGGCGGCGGCGGCGGCTCCTTCTCTCACTGCTCCCCGCAACTGGATGTACTGAAAGAACATCTGCCCCATGTCCACTGTGCCAAGTAACAACAACAGCATGACAGGAAGAGCGAGCGTGAACTCGACAAGCGCCTGTCCTTCTTTCCTCGCAAACCTGGTGACGCGCTGTGCCTTGTTGGAAAGGCGCCTCCAGGCCGCGGCCGGGTACTCTCGAATTGTGGGCACACTGAAACGCTTCATGCGGCGACCCTGTTACTCCGAGGTGACGGTGACCGACGAGTTCAACACGATCGGCAAGTCAGCTTTCCCGAGACCCAGCAGTCGAGCGGTGATTGGAACGAATTCCGCACTCGCCTTGACCGTGATGTCGGAGCACCCGGGGTAGCAGCCGCCGGTGCAGGAGATCTCAATATTGCCGGGCAGAATGTCCAAACTGCTTGCTTTCGAAATGACGATGTCCTCGATCGCATACTGGTCGGCAGGGTTCATCTTGCCGTAGCGGGCGCCCTCGCGAACCGAATTGTGGAGATCCGAGTACATGAAGATGACCCGTCCGAAGTCGATGGTTCCGAAGACCAGTGCCAGAAACGCGAAACTGACGAGCGTGAACTCAACAATTGCCTGTCCGGATCGTTCACGGGTACGAAGCGCGCGAAGGAATCGGGGCCGCGGTGCCGCGATTGTGTCCAGCTCGGGCGCGCTGTGCGGGGAGACCATGTGCGCCAACCTCCAAGGTCCAATCAAAAGCGGTGGACAAACCGCCCACTGCCACGTGAACCGATCATGCCGTGTCTTAGCTTGCGAGAACAGGTGGCGAAAGGGGGATTAACGAACGGGAGGATCGTACTTTCGTCGTCGAACCACTCGGGTGACGGGAATCGGTCCAAATCAGGGAACAATGGACCGGATAGAACCGCGGCTGCATGTGCACGTTGGGCCGTCTGAGCGATGCGATTGCCAATTAGCACGATTATGCTCCGTTCTTGGGAGGCGCCGCGGGACTATATCGCGTTTCGGATGCCTCTCTGGAACATCGGAGCTGAAGGTCAGCTCTACCTCGGGGCGATCTTTGCGACTGGTATTACGCTCTTCATGATCCCTGGCGCTCCCGCGGTTGTGATGATTCCGGCGATGGCGCTCGCCGGCATGATCGGCGGCGCGCTCTGGGGACTGATTCCAGGTGCGTTGCGGGCATACCTCGGCGCCAATGAAACGGTTACGACACTGATGCTGAACTATGTCGTAATTTTACTTGTCGACTACCTCGTTTACGAGCCGTGGCGTGATCCGCAATCGTTTGGATTTCCCGGCACTAAGCGCTTTCCCGAGGAGGCCAGGCCGCATCGGTATGTCGCCTATCGCGTGCACATCGGGCTGCTCTTCGGGCTGATCGCCGCTCTTGTCTTGTGGATAGCCCTGCGCCGCACGAAATCCGGTTATGAGCTCTCCATGATGGGCGAGAGCCCGCGGACGGCTGCTTCGTCGGGATGAGAGCTCGAAGGACGATGTTGATCGTGATGGCGGTAAGCGGCGCGTTGGCCGGGTCGGCGGGGATGAGCGAGGTCGCCGGCAAAGGACACCAGTTCAAACGGAACTTTTCGCCAGGCTATGGGTACACCGCGATCATTGTGGCGTGGCTGGGACGCATGAATCCGATCGGCATTGCGGCCGTTAGTTTCATGGTCGCCGCCTTGGTTGTTGGGGGAGATCAAATCCAGATCTCCGTGGGACTGCCAGCGGCCGTCGCCCCGATGCTGCAGGGGTCGATTCTCTTCTTCTTGCTCGGAGGTGACGCGCTGAACAGGTATCGAATCGTTCGCGTTGAACCGAGACATGATGTCACGCTCAACAAGCCGATCGCGGCGCAGGGCGGAGACCCGCGTGGATGACGTCTGATCGATCGCCTCCCTGACCTCCGTGCTTGCAGCGGCTGTTCCGGCCGGAACAGCGATTCTCTACGCATGTCTGGGTGAGCTCGTTTGTGAACGCGCCGGTGTGATCGACCTCGGGGTCGAGGGCATGATGCTGATGGGCGCGTTGGGCTCCGTCGCGTTAGCGATCTGGTCGGGCAGTGCCTGGGTCGGAGTCGTCGGCGCGATCATTGCCGGTGGGGCGATGGCCGCGATCCACGCCGCGCTTACGATCTCCCTGCGAGCGAATCAAGTCGTGAGCGGGCTTGCACTCACAATCTTTGGCGGAGATCTTTCGGCGTATCCCGGCAGAGACCTCGCTGGAGACGCTTTGCCGGACACATTCAGCAAGATCTCGATTCCATTGGTCTCCGATATTCCTCGGCTCGGAACGATCCTCTTCAAACAATACGCCTTGGTCTACTGCTCGTGCCGATTCTCTGGATTCTGGTGTTTCGAGCATGGCAGGGCCTGAACCTGCGCGGGATCGGGGAACGGCCCGAGGCCACGGACGCGATGGGCGTCAATGTTGCCTTCCTTCGCTATGCGTATGTGATTGCAGGCGGCGCGCTCGCGGGCGCCGGCGGGGCGGCAATCTCACTTGGCACGAACCCGGGGTGGACGGAGAACATTTCGGCCGGGCGGGGTCGGATCACGGTTGCGCTCGTGATCTTCGCGGGTTGGAATCCGCTCAGGGCAGCCGTGGGGGCATATCCATTCGGAGGGGTCGAGGCCGGTCAATTCAGGCTGCAAGGGGCCGGGGTCGGAATATCTCCATTCTTCTTGAGCATGCTCCCCTATCTCCTCACGATCCTCGTGCTGGTGCTCGCGGCCGGAGAAGCGTCGTGTCGCCGGATCGGAGCGCCCGCCGCGCTCGGCAGGCCGTATGCCCGTGAAGATCGAGGCTGAGCGGGATACGAGATGGTATCGCCTCAACTTGGGAAAGGCTAAACTTCGAGCCAAGCAACGGAGGCGGCCATGTCGGTAACCCTGCAAACCAATCAGTCTCTGGCTCAGGCCCTCGAAGATCACGAGGGGAAATGGGAATTGCATCAAGGTCGATTACGGGAGAAGCCCGCGATGAGCTTCACTCATAACGAAGTGATGACCCAACTGGGTTTTATGCTTACGGCTCAACTGCCTCGAGACAAGTACATCGTGCGCATCAACACGGGCAGGCTGAAGCGAGCCGATGTGACCTATTACATCCCTGACGTGTTTGTGATCCCACGCCTGGGCCCAAACGCAAAGGGCGAGAGTTCGCACACGCTGGAGATCTATGACGAACCGGCCCTCCTGGTTGTTGAAGTCTGGTCGCCGTCGACCGGTGGCTATGACGTCGATGCGAAATTGCCCGAGTACCAGAGCCGCGGTGACCTCGAGATTTGGCGTGTCTATCCAGCCGACAAGACGGTCACGATTTGGACCAGGGCTTCCGATGGCGCGTATTCAAAACGAACGGTATCCTCCGGTGTGATCCAACCCCATTCGCTGCAGGGCGTTGAGATACGCGTCGCTGATCTATTTGCTTACCTCTAGCCAACCGTTGAAGATTCCGTGCCTATCCAACATGAGACCAAGGAACGATCAAGGAATCTCGAGGCACGAGCGTGAATGAGCTTCGGCGCTATGAACGACCCGCTGAGGCACATCCGTCCACTGCCATCGATGAAGATGTCGATCTCGTCCCTTTTGCCGATTCGGCAACCGTGCTATCGAGCTCCTCTCTATCCCCTGGGTCGCGATTGCTTTTGTTGGGTCTCTTGCGAAGCGGTTCGACCCGCGTGTTTCCTGGAGGCGGTGTTGGAATCGAGTACGGGAGTCTGCTCAAGACCGCGGTTCGGCCGGACGATACCGCTGAGCACGTTCGCGAAGCGGCTGGGCACCTGATTGAACGCAATGTCGATTTGCTCCTGGTGCCCGGAATGTCCGGGTATCCGATCGGCGCGATGTATTCCTTGGCCGCGAACATTCCGGCAGTGCTCTTGAAGAAACAGAAGCTCGCGCCGGATCATGCGCGGGAGGACTTTGCGCCAGGATCGTTCGTCATTCCGTCGTACACGGGCGAGGGCGATGTCGTGATGAGCGCGGATCCCGATGCCGTGAGGGACGTTGTGGAGTCGATCGTCCTGCGCCAGATCGCCAACCAGGTGAACGAAGCAACCGTGGAGATCCTGATCAGATGCGCGGGCGCCGATGACATCATCGACAAAGCATCGATGGCCCGCGGCATCACGGAGTGCGCGCCTTATATCTGCCACACTGCGCTCGAAACCGCGATTGACAGGTACCGGGCGTCGTCCGGCGACGCTCGAGGAATCAGCAATCGCGTCGAAGTCGTGTCCTGGGTCACTCCGCTGATCAAGAGCTACAACCGGCCTCAGGAGCTATTGAAGCACCTTTTTGGGATCGAGCCGTTTGCCGGAGTCGCGGTAACACGTATTCGGCTCGACCCGCCCGCGATTGGAGTCGAGGGCGCCGGACTCTTCGCGTTCGCCCGGGGCGTGGTGTAATCCCCTTAGTCCATGAGAATCGAGGTCCGCAATCGTGAATTACCGGCGTATGGTGATGGAGGTCGAGGCGCCCGAGCAGATCGGCTATGACCTGGTCAAATACAACCTTGCGGAAAGCTCGATGAGCGACCGCGTGCTGGGTGAACTCGACCTAGATCTCTCGAATGTCGTGCTCTGTTACGGCGATCATCGCGGTCACGTTGAACTGCGCGAGTTGATCGCTGCTGAAAGTTGCGATGGATTGACCGCCGAGGACGTGCTGCTGTGCGCCGGGGCGGCCGGCGCGCTGTTCACGGTCGCGACCGCTCTGCTGCAGACTGGCGATCACCTGGTTGTCGCTCACCCAAACTACGCCAGCAATTTCGAGACGCCTCGAGCCATTGGTGCAGAAATCAGCTATCTACGGTTGCAATTCGATGAGGGTTGGGCGATCGATCTCGATCGACTGGCGTCGTTGATCCGTCTGGACACGAAACTGATCAGCCTGACGACGCCCCATAACCCGACCGGCACCGAGATATCGCCCGCGGACCTGGCGCGAATCATCGAGATGGTGGAATCGAGCAACGCGCACTTGTTGCTTGACGAGACCTACCGCGAGATGGCGCCCGTGATCAGGCCGCCATGGGCGACGAAGAGCGCTCGGGTGATTTCGGTGTCGTCGCTCTCTAAAACCTATGGAATGCCGGGGATACGGCTTGGATGGCTGATCTGCCGGGACAAAAAGCTCATGGACATGCTCCTTGCCGGGAAGGAACAGATTGCGCTTGGCGGGTCCGTGGTCGACGAAGAAATCGCCTTTCAAGTCATGCGGAGACGCGAGCCATTACTGATTCGAGCCAGGGCTCACGCCGCCGGCGGTTTTGGAATCACACGGCGGTGGATCGGGGCCGAGCCTTACCTTGAGTGGGTCGAGCCAACTGCCGGCGTGGTTTGTTTCCCGCGAATCGTCGCCGGCGCCGGCATCGATCCAGAAAGATTCCACCAGATTCTGAATGACACGTACGGCACATTTGCCGGACCGGGCCGGTGGTTCGAGCAGGATCCTCACTACACGCGGATCGGCTACGGCTATCCGACGCACGCCGATCTGGAGATTGCGCTGGGCAATGTCAGTCGAGCCCTACGCGAGGCGATCCATTAATCCGTCGACACACTGACTGTCAAACACCTCTTTGATAGGGATGCTAATGATGGAATGTGAAGTCGGGAATCGTTCCCTCGGTTAGTATTGCCATTCCTGTCCGTTGTTATTAGGCAGGGACAGATCACCATTTGGATTCCAGATAGGCCGATCTTGCGATGGACGAGCTCCACGACCGATTCGATGCAGTAGGCGATCAGCTCTGGGATCTCGGCATCGCGTTCCTGCAGCTCATCCTCGTCATGGCCGCGGCCGTCCTTATCGCCAGGTGGGTCCGTCGACGGCTCCGGCGCAGGGCGGCCGCCTCTCCTTCCCCGGCTCTTTCGGTCGTCGTCGAAAACTCCGCGGCGGTCGGCGTCTACATCGTCGCCTTCACCGTGGTGCTCGCGTTGTGGGGCCTCACCTGGACCGGACTCGTAACCGCGTTGAGCATCAGCACGGTCGCGGTCGCCTTTGGCTTTCAGGATTTGCTGCGAAGCGTCGTAGGCGGCGTGCTCGTCATGTTCGAGCGCCCATTTGCGCCCGGCGACCGGATCAAGATCCGCGAGATCGAGGGGAAAGTCGAGCGGATCGATCTTCGCACCACGATTGTTCGAGCCGACAGCGGGGACCGGATTTCGATCCCCAACGCACTGATGTTTTCCGACCCTGTCACAAACCGGAGTCCTAACCGGGTCAGCCGCGTGCTCATTGTCACTGGCATCGAGGGTTCACCTTCAGAGGTCAAGCAAAGAGCAGTCGACGCACTTGCCGGCACACCGGGCATGGATGGAGCGCCCCAGATTCAGGTACGTACGAAACGAAATCGACGGCGGATTCGAACGGCGATCGATGCGGTGCCTGGAATTGAACGGATTTACAACAGTGACCATCAATACGGTGGCGCTCGCGCCACGGGTCTGCGGATAGTCTGGAGTGGGACTGGCGGAGCGAGAACACACACCGAGATCAAGCGCCGGCTGCTAAGCGTCTTCCCGGCGGCGCGGATATCAAATGGTAATTGGTAGCGAGCATAGTGAACGAATCGGTCTCACGGAAGAGGAGGCTGAATTTCGCCGATCGCAAGGCCTGGCCGCCGGCGCTCTTCCTGAAACCGGGCGGACATATCGCGACATCGTCGCCAACAATCTCTTTACATTTGTAAACCTCACCTTCGCGACGGTCGCCTTGACGTTGATCGCGATGGGCATGCCGAAAGAAGCGCTGCTTTCAACCGGACTCGCGGTTGTCAATGTGGTCATTGGGATCGTGGAAGAGTCGATCGCCAAGCACCGGCTCGACCAGATCGCGCTTCTCACACGGTCAAAATCAACAGTCATTCGCGACGGAGCTCGGCGTCAGATCGATCCCACCGAGATTGTTCCGGGCGATGCGATCGTGGTCGGCGCCGGGGACCAGATCGTGGTCGACGGGAGGATCGTGGGCAAGGGAGCGCTTGCGGTCGACGAATCATTGCTCACCGGCGAATCACAGGCGATCTCGAAGAAGGTCGGAGACGAGGTCTATTCCGGGACGATCTGCGTTTCCGGTTCGAGCATCTACATTGCCGAAAAGGTTGGCATCGAAAGCTTCGCTGGTGATATCACCGCGCGGGCGCAATCGGCCAGATTTCCGATGACGCCCATGCAACGCCAGGCCGGCCTCATCATACGCGTGCTGCTGTTAATGGCAGGTTCCTATCTCGGCCTGATGTTTCTACGCACCTGGTTTCACGACACCTCGGTTCGCGACACGGTACTCGCGGCGGGGGTTGTCGCGGGCATCGTTCCCTCAGGTTTGTTCCTAATGATCACAGTCACGTACTCGGTGGCGACTGTTCGGCTGGCCAAAGAGAACGCGCTCATCCAGCAGATCAATGCCGTTGAATCGCTCAGCAATGTCAGCGTCTTCTGCATCGACAAAACCGGGACGCTAACCGCAAACCGGCTCGAATTGGATGCGGTCCAACCGATCGAGATCGATGCGGACACGGCGCAAGGCCTGGCGAGTCATGCGGTTGCAAGCATGAGTGGAGGAACCAAGACGAGCGGGGCCATCCTGGCTGCTCGCGGAGGCAGGCGACAGACCGTTGTCGACGAGATTCCGTTCTCGTCTGACCTCAAATGGAGCGCCGTATCGGTGACCGGACCTGATGCCACGGGCGTTTTCGTCCTCGGCGCTTCCGAAATGCTGGCTCCTATGCTGCATCTCGAGGAGAGTCTCATACCGCCGGCTGGATGGGAGGAGCGGGGTCTCCGCGTGCTGCTCTTCGCCACATCGAGCGACGGCGTGATGTTGCACAACGATCTGGGCGAGCTGGTACTGCCGAATACCGTTCGTCCGGCCGCCTGGTTTGGATTCACCGACGAATTGCGGCCGAATATTCAGGAAACGCTCGATGGATTTGCCAATGCGGGGATCGAGATCAAGGTGATTTCGGGTGATGATCCAGATACTGTCGCGGCGCTCGCTCGCCAGGCCGGAATGAGTGGCGAACTGCGACTCGTTTCTGGACCGGAACTTGATGCGATGGGAGAAGCTGAGTTCGACGAAGCCGCGTCGACTGGAAACGTTTTCGGCCGGATCTCACCCGAACAAAAAGAACGATTGGTGCGCTCGTTACGGGAACAGGGTCACTACGTTGCGATGACGGGCGATGGCGTCAATGACCTCCTCTCGCTCAAACAGGCAAACCTTGGAATTGCGATGCAGAGCGGCAGTCAGGCCACACGTGCGGCCGCGGACATCGTGCTGCTCAACGATTCGTTCGATTCGCTACCAAAGGTGTTTCTTGAGGGGCAAAAGATCCGCAACGGACTGCAGAGCATTTTCGAGCTCTTTCTGACACGGGTCGCGGTATCGGCGGTGATCATCGCCGCGGCCGATGTTTTGCAGGCGGCCTTTCCGTTCTCGCCCGGGCACATGGCGATTCTCACAACATGCACGATCGGGATTCCAACGTTCGGGTTGGCGTTGTGGTCGACGCCCGGCGTTCTGCCATCGAGTCTATTGACGGCAGTCTTGAAATTCGTAGTTCCGGCCACGCTTCTGATCGGCGCGACCGGTTTGGGTGTTTTCCTCTTCTATTACTTCATCATCGGAGACGCGGCTGGGACCGTTGGGAGTGTCGCGGAGATCCGTGCGACCGAAACCGCCCGCTCCGCGCTGATGACATTCCTGGTGTTGAGCGGGCTTTGGCTTGTCGTCTTTTCCTCTCCCCCAGCTACGTACTGGGCCGTATGCGAAGAGGTTTCGAGCGAATGGCGACCGGTGCTGCTTGCGGTTGCGATGATTCCGCTCTTCGCCGCCACAATGGCAATTCCCGCCTTTCGCGATTTTTTTGGCGTTGTGTCACTTGACTGGATTGATTATGTCGCCTTGGCGATCCTTTCGATTGTGCTTGGATTTGCGCTACGGTTTCTCTGGGCATGGCACATCCTCGACCGTTTTCTCGATGTCGACCTGCAAGAACCTCAACAAGCGGAATCGACCGCGACGGTGCCCCAAACCAACTGAATTGATTTCCTCAGAATGGCGATTCACCAAGCACGAAGCCGCGTTTTGCGGCAAAGAGTGATGACGGTAGAATTCAGCCTGCAAGCACTACGGTCACACGGAGCCTGACGACCATCTGGATAAGTCCAAGGAGATTTCAATGTCGATCACGATCGCGCCGGCCCGGCCGAGAATCGCCAATCCGGTCAACCCGTATCGCGAAGGTGTCCAGGGCAAGGCCAACGAGCCGATCACGGTCGCGGGCATCCTCGACCGCGCCCATCGCGAGGTCGGGTACGGCGCGATACCTGACTGGTCGCTTGAGGCAATTTACGATCGATTGCAGGAAAACGCTCCGCGGATCGCGGTGATCGGCGGCTCTCCTGATCATCCCGCGCACATCATGGATCCCAGCACGGGCGCGCGGGCGGCTCTCGCGATCTGGAAGAACGGTGGTCTTCCGTTCTGGTTCTCCGTTCCCGTGCTCTGCGACGGCACGGCGCAGAGCAATATGGGCATGAGTTACTCCCTGCAGAGCCGGAATGCAATCGCCGAAATGGTCGCCAATCAGATGGAGGCGCACAGCTATCACGGCGCATTCGTGATCCAGAGCTGCGACAAGATGCCGCTCGGTGTGATCTCGGGACTCGCCCATCTCGATACATTGCGCCGGCTCAGGGGCGAAGCACCGGTGATCGCCGCGTTCGCGCCGGCGCATGTGCTCAAGGGCGGGGTGATACCGCCTCAAGTACGAATCGAGCTCGAACTGCTCGCGGCCGATTGCCGCGCGGCCGGTCACTCCGAAATCGCCGAAGATCTCGAAGACACGATGCAATACATCCTGCAATGTTCGTCCAACACCGCTTTCCAGGGTGTCTTTCACCGCGCGGCGGGAGCCGGAATCCTCTCGGATGAGCGCCATCAGGTGCTGGAGAAAGGGCTGGCGGTCAACACCTGCGATGCAAAGGGCGGAATCTGCGCGTTCAATGGCACTGGGAACAGTTCCCGCCATCTGGTCGCGGCGATGGGACTCGCCCACCCAGCGGTGGAGCTGTTGACCGACCCTCCGACAACCGAACAGGTCGAGGTGGTGGTCCGGGATCTCTTCACGCTGGTCGAGCGGCCGGAGTGCGGTGTCGCCTCACTCGTAATTCAGAACATGGGTAATGCAGTGCGCCTGCATAGCGCCTCGGGAGGGTCCACCAATCTTCTGATGCACCTGGTCGGAGCGGCGATTTACGCCGGCTATCAGTTCTCGATCTGGGATCTTGATCGCATCCACCACAGCCATCCGATTCCCGATCTCTTCGACTATTCGTTGACCCAGGGCCGGGATATCTTCGCGCTGGCGAAACAATGTTGTTCCGGCGATATCCGCGGCATGGAGACGCTCATCTTTGAAATGGTCAACAGCGGCGTGCCCATGGATCTGGATGCGATGACCGTGACGGGTACGACCTGGCGGGAGCGCCTCTCCGACTCCACCAATCTCTCAGCAACGGGCGTCGACAGCAATCCGGTGATTCTCGCCAAGCCACGACGCGCCGTTTCGGGTGTCGACGTGATTCAAAGCAACTGGTTCGAGAGCGCCGTTGTCAAGATCAGCGGCATGCCCGAGCGGCAGGTCAACTTTTTCGACGAGCAAGTCGGCATGACACTCTTCTTTGAAACCGAAGAGGATGCGAACGAGGCGTTGCTCGACTTCCGATTACTCGATGGACTTCGAGATCAGCGGGCGTTCGGCGAGGCGGAACTTCGAGCGATGTGGCGTCACAATGCCGCGCTGCTGAATGCGAACGGAGGTCTCGATCTAGCAGGCTCCCCCACTCTGCTTGATCTCGAGTCGGTTGATGCGCTAGATTATGACAACTTGTGCGACATGATGGTCAAAACCGGTACGCTCAAGCTCGGACTGGTCATTGCGGCGCAGGGCCCGGAAGCATTCGGCATGCCCGAGATGTTCACCCCGATGCAGCATATCAACGCCAATCGATCGTTGCGTAAGCTGGCCACTCTCATTTCGGATGGCCGGTACTCGGGAGTGAGCTATGGCGCCGCGATCGGACATATCACACCCGAGGCGACGCGAAACGGTGAAATCTTGCGGTTGAAAACCGGTGACCTCCTTCATCTTCGCTTCCGGGCACGCCGGCTCGATCTGCTCGATCCGGCGGCGTTTGTGGGAGGCAAGATCGAGTTTGCCAACCCGTCGTTGCTTGGAAGCAGGAACGGGCTCGCGGCAGAGCGGCTGGCCCGGCTGAAGGCGCGGCAGCGGCGGGTGGCGGCCAGCAATCGCATGACCTACTGCACCGACGCCAGTAAGGGCGTTGTGCCGCGGGCGGTTTGGGACGAGTGCCAGCAGTCATTCTGGGATGTTGCCAGCGTTGCCGGCATCGTCGCTTGAACTTGGTGAGGGTTGGTCGCGGCAAATGAGGTCTCTGCAGAGGGTGCGAATCGTTCGCGCGGGCACTACATTGGCACGGAAATCGACCACAAATGGTGGAAACGGTATCGCGTGGACAGTTTCGGCTGGCGCGGAAACGGCGAGTACTGGTTCACCGACGACGCGTTTTGGTTTCGGAAGCTCATGAGCAAAGCACCGTTGGGGATCCCCTTCTCCGCCATGTCAGCGGTCGGAATCGGTTCCTGGCACGCCGGAAAGTGGTTGGCCGGGCGCCCAATCGTGCAAATCGATTGGAGAAACCAACAAGGTCTCAGCTTGACGTCTGGTGTCGGACTCGGATGCCGTGTGTTTGCTGAAGAGTTGAAATCCGAGCTCGAGCGCGGGTTCGGCTGAGATCCCAGTTGCTGTCTGTGCTAACGTTTCCATCAATGGAATGAGTTGAAACGGAGTCCATGATGGCCACAACATCGGTGAAGTCGGCGGCGGAATTGCTCGAGGAACTTGACGGAATCTGGGAGATTTACGAAGGAAATCTGCGGGAGAGACCGCCGATGAGTTTCGGTCACAATGAAGCTCAGTCAGAACTTGTCGAGCAACTTCTTAGGCAAGTCAGTTCGAGAGAATATCGAGTTCGCCAAAACTCCGGTCATTTGTTGATCCCGAATGGCGACTCGTATGTCCCGGATGTCATGCTCGTCCCAGTCGGATTGATTGCTCGATTTCGTCAAGATCGAGCTCGTTTCGAGAGATACTCAGAACCTTTGCCCTTCGTGGTCGAAGTATGGTCGCCCTCAACAGGAAAGTACGATATCGACTCCAAGATTCCGCGATATCAAGAACGTGGTGACGCGGAGATCTGGCGGGTGCATTCGTTTGACAAAACCGTCAGAATCTGGCGCCTTCGGCCAGACGGTGGTTATGTAGAGTCGATAGAGCGGACCGGAGTAATCGCGCTTCACGAGTTACCTTCCGTTCGGATTGACCTGGATGAGTTGTTTCGAGAATGAAAGCGAGCGACGATCCTGTATCGAATTGTTATCGCTACAGAAGCATTCGTGATGTTGAGATTCTTTGGCGGTTGCAGTTGGGCTAGATTCGACCGTGTTCAAGATCAAGGAGCGTAATCGGAACGGAGAACGCAATGGCATTGACTTCCAACCCGATCTCTGCGGCGACGCTCGAGGAGCTCGACGGGAGCTGGGAGATTTTTCAGGGAAAACTGCGGAAGAAGCCCTCGATGAGTGTCGGCCATAACCGGATATCTCGAAAGCTAGTGAGATTGTTGGACCGGCAACTTTCCCCTCGGGAGTTCGAGATTCTACATAACGACGGTCGCACCGGGTTGGCGGATGGCGACTCCTACATCCCGGATGTCGCAATTGTTCCGATCGAATTGCTTGATGCGTTTGAGGGAAATCCGAGGCGGTTCGAAACCTATTCCAGTTCATTGCCACTCGTGGTCGAGATCTGGTCACCATCGACAGGTAAGTACGACATCGATGCGAAATTGCCTGGTTATCAGAAACGCGGTGATCTTGAGATCTGGCGGATTCATCCGTTCGATCGAACGGTTAAGATTTGGCGTCGCCAAACGGATGGCGCCAACCTTGAGACAATCGAGCAGTCGAGAATCATCTCGTTACACGCATTGCCCGAAGTCCGCATCGATCTGGACGATTTGTTTCGTATCGGATGGGGCTGAACTTCTCGCGACCCAAATGCGCAAAAGCTAGCGTACGTTGCTCTCCGCGGGTGGATCCTGACACGGTTCGATATGCCAGATCACTTCCACTCCTCCTGCAAGGACCAATTCCGCCAAAAAATCGGCAAGCCGGTTTCTAGGAACGAAATAGCTGTTCTCGTGGGGAGCGTGGAGTAAAGCGGAATCAAGGCGGGTGACGATTTTGTAAAACGGCGGCAAATTACTGACCGCCTCGTAATGGGACGCTCCGTGACAATAATGATACCGGCTCCCTCGAACCGTGCTCATCCAATCGACGTCCGCCCACCCGCTGCCATCGGGATTATCAGGAATCCACAAGCGGTCGTCTGACGTGGACCTGTTCGTCACGCCCCTTCAATCCTTCGATAGGCGCCCTCATAGTTGATGAGCGGGTCATCGGAGTCGATCCCGAGTCCGATAGATTTCGCACGCCCGACGATCATAAGGTGATCGCCGGTTTCGAGCACCTCTTCCACCGAACAATCGAACCATGCGAGGGCGCCCGAAAGAATCGGGCATCCGGTTTCGCCCGGCTCGTGCGCGAGCCCAGTGAAACGCCCGTCGGGCTGCGGCCCGTACCCCGAGAAGCGATCCGACAAAAACTCGTGCGCGCGGTCAAGCACTGATACCGCGAAGACGCCCACCCTGGGCACCAGCTCTGCCATGCGGCTGCCCGCCTCCAGGGCAATCAAAACGAGCGGCGGCTCGAGCGAGAGAACGGTGAACGCGCTCACCGTGGTGCCGCGAAAGGATGGCGTGTCCCCCACCGCGATGACGGTCGTCACCACGCACACGCCGGTGGTCCACCGGCGCCGCGCCGCGCGCATCGCGCTCGGAGTCGGGGCGTTGCCTGATTCTGAGAATGCTCGGACTAGACCTCGAGAGGCGGCGCCGGTGGAAATGCCGCCGAAACTCCCACTTGGGGCGGTTGGGGGACGATTTCGGCCCGGCAATCGAGCGTCAGTCACGCCGGTTCCTCCAAACTGTCGAGAACAGCCCTCGTATGCTGCACGATCTGATCGATCGTCCGTTCGAAGCGATAGTCGGGCTGTGCCTTCATCCGAACGTGGAGCTCGAGATCAGGACCGAACTCGATCCGGCGCCATTGCTCTTCGACCGGTCCAGATTGAATCGCGAAGTGATGCTCGAGGTCCTCGGTGCCGAGATTCTCGAGATGGTGCTTTATTGCCTCCAGTGGCAGGAACTGATCTTTCAGCTCCTTGATCAGCTTGAGCCGCAAGAGATGGTCTTTATCGTAGGTCGCGGTGGGTCCACGCCCGTGCGCGGGCGTGAGCAGTCCTTCACTGATGTAGTAGCGAATCGTACGTGGGATGAACCCGGTTTCTTCTTCCAAATCCGCGATTGAATATCGAGGAGAGACCGGCACATCCGGGAGTGGGACTGGACGGCCGCGAGGCAATCTTACGGTGCCGTTCTTCCGAACTGGTTTGCGTTCACCGGTGTTCGCCACGTCGAATTCCCGTCAACGATTGACTGAGCGGGCCAACTGCCTTTCGTCAGGTGTCAAGACTACGCCTTCGCGCGACCGCGTCAAGATGGACACACTGGAAATCGTTGCGCTTCTGTTACGTTTACGGGTGAATATTCAGTATCTAGCCGTGTGTCTTGGAGCGATCCTTGCATGGAAAGAGCGATGAGATCGCTCGATGGACAGGAGCAACGAAATGAGCGCACCCCAAACGCCGGACCGGACCCAGACAGAGCTTGGGAATCTCTCCGAGGTGCTTGAAGCGGCAGGCATCTATGTCGCGGTCGAGTCACGGGACGGCAACTTGATTCTTTCCGGCGAGGTCGACTCCGCGGAGATGCGAGTCGCCGCACTGGATCTCGGAACCACGGTCGCCGGTCGTCTGGGTCTCACGATCGAAGACGCGATCGAAGTCCTGGACATCGAATACGATGCCTCGATGTCTCCATCGAGCGAGTATCACATCGACACACCCGTCACCGACACCAGCACCATCTTCGACGTCGGTTCAACGTACAGTGAACAAGCCGCGGAGGAAGGTCTGCCCTTCTTTCCGCCGACAGACCCGGTACTCGGGAATCGGTCTCTGACTGGAAATGATGTCGAAGTCATTGGCGGATATCAGCCCACTTCAATGGATGACGAAGAGATTTCCGAACCCAACGAGCGTGGGGATGACGAGATCACTGAGGACGTGCGACGGGAGTTGCGCGAGGACGCGCTCACGACGGATCTGGAGGTTCAGACCCATACCCGCAATCGGATCGTCTACCTGACTGGCGAAGTGCCTACCATGGACGATGCGGAGAACGCGGAGTCCGTAGCGGCTCGGGTTCAGGGCGTGCGCGAGGTTCGCGAAGATCTGACCGTTCGTGATCTGATGACCGATCACAACCGGTAGACGGCGTATGATCTCCGCGAGTTGCATTCGGCGGGCTCGACTTTGTGGGGAGTGTTTCGCTTGGGCGCACAATCGTTGGTTTGGTTCGGCATCGGCGGCGGCGCGGCTCTTTTCGCGATCTCGCTCCTGCGGCAGCGCTACATCACGAAAGAGCAACGGGCGGTGCGTGCACGCGGCGGCTTTACTCTATTCGCGCTTTTGATGTTGGTGTTCGCGTTTGGAGCAATCATCGCGGGCATCGCCTCCGCTCGAGCTGGACGTTGATCGCGATCACCTTCACTCTTGCTAGATCCGGCGTTCACACTTCTGCTTCGATCCGCGCTCGAATTCGCGAGGGATCTTCCCTCACTCAGGAAAGCGCGCGCGTTTGGTTTCATGTCGGATCGTTTCTCGGTCCGGATTGCGTTGATGCTGCGTGCGGCCGCGGAAATCTCGTCCGCTGACCTGGGGCTGCAACCGGCTCCCGAGCAGTCTCGAAAGTTCTCATCCAGGCATGTTTCCCAGAAAAGCGATCCAGCCCGACATGCCGTCGATTCAGCGTCCACCTGGGTGGACCAAATTGTTACCCGCGGTCGAGTAAAACTTCCAGGGTATAGCGCCCTTCAACCTCGACGATGATGGGGGCCGCGGCGACCGAAAGCGATCGCCGGTTGCCAGCGCGAACGTCGGCGATCTCGAGCTGGCCCCACGCAATTCGTCCCGAGTCCGATCGCACGACGCCATCGATCCTCACGATCGATGCGGCAATCTCGAGCGCTTCCAGCCGATCGAGCGTAGCCGCGATGAGACCCGCAAAAAGTTCTCCGCTGGTGCTCGCTTCGGCGCGAATTGAAACCGCGCGGCCGCTGGAACGACGTACCAGAGGTGAACCGGTTTGGACGGCTGCAAGATATCCGGCGAGTCCGGCAGTAAGCAATGTGGTGAACCCGGGAGCTTCCGCGGTGAGGCGCGTTTGCCCGAGTAGGCCGCTCTGGGAGAGTTTGAAGCTGCCCCCGGACTCTGTTTCACCGATTGTTACCAGTGCCATCGACGATTTCCTCTAGCTCGATCACACAGCCGCATCACGGTAACACGTTGCTGCCAATCCAGTGCCCGCATCGCCGGTCAACCACTGTACGAACACTTTGAACTGGGCGTTCCACGTGGAACGTACGCGGGTATTTCGCGAAGGAGCACAACAAGGAGCACACGTTGATGCTGAGACCGTGGTATGGCCAGCACGGCCAGATTGCTGGGAATCCCGGCCTTTCTGGTATCCTGCCATGACGATGTTGATGACGGACGGTCCTGACCTTGATCACCTAGAGCGCGGCGGCGAAACCAGACCGGTGACCGGCGCGTTCTGGGGTGCGAGAGGAAGGGACGATCGTCGTCATGGACCACGCAATGACATGGGTAGGGAGCGCGGCCGGCGCGCGGGCGGGGAGCAACGTTGTGGCGGACGACGGTGATCTCGTCGGGCGAGCCCGTGCGGGAGATCCGGTTGCTTTCGAGCGGCTGTTCGAACGATATCATGCCCCGGTGCTCAACTACCTGCACCGCATGGTGGGTGACCGGGCGCTGGCCGAAGACCTGGCCCAAGATGCCTTCGTCAAAGCCTATCGCGCCCTCCCAAACACCAGGCCGGACCTGGCGTTCAAGGCCTGGCTCTACCGCATCGCCACCAATACCGCGATCTCGCATCTCCGGCGCAGGAAGCTTGTGCGCTGGGTTCCATTTCTCGCCGGTCAGGACCATTCGACTGGTGAGAACATTGAGCGCTCAGTCGGCCGCAGGCACGATGTCGAAAATGTTCTCGCGCAGCTCCCGCAGCATTACGCGGCGGTGTTGTTGCTGCGGCATTATCAAGGACTTTCGCTCGCGGAAACCGCCCAGGCTTTGGACATCACCGAAAACGCCGCAAAATTGAGATTGTTCCGCGCTCGCAAGGCCTTTGCCGTTATTTATGGCGGTCCAGGCGGCGTCGATGACGATGTTGCCGGGGATGCGGAGGGTGAGCGGTGAGCACTCCCGGCAGCCAAGGCACCAACGGATTGCCGCGGCTGAGCCATGTCGAAGCCGAGCAACTCTTGTCGGCCAGGCTGGACGCCCCGATTCCGCACGAGCAGAACCGCACTTTGCTTGCGCATCTGTCGACCTGCCCTTCATGCCGCGCCTTCGCCAGCAGGATCGAGTCGATGTCGCGGGGATTGCGAACGCTTCCGATGCTGCCCGCGAGCCCAACGGTTTCACGTCAGGTGCGCGAGCGGATCGCCGAAGGGCAATCGCCCTGGACGCGATTCCGCCGGATCATGGTCAGTGGCCGTTGGGGCGCGATGCCGGCGATGGCGTCCGCGCTCGTGCTCGTGGCCGCGGTGACCTTCACATTGATACTACGTGGCGACAACGGAACTGGCTCGAATCGAACGCCAATTCCCGCGGCAAGCTCGACCGACATTTCGATGTTTGGCACGGGCACTCCGACCGTAACTGAAACCGCCACACAGGATTATCTTGTCCCGACCCAGGCTCCATTCGTCACACGTGCGGCGGACGACCCGTCAACAGCGATTAGTGTGAACGTGGTGCCAACGGAAACTGCGACGCTCGAGCCCACCGCTTCAGCCACGGCTGAGCCGGTTGAGACAACCGAACCGACCCGGGCGCCAACTGAGACCCCGACATCAACCGCGACGAATGAGCCGACTGCCGAGCCATCACCGACCGCCACGTCGACCAGCACGACTGTCGACACCGCGACGTCGATTCCTGAACCGACGGAAACTCAGGCGCCACCGAGCGCGACCGCAACGCCAACGGATGAACCGACTGAGGAGCCAACTGCTACGCCGGCCAAGACGGCGACCCTTGAACCGACGGAAACCAACACGTCCGAAGCGTCCAGCACGCCAACGGAGACGCCAACGGAGACGAATACGCCTAAACCGACCGCAACACGCACCCCTCGGCCCACGGAAACTCCTGAGCCAACCGAAACCAATACTCCGCGGCCGACCAACACGCCTGAACCGACGGGGACTAACACTCCCAGGCCGCCGACTCGAACGCCAACCGCGACGGAAGAGCCAACCGAATTCGTTCCCCCGACAATCGAACCCGTGAACGGTCAAGGGAATGCCGGCGTCGACGAGGCCACGTCTGAGCCAGAGGTTACGATTGAAGACGTAGCGCCGGCCGAGGAGCCCACGTCTGACGATTCAAGCGCCACCAGGATTCAGCCAACGGGAGGCGAAACCGAAACCGTCGACGAGGAAACGCCGGCATCCGAGGTGACCGAGGAAATAACCCAGGAAGCGGGCCCGCTCGATGATGCCGAAGTCCTTGGCCAAATCGGCAGCGGTTTTTCGGCTCCTGCCGGCGGTCTTCACATGCCGGCGGATTTGGAAGCATTCATCGTGACCGGCCCGGATGCCGCGTTGGTGGTCGCCGATCCAGACGGTACCCTGATCCAGTCCCTGGGGGCCGCCTGGAATCCGGTTTGGTCCCCGCTGGGATTGGTCCTGCTCTACACCGATCTCAACTCGGGCACGGTGGCCGTTTGGGATCGCGAGGATCAGTTGATCTACACCGTGAGCGTAAGTCCGGACGAAGATGTCCCGGTCGACGACATCGCGATTGGCTGGGTCGGCGCGAGTCTCTATTACCTGCGCACCTTTCCGGACAACTCTGGATATGTCGAGCTTCACAAAGCTGAGTGGAACGGTGAGCACGACGAAGTCATCTGGAGTGCTGAAGGATTCGAGTACCGTGGCGATCAACCACTCGCAACACTCGATGGCGTGCTCATTCCGACTTCTTCATCTTGGCTCTTCATCGATCCCGCTGGCAACGAGATCGACTTCGGGTCGAACACCGCAGGATTTGTGGGCGAACCAATCCTGAGCCCGTTTGGGTCGTTGATGGCCTATTCAGTGGGCACTCAGGTCGTTGTGGCCCCTACCTCCAGTCCTGGAAGCGCTCAGGCGATCATAGAGTATCCAGATGGCGTCTCAGGCTTCGCCTTCAGCCCGTCCGGCGAGGAGATTGTCGTTGCGGACGGGGTATCGCTCCGAATTTACTCCACGGAGGATGGCTCGCTCATCTCAGAAGCGTCGGGAACAACCGGGGCGTACATCGGTCACGTCCATTGGGCACAAGATGGCATTCGTTATCTGGAGATGGGTGAAATGACCACGCTGAATCTCATCCAGCCGGAAGCGTTCATCTGATCCGTTCTCTGAATCCTCGAACCGTGATCGGCTAGACGCGAGGAGCATTATGTCGACGTCGACTTGAATTGACGCTTTGATCCGATTGTCGAATTCGGCAGCCTCAGTGGTAGACTCCCCAGGCTCGCTCGGTGCGAGATCGCCCGCGGGGAGACGGAATGAGCGAGACGGAACTCAGTCGTGGGATTCGATTCGGAAGCACGTTGATCGACGCCGTCGTTGGGGAATTGATCGATCAGCCGGTTCAGGCGATCGTTTATCCAGCGAATAGTCGCGGCGTGATGGGCGCGGGCTCGGCTAGCTCGATTCGCTTTGCGGGCGGCCAGAACATCGAGCGCGAGGCGATGGAACGGGCACCGATCGAGCTCGGCAAAGCAATCATCACCTCGTCCGGAAAACTGCAGAAGCGCGGCATCGAATCTGTGATTCATGCGGCAATTGTGCCCGGACTCGGGGATGTTCCACGGATGACGACCGTGATCAGAGCGGTCGACGCGGCTTTGAAACTGGCGACGCAACGTCGGCTCCATTCGGTCGCCATGCCGATGATCGGCGTCAGCTCCGAAGCGCCGGAGGAAGAACGCGCCTCCGTGGCGCAATCGCTGGTCGACACCGTGGTCAAGTACGTTCGACGACCCGGATCGCGGATTGAGCGACTGGTCTTTGTGTGCCGTTTCGAGGACGACCGATTGCTTTTGAACGATGCGATTGCGCGGTCGCGACAGAGATCGTGGACATCGCCTGCCGGATGACCGGCGACACGGGCAGTGATCGATGATGGACCGCGGCGGCCGTGGTGTTGAAGATCCGATACTCTGGAGTCGATCGTCAGATCTCTGGCGTCTTTCGACGCGTCTTTCACCGCGACGGATCGATCTCTTTCTGAAACTGAGAACTGCCCGCCAGATCCCCCTCTCTTTTCGTGCGCGATTCATTGCGATGCGGATCCCACGGGAGACCGTCGACCGCACGCTCGGCGAGGTTCGTGGGCTTGGCGATTGGATGGCGGCGTGGAACAAGAGCGCCCAGCGGTTTCTCAGCGAAGCGCGTCGCGAGGATTTAGAGGGCCGCTGGTATGAGGCAGCAGTTGCACGGCGACAGGCCGCGATGTGCTATCACGCCGCCCACTTCGTGACCGACGACGACCCTAGGACGGTGCGCACCCTCAAAGCCGCGGGAGTAGCGGCATTTGCCCAGGCGGCGTCGCGGATGCTGCCTGAAACCCGTCGGATTTCGATCGCCTGGCGCACGAGCGAGCTCCCCGCTTACATCTCGAAGCCAATTCAGTACACTGGTCCACATCCGCTTGTTGTGCTCTTCAATGGGGCGACGACGACCAAGGAGGAGCTTCTGCTCTGGTCGGATCATTTCCTGGAGCGTGGGATCGCGGTCATGACCCTGGATTGGCCTGGTACGGGCGAGGCCTCGCACGTCTTGTTGACAGCGGACTGCGACGATGTGACGGATGGCATCTTCGCGTTCGTCGAGAATGAACCGGATCTCGATCCCGAGTCGATCGTGCTCCTTGGGTTCAGTCTGGGAGGATCGGTCGCGATCAAGTCAGCTGCGCTTGACCGCCGGATCGCCGCATGCGTTGCCGTGACACCTCCATACGAACCACGTGCGTGGGTACATTATGTCAATCCAATTGTGCGGCAGCAGCTCTTGTTGCTGGCCCGGGATCCGGAATGGATCGAGGACCTCCTCTCCGAGTTCTCGTTGGCAGACGTCATTGGCAAGCTACGATGTCCGTTGCTTGTCTTTGGCGCCGGCCGGGATCTCGTCGTGCCACCGGAAGAAGCGCTTCATCTCGCATCCGCGGCCGGCGAGCTGGCCACGCTCGTCTGGTACTCCCGTGGTTCGCACGGTCTCTACGAATACCTTGACGACTGGGCGGATCTCGCGGCGGCCTGGATTGCCTCACTCGTTCCCATCGGCGTTCGCCTCAAAGAATCGTCCACCCGGGTGGATATCGAATCGGCCGTTCGATTGCCCGTGGCAAAGCCCGCTGCTCCTCGGGGTACGATCGACGAACCGTACGCCGACCCGGACGACGACGACTATCTCTAGCGGCTAGGCTGAAATGCGGTTCAGATCCATTCGTGCCGCCGGAAGATCGAGAAGACGCCGCCGCCAATTGCCAGCATCAATCCAATTGCCCAGACATAACCCAACTGCCATCTCAGTTCCGGGATGTGCACAAAGTTCATGCCGTAAATGCTAGCGACGAGCGTCGTGCTCATCAGCACGACCGAAAGCGCGGTCATGGTCTTCATTACTTGATTTAGGCGGTTCGATATGGACGCCAGGTGAAACTCGAGCGCGCTTGAGAGCAAGTCGCGGTAGGTGTCGGATTCATCGGTGACACGCAAGATGTGGTCGTAGACATCCTGGAGATAGACCAGGACGTCCGCCTCGAAGATCGGGGTGTCGCGTCGCAGCAGGATGTTCAGCACTTCGCGTTCGGGTGCGACAACACGCCTGATCGCAACCAGCTCCTTTTTGAGCCGGAAGATATCCTCCTGGCACTCCCGATCGAACTGATCGAACACACGCTCCTCGAGCGAAGCCATGCGATCGGAGATTTCATCGAGCGCCGGGAAGTAATCATCGACGATCGCATCGAGGATCGAATAGAGCAGCATACCGGAAGAATGGGTCCCAACCTGTTCGGCATGTCGTTTCCAGCGGAGATTCATGTTGTCCAGCGCGGGAATGGGCCGTTCGTGCACGGTGACGACATAATTGTGGCCGAAGAAGAGACCGATCTGTGCAAGATCCACGGTTCGATTCGCGTCGTCGCAAGGAATGAGCGCCTTGAAGAAGAGAAGCGCGAAATCCTCGTACGTGTCGAGTTTCGGGCGTTGCTCGAAATTGACGATGTCTTCCATCGCAAGCGGATGGAAATTGAACTCCTGTCGGAGTAGAGCGAGATCTTCGGTCGTTGGTGCGTTTACGTCGATCCAGAGCAGCTCGTCAGGATTGTTGAGCACCTCGCTGATCGCATGAATCGGCGTCTCGTCTTCGAAGGTTGTTCCGTCGACGTGCAAGTTGATCGTAATCAAAGCGAGCTCCGTCCGGTCGCATCGATGGACATGCAGAACGCAGTGTAGCTATTGCGCGACCTTGGGCGAAGAGTGGACGAGGGGAGAACAAAAACCGACTGAATGTCTCGCACCGGAATTGAGCAAATTGGACGCCGTGTCCGGAGCAAGGCGGCTCGAGATATTCCCATTTTTCGCCGCGGGGGTTCATTCTGTGGGCAGAGGCATAGAATCGTGCCGTCAACGCCAGTGCATAACGGAACTTGCAAGTCCAGGCGTGGAAAGTTGGCGGTCAACCCCGACACGTTTCAAACCGATTCCGCCATTAAATCTTGATAATGGGGCTCTAGATTGCCATGGCCGACCGCATGCGTTTGGCGAAGTCGAACCGGATCGACAACTCCGAGAGGAAGAGCACAAACGCCAAGATCAGCGGCAGATACCAGATAGGGCGGTACGTTCGAAGCGCGGTGCCGGTCAGCCCTTCCGACGTGAACGCGGAGCCGGGATCGTCAAGCGATAGCACCCGGCCGCCGGTTCTTGCCGCAATCGCGGAAAGCAATGCAGTACCGTCGTTGTTCGGTTGTAGTTCGGGGGAGGGGGGCATACTGAAACTGGACGATTCATCTATCGGCTCAGCGCCACGCTGTTGTTGGAGTGAGATCTCGTACGCTCCCGCTTCGGGCGCGGCGATTCGGAACTGATACTCTCCGGGCCCTGACTGATACAGCGGGATGTCAGAGGTTATTGCACCGTCGGGGCCCGTGATTGTCGCCGTGGTCGCCGCCAAGTCGACATAATCACCGTCGCGACCCGTCGATGTGACGTTCACGATCGCTTCGGATCCGTCGCGCTCCACGGAAACGTTGATCGGACGGTTCTCAGGGTCCGGAAGTGCCCAGCGGATCATGTTCGCCCAGAAGTCGTCGTATCCGTTCCACTCATTCCACTGCAGCGCGAAGTCGGCGCCGTCGTCACCAGTCCAGGCAACCACTCGTCCCAGTCCAAATTGCCATTTCGCCAGTATCGGATCGTTGCGTGTACTTGTGAGCACCACCTGAGCGCCGGCCTTGGCCTCAGCGTAGTCGTAACCCTCGAGAGTGGGTAGTTTTTCTGGTGTGAATCCCGCCATGATCGGACTTGGTTGCGTTTGTATCGGTTGGAAACTGCCTCGGATCACGGACTGGCTTCCCGCGGCTTGTGCCTCCTGGAGCGTTAACCGCGGGATGTCTTCCGACCTATCTGTGTAGTGGAATCGACCATGACCTTCCGAGGCCAGCTCGGTCAGGAGATCAATGTCGGCATCCTCGCCAATCGCGATGGTCGAGAGGGTCGTGCGGTCTCCGACGGCGTCTTCGATCTCCTGCACATAGCTCTCCTTGGTTCCGGTTCTCGATTTTCCGTCCGAAAGCAGGACGACGTGGCGAACGTCGACTTCAGTGTTGCGAATGATGGAGAAGCCGGTTTGCAGCGCGGGAAAGATCTCAGTTCCGCCGTCCGCCTTGATCGTGTCGATCGAGGCATTGATCTGATCGCGCGTTGCTTGTCCGTCGAGAACAGTCATTTCAACGACCCATTGCTGAGTGTCATTGAACGTAAGAATGCCGACCTGATCGCCATTGGCAAGCGCACCGACCGCGAGCTTCGCGGCCTCCTTCGCCATCTCGATTTTGTTGACGCCGAATGCGTCGTAACTCATCGAGCCGGACTTATCGATGATCAACAGGAGGGCAACCTTTTGCCGTTCACGACCGTCGGTGACCTTGACCGTAACGGGTAACGTTTCCTCGAGCACAGTTCCGGCGTAATTGCCTGGACCATAGCTGCCATTGCCCCCAACGACGACCAGACCCTTGCCGAGCGCGCGCGTGGCTTCTTTTAGGCCGGTCAATTGATCAAACGACAGCGATCTGGCGGAGACGTTGTTGAGGACAAATGCATCGAACACACTGAGATCTGAGAGGCGGGAAGAGACCGCTGCCGGCTCCGAGAGGGTGACGATTGCCCCCTTGCGTTCGAGCGCTCCTCGCAACCGCCCCGGGTCCGAGCCAGCCGGGGAGACCAAAAGCAGCTTGGGGCCGTCGCGAACGACGATCGAAAGCGGCAACACGTTGTTCTCGACATAACGATCGAACGCGGTGATCGCGTCGACCCGGATCGAGAGCGCGTGAAATCCGGGGTCAAGTTCTGGAATTTCGAAGGTGTAGGTATTGAGCCCCGGCAGGAATGAGGCGTTCTCATGGGCAACTGAAATGCCATCGACCAGTAACTCGACAATGCCGTCGCCGCCGCGACCGGTGGCGATCGTGGCGAGCACATTGACCGTCTCGCCGATCCACACCGCATTCGGCGCGCTTGCGCCTTCGACTCGTAGATCATCGCCACCGGCCCCCGGCATGATCAGGACGTCGATCGGTGTGCCATCTGATGCGGCCTGACCTGCCTGGTTGAGCGCGGTGCCGAGATTCTCAGACCCATCGGAGACCAACACAATTCGGCGCGATCCGCCGACTGGTAAAGCCCGGGCAAGCGCCAGCGCCGTTTCGATGTCGGTGTACTCCGTGTCGATCTCCCCGGTTTCAGACCACTCTTCGCCAATCTGATCCGCGCGTTCGATCGGGGCAGCTAGTTCGGGTGAAGAGCCGAAGGTGATCACGGCGGCAAGGTCGGAATCTCCGGAAGAACCGAGTGCCGAGTTGATCCAGTTCTGAACCGAGCCCGCCGAGCCCTCCGCGACGCTGCGCGAGCGGTCGACGACGAAGATGGTGTTTCGGGCGTCGCCGCCGGAGGAGGTGAGGGGTTGGGCGAGCGTGACGGCAATGAGCGCGACAGTGACAATTCGGAGCCAGAGGACCGATCGTTTGATGCGACGCGACTTCAGGCCGTACCACCATCCCACGAGCGCGATCGGCGGCAGCGCAAGAAGCAGCCAAAGCAGATCGGCTCGGGCGAAAGAGATACCTGCCATCATCATCCCGTCTACTTACCGGTCAACCGATTCGGAATGAGCGAACCGTCGTCGTCGTTGAGGACGGCGACTCAATGTCAGGCCCCACTCGAGGAGCAGAATCGCGAACGCGGCCGCAACGATTGCGGGCCAAAAATCCGAGAGTCCGCTTGCCGCTCCAGTGTCGCCCGATGAATGCGCTTCGGCCAAAACGAGCCGGAGATCTCGGTTCGGCGTCAGATCCGATTCCTCTGCATGACCGGCATTGACAACGAAGCTGCCCCGTCCGAGCGCCACGCCATTGCCGTCGAACTCCGCGACGCCATAAACGCCCGGTTGACCTGTGTCGCCGAACGCGAATTCACGAAGCGAATCTGAACCGCCTCCGGCGCTGACCGTTCCGAATTCCACTTCTGTGGCCTCGCCATTTGGAAGAGTGATCACCACCGAACTGGCTGCCGCGCCCGGGCGATAGACCAGTGGCTCGCCGAGCACGGCCGCCGGCGGAAGTGGACTTGGCGAGAGCTCGGCTGCGATGTTGGCGATCAGAATCGGAAACGCCACGCGTTGTGTCAGGTTCGACTGCGCAACATCGAAGGCCAGCACAACGATCGGCTGACCGGTCGTCGACGAAACCGTCCGATAGAGGAGAGGTCCTGCCTCGGCTCCAACGATCTCGACTGCCGTAGCATCCAGCTTGAACACCGGCGTCTGACCGATGGTGACCCCGGAAAGCTCGACGCCATTCAAGATCGGATCCTGGGCACGCACGCGCTGGATTGTCGGATTGGACATCACCCCGTTTGTCGGCAATAAGCCGTCCGCGGGTGGATTGACCAGCAACAAAGGCGCATCGGGCACCTGGGTGGCAGGGGTCGTGTGCTCGTAAACGATCAGGTCATACTCGTTGCCGGGCGGCTGGGTTGCCGCGTCGATCGGAGACATGAGTGTGACCCGTGATCCGGGCAAAACTGATAGAGCGCGAAGGAGCGATGTCGGAGTGTCGGATACCAACAGCACCCGAAGCCCGAATTCCGCGCCCTGAACGAGGAGCGACGCGGCTGAATTGTCCGCCGGAAGCACGTCAGACGCGTCGAGCGCAATCGAAACCGACGTGGCGCCGACCGGTAAGTCCTGAACGATTTCTTCTGATTTGCCGCCGGCTTCGATCGTGACGTCGCTCCGTGAGACTTCGATCCCATCAGCGGTGATCACCAGCGGCGTCGTTACCGCTGAGACCCCAAAATTGACGATTCGGACGTAGAGTTGCTGCTGCCCCGGGCGGGAGACCGACGATCTGGTCGCGACGTCGGTAATCGCGACATTGTCCGTCACCCCTCCGCCGACATCGATAAACTCGATGGGCGCGTTGACCTTCGAAACCAGTGACGGATCGGCCGAAAGCGCTCCGTCCGAGATCACAACGACCTCGTCGCTCATTGACGGCAACAGAAGATCGCTTGACAGCTTGAGCGCGGCGTTGAGGTCAGCCCGTCCGCCTGGTAATTTCATGTCTCGCAGTTGATCGGTCAGTGCTTTTAGTCCGGCGGAATCGGTTGCTTCATAGGTGCTCGTGTGTGTGCCCATGAGGACCAGCGTCGCGACATCGCCCTCCTGAAGATCGGAGAATCGTTTCGAAGCCACTGTTCGCGCGGTCTCGAATCTGGTCGTGGCTCCCGGGGGACCGATGGCTGACATGCTGGTTGAACCGTCGAGCAGGATGATGACGTGACGCGGTTCAAACCTAGCCCCGAACCCGCCGAGCGCCCGAGATGTCGCGGGCCGTGCCAATGCGAAGGCGATAAGCGCCACAAGCAAGAGGTGCAAGAGGAAGAGCAGGCTGGCGGGCGGACGGCGGAACCGTTCGCTCTGGCTCTCTTCACGCATCGCGAGCCGCCAGAATCGAAGCGTCGGAACCTCCCGTGAGACCGGCGTTGGGTTGCGCATATGGAAGAGCACGATCAGTGGCAAACCGATCAGCGCAATGAGGCCGATCGGCGCGAGGAGACTCAACCCGCTCATGCGACAAGCCCTCGTTGATATAGGAGCCGGAGCACTATTGATTGGAGCGGCCAGGCCGTGGTGAGCCGCAAATAGTCGGCGTGCTCCGAGGCACATGTCGATCCAATCGCCCTGAGCCACTCTCCGATTGCCTCTTCGTATCGCTGAATCACGTCGTCGCTCGGAGTGATGCGAAGCTTCTCCCCGGATTCGAGATCGATGAGCTCCGTGGGCTGATCTGACTCGCTGGGGCTTCGCGAAGCGATAGCTTGCGGCGTGAGCTCAGCTGCATCAACGATATGCGCCACAACCGTCTGCCAGCCGCGCGCCCTTAGGTCGCGCAATCGCGCCTCCAGCTCGGGAGGTTCGCCTGAAAGTAGGTCGGAGATCAAAAGCAGGATTCCAGGCCGCCGGCGCGCCTGTACATAATGTTCGATTGCCGAAGGGAGATCCGTGCTTCCCATCAGTTGGAGATCGGTCAAATAGCGAAGCATCGGCACGGTATAGGCGCGGCCCTGGGAAGGCCCGAACGGTTGCCCCAAAGTTGATCCAAACGGAGAGATCACAACGCGGTCAAAGTGCCACAAGGAGACATAACATAGCGCACCGGCAAGTTGCCGCGCGTAGCGGAACTTGGTGAAAAGGAGATCGTCACTTCGCCAGTTCATCGAATCACTGCAATCGAGCAGGACATGAACCGTCAGTTCGGTGGTCACTTCGCTGAGACGGACGATGACCTCGTCGAGCCTCGCGTAGAGATTCCAGTCGATTCTGCGAAAATCGTCTCCCTGGCTATACATCTTGAAATCGGCGAATTCGGGCGATGATCCACGGCGGCGGGATCGATGCTCACCGGCCAGTCCCTCGGCGATCGTCTGCCGCGAAAGCATGATCAGCCTGCGGAAGCCCGCGATCATTGCCTCATCGAATAGCGGTCCCTCCGGATCCAAATGACCCGAGGCAACATGTCCTTGACGAGCCGCGGCCGGTTTGAACGTGGGAAGCACAAATCGCATCATGAGTCATCCAGATCTGAGAAGTAGTCCTCGACGATTTCGCGATACTCTGCCGGCACACGATTGCTATCTGGACCCGCCACACCGATGGCGCCTTGCACAGCCACGCCGCCGCTCACCGCTACGCCGCCCCCGGACCCACTGGTGGCCGCCCCGCCGTTGGAACTGGTCTGCACTCCGCTCGCATCCGGTGACCGCGAGAGGGTGATAGCCGAACGCGGATCGGTTTCGGCGCCTTCTCCCTTTCCATCGCCCGGCTGAGCGTCTGTCAAATTGGGATCGCTGGCCTCCTCGCCGCTTCCAGTGTCGCCGCTGGTTGCATCGCTGGTGGACATTGATCCGCTTTCTTGATTGTCGTTGGTGTTCCCGGCGCCCGAACCAGGGTTTCCGGCCGCCCCTTCCGCCCCCTCCTCATTGGATTGACCAAGGCTCTGTCCCGATGCTGTATCGCTGGGCTGACTGCCATCGCCTGGCCGCGAATCACCGAAGGGCTGGTCCGCGTTCGCGCCGCCTGGTTGAGATGCGCCATTCTGCCCTGTTCCACCCGTGTCCTCGGCCGAGGTGTCTCCGGTCCCCGCGGACTGATCCCCACCCTCCGTCCCGCCCGAATCGTCGTCCTGGGGTAGAGCGGCTCCGGACTCTGATGCCGATCCGCCCTGACCCGAGCTCGACTGGGATTCGGAAACGCCGGAGTCTTCGTCCCGCGGTGTGCTTGCCGAGTCGCTGCTACCCGGGCGCGTGTCGCCGCCGGCGGATTCGCTGCTGGCTGAGCCTTGAGATTCAGCGGCAGCCGCCTGCCGCATGCTATCGGCAAGCTCCTGTTGCGAAACGATGTCCGATGCCGTCTGATCGACCGCTTCACCGAGCTCGTTCATGCCGTCCTTTGCCGCCTGGCCGCCCTCCCGAAGTCCAGCGGCGGCGTCGCGAGCCGCGGATGCGAGGGATGCGCTTCCGGGAGACATGTCGTTGGCCGCTTTGTCGAGGTCGTCAGCCAGACCGGCTCGAGCAGCCTCGGACATGAGGTCCGCGTTCTCGGCCGCCTCCCTGATGAGATTCGCCGCGGTTTCATAGTCACCCTGCTGGATCGCTTCCGCGGCTGACCGTGTGACCGCTTGATCCGCGAGAGCATTTGCCAGATGTTTCAAGTCTTGTTGTGCCTGGGCCGATCGAGCTGCCTGCGCCTGGACCTCCGCACGGGTTGGCGCGTCCGCCGCAGCTTGGTCTGGCCTCGGGTCTGGTTGTTGAGCAGTCGCCAATCGTTCAGCGGCCGGCGTATAGAGCGGCACTGCATTCTCGGCGAGCGCTGGAATGCCGCCGCCAACTCCACGCATGAAAAAGAGCGCCGCCAAGATCAGGGCGCAGGCGACTGCCAACACGAGCTCTCGCACGGGCGGTCGAACACGGAAGACGGCATTTCCCCGGAGTCCTGTGATCACATTCGCCGCGTCGGCCATTTGCAGATAGGTGACCGGCGCTTTTTGACCGGCGCTCGGCACCGACATTCCGATGTTCTCGACGGCGGTTGTCATGCGGTCTTGAAGATCAAAAGAGCGGTCGAGCATCCGCGCCACTTCGCGTCGGGTCGGTTTGACAAGCGCGGCAAAAGTAATCGCTGGAACGATCAGTATTCCTTCGATCCAAAGCAACGCAATCGCGCTGAAATCAGGACCGTCTCGAAGTTCGACAGCGAGCCAGCCACATCCCACCAGCAACGGCAGCCAGGCAACCCGAAGGAGAATCGAAAACATCCGCTGGACCCAAATCCGGCGCGCTAGCTGGTGTAGTGCCCGGCCAACGTGGTCACCGGCGAGTCCGCCGGATGGTAGGGGAGTGTCGCGGGGCGGCAGAGTGGGCGCGGGAATACCGGTCGAAAGCCACAACGGCGATGTTGCAAATTGAAACAGTAGCAACTTGAGCGCGCGTCCACGTGGCGGTCGCCAGTCTGCCGTTCGTTGCGGAATCGTGCGCACCTTGTGCCAGTCGACTGAGATCGAAGGACGTGGGAGATGAATGTGGGGCAGCGAGATGCGGCTAGCCATCGCTACCTCCAACTCAAATTCGTTGGACCATGCGACCAAAGCCATAGTCCCAACCAGGCCAGCGTCACCATTGCGAGCGCCGCGAGTAGTAGCACAATCCGGCGCTGGCGCTTGTCCAAGTCATCCAGCACTGCCTGTGCCTGGACGACGCCGTCCTCATCACCAAGGCGGGCGAAAGTAGTGCCGGCCGCGACCGCCGCTTCTCGTGCGTCCGGATAGTCTCGCCAACTGTGCGCCAGCCGCGTGGCAGTGTCGAGTTGCGTGCCCGCCATCACCCCGTCATTCGCGAGCTGCTCATACGTGGCGATCAGTTCCGTGGGTTGGTGCTCCGCGGGAAGCTGGGAGAATTGAAGCTTGGCTTGCGCGAGGAGATTCACCGCTCGGTCGTAGGTGTGCAGCGACAACGCCTGCTGGGTCTGGGTGATCAGCGAATCTGCCTGAATCCCGATGTCACATTGACCGATCATCGTTTCGATCACCCTAAGCTCATCCGGCGTATCGAGTTGCCGGAAAAGCCTCTGCGCGGGATCGAGCGCGGCCTTAGCCGCCGCATAATTCGCTTGCTCGAGTAGAATCCTGGCCGGATCGAGGTCGAATCCAGCAACCAAGTTTCTGCGCCAATCGTTCGTCGTCCACCGGTTGAGCTTTTCTTTCCATTGCTTTTCCATGGAGTTTGGAACACGACCGTACGCGGATCGCATCGCGGTCCGCCAGTTGTCGGCCGTTTTGAGCTCCGACAAAAAGTCGCGCAAGGGGGCGAGGTCGTAGCTGTCGATCAGGAACGCGATCGTTGCGTACGATTGAGCAGCGGCGATCGACGGTTCGACGAGCGCGCTGGTCAGGTTCATGTCGACCCAGGAGACGATATCCCCGTGCTGATACGCCGACTGAACGATCGCGGCAGTCCGTGCGAGCTTTTCGTTAACCGGACGCTCCACATACTGCGCGATGCCTTCATCAAATCCCCATGGAATCAGTCCGCCACTGGCAATCGAGGTGACTACGTGCGAGAGCGCGTGTCGGAGCTGATTCTCGACCTCAACGTCCGAGAGTTTTTCGAATGAGGGGAGAAAAACCGAGATATCGTGCGAAGCGGAGTCCGCGAATGCGGTAATCGCCGGGATCTCATTGCGATCAATTGCCAGAATCGAGCTCTCGAAGCTGGACTGCTCCGTGTAGGCGTAGATCGAGATCCGTTCTGACGGCGTACCGTCTGGAAAGATCAATGTCAGCTCACGAATCGCTTGCTCGAGGTAGTTGCCGTACGTTGCGGCGAATGTCCAAGCGGCTGCGCCCTCATCTCGCTGGACGTGAACACTGAAGTGATCCAGCTCGGCGGTGGCCCAACCGGACGCTAGACCATTTGACGGAGGCGCCGCGTGAGTCGAGATTGGGAGTGCGGTCAGCACGAAGGCGCAAAGTAACGGTAGGAGCAGATTTCTCCGCCGTCCGCAATTGCTCGATTGTTGTTGGAACGAATGGCGCATCGCCACGCTCCCGGATTAGCCTCTCGTCAGCAGCTCTGGCGCGTGATCTGTGCGCGGTATTCTCCCGGTGCTGTGCAACATCGGCCTGGGAGTGATCGACCGTCTGCCTAAACAGAGGAACGCTTTTTCGACCGTTTTGGTTGCCTGGAGGCTCTGACTGATTCTCGTTCGAATTGGCGGACCCGTTCCAGGTCATCATTTTTCAGGCAGCCTCAGGTTCTGCCAGTGTACTCCACCAAGTGTGCGGCTTCGCAACATGCGACCACGTCCGCTAGGATGGATTTATTGCAGCTTCGATTCTGATTTTGAATGTCGTGGAGCCGCCGGTGCCGATCCGAGACTATGGGGTGCTCAAAGGTAGAGTCGTCAGGCGAGCGCTGGACCGGCAGGATCGAACACCCCACTATCATCTGATGGTGGAGGCAGAGCAAGTCGCGTACAGGGTGGCGATCAATGTCCGCTCAGGTCTCGATGGACAGGAGCTACTGCATGCGATCGATGACGACTTCCAAAACCCTCTGACAGAACGGCTGATCATGGTGTCGCCGGGATTCACGCGCTTGCCGAGCCTGCCGAACAGTGGGGCCGTGGACTATGTCCGCGGGGAGATCGTCGAGCGCTCACGCTTTCGAGTCCCTCCTCCAGTCAATCGCGGGGAGGGCGGACTCCCCGATCTGATCGATGTTTACGTTCGTAGGATGATCGCCGATCTAAGCGCGATGGCGTACGCGTTTGGAACACGCTGGGGACCTAATCCGAAGGAGACCGATCGCACATTCAGAGGCCATCCAATCCACCCGAGCAACGGAATTCACGATGTCCACATGAACCAGGGCAACACCGATCGTCCAGGACGCCGTGACGATCATTTCTTTCATGAAAACGGCCCTTGGCAGGACGGGGCTTTATTCCTGCACTTTCCCGATCAAGATCAGTGGATCGGGGTATTTCTCGCCTTCCAGAATCAGTCGTGGCAAACCGACGACCGAACCGGAAAGCCGATTGATCGTCATCGACACGTGACCCCCCGTTGAATCGATCATTTCCAATTGAACAGGAAAACCTGGACGTCGCCGCACTTCGCCTCACTACAATCTGCCGCCGGAAAACCGTCTACATGACCCGCCGTTGCTCAAGCGCCTCGAACCTGTAATCGCGCCACACGGGAATGCCGCAGAAGCGCTCGCCCTCTGGGCAGATCGGCTTCGTGTCCGCGCGCGAACGCATCACGCAGGGTGGTCTGTCGACATAACGTCCAATCAATGGCAGGACCTCGCGAACTTGAGCGACCTCCTGGTGCGCGGTTGAGAAGATCTCTCGCTGTGCGTCGTAACAGAGGCGTTTGACCCACTTCCAGAAGTAGGTGAGCAACGTACCGCTTTCATAAAAGCGCACGCGATGACTATTCGGAAGGAGATAGAGGGCGGTTTCTTGCGACGCGCCCGCGTCCAGCAGGGCGTTTTTTGCGTCCCACATGGCGCGAATCGTCGCGTCATATTCGGCTTTGGCCGCGGGATTTCGCGCGATCGCCGACGGCACGATCACGTCCGGCTCCCGGCGTAAGTGAGCGGTGAGCAATGGTCCCGACGAGGGTGTGCCCCGGTGACGCTGATTCTGGGCATCTTCCGCGCCTGAAATACGCTTCTGGAAGGTGAACGGAACATGGTTCATCGTCTGCATGAGCTTCGAATTCATCGCCATGAAGAGGGAATGCCCGAGATAGGGGTTATTCGACCCATCCAACACTTGTGAGATAGCGTCTTCGTCATTCAGCACTAGGTCGTCGACGGCGAGAACCGTGCGCACGGCCCCGGCCATGACACGCTCTGCATTCGGGTTGGTTGAGACCAGCCGGCTGTTCTCCCACGGCCCAAGCTCGGCATCGAACGCTTCACAAAACTCCTCGGTCTGCGCTTCAGTTCGTTCCAGATTGCTTCGCCACTGGGCGAGCGCTTCGGCCTCGAGGGTATCCGCCACCCCAAGCACACGCAGATCGAGCGGATACCTCGAAGTGCCGAGAAAGTAGGGATCGACCTGGAGTACCTCGTCGACCATGTGATTGACGATGTACCTGACCTCGGTGGGAGCATCGGGCTGGTTCGCCAGCACGTAATAGCGCAAGAGCGTCAGGCCGTTGACCGTGTGATAGAGGTGCGCCGGAGTCGCAAGCGGCAGAACGTAGCGGGCGACCTCCTGCGCTCGCTTCTGCACAGCGTCGGCAGCCCGACGCTCAGCGTCAGCGCCCTTCGCCTTGGCGCGAGCAGGAAAAACCGCGGCGTAGTCGCGCTCGAAATCGGGTGTCAGGATCTCAGTCAACCTCCGGTATCCTTCGAGGCTACGTTCGATCGCTTGGCGATAGATCGCGAGTTGCGAATCCGGCAGGGACGGAGTCGTCATGACCGCGCCCGATACCTCGCGATAGCGCTGTGAAACCTGCTCAGAGTTGTAAAAGGGGTGGGAATGGAAGAAGGACCAGAGCGCAAGCCGTGAAACGTTGTCGAGCACGAAGATGAAGGTCGCGTGCTGTAGGGTCGTATGATGTCCGGCCGCGAAGAGGTCCGCGTAAAGTTTGAGCGCTCGTTCTCGGCGGCCCGCGCGATCCGCGGCCTTCTCCGGCGCGAGCCCGGCGGGCGCGGGTTCGTGAATGAGTTTGAGAACGTTCTCGAGCTTCGCCGGTGTGGCTCCGTAGCAGGACCAGGCAGCCGCAATCGCCAGGGCGAATGGATGCGACGTCGATTCGTCGCGCAGCAACGTGACGGTCGGCGGAGTCGAGGCGAACGGCGACGAAACATCGGAAGCTCGAGGGATTACCAGCGTTGCCGCGGTGTCAACGGGCGCGGCTGATGTGTTGACGCCTGGGGCGGTCATCGGGCGAATTCTCCTTCACTTCAATTACTGAACGGATGGTACCCCGGACGGCGAAGTCAGGGAATCATCGGCCGGCGAACTGATCGACCGCCAGACGGCACCATGCGCTGACCTCCTCAGTCAGCGACAACGCTGGCCATTGATCCGGTTCGAACCAGCCGACTTCATCCCGCGCCGCCGCGGGCAAGCCGGTCGCCAGATAGACCAAGTCGATGTGCTGGTGGTCTTCGCGGATGTCTGCGAGCTGTACTCCGACTGGTCGACACAATTGAAGCGGTTGCCCGGGGAGCGCGATGTCGATTTCGGATGGCCCGACCAGGGTCGCGACGACCCCAGTCTCCTCGAAGACCTCGCGCCGGGCGGCGGCGTCGGGGAGCTCGTTCAGCTCGATGTGTCCACCAGGCGGCAACCAGCGTCCCAGCTTCCGGTGAAAGTGAAGCAGAACCCGGCCGTCGTGAACGACGAAGACTGCAACCGTGAAATCGCGTGTGATTGAGCGCGATTCGAGGTTTTGCGCGTGGCCGGTCACTTCTGGGGGGCGCTGTTGATCGGCGGCTCTTCTGAGCCATTGGCACCGTTCGTCGTTGGATGATGTCCGTTTGAGCGTTTTGGATCGACCGCTGGGCCGGCCTCCTTTGGAGCGATCCAACCTCCGGTCGCCGCCTCGACCCACGTTTGCCCAGCGTCTTTGCTCACAGATGGAACGCTTGGCTCGGAAGTTCCGTTGGCGGGGGTTTGATGCGGCGCCGCCGGAGTCCAGCCGGCGCTCTGAGGCGACGCCTGGCCGCCGAAGCGAGCGATGAATTCCGCTTCGTCATCCCGCAAACGAATCGGACCTTCCGGCCATGATTGAGCTGCCGTTGGAGCGGATTCACCTGTAGGCGGGGTCGAATCGTTTCGACCCGACGTCAACTTCGATGCGGAAGCGGAGACGACTGCCACGGTTTTACGCGCCAACGTCGCGGTCAAGACCGTGTACGAAGTAAAGGCGCGCTTCGCAAAACTTCTTCCTTGTTGAGCCGGAACAGCAAATCCATGGTTCTCAATTGGTTGAGATTGCCACCGATCCGGTCGAACTGGCTGGGTTGACGCGGGCAAAACTGGAGGTGACCACGTTGTGCTGGCCGCGTGGATGGCCCTCTGCTCGGCGCGAAGGAGCCGCCAGGCAGTCCATCCCGAAATGACCGCGATCGCGTGAAACGCAAGAACAACTCCCCATCGCCGGAACACTTCGTCGACCCAGAGGTCGTTCGGGGAATCGAAAATGTTCCAGAAAACCAATCCCACGATCGACAGGGTGAAAACACTGGCGTGTAGGGAGAGCAGCCCAGTGCCGAGCATCCAGATCGTGGCTCTCGTGCTCAGGCGAACCAACATGTCGTCGGCATGGTGAACGGCGGACTTGTTCATTTGACGATCAAGCTCTTCAACGAGCGGCTCCGGCAGCGATCAAAGAATTGATCCGATCCATTTGTCTTCGGTCATTTTCGAGCAGTTCAACTACTCGTGCCCGGATTGTCTTTTCGCCCTCTTTCGCGGCATCCCACTCGGAGTCCGAAATATCACGGAGCATGGCGAGCGTCGACTCGCGCGCGGTCCCGAACTGCGCAATCAGCATCGCGGTGGAATCTTCGGCGGTCTCGGAACCGAGCGTCGGGAGATCCGATTCGTCGAACAAGTCCGGAAAAGGTACGCCAGAAATACGCTCCTTGAGTGCCTGTGAGAATCTCAATTCCCCATCCCGGAAGCGGCGCATCACGTCGCGGGCGGTCGACGAACGCAAAACGGACTCGTCGATCCGGCGCACATCGCTGTTCAACGACTTATATGTTGCGATCAAGCCATCGATGAGCTGCTGGTCGGACATGCTCCAATTCCTCCACGACGGTATCGTTTTGTCATCCAGAACGCACGAGACGGCGTGATTGGTTCGAAACGCTCCGAGATCGCCATAATTGGAATCCGGCATCTCGCTGATTCTACGCACGGCGATTCCACGCCGCCAAGAACGTACACGATTTGTGCCCAGAGCCGGGTCGCACTCGGCACCTTGTGCCATGGTGACGCAAGGAGAGTGCCAGCAGAGCTCGGTTGGAGAAGCGATGAGTAATGGCGATATCCCGTTTGAGACCGTGCATTTGAATCCAGACTTCGACATTATCGCGCCGGACGGTTCGGAGATTCGCATTCTCGGCCGGGTGAGTGGCGGAAGCATGGCCCACGGAACACTTCGCCCAGGCGCGATTTCGCGCGCAATCGTGCACAGAACGGTCGAGGAGATTTGGTATGTCCTGAGCGGACGAGCGGAAATCTGGCGTTGTCACAAGTTCGGAGAATTGGTGGTTGAAGTGGGAGCGGGGACGTCGATCACAATTCCGGCCGGAACTCGCTTTCAATTTCGGACGATTGGCTCCGAGCCGTTTCGTTTCATTATGAGCACGATGCCCCCGTGGCCGGGTAATGGCGAAGCAGTACGGGTGCCCGACCACTGGGAGATCGCCCCGTGAGGCTAAACCGTGTAGCGAGGGCATCACACCGGATGATAGACTGGCATGCCGATCAGTGAACAGAACTGACCGGGCCGAGAGGCTCATGTTTGTGGTCTGAGCCAGCGAAGGCGGAGACAAAGTGGTTTTTGCGGGCATTCATCCTCCAAAGGACAAAATCGGGGCGCGCACACCGATGCGCTGCCCAATTTGCGATGGCGATTTGCGTGGCGTCATGGTGCGCGATCTCGGCGGCATTACCGCCCGCCTTACTTGGCAGCTTCATGCGGGCGAATGCCCAGAACATGGGTGGTTCCAATGCGAGGTGATTTCACGGCCTCCGCGCGAGATCTTTGCCGTCGATCGACCGTTTGGAGTCGCGCGCCGGCTGGTAATCGATGGGGACGAAGTCTTTGCTTTCTCGACGGTATGGAACGACTTGCCGCCGGATCTCAAGCGAAAGAAAACCGATCCGTTCGATCCACGATACTGGAAGGTTCGCCGCCGGGCCCATTGCCTTTAGTAGCGCGCATTCAAACCTGGCGGAAAATCGAACGACATTAATTTGGAGCGTGGCGCGCACGGCGACGTCCCACCACACGGGAACCAGTTCGAATGACGCAACCGGATTTCCCAATCGAACGAGAGCAAACGGTGAAGCCGATTTTGCCGGTGGAGGATCGTGGCCGCCCCGGTATAACACCGGTCTCCTTGCTGCTCGTGCTCGTTGTTGCGTATCTTCTCATCAAAGTACAACTGGTGCTGGTGCTGGTGCTTTTGGCACTACTCTTCGCAACTGTGATCGAGCGGCCGGTAATCGAGCTCGAGAAACGCCGAATTCCGCGTGGCCTGAGCATTTTGGCGGTCTACATAGCGATTTTTGGCACCATCACACTCGGTGTCATGCTGGTCTCCCCAACGATTGAAAAGGAGGCAGATCGGTTTCAACAAGAAGCGCCCGCTCAGTTGACTGAATTGCGGAACGACTGGCTCAAGAGCCGGAACGGTTTGCTCAGTGGCGCTGGAGCCGACGCACTCGAGCGCGCAATCCAGGAGTTCGACGATCCATCGGCGCCCCCAAGACAGCTCACCATCGGCATCGTCGCGGGCATCGGTGGCGGTGTCGTCGGCACGCTGACCGTGCTGGTGATGGCGTTCTATTACTTGATGGAGAAGCAGTTTCTGAGGCGTCTGGTGATCACCCAGGTTTCCCAATCGAATCGAGATCGCGTAGCTCGAGTCTGGGACAATGTCGAAGCTCAGGTCGGTCGATGGCTGCGGGGTCAACTGACGCTCTGCATGATCATCGGTAGCGCGTCGCTCATCGGATACGGCTCGATGGGGGTCCGCTTCTGGCCGCTCCTTGGCTTATGGGCGGGACTCACCGAAATCGTACCGATCGTAGGACCATGGATTGGTGGAATTCCGGCGGTAATCATCGCGATGACCCAATCATGGGACAAGGCGCTGATGGTTGGGATCTTCGTTGTGCTCCTGCAGTTGACGGAGAACACGGTGCTCGTGCCGCGCGTGATGAAGGGTGCGGTCGGTCTCTCACCATTGACGGTCTTCGTCGCGATCCTGGCGGGCACACAATATCTAAGCGTCGCTGGAGCCTTGCTCGCCATTCCCGTGGCCGCCGGCGTGCAGGTTATTTTGTCCGACTATCTGAGGGGCCGGCGAGGACCCGACGTTGCAGAGACGGCAATGCCGAACTGGCGATGGATGCGTGGGCAGTTCGGACTAGTTGGGACGCCTGCGCCGCCCGGATCGGGGCAATCGGAGACGCAACATGCGGCTACGGCAGCCCAGTCCGGAAACTGGAGCAGCCAGTTCTTTACGCAGTCGGGTCCGAGCTCGTCCGGTACTGCTCCGGAACTTGGAGCTCAAGCGATCCCGCCCGCCAAAGATTAAGCCCGCGATTCGAAGAGGCGCTCAACTCGCCCACCGGACCCGCTCGCGAACGGAAATCAGCGTGGATTCGGTTTTGCGGGGCGCATCAGGAGCTCAACTTCTTCATCGCGCACTTCGAAGATCCAGCCTTGCACAGAAACGATCGCCGGCGAGCTGATTTCCCCGTGCCGGACTTCGACCTTGTTTCCGTCTAGCTCAAATTCCCCTGTTTGCTGCAGCGAAAAGGCATACTTTGGATTCCGGTAAACTGCTCTCGTCCCACCGGCGAGCTCGACCGCTCGCCATGCCAGATCGTGAGCCTGTTCTTCGGTGAGCCCCTCCCGGGTATTCGGATCAGTCACTCATATTCCTCTCATCGTTTCACGGTCATTTCAAGTGATGCTAACACCGTCTCAGACTTTATTGAGATGCCGGCGCGCGGAGTCGCGGCCGGTTTGGTATTGTGCGGCCTTTGATTCAGAGAACTCGCACGGGAGAGCGACAATTCATGGTATCGACTGAAATGAACCTGCACCGCGATGTCGATGAGATTCTGCCGGGCATCATCGCGGATCGCCGGCATCTGCACCAGCATCCCGAGCTCGGATTCCAGGAGCACGAGACCGCGCGCTTCGTGGTCGAGCGGCTCCACGCGATCGGTGTTGACGAGATCAAGCCGGGCGTTGGCCGCACCGGGGTGACCGCGTTGATACATGGGTCGAGTCCCGGCAAGGTCGTGGCCCTGCGCGCTGATATGGACGCGCTCCCCATTACCGAGGAGAACGAGGTCGAATACAAGTCGTTGCATGCCGGCGTCATGCACGCCTGCGGTCACGATTCGCACGTCTCGATGCTCCTGGGAGCCGCTCGTATGCTGAGCGGACTCCGCGATCAATTCGCTGGGACGGTCAAGTTGATCTTCCAGCCCGCGGAAGAGGGACTCGGCGGAGCGATGGAAATGATCAATGACGGGGCCCTCGAGAATCCACGTCCCGACGCGATCTTTGGCATCCATATCTGGCAGGGAATCGATCTCGGCGTCGTGGCCGCCCGGGCCGGCACCGCGATGGTGGCCGCTGATGCATTCAAAATGGAGATTCGCGGTCTGGGTGGGCATGGGGCGCAGCCTCATCTCTGCATCGATCCGATCGCGGTGGGGGCGCAGATCATCGTTACGCTGCAGACGATCGTCAGCCGCGAGCTCGACCCGACCCTACCCGGTGTTGTCACCGTCGGCGCATTTCATTCAGGGCATGCCGCAAACGTCATTCCGGACACGGCCGAGCTTCGAGGAACGATCCGTGCGGTCACCAATGAGCAACGGGAGCTGATGGCGAAACGGCTCGTCGAGATCGCGGACGGAGTCGCCCAAACGATGCGCGCGCAGGTCGAGGTCGAGGTCACGTTCGGCGTGCCGCCGACGGTCAACGATCCCGCAATGACCGAAATCGTGAAAGCCGCCGCCGGGGAAGTGGTCGGATCCGAAAACGCGGTCGACGGCGATTTGATGGTGGTTTCCGAGGATATGAGCGAGTTTCTCGATCGCGTACCTGGCTGCTTCTATTTCGTTGGGAGCCGCAATGTCGATCGAGGACTCATCTGGGGACACCATCATGCCAGATTCGATATCGATGAAGAGGCAATGGCAATTGGAGTGGAAACAATGACCAGAACGGTGCTGAAGTTTCTCGCGGGCTGAGAGACTCATCGTTCACGCATTCGCCAAATTTAGCAGCAGTCGAACGCAAGCCCGCCCCGGCCAGTTATGGCC
>CAYJPA010000029.1:0-58261 GCA_964371945.1 uncultured Sphaerobacteraceae bacterium | reverse complement strand
TGTGTTACCCATGTCTCCGAACGAGTGTTACCTTTCTGTCCGGTCTATACACCGGGGAGATGCTTCGTCCCTCAGCATGACGGTGGGTTGGAGTGCTCCGGCCTTGACGGACATCTCTGGTCAGCCCACTGAGTTCTCTGTCCAACCTCAAATGTACGATTGTGAGTGCGAGCAGCTCCACCGTCATTCTGAGGCGACACCGAAGAATCTCTCTTTCAAATTCAACGCAATTCCATAGAAGAAACGGGCCACCGGAAAGATCCTTCGTTCCTTAGGATGACGGTGGGAGCGGAGCTGAATCAGTCGACATTTCACGGCGGGAAGTCCACAGGGGTAGGAAGGGCCTCCACGGTGGGGCGTCCCTCACCAAACCAATCGGCGGCCAGGTCGAGCCAATGCGGATTTGCATGCTCGATCAGTTCAATCTTTCGTGCTCTTCGCCAACCCTTTAGTTCCTTTTCCCTGGCGATCGCGGCACCGGGAGTCTCGTACGTCTCGCAATATGCGAGCATCGTCAGGTGATAGCGACCAGTGAAGCTCTCGCTCCCGCCGTGACGGTGTTGCCAGATGCGGCGCTCTAGATTGTTGGTGACTCCGACGTAGAGAGTCCGTGCGGAGTTGGTCATGATGTAGACGTAAAAATCAGCCACAGCGATACCTAGCTTGGTGACGTGCGTCAGCCGGAGTGCCTCGCCGGGGAGATGCTTCGTTCCTTACTTTGAGCGATTGACCGTGCTCTTGTTCACTATCAGGCTTGTGGTCGCGGTGATTTCCGTTGGGAAGTCAAATTCCACTTCTGCCTGCGTCTCGATCGACGAACCGCGGCTACCCCGTGTTCCTCAGTGCGCCCGCGATGCCGTTGATCGCAAGGAGAACGGGTCGCAACAAAACACCCGGACGCCCCTCGGAACGCAGGCGACGCATCAAATCGAGCTGAATGAATGAGAGCGGATCGACGTACGGATTCCGGCGCTCGATCGACTTCTGTAGCACCGGCTCCCGATCCAGAAGCCGCTCTTGATTGGTCACCAGGAGCAACGACGATCTGGTCAACTCATACTCCGATTTGATCCGCGACCAGATACGTTCTCGCAACTCAACAGGTTCGACCAACTGCACGTACCGTTCCGCGATCGGCAAATCAGCCTTGGCCAGAGCCAGCTCAGCGTTGGCCAGCATCGCGCTGAAAAAGGGCCAATCGATCTCCATTTCGCGCAGGAAATCGAGTCCGAACTCCGCCCGTCCCCACTCAAGCGCGGTTCCAAGTCCGTACCACCCAGGCAGCAGAATGCGGGACTGGGTCCATGAGAAGACCCACGGAATCGCCCGGAGATCCTCGATTTTCATCGACGCGGTCCGCCTGGCCGGCCGCGATCCAAGCTTCAGGCTAGAGATCTCTTCGATCGGGGTTGCCTGCTGGAAGAACGAGATGAACTCGGGATCGTTGTAGACCAAATCCCGATACGCGATCTGCGACTGCTCGGACAGCCCCGCGACTGCATCCTCGAACTCCCGTATCCGCAATGGCTCGCCTTCGGCGAGACCGCCTCCGGCGCTAACCAATACCGCACCCGCGACCAGCTCCAATTCCCGGTGCGCGATTTCGGGAATCGAGTAGCGCGCCGAAACGACCTCGCCCTGCTCCGTCAGCTTGATCCGGCCGCGAACCGTGCCCTTCGGTTGAGCGAGGATCGCGACGTTGGTCGGTCCGCCTCCGCGTCCGATCGATCCGCCCCGGCCATGAAAAAAGGTGAAATCGATCCCAGCCTCGCCGAACAGTCTGCTCATCGAAACCTGCGCCGCATAGAGCGCCCAGGATGACGCAAGGTACCCGATCTCCTTGTTGGAATCGGAGTAACCGATCATCACCTCCTGCGTGTTTCCCCAGGACTCGACCGCGTTGCGATAGACCGGCAGCGACAACAACGCGGTCATTGTTTCATGCGACGCCGCAAGGGAAGCCCCCTGCTCGAACAGCGGCGCGATCTCGAGCATCGCGTCCCTGCCGTTCACGCCCGCCAACTGCGATTCCTTCATGAGCAAGAGCACTTCAAGCACATCCGACGGAGAATCGGCGGCCGATATGACGTATGTCAGGAGCGCGCCACGATGCACGCCGGTAATCAGGCTCCTGATCAAGCGGAAGGTTTCGATCACTTCGCGGGCTGGATCGCTCAATTCGTCGAGACTCATTGGCACGAGTGGCCGCGGGTCGCTGATCTCCCTGACAAGCAGTTCGACCTTCGCCGCTTCGTCGAGATCGCTATATGCACCTTCGACACCGGTGCTGGCGAAAACCTCGACGAGTGCATGCTCGTGCCGCTTTGAATGATCTCGGATATCAAGCCGGGCGAAGTGGAACCGGAAGACTTCGACCTGCCGGATCACATCGTGCAGATCACCTTGCACGATGAGCGGTTCGCCTCTTTCGACCAGCGACCTCTCGATAGTCCGGAGATCGGCGATCAATTCATCTGGTGAGGTGTACGCGCCGGGCTCCTCGCGGCGGGCGGCTCGGAGTCGCGCTCGCATTAGCGTCAATGCTCTCCGGTAAGGCTCGTCCTGGTTCCGCTGATCGAGGTCGGCCGCCAATTCCGGAAACCGTTCGGCGTTGTCTGCAATCAAACCTTTGATCCCGGGTATCTCGCCGGTCACCAAAGTTGAAACCGAAATGCGGCCGGCCAGTTCGATCAACCGCGCTTCGAGCAATTCGAGACAAAGGCGGCGCATCGTCCGCAACGCTTCCGCCGTCAACGCGGGCGTTACGTTCGGATTGCCGTCCCGATCGCCCCCGACCCAGGAACCGAATGTCAAAAGACTCGGAACGGCAAAGCGATGTTCAGGAAAGTACTCGACTAATGCTTCTTCGAGATCGCGATAGATCCGCGGGATCACGTGGATCAACGTAGAACGGAAATGAACCAGTCCGGCCTGCAATTCGTCGATGACCGTCGGTTGAACCGCCCGTACTTCGTTCGATGTCCAGAGCTCGGCCACGGTCGACGCCAGCCTGGTCCGCGCCCGCGCTTCTTCTCGTGGCAGCGTGCGCCGCTCGTCGAGGTCGCGCAGAACGCGAAAGAGACGAGCCTGCTTGTCGATCACCGTTCGCCGGCGCGCCTCTGTCGGATGGGCCGTCATTACCAGGCGGATCCGCGCGTGATTCAACAGCTCCTGCACGTCGCAGGCAGACATGCCTCGTTCCTTCAACATGCCGATCGCCTCCGCGATCGAGCCGCGTCTCGGAGACGGGTGAAGCTCCGCCTCTCGCTTCCGGATCCGGCGCACGCGTTCGCTGTCTTCGCACAGGTTTATGAGCTGAAAGTAGCTGGTGAAGGCTCGAATGAGCAGACCGGCATCCGCGGGCTCGAGTCCGGCGATCAGCGTCGCCAGTTCGCCGGCGGCGCCGCGTTTGCCGGCTCGAAAGGCTTTGCCGAGCGCCCGCACCTTTTCCTCGAGCGCAAATGCGTCCTCGCCCGCTTGAGACTGGATGACCTCGCCCAGCAGGTCGCCGAGCAGGCGGATGTCGCTTGAAAGAGTCTGACCGGCGGCCATTATTCACCATGCTACTGTTTGCGCGAGCGGTTCCGGGCGAACCACGGCCACCGTACACGCACGCGATTGCAGGCGACAAGGACGCGAGGCAAAGCGTGATACAGTGCCGATCCAGGGTTTTTGGCGCCAACGCACAATGGAGCGTCGGATGAGCGAGATCTCGCTAAAGAGAGCAACAACATCGGACGCGGAGCTTATCCATCGCTGGCGATCGGAACCGAGCACGTCTCGATTCCAACCTGCCTTGCCGCTGACGCTCGACGAGGTTCGCGCAATGCTGGACGAACGCTCGAAGCCGGCAGTCGAACCGACCGCGATTGGCAAGTTTCAGTGGCTGATTGTGAATGACGGTGACGCCGTTGGCTGGATCACACTCGAAATAGAACCGATTGGCCGTCGCCATGGATATGGAGTGATCGGATATACGATCGGCGAGCAACACCGCGCTAAGGGATATGGAAAGGCAGGATTGGAGTTGCTCCTGCCGATCGCCTTTGGGCGAACATGCCTGAATCTGGAACGGCTTGAAGCCGTCGCGGCGTTCGAAAATAGCGCTTCGCGACGAGTGCTCGAGGGAAACGGGTTCAGTCATGAAGGTGTCTTGCGCGGGCTGCTGATTATTCATGGTGAGCGCGTCGATCATGCGATCTACGGTCTTCTGCGCACGGATTGGGAACGATGATGTCTGGGAAGGTGACCGCACTCTTCACAACACCTGCCGAGAGCCAATCCATGATCGCGCACGATCGTGTCGAAGCGGTCGCGGGCTCTGGTCTGGCCGGTGATCGTTACGCGTTGGGTCTGGGATTCTATTCCGCGAGACCACTCCCCGGCGGGGCTCGCGAAATGACGCTTATCGAGCAGGAGGCGCTGGACGAGATCCATGTGGAATCAGGAGTTCTCCTGACGCCGATCGAGAGTCGCCGCAATATAGTGACGCGGGGAATCAATCTTCATGCCCTCATCGGCAAGAGATTCATGGTCGGCGAGGTGATCTGCGAAGGAGTCCGCGATTGCCCACCGTGTGAGCACCTGGAAGAGTTGACCGGCAAAAAGGTTATGAAACCGATGGCCCGGCGCGGCGGACTCCGCGCAAACATCCTGACGAACGGTCACATCCGAATAGGCGACACGATCGAGGAGAAAGCGGAATGACAGCGGCAGCAAGGCATTTTCGGATTGCGGTCATTCCGGGCGATGGCATCGGCTACGAGGTCGTGCCGGAGGGCCTCCGGGTGCTTGATTACCTCGCCACCGCAAGTGGCGGCACGCTGTCGTTTACCTTCGAGCATTTTCCGTGGGGGTGCGAGTACTACCTCCGGAACGGTCGGATGATGGACGCCGACGGGCTTGACCGACTTCGGTCATTCGACGCCATCTACTTCGGCGCGGTCGGTTGGCCCGGGGTTCCCGATCACGTCAGCTTGTGGGGTCTCCGCCTTGCGATCTGCCAGGGCTTTGACCAGTACGCCTGCATCCGGCCGGTCCGACTCCTGCCGGGGATCGAGAGTCCGCTACGATCAGGCTCGCCACAGTCGATCGACTGGGTCGTTGTTCGCGAGAACTCGGAGGGCGAATACGCCGGCGTTGGCGGCCGCTCGTTTCACGGGCGTGGACCTGGCGCCGAGGTCGCGGTCCAATCCGCAATGTTCACCGAGCGCGGCTGCGAGCGGATCATGCGCTACGCGTTTCAACTCGCGGCCAAGAGGAAACGGCACAAGGTCACCAGCGTCACCAAGAGCAACGCCCAGCAATACGCGATGACGATGTGGGACGACACCTTCCACCGGGTTCGCCAGGATTATCCGAACATCGAAACTGAGCAGTGGTTAGTCGATGCCATGGCCGCTCGCTTTGTGCTCCGGCCGGACACGCTCGAGGTGGTGGTCGGGTCGAATCTCTTCGGCGACATCCTCTCCGATCTCGGCAGTGCGCTGGCGGGCAGCATGGGCATCGCCGCCAGCGCAAATATCGATCCTGAGCGGCGCAACCCAAGCATGTTCGAGCCGGTGCACGGATCGGCGCCGGATATCGCGGGCAAAGGCATCGCCAACCCGATTGCGGCCATTTGGACGGTGTCATTGATGCTCGAGCATCTGGGACTGGCGACCGAAGCCGAACGGGTCATGCGCGCAATCGAAGCCACCACCGGCGCCCGCATCTTCACACCTGACCTCGGGGGCAAAGCGACCACCACGGAAGTTGGTGACGCGATCCTGGCGGCGCTCTGAGAGGGCCGGAGGCAACATTTGGCAGCACTTCTGCGGCTTTTGCAGGCTAACGCAGCCGTTTGTTGCGCTCCGGAGGAAATGAAGTAGCAACGGATTCTTATACCAAGACCAGCAGTTCCGTTCCCGCATCATACGCTCTATAACTTTTTCAACTAGAAGTTTCAGGACAGCTGTCTACTCGTCGGCTCACAGCACAGTGCGCGGAACGCGACATCTGGGTATCTCTTATCATGCTAATACCGTATATTTTCTTGACTCACTACTTGGTCTTGAGGGTGGAAGATGGGGAATCATCAAAGAATCGGTTCAGTATCAAATGCCCATGTCGGACGAGCATTTGAGCTGGAAGCATTCGAATACTTCCAGCGAACTGAGGGACTGACCCTGCAACCTAACTTCCCGCTAGCTATTGGGATCGACGAAATCAAGAAGTCTCATCGGTTCGATCTTGGCTCGGAGAACCCGTCAGTCTTGATCGAATGCAAGTCTCACCATTGGACCGAATCGGGTGGAGTGCCTATCGCGAAACTCACCGTCTGGAATGAAGCGATGTTCTACTTTTATCTTGCGCCCGACCAGTATCGTAAGGTTTTGGTTGTACTCCTGTCAGAACATCCTCGTCGCGCCGAATCATTGGCTCAGTTTATCTTCGAACATATGATCACTTAGTGCCGCCGACTGTCTCCATTCTCGAATACGTTGAGGCGACGAAGACCATGAGGTCTGTAAGGGAAGCCTGGCGTGGACATTGACCGCCGGAGTGCACAATCACCACCGGTGTCTCCAACAGTCTCTGCGCCAGCGAAATGAGCACTCTTCCCGTGGTCGGGCTGCATTACAGGTTTCGGCCCAGCATTGCGTCACAATCTTAACCGCATTAAGTCCGATTTCGCTTGAGGTTGCCGAGCATCTTGTCGAGCGGCATGGCGTTGAGCACCTTGTCCGGCGTCACCCAGGCCCGCTGAGCCGTCCCAATCGCGTAGACGATCTCGTCGAGACCGTCGATCGAGTGGGCGTCGCTGCCGATCTCGATCGTACATCCGGCCGCCAGCGCCGCCTTGGTGTTGACGTCGGACAGATCGATCCGCGAACCGTTGATCTCGACCGCCGTTCCTGCCTTCACTGCCGCTTCCAGAATCGCCGGGATATCGAAGTCGCCCGGTCCACGGCTTCCGAGAATGCGTCCCGACGGGTGGGCGAGGATATCGACCAGCGGATGCTGAACCGCGGCGATTGCTCTTCTGGTCGTCGCTTCTTTGCCTCGCCGCGTGCCAGAGTGGACAGAGCCGATGACCAGATCGAGTTTTGCCAAGACGTCATCCGGAAGATCGAGCGAGCCGTCGTTCATCACCTCGACCTCGACCCCGTGCAGCACCCGGAATGGGGCGACCAGCGAGTTGACCTGATCGATCTCGATCCGCTGCGCCGCCAGCCGTTCCGGCGTCAAGCCATTCGCGATTCCGAGCCCCCGAGAGTGATCGGTCAGACAGATGTAGTCGTATCCGCGCTCAATCGCGGCTCGCGCCATTTCTTCGATGGTGTTGACTCCGTCGCTCCACGTGGAATGCATGTGCAGATCGCCGCGAAGCCTGCCAAACGCGATGATTTCCGGGAGCTCATGCTTGAGAGCGAGCTCGATCTCGCCTGTTCCCTCGCGCATCGGCGGCGGCACATACTGCATGTCGAGGAAGGCGTAGACCTCTTCCTCAGTCGCGCAGGTGACGAGCTCATCGCCGAGCCTAAAGCCGTATTCGCTCATCGACCAACCGCGCTCGACGGTCATCTCTCGCAACTTGACGTTGTGATACTTGCTGCCGGTGAAGTGCTTAAGAAGCGATCCCCAATGGCGCGGATGCATCACTCGCAAATCGGCTGAAAATCCCGTTTGGAGCGCGATCCGGCAGCGATCCTCGCCGTGCATTTCGATCCTGGCAACACCCGGAAGCTTCGAGAATTCGTCGACCACTGCTTTTGGGTGCTCCGCGGCAGCAACCATGTCGATATCGCCGGTTGTTTCGCGAAAGCGACGGATGCTGCCGGTCAGTTCGATCTCCGTGATCTCGGGGCACCGCTCCCGGAGCAGCGCGATCAACTCGTTTCCGAGCCGAACGGCGACCGGCAGCGGAATGCGGGTGTCCGGCTCACCCATCGTGCTCAGCGCGGTCGCGATCCGTTGCGCGCCCTTTGCGCCGAGCACCGCCAAGTTGTTCAGCGCGCCCGACGCGGCCGCCTCTTTGAGCTGTGCCAGATTGCCGATGCCACCCTCTTCGAAGAGCTGCCGTGCTCGTTTCGGTCCTACATCCGGCACCGCGAGCAGTTCGGCGACCCCAGCAGGAATGACTGCCTGTGCTTTTTCGAGCGCGTTCATCGTGCCCGTGTCGAGCAGATCGCCGATCTTCACGGCTATGCCCTTGCCGACGCCCGGGATCTCCTCGAGCTCACCGCGAGCTCTGATGGCTGCGAGTCCTTCGGGAAGCGCATCGATGTTTTCGGCCGCCTTGCGATAAGCCGAAACCTTGAACCCCGGCTCTCCGCCGATCTCGAGCAGATTGGCGAGCAGTCGCAATTTGTTCGCGATCTCAATGTTGGTCATCGTGTCAGTCATAGCAATCCAGTTTCGATCATCCGCCGGTGACCTCGCGCAGGAACTCGACATCCTGACGAGCCGCCTGCAGCAACAGCGACCCATCGCTGCCGCAGACCAGGAATCGGATGCCCATTTCGTGCCAGAGTTTGAACGTCCTCGCCTCGCGGCTCACCATGCCGACCCGTACGCCGTGACGCGTGCATTTCTCGACGATTGTGGCCACCGTTTCCAGGAAGAGCGGATCGTTGAATGCGCCCGGCACGCCGAGCGAGATCGAGAGATCCTGTGGTCCGATGCAAACGACATCGAGTCCGGGCACCGACGCAATGTCGTCGAGACACTCGACGGCCTCTTTCGATTCCACCTGGACGATCACCATCGAGAGCGCATTGCCCTCCTCGATGGCCTCGCTCACGCTGCGAGTCATGAACGCGTTTCGCGCCTGACCGCCCGCACCGCGACGGCCGAGCGGAGGGTATTTCGCGAAACTAACCGCCCGTTCGACTTCCTCTCGCGTTTCGACGCGGGGAATAATGACGCCGTACGCGCCGGTATCGAGCGCCCGCGCGACCAGCGGGTAGGAGAGATCGGTGACCCGGATCAACGGCACGATGTTGGATGCGATCGACATTTGCACCAGGGTCAGCAATGTCTCCCAGTCGAGCATGTTGTGCTCGGTATCGAACCAGAGGAAGTCGTGACCGGCCGCGGCCATGTACTTGATCACGCCGACCGTGCGGACTTCCTCCATGATCGGACCTGAGACTGATTTCCCCCGCTTCAACATCGTCTTGAGCCGGTTCTCGCGCATCTGATTCCCCTCGCCGATCAGTGTGGATTGCGATGTTCCGGGAATTCTCGCAGACCGGCCGGTTTACGGACGACGCCCGGATTGCTATTCTCCGCCGGTCGAACACGCGCATTTTGGAGGAATTCACGGTGACCGACCACGCACCAATCACGCCCGCAACGCTTGCTCTCCTTCAGCAGGCCAGCACCGCCACGATCACGACCCAGCTCTTCCAGCGCGGGATTCGCAGCGCATTCCTCAATGGTGTGACGCCGCTCAATCCAAGGTCCTGCCGATTTGTCGGCGAGGCGGTGACCCTTCGCAGCATTCCCGCAAGGGAAGATATCGATCGCGTCGAGGCATTCAAAGACCCGAATCATCCCCAGCGACGAGTCATCGAGATGGTCGGACCGGGCCAGGTGCTGGTGTTGGACTGCCGGAGCGATACTCGCGCGGCGAATCTCGGAGGCATCCTGATCACTCGGGTCATGAAGCGTGGCGCCGCTGCCGTCGTCAGCGACGGCGCGTTACGGGATTCGCCTGAAATCGAGCGAATGGACTTCCCGGTTTTCGCGGTTGCCCGCTCGGCGACCCTGAGCCTCGCCGTCCACCACGCGGTCGACATTAATGTGCCGGTCGGGTGCGCCGGAGTCGCGGTCTATCCGGGCGATATCCTCGCCGGCGATGAAGAAGGCGTGGTGGTTATCCCGCGCTATCTGGCGGCCGAGATCGCAGCGCCCGCCGCCGAACAAGAGCTCATGGAGCAGTTCATTCTCGAGAAGGTTCAGAGCGGCGCAGCGATCCCAGGCACCTACCCACCCAGCGAGCAAACCGTCGCTGAGTATCAAGTTTGGAAGGCGTCACGGGGGTTTTAGGAACGCCTGAAGAACGCTTTCTTAGAAGCGTCTTCGTTGAATTCCCATTGTTCACCTTTTACAGGGCGCATGCCATGCGCCCCTACGAGCCTAACCCAATTTGGTGATCGGCCAATCCCTCGAACAAGGTCAACAACGCGGAATGGTCGAGGTCGCCCTTACCGGCCGTATTCAGCGCATCGAAGAACTGGCTGACCAGCGCGGTCATCGGCAATGGCACTCCGGTTTCGCGACCAGTTGAAAGGGCGATCCCGAGATCCTTCCGGTGCAGATTCACGCGAAATCCAGGTTGGAAATTGTGGTCGATCATCGTCGGTCCACGCATTTCAAGCACACGGCTGTTGGCCAGGCCACCGCACAGGACCTTCACGATGTTCGCGGGATCGACGCCCGCCTTGGAGCCGAGCACCAACGCTTCACTCACGGCCGCGTAGTTGAGTGCAACAACAACCTGATTACAGGCCTTGACAATCTGTCCAGCCCCGGCCGCGCCGGCGTGCACGATCGTTTTGCCCATCGCCTCGAACAACGGCATCGCGCGTTCGACATCGGATTCATCGCCGCCGACCATGATGCTCAACGTGCCGGCAATTGCCCCTTTGTCGCCGCCGCTGACCGGCGCGTCGATCGCGCTTGCGCCTTTGCCCGCGCAGGACCCAGCGACCTCGATCGCTGCAGCCGGAGCAATCGTGCTCATATCGATCAGCAGATGCCCTGGACCGAACGCCTCGATCAAACCACTTGCTCCGAACACGACCTGACGCACGTCCGGCGAGTCGGGAAGCATCGTGATGACAGTTTTGACTTGCTCGGCCACTGCTTTGGGCGAGCCGGCGGACGTCACCCCGGACAGTTCGTTCACGATCTCGGTTACGGATGCTTCCGTGCGGCTGTGAACAACGACATCGAACCCGGCTTTGACCAGATTTCGCACCATCGGCTTGCCCATGATGCCCAGGCCGATGAACCCTATGCGCTCCGCCATCTCGATTGCTCCCATGTGTGAATTTCGAACTAAGCCCAATAGCCCCAGTCGCGGAGCCATCCGAATGTCGATTCCGTTGGACCGGAGGGTTTGTACTCCAAGCCGACCCAGCCGTCATACCCCGCTTCGTCGAGCGCCTTGAACACGAACGGGTAGTTGATCTCGCCACTACCCGGCTCATTGCGCGCCGGGCTGTCCGCCACCTGCACGTGCCCGATCCTGGCGATCTCGCGTTTGATCGTGGCTGTCAGATTCCCCTCGGTACGCTGGGCGTGATAGACGTCGTATTCCAAGAAGAGATTTGGGTGGTTCACTTCTTCGACCAATTTGAATCCCAGACTCGGCGTCGGGATGAAGTACCCGAGTGCGTCATACGGATTGAGCGGTTCGAGCACCTGCATGATCCCGGCCGATTGCATCTTGCCGGCGGCCAGCGTCAAGTTCTCCTTGAGCGTTTCCCATTGCGTTTCGAATGAAAGACCGGGCACGCTCTTCCCGACCAGGCAGTTCACCCGCCCGACTCCGAGCTTTCCGGCAATCTCAATCGCCCGATCCACGCCGTCGAGGAACTCAGCACGCTTGGCGGGATTGTTTGCCATTCCGCGGTCGCCGGCGCTGAAGTCGCCGACCGGAAGATTGAATAGGATTTGTTCGATCCCAGTGCGGTCGAGCGCCGCCTTGATTCCATCGAGATTTTCGCTATAAGGGAAAAGGAATTCGACCCCTTTGAACCCGATCGCGGCAGCCCGCTCAAACCGCTCGATGACCGGGTACTCGGTGAAGAGTATTGAAAGATTGGCGGCGAATCGCGGCATGATCATCCCCTAAACACTCCCGAACAACATGGCGAGCATCCTACGTGGAGACAGCGATGTGGTCAAACGGCCGGTGGCCGCCCTTGCCATTCGCGGATAGGATGGGACCCTGTTCATCGGTTCGATCACGGGGGATTGACGACAACCATGCGAGCGGCTCTAGGCGCGGTTCAAGTTCTGAAAGAACGAGGCGTGCGCTATGCCTTTGGCGTGCCGGGCGAAAGCTTTCTCGGTCTGCTCGATGCATTGCATGACACCCCGGAAATCAAGCTCGTCGCCACCCGGCATGAAGGCGGCGCATCGTTCATGGCGGATGCGGTCGGCAAACTGACCGGTCAGCCTGCGATCTGCATGGGCACACGCGGAGTCGGCTCCGCCAATCTCGCGATCGGCGTTCACACCGCCCAGCAAGACTCGACGCCGCTCATTGCGATGGTTGGTCAGGTCGAAACCCCGTTCCGGCACCGGGAAGCGCTGCAGGAGGTCGAGCTCGCGCAGTTCTTCGATCCGATCACAAAATGGGCGGTCGAAGCGCCAAACGGCGCCGAGCTGCCGCGAATCGCCAGCGAAGCCTACCGCCGCTCGGTTTCGGGCCGGCCGGGCCCGGTCGCGATCGCGCTCCGGGGCGACATTCTCGACGAATCGGCTCCCGATGAGCTGCCGCTGGCCACGTCCTATCCGCTGCCCTCTCCATCCCATGGTGCGATCGACGCGACGATCTCCCTGCTCCAGAGTGCGAAGCGTCCGCTGATCATCGCCGGTGGCGGCATCAATCGAAACGGCGCTGGCGAAGCGCTCGCCCGGTTCGCGGAGATCGTTGGCATTCCGGTGATGGCGTCGTTCCGCCGTCTCGACGCGTTTCCCGCCGATCATCCTTTAGCACTCGGATCGCTTTCGTTCGGAACGCCGCGGGCGATGCGGGCTCGCGCGCTCGAGGCAGACGTCGTGCTCGCGATCGGAACCCGCCTGGCCGAATTGACGACGCTCGGCTACTCGATCCCTAATCCTGCCGCGAAGCTGATTCAAATAGATATCGCGCCGGACGATCTCGGCAAGTCGTTCCCCGCCGCTGTAGCGATCGTGTCCGATGCTGGTCTTGCGTTGAAAGCGCTCATTGCCAATGCCCATGCGGTCAAGTGGCCGGATCGGTCGGCGCAAAACCAAGCCGACCGGGAAGCGTTTCTGGCGGCCTCGACGCCACTATTGACACCCGCAACCGACGATTTGGTCGATCCGGCGGTCGTGATCGCCGAACTGCAACGGCAACTTCCTCCGGATGCGATTTTGACCAGCGATGCCGGGAACTTTTTCGGTTGGGTCGCCCGCTACTACCGCTTCAACCGGCCACAGACCTTTCTCGGCCCAACATCCGGCGCAATGGGCTACGCGGTGCCGGCCGCGGTCGCCGCGGCGATCGTCCGCGAGAACAGCGTGCCGGTAGTTGCGCTGGCCGGCGATGGCGGCTTCATGATGACCAGCAACGAGCTCGCGGTCGCCGCCCAGCTCGGCTTACGGGTCGTGAATATCGTCTTCAACAACTCGCTGTATGGCACGATCCGGCTGCATCAGGAGCGCGAATACCCGGGCCGGGTTTCGGCCACCGAAATCTGGAGTCCGGACTTCGTTCACTATGCGCGGGCATTCGGCGGACTCGGGGTTCGGGTGGAACGCAATCAGGACGTGCCCGAAGCGGTCCGCCAGGTGCTGGCGCACGGCGGGGTTTCGATACTGGATGTCGCGGTGGCGCGGGAAACGATCGCGGTCGGCCAGTCGCTCAGCAAAGTCAGCGCCGCCGCTAGGTAGAACATTGCCGGGCAGTCTCTAGCGGCCTACAATCCCGCGGCACTTAGCAACTCTGAGAAACCAACACCTGGACCGATATCTCAACAGGAGCACGTTGCATTAATGGTCGCATCAACCCAAACACCGGTGGTAGCCGAGCACAAGCCATTCACGCCCGAGGAGATCGCGAACCGGTTGATCCCGAACGATCCGCGGATATCGCCCGACGGTCTGCACGTCGCCTTCACGGTGTCGGCGGCTAGCAAGAAGGGTGAGCATCAGGAGCAAGCCATCTGGCTGTCAGGAAACGGCGAACCGGCCAAAGCGTTCACCTCCGGCGTCGCAAACGATCACAACCAAAGGTGGTCTCCTGACGGTTCTCGTTTGGCCTTCATCTCGGATCGCGCCGACAAGGATCGGAAAAAGTGCAAGCTCTATGTGATTCCGCTCGCGGGCGGCGAGGCTCAGCCACTGGGTGAGCTCGAAGGCGATCTCTCTGAGCCGGCGTGGTCTCCCGACGGCAAGTCGATCGCGATTCTGCGTGAAGACCCCGAAACCGCGAACGAGAAGAAGAGAAAAGAGGACCGCGACGACACGATCGTGGTCGAAACGGAAACCAAGCGCAGGCGCCTCTGGATCGTCGACGTCGAAACCGGCAAGGCCAGGCAATTAACCTACGGCACGCGCCAAATCTGGCAGTTTGCCTGGTCGCACGACGGTGAATCGCTGGCGATCACCTCGACCGAGGGCTACGATCTCAATGCGAGCTGCGGTCCGGGCGATCTGTGGAAAGTGCCGGCCGCTGGTGGGCTCCCGGTTCACGTTGCGTCGTTCGCAATGCTTCCCGGCGATCCGATTTTTGTCGACCACGGCATTCTGGTCACATCCAACGGTCACTGGCGGGATCCACCCAATTCGATCTGGTTGGCTCCCGCCGATGGCGCCGATCCAAGAAATCTGCTGCCCGGCTACAAGGGCCAGATCGAAGGAATTTCGCCGATTCCCGGCCAGACAAACAAGGTCGCCGCGCGCGCGGTTGAGGGCACACACGGGCTTGCCTACATCTTCGATGTCGATACTGCTCAACTAACCCCGATCGGTTTTTCCGGTCAGCACGGCGACGGCAGCGTCACCCATGAACCGAGCGTCTCGAAGGACGGTGCTCGCCTTGCGGTCATCTGGGCCAACGGCACGACACCGCAAGAGGTCTTCATCGGTTCCGCCGGTGAAAACGCGAAGGCCGTGACTGAGCTCGGCAAGGAGTTCCATGGCCGCCTGAATAAGGTAGAAATCGTCACGTGGGAGAGCGACGGCTGGGAGATCGAGGGCATCCTCACCTACCCCGCCGGATATGAAGAAGGCAAGCGGTACCCGTTGATCGTCGAGGTCCACGGCGGCCCGAGCTGGCAGTGGGAGGACTACTGCTATCTCGATTGGCACGATTGGGCGCAGGTAATGGCCAGCAACGGCTTCGCGGTGCTCGCGCCGAACCCGCGCGGCAGCACGGGACGTGGCGCCGAGTTCCAAAGCCAGCTTTACAACGATGTCGGCGGCGGCGAGGTCCGCGACCTTATCAACGGTGCGCTGGCAATGGTTGAGCGAGGGGTTGCCGACAAGGACCGGCTCGGGATCGGCGGCTGGAGTTGGGGCGGCTATCTGACCGCGATCACGATCACCCGGACCGATATCTTCAAGGCGGCGATGATGGGAGCGGGTCTGGCGAACCTTATTTCAGACCACGGCACCGACGACATTTCGGATGCCAATCTCTTCTACTTCTCGGGCTATCCCTATGAGAATTTCGATCCCTACTGGGAAGGCTCGGCCATGAAGCACATCAAAAACTGCAAAACGCCGACCTTGATCTTGCACGGCGACGCCGACGCCCGCGTTCCGCCTTCTCAGGGAGCGGAGATGTTTCGGGCGTTGAAATCGCTTGGTGTGCCGGTCGAGTTCGTAAAGTATCCGCGCGAGGGCCACCCGATCGTCGAGCGGCACCACCAACTTGATTTGATGCGCCGCCTCGTTGGTTGGTACACGAAGTACCTCAAGGGCCGACCGATCGGTACTTGACCCGAACGTGTGGTTATGGAGGTGTTCCGATGAGTTCTGGCCGTGGAGCAATACTCGCTTGCTGCATGCTGCCGTCGGTCGATTCGAGAATGCTTTGAACAGAGCCTGAAGACTTGAGCTCCGACTCCTCATGCGGGTGCACGCGGATTTCGACTCGCATGTCGAGACGCGACAGAATCGTGATCAACCGTTCGAGCGAGTATCTGCCCGGGCGACCTCGTGTGATCCGTGATATGTCGCTCTGATCGATCCCTAGGAGATCGCCAGCTTCCGCCTGTGTCAATCCGCGGATGTCGATGACGGACCTGATTTCGCGTGCAAGCTCGGCTTTTGTCCGCTCGAGCTCGGGATTGCCGAACCCGAGGTCGGCATATACGTTTCCACTACTCTCTTCGATTTTCGCACGCTTGGGCATGTCATCTTCCCGTCTTTGAACGCGGTGTCACTGTTCATGTTCGCGACCCTGCTCTACTACTTTGAGTCGAGAGCGGATCAACTCGATGTGCCGATCGGGCGTCTTCTTTCCACGTGTGGACTCCTTTTGAAACGCGTGGAGCACGTAAATCGCGTCTGGGAATCGCGTGACATAGACGACTCGATATGCGTCGCCCTCATTGTCACAGAGGATTTCCATCACGCTCGCGCCACCAAACGCCTTCAGCGGCTTCGCTGACGAATGCTTGATTCCTCTCAGTGCATCGTCCAGCGCAAAGGCCGCTTCTCGACGCGCATCCTCGGGAAAGTTCGACATATCCTTCTTGCACGAGGCAACCCATCGCAGGCTCCTCATCGACGTCTCCCATTATGGCAGATTTACCATATTCGGTCAACCGGCACCCGGTCCACCGTGTGAGTACGGTAAGCTCGGCCGGGCGAACCATTATACTTCGTCAGTAAAGGCGATTACACAGCGCCAAGGATGCGGGTGACGGTTTCCGCAAGGACTCGCGCTTCGACCACGAGGTCGTCGATGAAGACGGCTTCGTTGGCGCCGTGGGCGTTCTCGCCGCCGGGTCCGAAACCGACCGTGTCGATACCAGCCAGCCGGTAGAACCGGCCGTCGGTCGCGCCGGCCCATTGCACAAAGTACTCCGGCTCTTTGCCCGTCACGTCGCGCACGCTTTCCCAGATCGCTTGCAGGAATGGCGATGAGTCTTCGGTGATATTGGCGGGGATGTAGTCGTTGCGCGGATCAACGACGAGCGTATACCGGAAGTTCGGGTCCTCAGCGGCGACGGCGTCGAGCGTCGCCCGCACCTCGGCCGTCACCGATTCCTTCGTCTCGCCCGGGATCAAGCGGCGATCGATTTCGATCTTGCATTCGCCGGGAACCACGTTATGGGCGACACCGGCATGGATCGAGTTCACGCTAATAACCGGCTTGCCCACCGAGGGATGGTACTTGTCCAAATCCCGCTCGAGCGCGAGCACGCCCTTCGCCGCTTTCGCGATCGCGTTGATGCCGGTCGCACGGGCCGCGGCGGTGTGGGTGGCACGGCCATGGAATGTGACTTCGAACCCAAGAATGCCTCGTTCAGCGTTCCGGACCTTGAGGTCGCTCTTTTCGCCGATGAAGCAGTAATCTGGGCGAGGAAGCCGTCCCGCGGTGATTTCGTCCAACACATGCACCGTTCCGAAGACAGCACTGGTCTCCTCATCGGAAACGATGTGGGCCTGCAGGCATCCTTTGAGCGGAACATCCTTCAGGAGATCCAGCAAGTAGAGCATCACGCCGGTCGATGCTTTCATATCCGAGGCGCCACGACCGAACAAGCGCGTGCCGTCCGCGCTGACCGTCGGGGTGTACGGATCCGTCTGCCAGGCCGCGGCATCTGAGACGGGCACAGTGTCCAGGTGGCCGTTCATCGCGATCGTGGGACCCACTGTCGCGTCGCCTATGCTTATTACGATGTTGGGGCGTCTGGGGTCTTTGGCGACGACGGTCGTGTCAAGGCCGCGGGCAGTGCACCAACCGTCGACGAATTCCATGACCCCGAGCTCGTCGCCGGAGGTGCTGGGTATCGCGATCAGGTCTCTCGCAATTCGAATGATCCCGGAGCGATCGACCCGATCCGTCCAAACACTCAACGACACGCCGAACTTCCTTTCTCGTGCTTACAACCGCTCGAATCGTGAAACATTGGCGACAAAGACGACCGCCCCACCGACTTCGACTTCGAAGTTCTCCGGCATGTAGAGCAGCCCAGGTTCGAGTGCCGGTGAATAGGGCACTGCAATCTGCGTTCGCCGTCTGCAGGTGCGTTTGAGGATTGCGAGCACCGGCTCGACAGCCTCATCCTCGACACCGATCAGTAGGCTCGAGTTCCCGGTCCTCAAAAACGATCCGGTTGTGCTGACTTTGGTGAATCGATGACCGGCGGCGATCAATGCCTCGGTCAAACTATCCATGTCCTCGTCCTGAACGATGGCAATGACAAGCTTCACATCTGCCTCCATTCGCGCCTGCCGTTGGCGCCTAACCGGCTTGAGGCACGCCACATCGCGTAGCCCCGTTCGCAGCCGGCGAGTCAGGCACCGGCAGTCTATCAGACGAAACCGGCCATTCCGTGGGAAAAGCGACTAAATTGTCGACTCAGTATTTGGAAAATCGGTCGACTAAACGCGGCGCCTGTTCTCCCGTCCGATTCTAGCGAGACCGCGATCAAGAATGGATTCCGCCAACTCGCTAGTCTGGGCAAAGGTCAATCCCGCGGAATGAGCGACCGCTCCGAGCTGTCGCTCGCCATCGAGCAGGTGCAGGATCGACCATTCTGCCGGGGTGATTTCGATCGAATCCTCGCCTTCGTTCTCAGGTCGAAGCACGAGATCGAGCACACTGCTTTCGGAAAGCTTGTTCCCGAGCGAGTCCGACCCCTGCCAAACATCTCGCTGGCTTTCGGTCGCCAGGCGGTCGGCCAACGCGGAAACCGCATTCTCGAGCGTGGTCGCGTGGAGCTCCAGATCCTCTGGCCGCGCGATGTCGACCGCCTCAACGACCGCGATCGAGCGGCCGGCGACGACGATGGGGACACCTACATAGGTTTTGATACCCAGTTCCGACGGCCGGGGAAGCGCCGGATCGCACGGCGTGTCGGCGCTAAGTAACACCGGCATTTTGCGCTCGCATGCCGCGAGGGGCAAAACCAGCGCTTCCGGCGCGACCAATCCATAGTAGAAACACCCGTCGTTTAGCACGGTGGCGACATGCCAGCGGCGTCCCCGCGGAATCGGCCGGAGCAGAGAGACGCGCCGGGCCCCGGTGCTTTCGAGCGCGTGCCGCACGAGCATCGTCACCTGGCGATCAGTGTCTTCTTCAGTGGTAACGGACCCCAGTTCCGCGGTTACGTGCGCCTGCGCACGACGCTGCAATTGCGTCGTGTATCGTTTGCGCTCTTCGCGAAGCCGCTCGTCGGAGCTTCCGTTCGTTTCGGCTTCCCTCTGCCGGAATGTGTGGGTCGCGTCTACCATCGATGCCAAATCATCCTCGTTCGCTTCGAATTAGCCAATCGTGAGCAGCGTTACCGTGCTCACAACTCCTTCGGTGCGCTGGATCTTGCCGATCACCAGCTCACCTATGCGCCGCGGATCGTCGCCCTCGATTACCGCAACCACATCGTACGTTCCCGCCACCTGGTCGACTTGTTCGACACCAGCATCCCGCAGGGCCTGCTGCACATCGGTACCGCGGCCGGCTTCGATCGTGATCAAAACGTACGCACGCATACCCGCTCCTCCTTGGGCTACGGATCGCTCCGTTGCCAGATTGTCTCCATACCCGCACCCCGCACAAGGTCCCGAAGGTACTTTCGTTCGAGCAATTCCAACCGCTGGAACGCGCGTTCCGCCGTACCTTTCAAGTCCGGTCCGCCTTCACGCTCGCAGCGAGCAAGCGTTTCGTCGAGTAGCCCCAGCGCTCGAAAATCGCGGACGGCGCTCGTCCACGGCGCCAGGGTCAGCCGTTCCGGCAGAGGCAACCCGGGCCGGAGTCGCCGAAACGACTGTAGCCTCGCCCGCGGGGTCGAAACGATGTCGTCCAAGAGCACCGCCGCGTCCGTTCCCGGTTCTTGCCGGAAATCCAAAATCAAGGACTTGCCGGCCCGGACAAAGAAGAGACTCAGGATCTCCGCTCCCCGGATCGCGTCCTGCATCCGATCGTTGAATTGTTCGTCAGGAAGATCCATCGCCGCTTTCCACAATCGTGATGAGAATGCGACCTACAGACCGCACGACCGCGCTTCGATGCGTCCAAGACGTCATCAGGAGCGTTGTGCCACTCGCGCTGCTACGATCTCGAGAATTTCGGCATGAATCGCCGCGTTGCCGGCGATCACGCCGTCGCCAAACGGGTCAAAGACACCGCCAGTGTAATCAGTTACGACTCCGCCGGCCTCCTGGATGAGCAACGATCCAGCTGCCATGTCCCATGGCTGAAGCGGCCGCTCCCAAAAGCCGTCGAGCCGCCCGGCCGCGATGTAGCACAGATTGAGCGCCGCGGCCCCGTCTCGCCGGATACCCTGTGTATTGGCTTGAATCGCGGCCCATATGTCGAGCTGACCAGCGCGTTCGGAGAGATCATAGGAGAAGCCCGTTGCCAAGAGCGACCTGATCAGTGTGTTGACGTTCGAAACAAAGATCGGTTTGCCATTGAGGCTGGAACCGCGTCCTTGCTCCGCGACGAAGAGCTCGTCCCGCATCGGATCATAGAGGACACCGAGTATGACGTTCCCCATGTGCGCGAGCGCGATCGACACTCCAAAATGGGGGTAGCCATGCGCGAAATTCGTCGTGCCGTCCAACGGATCGACGATCCAGGCATACGGCGCATCGGCGCCCGCTCCACTCGTCCGAGCGATACCCTCTTCCCCGACAAGCCGGTGATCCGGAAACGCCTCCGACAGCCTTCTCGCGATCAGGGTTTCCGAGGCGCGGTCGGCGTCGGTGACGAGGTCGACCGTACCCTTGTACTCAATCGTAACGAGGCCGAGCTTTTCGCGAAGGATCTCGCCCGCACCCCGTGCGGTCTGCACGGCGACATCCAAGGCGCCCGGTGGAATCTGATTCATCGACATATCGAGGAGTACCTTTGCCCTTTCATAATCGTTATCCTTGACCATCAGCGACCGCATGCCACGAGTCGCGAACCGCCTGAATGCCCAGGAACCATTCACATCAACGGCAAGCGCGGACTGACGTCCACCTCCCAACCGCCTTGAACGCCATCCTTGATCGCATATGCGGCCGCGCCGGCAATCATGGCGGCATTGTCGGTGCAAAGTGCAAAGGGTGGATAGCGACAGGCGATGCGGCGATCGCCCTGGTTGCCAAGCTCGCTCTGAAGCCGCTTTCGAAGTGCCACATTGGCCGCGACCCCGCCGGCAAGCACGATCGTCTTGGCGTTGAAGGCAATCGCCGCCCGCACCGTTTTGACCGCCAACACCTCTGCGACCGCGGATTGATAGGCCGCGGCCAGGTCCGCCGCGGGTAAGTCCTCGGAATAAGCCGCGGGCCGATGCTCGACGAACGGCAAGTCCGTTCGACGCTCGATCGGTTCCTTTTGCGGGAGTCGATAGGACTCTGTAATCCGGAGCAACGACGTTTTCAGTCCGGAAAAGCTGAAATCATAGCTATCTCCAAGCCAGGCGCGCGGCAACGTGAATTTGCCGTCACGGCCGTGTTTTGCCGCTTCCTGTATCGCGGGACCTCCTGGGTAACCGAGACCGAGCAACCTGGCGCCCTTGTCGAATGCCTCGCCCGCCGCATCGTCGAGCGTCCGCCCCAGGTGGCGATACTCACGGTGATCCGTCATCAGGATGAGCTCGGTGTGTCCACCCGAAACGAGCAGACACACAACCGGGAACACGGGCGGCTCGACGCGCTCTGCGCCGGGAAATGTCAACCAGTTGGCGTAAATGTGACCCTCGAGGTGATTAACCGGGATCAGGGGTTTGTTGAGCGCATATGCCAGCGCCTTGGCGAAATTGACCCCGACCAACAACGATCCGGCAAGGCCCGGACCAGCGGTGACCGCGATTGCATCAATTGCCGGCTTCTCGAGATGTGCTTCCGCAAGCGCGGCCTCGACCACCGGCACAATTGCGGTGATGTGTCCCCGCGCCGCAAGCTCCGGCACAATCCCGCCGTGTGAACGATGCAGCGCGATCTGGGAGGCGATCACATTCGACAGCACACGTTTGCCATTGACCACCACCGCAGCCGCGGTTTCGTCGCACGAGGATTCAATCCCGAGAACATTCATGAATTGGTCACCTAATGTGGACCCGATCGATCCCACGGGTTGTTCGGCGCATCTGGCACCTCGACATCGGGTCCCAATCGTTCACTCAACGTCATCCGAAGCTCCTCGATCTCGGCGAGATAGTCCGTGTCTCGCAACGATCGAGACCACATGACATACGCGTCTTCACCATTGTCGCTGTAGTACCGTGCTCGCGTGCTTTGCGCGGACATGCCGTACTTGGCATAGAGATTCTTGGCGACGTTGTTCGAAACCCGCACTTCCAGCGTTAGCCAGGTGGAGCCGCGACGAACAGCCTCGTCGAACAAAGCGAGCAACAGAAGTTCGCCGAACCCACGGCCGCGATAGTGCGGGTCGACGCCGATCGTGGTGATGTGCGCTTCGTCGTAGACCGTCCACATCCCGGCAAAGCCGGCGATGTGCGGTCCTTCCATCGCGAATCCGGCTCGTCTCGGCAAATGACGGATGGGCAAACGTGACCAGATGCTGTCGGTCAAACGCGATGGGTTGAACCCTGGACGAGCGTGCTCGATTCCGTTCGGGGACTCGTCAGGATGGGCGCGAAGAACGACATAGTAGTTTTGGCGGGGATTCCTGATCTCGCGGCGGTAGGCGGACGACGGCCACGGATTTTCGAAGCAGCGCCGTTCGACGCGGCTCACTTCGATCACGTCCGCCTGGTCCATCTCTTCGACACGAAATCGCGTGGCGAGAATGCTGATTCCTTAGTCTCGTACCCGTTCGCCCTGACCGCGTGGTTTCCATTCCGCGCACCAGCGATGGCGAGGGGCGTTCTCGTTCGTATTATCCGCGACCGGACACCATCGCTGCATGAAGATAGACCGGCGCGAGCGCGACCGGGTCATCGATCTCGCCCAACCCGAGTCTTGCCCAGGCAATCTCGGCAAGAGCGCCCGGCCGGCGGCTGCGCGAGGCGGCATCCGGAACAATCGCGCCGGGCACGCTGACGATCAACGACGCTTGCTCGTTGGTCAGATCGCCGGCAACGACCACTGGATTCGGTCGCGCCCCGATGATTGCCGCCAGTTCTTCGGCCGTTCCATTCACGGGCTTCTCAGCGACCGGCACGAGCTGCCACACAAGCCTGCCTCGACCCGCGGCAACCACCGAAGCGATCTCGATATCCAGCTTAGCAAACGGATATGCGGCGATCTCGAGGGTTGAGACCCCGATCAAATCCGCGCCGAGTCCGAAGTGGAACCCTTTGGCCAGGCTCATTCCCACTCGCAAACCGTTGAACATGCCGGGCCCAATGGCAATGCCGATGGCTCGAAGATTCGACGCTTCGATGCCGGTCATCGTCAGCAAGTGGTCGATCTGCGCGAGCACCGTGACCGTCTGATCTCTGCCCGCCAACCAGGTGATCTCGCTCACCTGCTCACCATTCGTGACGGCCAAACCCGCTTGTTCGGTCGACGTGTCGATCGCCAGCAACCAGCGTTTTTCGTCCAACGAATCAACCATCATCGCCTCTATTGGCTTCGCGAGTGCATTCCCGATCGCTGGTTCGAAGTTTAACGCTCTCTTCACTTCTCGATACATCCAGGCGCGGATGCTGGTGCAAGTATTAGGCGACCACGAGTCGGGAGTGAGCATGCAGGGTGAACCGGCATTGAGCTTGCCAAGAGCCGCGAATCGAATTGTTGCGGCAAATGCCGTTCTGGCCCGTACTCGCCATCTTCCGTGCAGAGAGTGGCTCTTGTTTTTGCTTTTCACGGGCCCAAACCTGATTCTGTTTGGTCTCTTTTCATACTGGCCGCTTGTTTACAGCGCCTATCTGAGCACGGTTCGTTGGGACATGATCTCGCCGCGGAAGCGTTGGGTCGGGCTCGACAATTACCGCTATCTGTTGCATGACGACACCTTCCGCACCGTGTTCTTCAACTCGATCTACTTCACGGTTGGCGCGGTCGGCGGCTCTATGCTGCTCGGGCTGCTCTCCGCGCTCCTGCTCAATGAACGTTTGCGCGGCCGCGATTTCGCGCGTGCCGTCGTGTTCATGCCGACGTTGTTGAGCGGCGCGGCGATCGGCATCGTTTGGGTTTACATCTTCGATCCACGGTACGGGCTGTTGAACACATTGCTCGATCTCGTGCGGATCGACTCGCCGAACTGGCTCCGGGATACGACCTGGGCGATGCCCGCGGTGATCATCGTCTACGTGTGGAAGAACCTCGGTTTTGCAACCGTGATCTACCTGGCCGGTCTTCAGGCGATTCCACGTGATCTCTACGAGGCGGCCAAGATCGACGGCGCTGGCGCTTTTTGGCGGTTCCGCTCGGTCACCTTGCCGATGCTCTCCCCGATCACCTTTTTTCTGGTCGTGACTTCGATGCTGAGCTCGTTTCAGGCGTTCGACATCATCCGGGTGATGACCCGGGGTGGACCGGTCGACGCGACAACCAATCTCGTCTACTACGTCTATGACGAGGGTTTCGTGGCCTTCAACGCCGGGCGAGCCTCCGCGGCGGCGATGATCCTCTTCGCGATCATGCTCTTGATTACCCTGGTCCAGCTCAAGCGATCCGAATCGAGCGTGCACTATGGCAGTTAGTCTTCCAGCCGGCACGGTCGAACCGGCTCGAATCAGGATCCCGATTGCCAAGTTCGCGGGTTACGCGGCCCTCGTCACGTTGGTTGTGATCATCGGCGCCCCAATTTTCTGGATGGTCACCGGCGCCTTGAAAACGACTCGCGATATCTACACCTTTCCGCCGGTTTGGATTCCAGCAGATCCTCAATGGAATAACTTCTCGCGTGCCTGGAATGCCGCCCCCTTTGATCGCTTTTATGTCAATAGTTTGGTGATCACGATCTCTGGCACATCGCTCGAGCTCGCCAACGCGACTCTGACCGCATATGCGCTCGTCTTCCTCAGATTTCCGTTCAAGAACGCTGTCTTTATCGCGATCCTGGCAACGCTCATGATTCCCACCCAGGTCACGATCATTCCCAACTATCTCACGGTGTCCGATCTCTTCGGACAGAACTGGGTCAATACCTACCAGGGAATCGTGATTCCCGGGGCAGCCGTCGCGTTCGGGACATTCCTGCTCCGGCAGGCATTCATGGGATTGCCCCGGGAGGTGCTCGATGCCGCCAGGATCGATGGTTGCGGTCACCTTCGCATGCTCTGGGATCATGTTGTTCCGATGTCGCGTCCGGTGCTCATCACCTTTGGCCTGATCTCGGTGGTCGCGAAGTGGAATGACTACCTCTGGCCGTTGGTCGTGACCAACGAGGAGCGAATGCGCCCGTTGGCAGTCGGTGTCTCCTACCTCTTCAATCCCGAAGGCAACACGGACTGGGGCTTGGTGATGTCCGCCACCTTTTTCGTGATCGCGCCGCTCGTGGTCGTCTTCATCTGGGCGCAGCGGTACATCATCGAAGGCATCACCGCGGGTGCTACGAAAGGCTAAGCGCCTAATCGGAGGGGCAGACGACCAGTATTCGTTGTCATCTAGGGGCTAACAGCTCACACCACAACAGCTGCTGTTTTCGGAGAAAGGCGCCGGCTCCCATCTCCGAACCGCGGATAGCGATCTCGGACTCGCGATCGCCAGGGAAGAACGCGTCGTTTATGGAGGATCCATTCATGTCATCGAACGTCACCCGTCGCACGTTGTTGAAGGGAAGCGCGGCCGCGGCGGTCGCTGCGACACCGGTCGTCAAGGCAAGCCGCGCATTCGGCGCACCAGCCTTGATCGCGCAGACCGGATCGCAAATCGAGATCACCTACTGGGGTTCATTCACCGATGCGCTCGGCGAGGCGGAACAGGCCTTGGTCGACCGCTTCAACACCGAGCAGCAGGATGTGAAGGTCAACTACCAGTACCAGGGCACCTATGAGGAGACCGCACAGAAGCTGACCGCGGCGATTGCCGCCAAGCAAACGCCGGATGTTTCGCTGCTCTCCGACGTCTGGTGGTTCAAGTTCTATTTGAACAGCCTGCTCGCTCCCCTGAACAGTTTCATTTCCGCCAATCAGGTCGACACCACCGATTATGTCGATTCGCTCTTCAACGAGGGCGTTCGCAACGGAGAAAGCTATTGGATTCCGTTCGCCCGCTCGACACCCCTCTTCTACTACAACAAAGAGGTGTTTGCGGCGGCCGGACTCGATAAAGCGCCTGAAACCTGGGCCGAGTTCATCGAAGCCGCTCCCGGCATGGTGACCAAAGACGGCGACACGATCACCCGGTCGGCGTTCGCGCACCCTTCATCAGGCTCCTACATTGCGTGGCTCTTCCAGGGCGTCGTCTGGCAGCACAATGGAGCGTATTCCGATGCCGATTTCAACATCCTGCTGAATCAGGGCGGCGCCCTAACGGCCGGCGATCTCTACCGGAGCTCCGTCCAGGATGGCTGGGCGACGACCCCGGCCGATGTCAATGCCGATTTCCTCAACGGTCTGACCGCCTCCACAATGGCTTCGACCGGCGGACTCGCCGGCATGACCGCGAACGCGACATTCGATTTCGGCACCGCTTTCCTGCCGAAAGCGGAATCGTTTGGCTGCAGCACCGGCGGCGCCGGACTAGCGATCCTCGCTTCGGCTCCCGCCGAGCGGCAGGAGGCCGGTTTCAAATTCGTTGAATGGGCAACGTCACCCGTAATGACCGCCTGGTGGTCGCAGAGCACCGGCTACATGCCGGTCCGTAAATCCGCGGTCGAGAGCCCGGAGATGATCGCCTTCTTCGAGGCGAACCCGAATTTCAAGGTCGCGGTCGACCAGCTCCCGTTGACCAGAGCCCAGGACGCAGCCCGGGTCTTCATCCCGAATGGCGATCAGATCATCGGCAAGGGTTTGGAACGGATCACGATCAACGGCGAAGAGGTACAACCGGTCTTCGACGAGGTCGCCGCGACACTCACCGAAGAGGCACAGCCGGTGCTGGAGGCGCTGGCCGAACTCCAGTAGCACCAACAGAAGTTACACGACGGAAGCCTTGCCGGGCGGCAAGGCTTCCGTCGTGCTCAGATGATTCGATCATCAGTCCGTGTTCGTTCGCGACTGCTCGGAGAATACCAGTTCGCCGAGATTGATCTCAATTGCGCCGCGACATTCGAGGCGAAGCAACCGCTTGTCCTCGCCAGCAAACGCAAGTTCGATCAACAGAAAGTCGTCGGGCAACCAGCGGCCCGCCCGCTCCGGCCATTCAATCACGCTCACGCCATCAATCATTTCTAGATACTGGTCAAATCCAAGACTCTCGAGCTCGTCTTCGTCGTTGAGGCGATAGAGATCGAGATGGTAGAGCTTGAGCGATTCGCCTTCATGCTCGGCGACCAGCGTAAACGTTGGGCTTTGCACGTAGTCCCGAACCCCGAGACCGACGGCGATTCCTTGTGTGAGCGCCGTCTTGCCGGCGCCCAGATCACCGTGGAGCAACACCACATCGCCGATCGCGAGCTGATGCCCCAATCGCTCACCCAGTCGTTGGGTTTCCTCGGGGCTGTTGGACAGGACTTCGATGATTCGCGATGTGCTCACGTCGATTCCTCGGGCGGAAAAGAGAGCACCGCGCCGCGAACGCCGACATGCACCCGATCGCCCGGTCGGATTCCACCGTAGCTCCCCATCCGCGCGTTTAGGGTGCGGCCGGAATCGAGCTGGATCTTCATAAGTTGATCGTGACCGAAAAAGAGGCGTGCCAGCACCGTCGCGTTCGCGGGCACTTGGTCCGTTGGCGGGGTCATCCGCAAGGCTTCCGGCCGGATCATGACGTCGACCGGACCAGATGCGGTTCCGTGCGCCGGCAGGTCGCCGAGCTCGCAGGTAACTCGCCGTCCGGTTGCTGTTCCGGGAATGAACTGCGCGTCGCCGACGAAGACTCCGATCTCTTTGCTCACCGGGCGGTGGTAAAGCTCTTCAGGGCCGGCATCCTGAACGATCCTCCCTTGCCACATGACGGCGACCCTATCGGCGAGACTCAGCGCTTCTTCCTGATCGTGCGTGACCAGGATCGCGGTCGCATTCGCTTTTGCCAGTATTTCCCGAACCTCGGTTCGTACGGACGCGCGAAGCTCCGCATCGAGATTCGAAAAAGGCTCGTCCAACAGGATAATCGCCGGTTTAGGCGCCATTGCGCGAGCGAGCGCCACGCGCTGTTGCTGGCCGCCTGAGAGCTCGCCTGGCATGCGATCCTCGTAACCTTCGAGCCCAACCATCTTGAGCGCTTCAGCAATCAGCGCTCGACGATCTAAACCTCGCGCTAGACCAAATCCCACATTCCTGGCGACCGACAAGTGCGGGAAGAGCGCGCCGTCCTGAAAAACCATCCCGACCTTACGTCGTTCCGGCGGTTCGCTGCGATTCGCGGTCGCAACCACGCGGCCGTTGATCTCGATCTCGCCGGCATCGAGCTCTTCGAATCCGGCAATCAACCGCAGCGTCGTGGTTTTGCCACAACCGCTCGGTCCGAGCAGCGCAACCAGTTCACCGGGCGCGGCGGTGAGATCCACACCGTCGACCACGGTGATCGCGCCGAAGCGTTTGACCAAACCGGTCGCGCGCAGAGCAAGCGATTCTGATTCGGTCACGATTCTTGCCTGGGGATCGAAGTGCGCTCGCGCAGCGATAACCACAATGTTGGGATCGACGAGAGACCGACTAAGATCAAGGCCGGAATCGCCGCCTGACCGTAATTCCCGCTTCCAGTCGAGGTCCAGACCGATGTCGCCAGTGTTTTGTACCCGGTGGGACTGAGTAGAAGCGTGATCGGGAGCTCCTTCATCACGGTCAAAAAGACAAGTGCTCCACCAGCCGCGATTCCCGGCCGCGAGAGCGGCGCCGTCACCGCCCGAATCGCGCCGAATGAGCTGCGGCCAAGCGTTCTGGCTGCTTCTTCTAGTTTAGGGCTGACTTGGAGCAATGAGGAGCGTTCCGCGCCCAAAGCCTGCGGCAGAAAGCGGACAACGTACGCCGTCACCATCAACGGCAACGTCTGATAAAACGTTGTCAGGTAGCGTGCGCCGATGAAGACGAACGAAAGCGCGATCACGATCCCAGGCAGCCCGTAACCGAGATAGCAGATACGCTCGGTCGTTCGACCCACCCAGCCGCGATACCGGACTGCCAGCACCGCGACCGGAAAGGCGGCGACTGTCGCAACGACCGCCGCCATTGCCGAAATAGAGACCGAGTGCCGGGCGGCGGCGAACATTCCTTCGGCCCGGTCTCCCCGGTCCAACCCGCGAATCAGCCAATACACCAACACGCCGATCGGCAATCCAATCGAGAGTCCAAACACGACCGCGCAGTAAATGAACGAGGGCCATCGCCAGCGTCCGAGCGGCAGCGGACGGGATCGTCGCGCGGAACCGGCGCCGATCCGGTGATAGACGGCTCTTCCGCGAAACCAGGACTCGGAAACGACCAGCACCAATGCGAGCGCGATCAGCACCAGCGCCAGCACCGCCGCAAGCGTACGATCGAACGACGACCGGTACTGCACGTAAATCGCACGAGTAAAGGCATCGTAGCGGAGCAGGGTGACGACCCCGAAGTCGCTGATTGTATAGAGCGCGGTCAGGAGTGCTCCCGCCACGATCGCGGGTCGTAGTTGTGGCAGCGTGGTCAGAAAAAAGGTCCGCCAGGGGCCATGTCCCAGGCAACGCGCCGCTTCTTCGTGCGCGGGGTCGAGACCCCGTAAGGCTGCCCGCACATTCAAATAGACATACGGATACGAAAAGAGTGTCAGTGCGATCCAAGCGCCGGTGAAACCGTAGATAGAGGGCAGACGCTCGACTCCAAACGGACCAGACAGCGCATCCTGCAGTAATCCTCGTGGTCCGAGCGCCGCGACGATCGTCATTGCGCCGACGTACGACGGAACGACGAGCGGCAGCGCCGCGGTGGACGACCACAAAATGCGGCCCGGAAGATCGGTTCGCCCCACCAGCCACGCCAGCGGAACCGCAATCACGATCGAAGCCCCGACCACGGCCGCCGCGAGCACAATCGTGTTTCGGAGAATCTCCAGGGTGCGCGGTCGGGTGAGCAGATCGATTGCCTCGGTTCCCGCTCCCGACGCGCGAATCACGAGGTAACAAACAGGTATTAGTAGCAGAATCGAAACGAGGATCGCCGGAATCGAAATGAACAACGGTGCCCGCTTCGCTGGCTGTCGAGAGCGCGGCGCCGTTTTGCCATCAATAGATCCGCCAGCCGGTGCCCCATCTGCTGCCAGACGTGCCTGAGCTGGACGAAACGACACCACCACGATCTCCTCACGGGTCCCGGCGAGCCGCGCCGGGACCCGCAAGGACTAGACCACGCCGGCTTCAGTCAATAGTTCGAGCGATCCCTGAAGATCGGAGAGCTCGCTCAGATCGATGTCAGGACTCTCGATCTCAGCAAGCGGAATGAGTCCAGACGCCGGTTCCACGCCCTCGATCAGCGGGTACTCGAACGTCTTTTCTGAAAAATAGCGTTGCGCCTCATCCTGCAGGAGGAAGCTCGCGAACGCCAGCGCCTGGGTCTGATTCTTCGCGGTCGTGAGGATACCAACTCCGGCGACATTGACCAGCGATCCAGGATCGCCGGCCGAGAAGAAATGGTTGGCAATTGGGAATGTCTTCCCTTCTTCGGCCTGGAGCTCGTAGAGATAGTAGTGGTTGACAAGCCCAACCGGGAGCTCGCCTTCGCCGACGGCGAGCACCAAAGGACCGTTGCCATCAAAAACGACCGGTTCGTTGGCCAGCATTCCAGTGAGCCACTCCCTTACGGCGTCGTCGCCTTGAAGCACCCGGAACGCGGTGATGAAGGCCTGGAAGGAGCCGTTTGTCGGCGCCCATCCGACTTTGCCCTTCCAAGCAGGATCGGTCAGGCCAAGGACCGATGTTGGAAGCTCAGCGGATTGGACGAGATCGGTGTTGTACACCGCGACGCGGGCGCGGCCGGAGGTGCCGACCCACAGACCCTCGTCCGAGCGAAACCGCGGGTCGACGAGCGCGAGTAGTTCTTCGGGGAGCCTTTGGAGACGTCCTTCGGTCGCCAATGCTCCAAGCGCGCCGGCATCCTGCGAGAAGAAGAGATCCGCGGGGCTGTTGTCGCCCTCATCTAGTATCGTCGCCGCTAGCTCGGCGGTGTCCCCGTACCGGACCTCGGTTTTGATTCCGGTGTCGCGCTGAAATTCCGCGACCAAATCGCCGATCAAGTTCTCATTGCGGCCGGAGTAAACGACGACTTCGCCATTGCTTCCCACGGGCTTGCCACTTGAATCGGCTTCCGGCGTTCCGCCGATGTTGGCCGACTCGTTTGTCGCAAATACATGCCCGCGATGGGCGAATGCGGAAACCGCGGCCAGCCCACCACCGAGCACCATCGATCGCCGATCGATCGTCACAGCTTTTTCATTGCGGAAACGCACAAATGACCTCCCTCAGCATCGTTACGCAAGATAATTCCGACTATCTAGATCAGAATTCACACAAGGCTAACGGACTCATCTGAGGCGTGTCAAGTAGATCCGTGCATTGCCGCCGGGTTACTCCCAGCCGCGCCAGATGGTGATCTCTTGAGCGGGCGTGTGGCGGGCACGATTCGGCGCGATGGCGGGATATCCAAGACAGATGAAGCCTATAATGTGGGCGTTCGGCCCCAGTCCGAGAAACAACTTGACCTCAGGGTCGTAAGCGGGGTCGCCAGTCCTCCAGATCGCGCCGAGTCCGAGTTCGTGCGCGGCGAGCAGCATGTTTTGTACCGCGGCCGCGCCGGCCTCGACCTCTTCGATCTCGACCACCTTCGGCGCTTCGGACGGTTCGACAGCCACCGCAATGATCACCGGCGATCGTAGGGCTTTGACCTTCGCCCTCTCGAATTCGCCTTCGATCGCCTTGCCCTGGCGGATCATCCGCTCGACTTTGGCCCGCGCCATGACGTTGCCTAGCTTCGCCCGTTCGTCGCCGGCGATCACGCTGAACCGCCACGGTTCGGTCTCGTGATGACATGGAGCCCACGATCCGGCTTCGAGAATCGCTTCGATCGCCTCGCGCGGCGGCCGCTCAGGTTGAACTTTGCTGACGCTTCGTCGAGTGCGGATAGCGTCCATCACGCCCATCGACGCGGTTGCGTTGGATCCGATTTCACTCTCGGAAATTGTCATGAAACGGTCAACTCCTGATCTTCCGACTTCGGACTCGTATCTGACCATATCCATCGGCTTTGTACTATATCGGCTCGAATCCATCCGATTGTGAGCCTCCAACCTCAATTGAGCAACGGTGGTGGGCCGTTCACGAGGGATTAACGCTCTCTTCATTCAACGCTAATGATTGGCTCGATGTTGCTTCGTACGCTGGCGCGGACAGGAACGTCACCCCAAATGCCGCGCCGAATGGCGATGTTAGAAATCGAATGAGGAGCGACAACCAGATGATCGAGTACGAAGGCAATAAAGAGCTCATTTACTCCGACAAGGGAACCGGCGAGACCTTCGGTGACATCCTGACCCGCCGGATTAGCCGTCGCGATGCGCTCAGAACCGGCATCGCCGCGTCGGCCGTGGTTTTCGGCGCGTCGTCGCTAACCGGTGCGTCGGCCCAGGATGCCACACCCGCGGCCGGGCCAGCTCCCGCGTTCGAAGCTGTCCCCGAGAGCGAAGCCGCGGACATGACGGTCGCGGCCGGGTACAAAGCGACGCCGTTCCTCAAATGGGGCGATCCGCTCTTCGCGGGCGCTCCGGCCCTCGATCTCGCGAACCAGAGCGCGGCCTCCCAGGAGACGCAATTCGGCTACAACTGCGACTTCGTTGGATACATTCCTCTTCCGCTTGGCTCGGCCGCCTCGGATCACGGCCTGCTGGTCGTGAATCACGAATACACCAACCCGGAATTGATGTTCTCCGGCTACCTCGTGAAGAATCCAGATTACGTCGAGGGCTCCGAGGATATTGCGGAATTCATCCCAAGCACGAATCAAGCAATCGTCGACACCGAGCTAGCGGCACACGGCGTCTCGATTGTTGAGATTCAACGCGATGTGAACGGAACCTGGGGCGTCGTGCTCGACTCCGAGTACAACCGCCGCATCACCGCAACCACGCCACATCTTCTGACTGGACCTGCCGCCGGACACGCCTGGGCTCAAACCAGCGAGGATCCGACCGGAACGAATGTCATCGGCACCCTCAACAACTGCTCAGGCGGCATCACGCCCTGGGGCACCTTCATCTCGGGCGAAGAGAACTTCCAACAGTACTTCGCAAACCTCGACCCGCTCGAAGAGGGCCCGGTCAAAGCCAATCACGCCCGCTACGGGCTAACCAGCGGCGCGAGCGAACGGCTCTGGGAAACCATCTACGATCGGTTCGACCTCTCCAAGGAACCGAATGAACCGTTCCGCCACGGTTGGGCGGTTGAGATCGATCCATTCGATCCGACCTCAACCCCAAAGAAGCGCACCGCGCTTGGAAGGAACAAGCATGAAGGTCATACGTCTGTAGTCAGCCCAGCAGGCAAGGTCGTCGTCTATTCCGGCGACGACGAGCGATTCGATTATGCATACAAGTTCGTCACTAGCGGCACCTACAGCGCGTCCAGCCGTGCAGCGAACATCGATCTGCTCAATGAGGGCACGCTCTTTGTCGCCAAATTCAACGACGACGGCAGCGGCGAGTGGATTCCGTTGACCTTTGGTGAGGAACCGCTCACGGCAGAAAACGGCTTCGATTCCCAGGGCAGCGTGCTGATCAACACCCGGCTCGCCGCCGATTTGCTCGGCGCGACCAAGATGGACCGGCCTGAGGACTTCGAAACCAACCCGGTCACCGGGAAAGTCTACTTGGTGTGCACCAACAACACCAATCGCGGCACCGAAGGCAGGGATCCCGTCAACACCTCGAATCCTCGCCCTGAAAATGGGAACGGTCACATCATTGAGATCGTCGAAGCAAACGGCGACCACTCGTCGACCACCTTCGCCTGGGACATCTTCATGCTCTGTGGAGACCCAACGGATGAAAGCACGTTTTTCGCGGGGTACCCGAGAGAAAAGGTGAGCGGCATCTCTTCGCCGGACAACATCACCTTCGATATGGCCGGCAATCTCTGGATTTCCACCGATGGTATGCCCCGCAACCTGCCGAGCAACGACGGTCTGTACGCGGTTCCGGTCGAGGGCGCGGAGCGCGGCAATCTCAAGCGCTTCTTCACCAGTGTGCCCGGCGCGGAGGTGTCGGGCCCGGTCTTCACCCCCGACAACACGTCGCTCTTCACCGCGATCCAGCATCCGGGAGAGGGCGGATCATTCGAATCCCAGATTAGCACGTGGCCGGACGGTACCGGCGCGCCGCGGCCGTCCGTGGTCGTGATCCAGGCCGAAAACGGCGGCCGGGTCGGCGCGTAACGATCAGACAACTCACCGGGGAGGCCGTGAAGCACGAATTCTCCGTCCCCATCCACCCAAGACGACACCGGCGAGCAAATGCTCGCCGGTTTCGTTCGCGTTAGGTGTCAGCACGCATTGCCGTTGCGGTTGGATCCGTGGTCGCATTCAGGAGGTGAGAAAGCGCCGACATGCAATCCGCGTGCGGGACGGCTGAAGACCCGGACGCGGTTACGGGTCAGCTCCGCCATGTGACTTTGGGCGAGTGCCGCGGACCTCTTTCCTCGCTTGCAGCCGCATTTTTGCCTTGATTTATGCTTCGGTACCCGTCCCGCAACGGACAATTACTGCATCGCAGTTCTTGTTCGTCACCCGGCTCACGAAGATTCCGGCCGCAAGAAGTGTGCGACATGACCACAGGACTCGTGGTCGAAGCGATGGTCTGCTGCAATTGAGCGCCCATCAGTCGGCCGCCATCGCCGTCAACGCGGCCGGCATCGCGGCCACCCGAACCAGGTCAAGAGCTGGGAAATCGCTTGTGCCGATAATCGGCGCCGGGGTCGCGCCCAACCAATCCTGAAGTATCGTTCCATAAACCGAGCGAAAATCGATCCCAAACTTCAAGTCACCATCGTCGAGATCGTCCAGACTCGGATGATCGCCGATGATGCCCGCGTTGATCCCGCTGCCGATCAAGCAGAGAGAGGCCGCAGCGCCGTGATCCGTGCCGACCGAAGCATTCTCGGCGACCCGGCGGCCAAACTCCGAGAAGGTCATGATCAGAACATCGTCCGCCCGGCCGATTCGCTCCATATCCCGCATGAACGCCTGGATGCTCTCCGCGACATCGGTCAAGAGCGTCCCATGTGAATTCGCCTGGGCGGCGTGCGTGTCGAAACCGCCTTTGGTGATGTGGAACACGCGCGTCCCAAGGTCGCCTGAGATGATCTTCGCGATCGTCTTCAACCCATCGGCGAACTCGCCTTGCGGGTATTCAATCGTGCTGGCGTAGCTCGCCGCGATCCGCTTTAGCTCGTCCGAGGTAGCCAAGGCATCGATCGCGACCCGGCTGATGTAGTCGTCATAGTCCCGTCCAGATCCACCGGCGTTGAGAAGCTTTAGCGCCTCGATCTGGTTCGATTGGTCGTCTGGAAACTCGGCGTCCGCTTCAAGGTCAAAGGTCTCGATCGAACTGATCGCTGGAACAATGCTCTGCCCGGTCCAGAAGAGTCTCGACACCGTGGTGCCTATATCAACCGCCCGAAGCCGGCGGTCTTCGCCTGAGCATTGAGCATCGAGAAAACGGCCCAACCAACCCGTCTCTTCGAGCGTTTCTGGATTGGCCGAGGTCCAAATATCGGTCGAGCGAAAGTGCGATCGATTCGGATTCGGATACCCGACTCCCTGCACGATCGAGAGCTGATTGGCATCGAACATCTCTTTGAAGGGGGCCAATGCCGGATTCAAGCCAAGTGAATCGGAAATCGTGAGCACATCCGATTCAGGCACGGCCAGCGCCGGTCTCACCCGATAGTATGTTGGGTCGGTGTAGGGCACAAAGGTATTGAGCCCGTCGTTCCCGCCGCCGAGCTGCACGACGAGCAGGATTCGATTTGCGCCGGGGCCCGTCGTGCAGGAATCGTCTTGAGCCGCCAACGCCCGCGCGGTGGTCGTCAAGAACGTCGGTGCGGTTACTCCCATCGAAACGAAGAGCGAACCACGTTTGAGGAAATCACGGCGCGTGAAAGGCATGGTCATCTCCAATCTTGTCGTTCAAATGAACTGGTTTCAGTTGAGTTGGTAACGCGGAACCGTGCTCACAAGCCGGATGAGTCCGCGCACCTTGCCTGCAAACACCTCGTCGAATGGGTCGAAGCTGAGATCGTTTCCGAGGTAGGCGAGGAGAACGTCGCGCTGCGCCGGATCGATATCGTCCGACAGCAGCCTATCGACGGCCAGATCGACCAGTTCGACGGCAGTTGAAGGGTTCTGACCGATGATCAGAGCGGCTGCATCGACCTCGATTGCTTCGTCGTTGAGCGCTGTTCCTCTACTCGCGCTCATCACTTCGAGCATAAGGTTGTACCTGCCAAGCAGCGAGCTCGGGCCGATCCAGCCAAGACCCGACGGCCACCCACCCACATTCGGCGGCGCGAAGAGCGTCTGACCCATTTGACTCATGCCGCGGAAGAGCTCTCTCGACGCCGTGCCGCCGCCGAAGGTCCGGAAGGCACCGGCCACAAGCTCCGCGGGACTCTTCACCTTCACCCGATAAGCCTCGTCCGAGGAGAACTCGGGAGAGCGCAGAATCGCACCGACGACCGCACGGATATCGCCGTTGCTTTCGACAAAGACTTCCGCGAGTGGAGCGACGGTTTCGTCGTCGGGGTTGTCCCATACCAAGAACGAGAAGAGCTTGCGGGCGATGAAGGAGGCACACGCTGGTTGCTCGACGATGATCCGCAGGATGTCCTCCCCATCCCAATTGCCCGACTGCCCGAGAAATGTCTTCTCGTCACCGTCGTGCCAGCGAGCCCGAAACGCGAAGCCGGCATCTTGTCCTCGCTTCGCCGCCCTCTGTGCCTTCTTTTTGGCCGCGATCTCTTCGGCGGACATGAGCTCCGGATCCATTTCGTCTTCGTCACCGACGTATGCATCGCCGGTGAGCTGAATCGACCATCCGGTGAACGCTCGCGACGCGGCCTTGACATCGGCTTCGGTGTAATTGCCGACACCCAGCGTGAACAATTCCATCAGCTCGCGACCGTAGTTCTCGTTCGGGGCCTCTTTCTTGCTCTTCGAGTTGTCCAACCAGACCAGCATCGCCGGATCTTGCGACACGCCCAGCAGGAGTTGTTCAAATGAGCCGAGTCCGTGCGAGCGGAACAAATCGATCTGGTTTTCCATCAGAGTGAGGCTCTTGACCTTCTCGACCGAGGTCGCAAAATGCCCATGCCAAAAGAGCGCCATCTTCTCGACCAGTGGTCGCCTGGTATGGATCATCCGGTAGAGCCATCTTGTCTGGATGAGTTTCAGACTGAGCGGAGTTGACTCGTCCAATCCGGTCTGTTCAAAATCGACTTCTTCCACGGATTCGGGATTGAGCAGCCGCTCGACGCTCGCGTCGAACCCCAGATGCTCGTATTCATCGAGCTCCGCGGGCGAAGCGCCGAACCCGGCTCGGCGTAACAGGTGCGCAACCCGTTGTCGTTCATTCATCGGCATAGTCACCTCCTGTTCTGGTCCAATTCACCGGGACCATCCACATTGACGGCGCATTTGGTCACGATGACGACGCTATGCTTGTTCTGTAACAGGGGTGTAAACGAGCAGTCGGAGGGGCGATTCGCGAATCGCAAACGGCGCAACAGCCCCGCTGATTCGTTCAGACGGAAGTGGGATTAGCCTATGGGTTATGAGACGAGAATCGGATTGTTGATTGACAGGAACAGGCGATCAGCGAAAGTGGTCGAACGCTCCCGCCTGGAGTAGCTCAATTGACCCGTTCGCGCGACGAATCGCGAAGACGGGTTGAGCGACTGTTTCTCCGATAGCGGTGACCGTCGACCCGATCTCAGCCGCCGCCGGCTGAATGACGGCGAAGCTCTCTGGGGATGCGGTGAAGAGTAGCTCGTAGTCCTCGCCGCCGCGCGTTGCGAGATCGAACCATTCGTCCGGAAAGAGCGCCCGCACCGCAGCGGCGACTGGAATTGCAGCTTCGTCGATCACCGCGCCGACCATACTGGCCACCAAGATCTTTGGCAAGTCGCCGAAGAGCCCGTCGCTCAGATCCATCGCCGCACTCGCTCCGTTTTTGAGCAAAAGCGCTCCCAACTTGATTCTTGGCTCCGGCCGCAAATGAGCGGTGATCAGCAGGTCCGCGGTCGCCGCTTTCGCTCTTGGACCACCCTCCGCCAACAACCGGTATCCCGCGGCAGAGGCGCCTAAGGTGCCGCTGACCCCGATCACGTCTCCGGCTTTCGCCCCGTGTCGCGTCAAACCCTTTCCGTAGCCCCGGGTGTTGCCAACCGCGGTGACGTGAAAGACCAACGCATTAGGCGATTTGACGATGTCGCCGCCGATGATGGCGACGCGATGCCGGCGGGCCAGCGTTCCGATGCCGCGATACATCTTGACCAGATCGTCGACGCGTTCGGTTCCGCGCAGGCAGAGCGTAATGACCGCGAACTTCGGGGTGCCACCCATCGCCGCGATATCCGACAGATTCACCGCCAAAAGCTTGTGACCGAGGCTCTTCCAGTCGGTCCAATCGAGTCGAAAGTGAACGTCCTCGACCATGCTGTCGGTCGTGATCAACAGATCTTCTTGAACCGGCGGTCTCCATGCAGCGGCGTCATCGCCGATCCCCAGGAGCAAGGACTGATTTCGAAGTACCTCCGCCGGCAGCGCATTTCGAAGCTCCGAGATGAGCGCGAATTCGCCGATGTCGTTAACCGTCAGCGCCTTCATCCGAGCACCTTTCTGTAGGCATCCGCGGTCAACTCCGCCGTTCGCTCCCAGGTGAATGTTTTCGCCCGCGCCAAGCCTTTCGCCCGAAGATCGCGACGAAGTATCTCGTCTCCCAATGCCCGGCGAATTCCTTCCGCGATGGAAGCTACCGATTGCGGGTCGACGTGGAGTGCTGCTTCGCCGGCAACCTCCGGCATCGACGAAACATTGGAAGTCACCACCACCGCTCCGCATGCCATCGCTTCGAGTACAGGCAGTCCAAAGCCTTCGTAGAGCGACGGCAGCACGAAGAGATCGGCAGCGGCATACCAGAGCGGAAGCTCATGGTCGGGCACAAAGCCGGTCATTTTTAGCCGATCTTCAAGCTTGAGGGCATCGAGCTTCTCATTCAGCGGCCCTTGGCGCCACCCTTCCGGTCCGACGAGGACCAGCTGATGCGGAATCTCGGGTTTCAGCGATGCGAACGCCTCGAGCAACCGGGGAAGGTTTTTGCGTGGCTCAAGCGTGCCGACCGTCAAGATGAACGGTACGTTCAGCCCCTTGCTGGCTTTGAAATCGGCAACCGCCTCCGGAGTCGGCGGCGAAAATCGCCGATCAACCCCAAGCGGGGTTACCGCGATCTTGCCGGGATCGACGCCGAGCAATTCCACGATGTCATCGCGGGTGGCCGCGGACACCGCCAGCACGCGGTCGGCCGCTTGAACGGCGTCCTTGATCGCCTTCGACAGATACCGATAGCGACGAATTGGCACCTGCTCGGGCCAGCGAAGCAGCGCCAAATCGTGGATCGTGACGACCGCCGGGCAGCGCAACCCGCCAGGAAGCGAATTGACCGTCCCATGAAAGAGATCCAGCCGATCTCGTCTTGTCATCAAGGGCAATACAGTCCGCTCCCACAGGATTCTCACCGCTGGATTGTCTAGCGAGATCGCGGAAGCCCTCGCCACGGAGCCATCGGGCAGATCGACACCTCGACCGGTGTAAACCAACAACTCGGCATCGGGTATCGCGCTTGGCAACGCCGAAACCAACCGCTCGATATAGCGATTGACCCCCGTCAGCCGGTATCCCGTTCTGCTTGTCAGCAGCAACCCGTTGATGCCAATCCGCAATCGAAGCTCCAAGCCTCAAGCTCCAAGCTCCAAGCCACAGGGTTGTAATCGTAACGCGGGGGCGTCCAACCCATGGCTCGGCTTGAGGCTTGTCGCTTGCAGCTTGCGGCTGTGAGCCATCGGCTCACCACGTGTTAGGCTTTACTCGCATTGTGCTGCTCAGTGGAGAGCGGCACTCGACTCTGTATTCGAGAAAGACGAGGTCGGCGTTGGCTCGCAAACGCGTGACCGCGCCAGCACCCACCGGTGACGATTTCCCGGCGGTGAGCGACGCACAGAACGCCACAATCCTCCGTGATCATCGCGGCGCAACGAACCACCTGACGCTGGCAAGCAATCTCATCCTCGATCCCCGCATCGAAGCGGAGATCGACCAATTCAGTGTGCTCTACCCCTTTCCGCTCGACGAGTTTCAGCGCGAAGCCAACCGCACACTGCTCCGGGGCGATTCGGTGATGGTCGCCGCCCCAACCGGCACCGGCAAAACTGTCGTCGCTGAATTCGCGATCTATGACTCCTTCAAGCGCACCGGGCGCGTTTTCTATACCACCCCCATCAAAGCGCTCTCGAACCAGAAGTACCGCGATCTGCGCGCGATTCACGGCGATCAAGTCGGGCTGCTGACAGGCGATGTCTCCGAGAATCGCGACGCCCGCATCGTCGTGATGACCACCGAAATCCTGCGGAATATGCTCCTGCAAACGCCATGGGAGGTCGACGCGGTCGACAGCGTGATCTTCGACGAAATCCACTTCCTGGCCGATCCGGAGCGCGGCACGACCTGGGAAGAGGCGATCATTCTCTGTCCGGAGCACGTGCAGCTCATTTGTCTCTCGGCGACCGTCTCCAATGCGCCGGAGATTGCGGCCTGGATCAGCCGCACGCACCGTCCGATCCGGTTGATCACCCACCTCGAACGCGCGGTTCCGCTCTCGCTCTACTACTTCATTGATGGCAAGCTCCATCAAGTGGTCGATCACGAGGGCGCAACCGTTCGCGACTTCCCGCACAGCGGCGGCGAGCTCAAGCGTCAGAACGGTGGCCGCAGGCACTCGGAGCGCAATGATCCGAGCATGAACGAACCGCAACCGCGGGAGATCATCGACGCGCTGGCCTCGAAGAACCTGTTGCCCGCGATTTATTTCCTCTTCAGCCGGAACGATTGCCAGGCCTTTGCCGAACGGCTGGCGGTGATGCGTCCGCACCTTGTGACGCCGCGGCAGCTCGCGCAGATCGAGAATGTGATCGACACCTACCTGAACGCGCTGCGGCCGGAAGACCGCGAGCTCGATCAAGTGAAACTGATCGGCATGCTCGCGCGAAAAGGCATCGCATTCCATCATGCCGGTCTCTTACCCGTGCTGAAACAGCTGGTCGAAGTGCTCTTCGGACGCGGATTGCTCCAGGTCGTCTTCGCCACCGATACGCTTGCGCTCGGCGTCAATATGCCCGCGCGGACGGTCGTGATCGGGCGCATGAGCAAGTGGGATGGCCGTAGGCGGCGCGTTTTGATCCCGAATGAGTTTCAGCAAATGGCGGGCCGGGCCGGGCGACGCGGCATGGACGCATTCGGCCACGTGGTCGTGCCCTATTCGCCCTGGATCGCGTTCAGCGACATGCTCGAGATCGCGACCGGTCCGTTGGAGCCGGTCCGCTCCGCGTTCGCGGTGCGCTACAACACGGTGCTGCACCTGTGGGATCCGCCTCGCGGCGATCGCGTCCGCAACATGCTCTTGCAGAGCCTGGCGCAGTTCCAAACCAGCCAGCGCATCCGCCAGCTCGAGGACGACATCATCGAGATCGGCGGCGATATCGCCGGGATTCCGACCGGCTGTCTGATCGGTCTCGACGCCGGCGACGAGCTGCTCGACGATTACCGGCGGCTCAACGGCACGCTCTCGACCGCCCAGCACCGGGAACGGCGGATCAAGCAGGAGCTGATCGATCTCGAACGCGAAGCGATCGCGCCGCCCTGGCCGGAACCGGGCCGGCAGGCGCTCCGCCGCGCGTTCCGCTTCGCCCAACCCGGTTTGGTCGCGCATCACTTCGAGCACGGCTGGGGCGTCTATCTCGGACGGGGCAAGGGCGGGGGAGTTGGACTCTTCCTGTTCGGCAATTCAATCAAGCTGGTCAACGAGTATCGCCATATCGATTACCTGTCAGACGGCAAAACAGTGCGCATCCCCGACGAGCTGATCGATCCGGCGGACGCGCTCGACGATGTCACCACGATCGTCCCAGCCGGGGAAGTCGAGAAGGTGCATCACAGGATCGAACGGCTCGAATTGCCCGATCTCGGATTCCTGCTCTCGGAGCACCTGGAACGCGAGAAGGAGCGACTATCGGGCGAGCTCAGTGGGCTCCAGTCCGATTACGCCGAAGCGCAGATCCAGGTGCTCGATCTTCAGGAATCACGACATACGCATCCGTGTCACAACTGCCCGCGCCGCAATGAGCACAAAGATTACCTGGCGCGGATCGAGCGGCTCGACAAGGAACGGCGCGCGCTCGAGGAGATTCTGACCCGCGAATCGGACGCCGAAGAGGAGCGGATTCGGGGCGTGATTTGGGGTATTCGGGAAGTGCTCCACCATTTTGGCTACTTCCGGCGTGGGTTCGCAACGCCGAAAGCCGACATGCTGGCCGGGATGTTCGATAACGATGGCTTGATCATTTGCGAGCTGATCGACCGCGGCCTACTCGACCGGATGGAGCCCGAGGATTTGGCCGAGATCTTCTCCTGGTTCAGTTTCGACCGCGATTTCCGCTACACCAATCACTACACCCTGCCGGATCACCTGGTTCTGCTGAAACGGCGACTGGAAGATCTCGAGCACGCGGTGCTGAGCCAGGAGCGCGACAACAACCTCTTCATTTCCGAGGGCCACAACACGAATTTTTATGGCGCGGCAAGAGCCTGGTGTCAGGGCAGCACGATGGTCGAGATCGGGGAGGTGATCGAGCTCTCCGAGGGTGATCTGGTGCTCACCTTCAATAAGACGATCGATCTGATGCGTCAGGTGCGGGAAATGCTCCTTGACGTTTTACCGGAACACCCGTTGCGGAGCTCGCTGCATGAAGCCGAGCGGATGCTCCGGCGCGGTATCGTCGAGCAGTCGTTGACGCTCGGGTTCGCGCCGATCATTCTCGACAGCGCCGAAGCGACGGTGTTCGAGATGCCGGACGCGCCGATCGAGGTCGAACCGGTTGCGCCCCGGAAGCGAACGCGGAAACCGAAATCGGGTGAGATCGAGGTGATCGCCAACCCGGAAGTGAGCGTCGCTGCTCCTCTGAAGCAGAGGCGCAGGACAACGAAAGTGAAGCCGAGTTCGTAGGGGCGACCGTCATCAGACGGCGGCCAGGTACTTCAATTAGAGCGCGGCTAAGCTCACACAAAGTCACACTTAATCACACTTTGGAGATGTGGACGGCGCACCAGTGCGGTCAAACGCACAAAATGTCACAAAATGTCACAGGTTGGACGATTGAGAGTGAACGTAAAAGACGCGCCACGGGAATGAATTCCCGTGCTCATTCCCTGAAGTCCCTCCAGGACTGAGAACGCTGCCGGCTGTCGCGCCACTTCCGGAAGTCAACATGGACCGCGGATTTGAGCGAACATATGCAACATGGCGGGCAGAAAAGATAAACGAGGCCAAAAGCGAGCGGTGGACCAAGTGGAACACGTGTGTCCCGACGCTCAGGCCGAGATCGCTCGGTTGATCGAGAGCGAAATCGCCGGCAAGAAACGGGATGTACTGTTCGCCTAGGGTGCGTCTGACCGATTTTTTGGAGAGAGCGCTGCCAAAGTCCTTCGCGAGGATGAAGCCGGCTTGACCGTAGAGTCCACCGATCACTGGTGAATTCGAAGACGACTGAAGAGTTTCGCCCACGCCGTATCCAACACTTCACTTCGTCCGGCCACTGATCTCGTCCCCTGTCGCCATCCGCAAAACAATCGGGAAACTGAGCAACTGATCGAAACACCAGGCACGCCATCTTTTGGCACGACCTTTTGCCAAGTTCATAAGAAAGCCTGACGGGCCCGGTGAACACGAGGCGACGCGATGCTACTATTGACACAAGATCAGATTCAAAAGGACGGCACAAGCATGGCAGAGACTCGCGAAATCACTCTGGTCATTGACAGCGACATCGACGATGAATTGACGGCGATCGCCCAATCGACCGGCCGGGATAAGCGCAGCCTCGCTCGCGAGGCGCTGCTGGAGTGGCTCGAAGACCAGAAAGAGATTAAGGACGCCAAGGCAATCATCGCCCAAGAAAATGCATCGATTCCGATCGCGGAGGTCAAACGCTGTCTGGGCCTGGCGAGTTGAGTTTGACCCTTCGGCGCTCAAAGACCTCCGCAAGATCGAACGAGCCTGGCAACGACGCTTCTTCGACTTCCTCGAAGAGCGCGGCGGCCTACCCGACCCCAGGGAAGAGGCAGTGGCCTGAGGGCCGATCTGGCGGGATTGTGGCGCTACCGTGTCGGTGCCTATCGCATTATCTGTATGCTTCAGGATGGTGAACTGGTCGTCCAGGTGATCAAGATCGCTCATCGCCGCCCATGTTTATGAATAGTTGTCTACCAGTCTACAAACCAAAACGTGGGGAGCAGCTGAAGTCAGGGCCGTTACCCAATGTCATTACGTGAAGCACCTCTACTCTCTCCCGGAGTCCCAGCTCTTCGCGCAGATGAATATTATCCAATCTGATCTGCTGCGTTCTAACGCGAATATGTTGATAGCACAACACCCAGCGATCACCCAAGAAGCAGTCCGAAACCGTCGCAAAACCGCAAAAGTGTGATTAATTGTGATTCTGTGTGACATCGCCACCCCGAACTGCAGTTCGTCGACCTGCGGGCACGGGGCCCCTTGCCCACGACGGAGTGCCGCGTTACAGAAGGATTTCAATGTTTGAGTCGTTGAGGCGGTCGGGGTCGGCGGCGAGCTTGATTTCGACGATTTTGCCGTTGTGGATGGTGAAATTGAAGGTGACGCGCGGTGTGCCCTTGGTGGCCCAGACCGCGCCAGGAACGCCGTCGATCAGGGCAAGTTGGGCGGCCTGGGCGGCGCCGTTGAACTGATTGGCGACGGCTTCCGCGCCATGGAGCTCGCCGGTCAGGAAGCCGCTGCGCACGCCCATCTTCAGCGCTGTGTCGTCGAGGCGGAGCGCGACGTCTGGATCGAGCACCGCGAGGAGCGCTTGAAAATCCCCAGACCGCGAGGCTTTGAAGAATGCCTCCACGATCTCCTGGTGTCGCGCCACGTCCTCCGTGGGGGCATCCTCCGACGCACCTTGGACGCGCCGCCGTCCGCGGCTGGCGAGTTGGCGAGCGGCGTCGGGCGAGCGGTCGACGATCGTTGCGATCTCCTCGAACGAGACGCCGAAGACATCGTGTAGGACGAACGCGACGCGCTCGGCCGGGGAGAGGCGTTGGAGCACCGCGAGCATAGCCATGCCCACTGATTCGGCCAGCATCGCCTCGTGCTCCGGATCGGCAGCGTCGTGGGTGAGCTCGGCGTCGAGCTCCAGCGGCTCCTCGCGCCGTGACTTGCGTGAGCGCAGCACGTCCAGGCAGACTCGCGAGACGACCGTGGTCAGCCAGCCGCTGAGGTTCTCGACCTCGCTGGCGTCTGAACGGTTCAGTCGCAACCAGGCTTCCTGGACCGCGTCGTCGGCCTCGCTGGCTGATCCAAGCAGCCGGTATGCCACCGCCTGCAGTCGGGAGCGGTCGGCTTCGAAGCGTTCGGCCAGCAATTCACGGTCCATCGGTCACATTCCTCCCATCGGTTTCGTCATAGGGTTGACGAGCCGGACGAGGCTTGTGTGACAGACTTGTGTTTCAGAACGGAGATCAACCATGAAGATCAAGCTTACAAGCATTTTTGTGGACGATCAGGAGAAGGCCCTGCGCTTCTACACCGAGGTGCTGGGGTTCGTGAAGAAGAACGATTTCAGCAATGGTCCATTCCGGTGGCTAACGGTGACAGCGGCGGAGGAGCCCGATGGCGTGGAGCTGCAGCTAGCGCTCAACGACAATCCCGCGGCGAAGGCTTATCAGCAGGCGATGTTCGAGCAGAACCAGCCGGCGGCGATGTTTTTTACGGACGATGTGCAGGCCGATTACGAGCGGATGACGGCTTTGAGCGCGGAGCTCGCGATGCCGCCAACCGCGGTGACGGGGTCGACGATCGCCCAGGTGAAGGATGGATGCGGCAATTTGATTCAGGTGACGCAGTTGACGTGGCAGGGGTAACACGGGTGGTGCGACGGTTCGTAGCTTCAGGGCACCGTACCTTAGGCGTCCAATTCGGACTCGGTTGCCGTCGGGCAGCTCGTCGATCTGCGGATCGACACGTGGGCACAGGTCCCACGTCTACGACCGTTCACACCTCGCCTGTGCTGGTTTGGGGTTGAGACCAATTGGGCGCTTCACAAAGCTCCCCTACACGAGGCAAACGGATCGCTTGTCGACCGCTGGTGAATAATTCAGGATTCATCGGTTCCGGTGAAGGCAGCGAACAGCGTGATAGCGGTTCTGTCTGGGAGATAGAAAGACGATGAGTGTTGCCACGAAGACGGGGGCGGCGGCGGTGCACGTTGCGGATAGTCATGATTTGATCCGCGTGCACGGAGCGCGGGTGAACAATCTCAAAGATGTCAGCATCGAGATTCCGAAGCGGCGGCTGACAGTGTTCACCGGCGTGTCCGGTTCGGGCAAGAGCTCGCTGGTGTTCGGCACGATCGCCGCGGAATCGCAGCGGATGATCAACGAGACCTATAGCGCCTTCGTGCAGGGTTTCATGCCGGCGCTAGCACGGCCCGAGGTCGATGTGCTCGATGGTCTGACGACCGCGATCATCGTCGACCAGCAGCGGTTGGGCGCCGATCCCCGGTCGACTGCCGGCACCGCGACCGATGCCACCGCGATGCTGCGCATCCTCTTCAGCCGGATTGGACGGCCGCACATCGGCTCGCCCAGCGCGTTCTCCTTCAATGTGCCAACGGTTCGCGCGAGCGGCGCGATCACGGTCGAACGCGGAGCGGGCAAGACAACGACCGAGAAGGCGACCTTCAACCGTCTCGGCGGGATGTGTCCACGCTGCGAGGGCCGGGGCGCGGTCTCCGATATCGATCTCACGGAGCTGTACGACGATTCGAAGTCGATCGCCGAGGGGGCGATCACCATTCCCGGCTATAGCGTGGACAGCTTCTGGACCGTGCAGATTTTCATCGAATCGGGCTTCATCGACGCCAATAAGCCGATCCGTGACTTCAGCAAGAAGGAGCTCTACGACTTTCTGTACAAGGAACCGACCAAAGTCAAGGTCAACGGTGTCAACCTCACGTACGAAGGGTTGATTCCGAAAATCCAGAAGTCGTTCCTATCCAGGGATATCGATTCCTTGCAACCCCACATCCAGAGGTTCGTTGAGCGCGCGGTCGTGTTCGCGACCTGCCCCGATTGCGGCGGAACCCGCCTGAGCGAGGGAGCGCGGTCGTCGAAGATCGAGGGTATCAACATCGCCGACGCATGCGCGATGCAGATCAGCGATCTGTCCGATTGGATCAGGGGTCTCGACGAGCCGTCCGTCGCGCCGCTGCTGACGACGCTGCAGCGGACGCTCGATTCGTTCGTCGAGATCGGTTTGGGCTACCTCTCGCTCGACCGGCCGTCGGGGTCGCTCTCGGGCGGCGAGGCGCAGCGGATCAAGATGATCCGGCACCTCGGCTCGTCGCTCACCGACGTCACCTACGTGTTCGACGAGCCCACCGCCGGCCTGCATCCGCACGACGTTCAACGGATGAACGATCTGTTGTTGCGATTGCGCGACAAGGGCAACACGGTGCTCGTGGTCGAGCATGAGCCGGAGACGATCGCGATCGCGGACCACATCGTGGATCTCGGCCCTGGCGCCGGAACCGCGGGCGGCCGGATCGTGTTCGAGGGCACAGTCGACGGGCTGCGCGCCAGCGACACGGTGACCGGGCGGCATTTCGATGACCAGGCAGCGCTGAAGCCGTCGGTGCGGACCCCCTCGGCTGTGCTGGAGGTGCGCGGGGCGAAGACCCACAATCTGAAGAATGTCGATGTCGACATCCCGCTCGGCGTGCTGGTGGTGGTGACCGGCGTGGCCGGATCGGGCAAGAGCTCGCTCATCCACGGGTCGGTGTCGGGCCGCGACGGGGTGGTGGCGATCGACCAGGCGCCAATCCGCGGCTCGCGGCGAAGCAATCCGGCGACGTATACCGGACTGCTTGATCCGATTCGTACCGCGTTCGCTAAGGCCAACGGCGTGAAGGCGGCGCTCTTCAGCGCCAATTCAGAGGGCGCCTGCCCCAACTGCAACGGCTCCGGTGTGATCTACGCCGATCTTGGGATGATGGCCGGGGTCGAGACGGTGTGCGAGGAGTGCGAGGGCAAGCGGTATCAGGCGGAGGTGCTCACCTACTTGCTCGGCGACAAGAACATCAGCGAGGTGCTCGCGATGCCGGTGTGCGAGGCGACCGAGTTCTTCGGATCCGGTCCGGCAAAGACACCGGCGGCCGGTGCGATCTTGGTGCGGATGTCGGATGTTGGGCTCGGCTACATCAGCCTCGGCCAGCCGCTCACCACGCTCTCTGGCGGCGAGCGGCAGCGGCTCAAGCTGGCCACGCACATGGCAGACAAGGGCGGCATCTACGTGCTCGACGAGCCGACCACCGGTCTGCATCTCGCCGATGTTGCGCAGCTACTCGGGTTGCTGGACCGGCTGGTCGACTCCGGCAAGTCGGTCATCGTGATCGAGCATCACCAGGCGGTCATGGCGCACGGCGACTGGATCATCGATCTCGGGCCGGGGGCGGGGCATGACGGCGGGCGGATCGTGTTCGAAGGCACGCCGGCCGATCTTGTGGCGGCGCGGTCGACACTTACAGGCGAGCATCTCGCGGCTTATGCCGGCGAGTGACCGCGGGCCTTCGGACCTCGCAAAACGAGCTCGCGCATCTGCCTCGGCCTCGATCCGCGACGATGAGCTTTCACATATCGTCCGGGTCGATTGCCCGCCAGAATGCGTTGACACAAGCTGGGACCGCTGGTAATTTGAATCAACAACTGAAGAAGCAGGCATTGACGAGGACGAGTATCCGGCGAGATTGGGCCAGAGAACCGCGGTAGCTGCAAAGCGGGACCTCGATCGACGGAGAATAAGACCTCAGAGCTTCGTCCCCAACGGACACTCGATGTGTCTCAGTAGGCGACGACGGGGCGTCCAGTAGGGCGAATATGCTCCCGTTACAGAGCAGCCGTCATCGCTCCACGCGATGCGGGCAAAGGCCGCCGGCACGTGTGCTCGGCGGCGAAATGGGGTGGTACCACGGGCTAGACACCGCTCGTCCCCAGTCGGGGCCGGCGGTTTTGTTTTGTCCGGACCCGTCAGTGGGTGTCGCGTCTCGCATTGGCCGAAATCGGCCGCGGGGGGTGACAGATGTACCAGTTGCCATGTCGTGACTTCGATTTCGCTTCCGATTCGTACAAGGCAAAGCCATAGGCGTCCCGGCGTAAATCGCCGGCGGCGCCGTTGCCGACCCCAGGTTTCCCGAGATACCGCGCAATTTCGTCGGGGATGGCTCGATGTGGACGCCGAGCGCAACGAACAACGCGGTCTCGATTGGAAACTCGGTTCGAATGTTCAACTCGTTGACCTTGACCAGGGACGCCACATCGGGCCCCTTACCAACTGACGACGTTTCGTACAGATGAAGGAGCATTTCAATGACCGCGTTTACCACACCACGATTTGCTGGCGCCTATACCGCGTTGGTCACCCCGTTTCGCGATGGCGAGATCGATGAGCGCGCCCTGCGCGGGATGATCGAGTTTCAAATCCAGGGCGGCATCAGCGGTCTGGTGCCCTGCGGCACCACCGGCGAAGCAGCGACCATGACGATCGAAGAGCACAACCGCGTGGTCGATATCGTGATCGACCAAACGATGGACCGCGTACCCGTCATAGCCGGCACCGGTTCAAACGACACCCGCTGCGCGATCGATCACACGGTCCACGCCGCCCGTTCCGGCGCGACCGCCGCGTTGGTCGTCGTTCCCTATTACAACAAGCCGACCCAGGAAGGCATGTACCGCCACTTTGCGGCGGTGGCGGAAGCGACCGATCTCCCGATCATCCTCTACAACGTGCCCGGACGCACCGGCGTCAACCTGGCGCCGGAGACCGTGCTGCGGCTCGCCGAAATCCCGACCGTCGTTGGCATCAAGGAAGCAAGCGGCTCGCTCGATCAGGTCAGCCAGATCGCCCTCGGCGCGCCGTCGGATTTCACCATTCTCTCGGGCGACGATTCGCTGACCCTGCCGATCATGGCCGTCGGCGGCCACGGGGCGATCTCGGTCGTGTCGAACATTGTGCCCGACGCCGTGTCGAACCTGGTCACGCACGCGCTCAACGGCAACTACTCGGCCGCACGATCGGTTCATCAGCGATTGTTCGATCTCTGCCGGGCGATGTTCCTGGAGAACAATCCGACCGCCGTCAAGACCGCCGCCTCGATGCTCGGTCTATGCACCGGTGAGCTTCGCCTGCCTTTGACCGATCTGGCGGAGACCAATCGTCACAAGCTCGCGGCCGCTCTGCAGGAGTGGGGGTTCGCGGAGCTCGCAGCGGCCTAAGGCGGCGCGTTCGATTGCACATCAGGCCGGGGAAGTTTTCGCCCACAGGCGGATGGTCCGCTTCCCCGGCCGCCTCAAATCGAAGAAGGAGCAGCGTCGATGGTACGGATCGCGATCGCGGGCGTCGGAGGTCGAATGGGCCGCGAGATTCTTGAGGTCGCGTTGGCCGATCCCGTGGTTCAGGTGGTCGCGGGAACCATGCGGCCGGGCGCCACGGTCGAATCGAGGTTTTCGATTGGCGCCGGCCTGCCAGTCGTTCGCAACTTGTCCGAGATCAAGGACGATTTCGATGTACTGATCGATTTCACAACGCCGGAATCGACTATCACGCACGGTCAATGGTGTGCCGAGCATAGTCGTCGCCTGGTAGCGGGAGCAACGGGGCTGTCCACCGACCAAACGGACCAACTGCATGTGCTTTCGGCGAAGACGTCGATTTTCTATGCACGGAACATGAGCATCGGGCTTAACTCCTTGTTGAGTGTTCTCCCAGGCCTCGTGCGCGCGCTCGACGGATATGACATCGAGATTGTCGAGGCACATCACCGCCACAAGGCCGATTCGCCCTCGGGGACAGCCCTTGTTCTGGCAGAGGCGATCGCGTCGGCAACGGAACGGCCGCTCGAGAATCACGCCGTTTACGGCCGGCGCGGGATTTCGCCGCGGACGCCGGGAGAGATCGGCATCCATTCGGTCCGGGGAGGAGGAAACGCCGGCGAGCACACCGTGATCTTCAGCGATGAGGGCGAAGAGATTCAGGTTATCCACCGGGCGTTCAGCCGGCGCACATTCGCCCTGGGGGCTGTTCGGGCGGCTAAGTTCATTCATAACGCGTCCCCCGGTTTCTACACTATGACCAATCTCCTATCCGTGGGTACTTGAGAGCATCGGAATGACCCAATAGTCTTGCGGATAAGTGCGTTACGATCCGTTTCAGCCTGTGCGGATAGGTACAAGTGACTTTTGTCCGGTTGAGATCGATGTGCGGTGCCCGTACACTCCCATTTGTCAGGTGACCTTCGCCGCGCTGAAGCTGACATTCCCGTTCCCGTGATGCAGCGATTTCGGACATTTGGGTCACGAGACGGCGGCGACAGCGCCACCTGCATCGATTCAAGACCGTGGTTTCGAACAGTCCTGTAGCGTTCTGCTCCTGGTATCGAAAGGGTTAGCGATGAGCGAAGTGATCCGAGTTCTTATCGTCGAGCGAGAGCCTCTCTTTCGCCGGGGTCTGGCTGGCTGCCTGGCGATCGACGATTCCACCGAGGTCATCGCCGCGGCATCGAGTGGGGACGAGGGCTATCGTCTTGCCGATGAGCACCTGCCGGACGTCGTCTTGGTTGGCACGACGCTGCAAGATGCGCCAGGACTTTCCGCCGCGACCGAGTTCCGCCGCCGGTATCCATCGATTGCGACGATCGTGGTCGCGGCGTCCGAAAGTGACGATGAGCTCTTCGCGGCGATCCGCGCCGGGGCTTCCGCCTACTGTGGACAGGACATCGAAGAGACCAAGCTCATTCAGCTCATCAAGCGCTCCGCCACCGGCGAATACGTGATCAACGAGCAATTGCTCGACAAGCCGTATGTCGCCGCCCGGGTGCTCGAGCAATTCCGTTCGGCCACGGCCAGCGAGCTTGCGCCGACCAGCGCGTTCGCGCCGTTGACTGACCGCGAGCTCGAAATCCTGAAGAAAGTCTCCGACGGTTTGACCAATGCCGAAATCGGGTATGCCCTCGGCATCAGCGCGCAGACGGTCAAAAATCACGTGACTTCGATTCTGCGTAAGTTGGCCGTGAACGACCGCACGCAGGCCGTCGTCACCGCGCTCAAACGTGGGTGGCTTTCGATCGACGACAGCATGCCAACGGGCCGCAACGGGGCAACCGCACCGGGGCAGTCACTGACTACGATTACCGATCGCTCACGCTAAACGGCAATCACACGTCGCAATTCAAAACCGCCGGGTCAAATGACCCGGCGGTTTTTTTGTGTCTGACGAGTAGCCGCGTAATTTATTGCGCCCGTTTTTGTTGCGAGCGCAATAGATTCGCGGCTACAGGGTTGCGGTGATCTCTTGCCCCAGAAGACGGCTGCCGTGCTCGCGGGTACAATGAGGTTCAGTCCCGAGATCGATTGTGCCGGTCGTCGGCGACCGCGCACCTAATGGCAAGGAGTGGTGACGACACCATGGTGTTGAGCAGTTACGTTGGAGCAACCGTCCGCCGTAAAGAAGATCCCCGGCTGATCACCGGATCCTCGACCTATGTCGACGATCTCAAACTCCCCGGCCTGGTCTGCATGGCCTTTGTCCGCAGCCCCTATGCGCACGCCAAGATCAACGGCATCGACGGTTCCGCGGCCCTCGCCGTACCGGGCGTTCACGCGGTAATAACCGCTGCCGATCTCAAGAAAGTGCTCAAGAACTTCTACATGGAACCGACTGGCGGCGAAACCGGCGAAGACGCGAGCGAAGAGGCTGCCGAAGACGCCTCGATCCCGGTGCCGGATGTGCTTCCGCTCGCCGATGTCAAGGTCCGTTACGTCGGCGAGGCGGTCGCAGCGGTCATCGCCGATACCGCCACGCTGGCCGAGGATGTCGCCGCGCTGGTCGAGGTCGATTGGGAGCCGCTCGAAGCCGTTGTCGATCCATACGAGGCCGCCAAAGATGGCGCCCCACGGCTCTACGACGAAGTCAAAAACAACATCTCGGTCGTCGAATCCACGGTCCATGGCGATGTCGAAAGCGCATTGGCATCGGCCGCGATCCAGATCAAAGCCAGCATCCGTTCTCCTCGATGCCATCCCATGCCAATGGAGCCGCGTGGCATCGTCGCCGCGCCGGACGCGATGACCCAGGGACTCACCTTCTGGTCGTCGACCCAGGCGCCGCACTGGAACCGCAATTCGATCGCCGAATCGCTGGGACTCTCGCAGAGCCAAGTCCGGTGCATCGCGCCTGAAGTCGGCGGGGGTTTCGGCTGCAAAATCGGCGCCTACCCCGAGGAATTCGTCGTTTCGGCAGCCGCGATGATGCTCAAGCGGCCGGTCAAATGGATGGAAACGCGGAGCGAGAATTTCCTGGTCACCAACCACGGGCGCAATCAGTGGTCTGAGTTCGAAGCCGGCGCCGATGCCAACGGCCGCATCACCGCGCTGAAAGCCCGCGTGCTGCTCGACTCTGGCGCCTACCCGAAAGCGCTCGACCTCGCCTGGTGCACCTGGGTGATGTCGACCGGCCCCTATGTCGTGCCCAACCTCGACTACAAGGTCACCGGCGTCTACACCAACACGATGGCCAACGGCGCCTATCGCGGCGCAGGCCGTCCCGAAGCAGCGTTCTACCTCGAGCGGGTGATGGACCTGATCGCCGACAAGGGCGGTCTTGATCCTGCCGAGGTTCGACGAGTCAACTTCATCCCGCCCGACCAGTTCCCGTACACCACGCTCTCAGGCGAGAACTACGACACTGGCGAGTACAACAAACCGCTGACCAAAGCGCTCGACGTTGTCGGTTACGACAAACTCCGGGCCGAGCAAGCCGCCGCCCGCAAGCAGGGTCGCTACCTCGGCATCGGCGTTGCCTCTTACGTCGAGATTTGCGGTTTCGGCCCATACGACAGCTCGACCGTCCGGATCGAACCGAGTGGCGACGTATCCATCTTCACCGGTGTTTCACCCCACGGCCAGGGCCAGGAGACGACCTTCGCGCAGATCGCGGCCGACTACATCGGCGCCGACTACGATCGCGTCCAGGTCCACCACGGCGACACCGGCAATACCCCGCAGGGTAACGGCACAATGGGCAGCCGCGGACTCGCTGTCGGCGGCGCCGCTCTGGTGCTGTCGCTCAACAAGATCAAGGAAAAGGCGAGCCGGATCGCCGCGTATATGCTGGAAGCCGCGGTCGAAGATATCGAACTGGTCGATGGCAAGTATCAAGTCAAGGGAACGCCCTCGACCGGACTGTCGCTCGGCGACATCGCGGCCAAGGCCTATAGCGGGGACATGCCGGACGAGATCGAGATCGGTCTGTCGTCAACCGATTTCTTCAAGCCGGCCGACGAAACCTTCCCCTTCGGCGCGCACATCGCGGTGGTCGAGCTCTTCCCCGAAACGGGCGAAGTCAAGATCTTGCGCTATGTGTCGGTCGACGACTGCGGGAACATCATTAGTCCGATGCTGGTGACGGGACAGGTGCACGGCGGATTGGCCCAGGGGATGGGTCAGGTGCTCTGGGAAGAACTGCATTACGACACCAGCGGCGAGCTGATCACGGGCACGCTCAACGACTACGCCGTGCCCAAGGCGACGTCATTCCCGATGTTCGAAACGCATCACACCACGACCACGACCTTCATCAACCCGCTCGGCGCGAAGGGCATCGGCGAAGCCGCCACGATCGGCTCAACTCCGGCGCTGACCAACGCGGTGATCGACGCGCTCGAACCGTGGGGCATCACCCATCTCGACATTCCCTTCACCGCCGAAAAACTCTGGAGGGAGATCGGCTCTTCGACGACGGCAACTGCCGCGGACTAGCGGCTCACCAAAAGAGATCATCGCGACGAGCCTGGGCCGTTTCGGTCCAGGCTCGCCTGCTTAAGTTGAACTTGACGCGACGCGATAGCATGATAATCGCCGGCCTGCGGCAACGGTCGAACCTCAAGAAAGAAGCCCCGCATGACGAAGCCAGGACGCAACGATCCCTGTCCCTGCGGCAGCGGCAAGAAGTACAAGCATTGTCACCTCGGCAAACCGGACGATACCTGGTCGCATTCAGCCCTGGTCGTGGCCGTACCGGCGTTTCCAAGTCCCGCCGATTACACGTATCCCGATCGCGACATCGACGATATCCCTTATCCCGACGATGAGGACGCCTGGGAAGACTTGCCGGCGCCCGAATACACCAAACTCGACGAGGCCTGGGATGTAGTCGACGAGACCTGGAGCGAGCCGAATCCGAAAAAGAAGGTGAAACTCGCCAGGGAAGCACTGCGTATCTCCCCAGATTGCTGCGGCGCGTACCTCGTCCTGGGGATTCTCGAACCGAATCCGTCCGCCCGGCTCGAGATTTTCGATCAAGCAATCGCCGCCGCGGAACGTGCTCTATCGCCGCGAAACCTCGCCGAGCTCGCCCCCGATGAATGGATCGAACCGGAAGTCGAGCACGGGCTGTGGGCGATGCTTCATCGCGCCCTCACCCTGACCGAGCTTGAACGTGTTGACGAAGCGGTGGAGATCTATCGTCAACTTATCGAGCTCGATCCCCGCGATCGATTGACAGTTCGATTGCCGCTCTTTTTGCAGCTCATCGTCAATGAGGATCTGGACGCCGCGGTCGATGTAGAGTACGAGTCGGGTGTTACGGCCACCTCCGATCCGACCTGGGCATTCGCTCGCGCGTTGCTCAAATTGCTGCGTGAAGGCGACTCCGCTCTCGCCCGCCGTGCATTGGCAGACGCTATCATTCTCTGCCCCGAGGAGTCAGGCACGATGCACAGGGTGTTGGCCGAACTCGCAGAGAGCGAAATCGAAGGCTCCGACGAAGCCGAGTTTGATGAGGAGACACTGGAGTTCGACCAGGAGCTCGTAAGTGAGCTGATCAAACTCAACGGCATCAACGAAGGGCCGGCCGATCCAATCTTTGATCTCCTAGACCTTTTCAACATAGGCTTGCACGCGGTGCTCTGGCAGACATCGGACGGAGCGGGTGCGTGGTTCGAGCGGGTCTACGACGCGGGGCCATCCGTCCGGTACGACAATGGCAAGCTGGGCGACGGCCCAATGCTTTCGATTCCGATCGACAAGCAAGTTGACTACCGGCACTGTCCTAAATGTCACAAACCGAACAAATACCGCCCGACTGACATCGTCCTCCAGCTTGAAGTCGGACCGATCGTCTGTTACCAGATGAACGCCCGCTACTGCCCAGCGTGCGACGTTGTCTGCGTTGCATTCGAGGACTTCGCCCGCCAGATCACCCTGAAAAACCCTGAAGGGTATGAACGCGACTTCATTTCGCTGGGCTACATCGCGAGCTTGGAGCGCCGGGACGACGCGGATGCCGAATGGCTTCTTGAGCATCTGCGGCCCTGGCGGAAGATCGAGGATCACGATTCGGATCGCCTCGACTGGCCCACTATCGAAGAGCAATACGCCGAGATCGACGAAATGCTGAAAAAAATCGGCGATCGCGGGCTCCTCGGCCCGGTGCCGGCCCGCAGAACCTATTGATTGACGGCCGAATCGGACGAGAGGTACATCTCGGAACAGATCCTCGCAACCCTCCTTGTATGTGACGCGAAGATTCCCTGTAGGGATCAACCTCCGTGTTGACCCTCGTTCGCCCGCCGGCAAACTGACAAATGGGTTTTGACAACGCTTGACACATGCACGCGTCGCGGTCCGCGACAAGGGCAGACACGGCGGTCTGCCCCTACCCGATGGAGACGACCGCGGATTTGAGCGCTCTCTCCAGTGGAGATCGCTTCCGTCACACGCCCAGTTCAAAAATACGCATACCTTCGTAAAACGAATACGGTGTTTACCCCATGGTTCCAGGCATTGAGCGATCTACGATTTTGTCAAACCTATTGATGAAACGAATTGTTTCCACGATCACTCAAAAGATGACCCCATGGATGGACCCACGTTCGACCAGCTTGCTCGCGATCCCGCAACCACGCAAACAAGGCGTCAACTGGTCCGACGCGCGATCGGCGCGCCCGGTCTTGCGCTCGGCGTCGGCGTCCCAAACGAGAATCCGCTTCGCTCGACCCGCGGCGAGGCCGCGGCCGCCTGCCGGGCCGGCGGCCGGATCTGTCCGGGCCGGGCGATTGCTGCTCGAACAATTCTCTCGCGAAGGACCGCACTGGTCGCCAGCGGTGCGCTGTAACACAGGCGGCAACCCTAACCCCCACAATGACCTCGACATCGACGCGAACCCCGACGGCAACTTCATCGCCAGCGGTTGACGACCGGCCGACTCGCGGTACCATCTCCACGTTTGCATCATGCGGACGATGAGGAGGGGACAAGATGACAGCCGCGCACACGGCCAATCTCGAAGCGTTGGAGCACGTCCTGGAAGCATTCAATCGCCACGACCTCGACGCCATCATGGCCCACTTCGCCGACGACGCCGTGCTCGAAATACCGCGCGGACCGCATCCCTGGGGAACGCGCCTCGAAGGCAGGGCAGCCGTCCGTGAGGGACTGGCCAGCCGCTTTGCCGGCATCCCCGACGTCCACTATTCTGAGGATCGCCACTTCGTTTGCGGTGACCGGGGCGTTTCCGAATGGTTGCTGACCGGGACGACGACCGCGGGCGAGCGGATCGAGGTTCGCGGTTGCGACCACTGGGAATTTCGCAACGGTCTCATCACCCGCAAAGATTCGTATTGGAAAATCGTCATCTAGGAACCACGATTAGCCTGTTTGATCGCGCCGGGCATCTCGTTCCCGCTCACTAGCCGCTTGCACTTCTCTGAGCGAACACCAGGCGTCTTTGGGCATCTCGTCGACCCGCGGGTCGACGCGCGGGCACAGGTCCCGCGCCTACGACGTTGGGCGGCATCATTGCTGCGCCTTACCCCCTCGCCGCCTTATCCCCTTACCCTCTCGCCGCCTCACTCCCTTACCCCCTTACCCTCTCGCCGCCTCACTCCCTTACCCCCTTACCCTCTCGCCACCTCACTCCCTTACCC
>CAYJPA010000028.1:0-58729 GCA_964371945.1 uncultured Sphaerobacteraceae bacterium | reverse complement strand
GCGTGGCGCGGGGAACGGGACGAGTGGCCGAATCGCTTGGACTATATCAACGGGCACTGACAGGTGGTCAAGAGTTGAGGCGAGCGAGTTAGGGAATTCGTTCGAGTGCAGGCCCCATGCTATGCTGAATTCCCGCGTTGCCTTGGCGGCACGCTACTTTGCTACCCGCCCGGCCCTCCCGATCGTCAACAGTTCCGAGGTTCATGCGTGAGCACTCTGAGCGCGCGACAAACTATATTGCTCTTGTTGATCTTCGTCGTGACGAGCATCGGTTTCATCGCGCTCGACAACCGGCAGGCGCTTGATCCGGTAAAGACGGGTATCCACGACCTGATCGTTCCGGTCACCGATCTCTTCAACGACGTTTCCGACAGCTCAGGCGACGAATCAGAGCTTCAGAAACAATATGACGAGCTTCAGGCGAAGTACAACGCGTTGACTGCCGAGTACACCCAACTCCTGGCGAATGCGCGAGAGATCGAGCAACTTCGCGAGATGTTGAATCTCGAAACATCACAGCCAAATCTCACCTTTGTACCCGCCCGCGTCTCGTATCTCGACCCGACGAACCTGCAGAAGTTCATCATCATCGATAAGGGATCGGCCGATGGGATCAAGATGGGGATGGCCGTTACCGATCCGAATTTCTATGTCGGTCTCGTCGTTGAAGTTGACGAGCATTCTTCACGAGTTGCCTTGGTGATCGACGCCACGCAGTCGGTCGGAGCCGAGCTGTTGACCTCGGGAGGCGTTGGCATCGCTTGGGGCATGTGGCAGAAGGGCGGGCGAATTGAGCTCCGTCACGTTCCACGCTCGATCAAAGCAGTCGTGGGCGAATATGTCGTTACCGCCTGCGCAACCGAGGCACAAACACCGAATGTTCCCTGCAATCTGGTGATCGGGATCGTGAACGGCCCTGCCGAACAGGACAATCAAAGCGACACTCAAGTGATTCCGGTGCGACCCGCCGTGGACTTCGACAATTTGTCTGTTGTGGCCGTGATCGTTGCGAATGCCGGCGATGGGACCTAATCGGATCGTGCGACGTCTTCCCGATGTGCGTTTGGCCGCGGCGCTCGCGGCGGCAAAAGTAGCCTCCGCGGGAATTCGCCGGGCTGGTCGCGGCGGTGGCACCGCGGCGCCTGGGTTGATCGCAGATTGGTTCGATCCTGCGCTCTTGACCAAACTCTCGAACCGGCTCGCGCGCGGCGTGATCGTGGTGGCCGGCACGAATGGCAAAACCACCACAGCACGAATCATTGCCGATATCCTCGAAGCCGACGGCGCTGGCGTCGTCCACAACCGGTCTGGTTCCAATCTCGTGCGAGGCGTTGCCGCGGCGTTCGCGGATCAGGCGAGCATTGGCGGTAATCCCGGCGGCGACGTCGGTGTGATCGAAACCGACGAGGCTGCATTCCCGGAAATCGTTCGGCTGGTTCAGCCCAGAGTGATCCTGCTCAACAACCTGTTTCGCGACCAACTTGACCGGTATGGTGAGCTGAACACGATCGCCACAAAGTGGGGCGCCGCCGTGGCGCGACTTCCAACGACCACCACAATCGTGGTCAATGTCGATGACCCGTCACTCGCCGAAATCACGAGAGATGTCGTCGCGCCTCGGGTTACCTTCGGCATTGCCGAGAGCCGGTATCAACTGGCGGAGCTGCCGCATGCGTCGGATTCGGCGGTCTGCCGCCGCTGCGGAGCGGATCTCGAGTATGACGCGCTCTACGTATCGCATCTTGGCGATTGGCACTGCCCGCGTTGTTCGGCGAAACGCCCGCGGTTGGATATCTCAGGATCGGCGATCGAATTGCTGGGTGTCGATGCGCTCACGTTGCGAGTGGACGGCTCGGGCGCTCCGCTCGATCTGGAAACGGGAATCCCCGGCCTGTATAACGCGTACAACGTACTGGCCGCGGTCGCGGTCGCGCGGACGTTCGGCGTCCCCGATGACACGATCGCCTGGGCTGTCAAGAACTTTAAATCGGCCTTTGGCCGGATTGAGCGGGTATCACTGCGTGGGCGGACGCTGACGTTGGCGCTCGTGAAGAATCCCGTCGGATTCAATGAAGTGCTGAGGATGCTTACCGCGGCGACCGACGGTCTGACCGTGCCGACGATGATCGCGATCAATGACCGGCACGCCGATGGTCGTGACGTTTCCTGGCTATGGGATGTCGATTTCGAGCTGCTTGCCAAGGGAACGGCGCCACTGAGCACGACCGGTATCCGCGGCGCCGACATGGCAAACCGGTTGAAGTACGCCGGGGTACCGGACGAGCGAATCCGTCCGCTTTCCTCGGATTTGAAGTTGGCATTGGATTCGTTCGTGGAGAGCATTCCAGACGGAGCCAGAGGATATGTGCTGACGACGTACACCGCGATGTTGGATTTGCGCTCGAATCTGGCCGACCTCGGTGCTGTCGAACGGTTCTGGGAACAGTGATGAATCGATCGGTGGTGAATGAGGGCAGACACGGCGGTCTGCCCCTACAGAAAACGTCAGTAACGGCACGGCCGGACTGGGCCACTGTTCGTCGTGTAGGGGTAAACCGCTTTGTTTACCCTCGTCAACGACCACGCTGCTCATTCGGATGACCACTGTCGTTTCCAAATAGATGCAAGCAGTGACTTCCTGGCTCCGAAACAGAAGGAAGCGGCGATGAACCTGAAAATCGTTTGGTTGTACGGGACGAAAATGAATATCTACGGCGATCGTGGCAATGTGATTGTGCTGGAACAACGCGCGCGTTGGCGCGGAATCGATGCCGAGGTCGTCGAAGTGGGAATCGGGCAGGCGATCCCGGCGGAAGCCGATCTCTTCTTTTTCGGGGGCGGCCAGGATCAGGAACAGATCGCCGTTTCGAAAGATCTCCAGGGCTCCAAAGGCGCATCGTTGAAGTCGGCAATCCAGGACGGCGCCGCGATGCTCTCGGTGTGCGGCGGATATCAGCTTCTTGGTCACGAATACCGGCCGCATGCGAATGAGGTTCTGCCGGGAATCGGGTTGTTCGATATGGTCAGCACCGCCGGCCGGGAGCGCTTCATTGGAAACGTCGTCGTCAGCAGCCAATGGGGTGAGCTAGTCGGATTCGAAAATCACAGCGGTTTGACGGTGCTCAATCCCGGGCAGGCGCCGATGGGCACGATTCAGGTCGGACGCGGCAACAACGGAAGGGATGGCACCGAGGGCGCGATCTTCAAGAACGCGATCGGTTGTTACCTGCACGGATCGCTGCTTCCAAAGAACCCGGTTCTGGCAGACTGGCTCATCGAAGCCGGACTCAAACGCCGGTACGGCACCGTGGATCTGGAACCGCTCGATGACCGGATAGAGGTTGCCGCCCACACATCCGCGATCGCGCGTGCGATAAAAACACACTGAACGTACAGCCCGCCGTGATACACTGAAGGCGTCCCCGCTCGCGGCGATCAGGCAGTTATGGGGCAGCGAGCATCACGTCGCGACTGCCCATTGCCGTACTTGCGGAACGAGCGCGAGTCATCCCTCGAGAGCTGACGAGACGTCATGACCAGGATCTTCTTTGCCTTCTTCCTCGTCTTTTGGGCGCTTTCGCAGGCGACGATCATGCCGTCGGCCCATGTCATCGAAGTGCTGCCCGATGTGACATTGGTGCTGTTGCTCGTCTGGAGCGCGCTCCGGGGTCTCCGCGAAGGTCTCGTCTGGGCGTTCGGTTTGGGACTCTTCATCGACATTCTGGCGCTCGATCCGTTGGGCACGAACGCGCTTGCATTGCTGGGGGTCGCGCTTCTCGGAGGACTTGCCCGGAGACGCTTTTTTCACAGCACATTGGTCATTCCAATCATGCTGGCGGTGGTAGGCACCATCGTTCACGCGTTAGTCTTGCTCTTGCTCCGGAGTGGAGATGGCGCCGGCCTTCCAATTTCTTCGGTGATCCGGCTCGTCTTCCTGCAATCGCTGCTCAACTCGATCTTCGTTCCGCCGCTTTATCTCGTTGCCGGTTGGATGGAACGACGTATGGTGACTAGCTATGCTTAGGCGCAAAAAGAGAATGCGGTTCGAGCCGCCTGGGAGCAAGGGGAAGGGACGGAAGCGCTCCGCTCCTCGCCGGGTGGATCAAGTCTTCCTGACCAGACGTGTTTTCATGGTGAAGTCCGCGGTGGTTACTGGGTTTGCCGTCCTCGCCGCTCGTCTTGCCCAGATGCAAATCGTTCGCGGCGACCAGTACGTGCAACAGGCCAAAGAGAACGTCGTTTTTTGGAAGCAGACCAAGCCGGTCCGCGGCCTCATCTACGATCGACGTGGTCGTCCACTGGCCGAGAACCGGCGAACCTGGGAAGTGCGTTTTGTTCCCACGGTCTATCGCGCCGCCTCCCCTGAACGGCAGGAAAGCGTACGCACGCAGCTCATCACCGCGTTGCGACTGCCCGACTGCTTGATCATCGATCCGAAAGCGGTTCCCAAGGATCCCGGCGACAAGATCAAGACAACGGTCTATACCCGTGTTGCAAACCTACTTGGCGATGTGGACCCGCTGGATGTCGATTACCGAATCAGATTCATCAATACCTCGGCCGATTACAACTACGTCGTTTTGGTTGAGCCCGAGCTGACGAGCGATCAAGCGGCCCGGTTCAATGTCGCGTTGCCGGAGCTGCCGGGCGTCGAGGTCGTCAACTATTTCGATTACCTCGTTCGCAATTTTCGTTATTGGGAAACACCCGTTTCGATCAAAAAGGATGTCGCTCGCGATGTCGCGCTCAAGCTGGAGGCGAGCCGGCTCTACTTGCCGAGCGTGGAGCTCGATGACAACGTCCTAACGCGCAAATACCTGGGCGGTCCGGTGATGTCCCATATCCTCGGCTACGTCGGGAAGATTCAGCCCGACGATCTCGACCACGAGAGCAATATTGCCCGGAAAGACGAAACGCGAACCTACTACAAAACCTATCAGCCCGATGATTACATCGGCCAAACGGGAATCGAGCGCAAGCTCGAAGGTCTGCTTCGGGGTCAAAACGGTGGCTCGTATCTGGAGCAAGACACTAACGGAGTGGAGCTTCGCGCGGTTTCGGGAGTGACGCCCGCGGTTCCCGGCAAGAATCTCAAGCTGACGATCGATCTCGAATTGCAGTCGGCCGTCAGTGCCGCACTCGCCGAGGGGATTGCCTATTCAGCCAATCCACCGGGCAATCTGACACCATCGAACACACGCGGTGGCGCGGTCGTGATGATGTCGCCGAAGACCGGCGAGATCTTCTCCATGGTGACCTATCCGAACTATGACAACCAGCTCTTCGTTGATGGACTTTCAGTGGTCAAGGCCCGCGAATATGGACTTGGACTTACGCCTGAAGAACAGCAGAAGCAGAAAGAGGATCTTGACGCCGGCCGCATTAAGGGGGTCACCGATCCGCTCACCGACCGTGCCTGCGGCGGTGGGTACGCGCCGGGCTCCACACTGAAGCTCTTCATGGCCATGGCGGCATTGCGAGAAAAGAAAATTGACGCTGAGACTCGGTATTACTGCACCGGCGCGATGCGGGTACCCTATGACTGGGACGAGTCAAAGGGAAATTACTATTACTGCTGGATCCGACCGCTCGGCAGACAGCACGATGCAGTCAATGTCGTGGAGTCGATCGAGCAGTCCTGCGATATCTTCTTTTACAACGTGGGAATGCCACGACAAAAGCCCGAAGGCGCAGATGAGTACAGCCACTACTATGATGTCAACTTAGCGGGGGCCTCGGCAGATAAGCACAATTTCGAGGGTCTTGGCATCGAGCTCATTCATAAGAATCTGACGAAACGGTTCTGGTTTGGTCAAACCATGGACATTGATCTTCCGATCGAGGTTCCTGGGCGCGTTCCGAACCCAGCCTGGCGCGCCGAAAACAACGGAACCTGGTCGTCCGGAGATACGATCATCACCTCGATTGGTCAGGGCGATTTCGAATCGACCCCGCTGCAAATTGCGGTCAATACCGCGTCGCTGGCGAACGGCGGCAAGATCCTGCGGCCGCGTTTGGTCCACTCAGTCGTCGACGATCAAGGCGCTGAGGTCCAGAAGTTCAAAGCCGAGCGGCTGCGCAGCATGAAATTCGATTCCGATCACCTCGATCTGGTGCGTGAAGGCATGCGCCGCGTCGTTCACGAGCCAACTGGCACGGCGCATCATTCGCTCATTCCTGGAACAAGCGAGCAGGTCACGAAGTGGCCGCTGACGAATCCGCCCGGCGAGGATGAGATCATCATCGCCGGCAAAACGGGAACGGCCGAAATCGGTAATCCAGACGAAGAGGGCAGATACAGCGAATCGCATGCCTGGTTCACCTGCTATGCACCGATGGATGACCCCGAGGTCGTGCTCACCGTATTCCTCGAGCGCGGCGGCGAAGGCGCGACCTATGCGGTGCCGATCGCGGATAAAGCACTCCGCGCCTATTTTGAGATGACTGGACGCCGTCCGCGAGGTGCCGTTCTCCGTGAAGACAAATTGCCGATTGATGAGCGCAAGCTACCGCCAAGCGGCGAGCCAAGCGAGACCGCATCGCCGGTCTCGGTTTCAGAAGCTTGAGATGACGCTTGACCTGATTGGCTATGAACTTCACCACGTGGGAATCGTCGTCGCTGGCATTGATGCTGCTGCCTCGAAATACGAGTCGCTCGGGTTTCCTGCCGGTGAACGATTCGTAATGACGGAACAAGGCGTGATTGCCGTTACCTATCACACCGGTCCTGGCTACGTGGAGCTGATTCAGCCGACGAATCCAGATGGAGCAATCGCCAAGTTCATGGCGAAACGAGGCGAGGGCATGCACCACATCGCCTATCGCGTCGCCGACCTCGAAGGCACGCTCGCGCAACTCGCCGCGGCTGGAATCAAGTTGATCGACAGCACGCCTCGCCGGGGGGCTCACGGGTGGAGAATCGCGTTTGTCCACCCGGAGTCATGCAATGGGGTCCTGACGGAGCTTGTCGACGACAGGCGGCAGTGCGGAGACGATATACCGTCCTGTGAAGTTCATGCAATGGGGTCCTGACGGAGCTTGTCGACGACAGTGCGCAATAATCCTTCTTGTAGCTTGTAGCTTGAAGCTTGAAGCTTGAAGCTTGAAGCTTGAAGCTTGAAGCTTGAAGCTCGTAACTCCATTCCGAGGTCATGATGTGACAGATACACGCACTCGACCAGGTCAGAAAGAATTGCGCACTGATTCCGGCATTGTGATTGAGCCGGTTTACCGGGCGCCGGTTTCGCCGATCGATTTGCCCGATCCGGGTGACTACCCGTACACCCGTGGGATTTACCCGACTATGTACCGCGGCCGCCGCTGGACGATGCGGCAGTATGCCGGCTTTTCGAGCGCCGAAGAGAGCAACAAGCGGTACAGGCTCCTGCTCGAGCGCGGGCAAACCGGACTGAGCGTCGCGTTCGATCTGCCGACGCAATTGGGGATGGATTCGGACGACGAGCGAGCATTCGGCGAAGTGGGCCGAGTTGGTGTTCCGATCAGTACGCTCGACGATATGCGGCTGCTCTTTGACGGAATCGACCAGGCGGCCGTCACGACCTCGATGACGATCAATGCCCCGGCGTCGCTTCTACTGCTCATGTATCAGATCGTGGCGGAAGAGCGGGGCGCGAATCCGGCCGGTCTCGGCGGCACAATCCAAAACGACATTTTGAAGGAATATGCTGCTCGCGGGACCTACATCTTCCCGCCCCGCGCGTCGATGCGGCTCGTAACCGATACCTTCGCCTATTGCCAGGAATCGCTGCCGTCTTGGAACACGATCTCGATCTCCGGGTATCACATTCGCGAGGCGGGTTCTTCCGCCGCGCAGGAGATCGGATTCACGCTTTCAAACGCCATCGCCTATGTTGAAGCGGCCCTGGCCGTCGGTCTGCATGTTGACGACTTCGCCCCGCGACTGAGCTTCTTCTTCGGATGCCACAACCGGTTCTTCGAGGAGGCCGCGAAATTCCGCGCCGCGAGACGGATGTGGGCGAAGATCATGCGCGAGCGGTTTGACGCGGTTGATCCAAAGTCGTTGACGATGCGATTTCACACCCAAACCGGCGGCGTAACCTTGACCGCGCAGCAGCCGTTGAACAACGTCGTACGAGTAGCCTATCAGGCACTATCCGCGGTGCTCGGCGGTACGCAGTCGCTGCACACGAATGGTTACGACGAAGCGCTGGCGCTCCCGACCCAGGAATCGGCGACACTTGCGCTAAGAACTCAACAGATTTTGGCCGAGGAGACCGGCGTGGCCGACACCGCCGATCCCCTGGCTGGGTCGTTTTTCGTCGAACGTCTGACCGATGAGCTCGAAGCGGCCGCGAACGATTGGATTTCCCAGGTCGAGGAGCACGGTGGCGCGGTTTCCGCGATCGAAGCCGGATTCGTGCAGAATGCGATCGCCGAGAACGCCTATCGTAAGGAGCTCGCGCGTGAAGCTGGCGATGAGTCGGTGGTCGGCGTCAACAAGTACGCCGAAGCCGATACGGTCCATGTGCCGATTCAGCGAATCGATCAGGTCGCCACGGGCCGCCAGATCGAGCGGACAAAGACCTACAAACAGTCCCAGAATCGCGCCGCGGTCGACGATGCTCTGTCCCGGGTTCGAGCGGCCGCGAACGGTTCCGACAATTTGTTGCCAGTCATGAAAGACGCGCTCACCGCGGGCGGCACGCTTGGTCAGATCGCGAATACGCTCCGCGATGTCTTTGGGGAGTACCGGGCTCATTAGTCCGGTTGAACCGGTATTTGACCGAATCGTACACGGACCTCCTGGAACGACCTGGGTTCAGCCAGATGGCTGCCTCCAAATTGCGATTTCAGTTTTCCTGGCGGACTTCGCTCACAGGTAGATGCACTTCTGCAACGCGAGCGGACAATGTTTTGCTCCCCACCGGCCAAATTCCTCTAAACTCAATCAAGGTGCGGAATTGGCGACTTGATAGGGGCGAAAAGTGACAGTGACCACGGTTGAGCTACGAGAGTCGAAGGCGGAGCGCCTGGCGAAGCTGAGGGCGGGCACCGCCGCTCAACACGCGGCGGCGGCGGAAAAGCAGGCGAAGCGGGGAAAGCGCGGTGCGCGTGACCGGGTACTCGCCCTGCTTGATGAAGGTTCCTTCAACGAGCTCGACCCCTTCGTCCAGCACCGGGCCAACCAATTCGGCATGGACCAGAACCATCCGCTCGGCGACGGCGTCGTGACGGGCTTCGGCACGATCGATGGGCGTCCCGTTGGGGTCTTTTCCCAGGATTTCACGGTCTTTGGCGGATCGCTTGGCGAAGCGTTTGCCGAAAAAATGGTCAAACTCATGGATTTGGCCGAGCGCTACGGCTGTCCGATCATCGGTATCAATGATTCCGCCGGCGCTCGGATTCAAGAAGGCGTAGAAGGACTCGCCGGCTACGGCGAGGTCTTTTTTCGAAATGTTCGCGCTTCCGGCGTAATCCCCCAGATTTCGATCATTGCCGGTCCCTGCGCTGGTGGCGCCGTCTACTCGCCCGCGATGACCGACTTCACCTTCATGGTCGAAGGCACAAGTCAAATGTTCATTACCGGTCCCGATGTGATCAAAACGGTGACCGGTGAATCCGTGACGCACGAGCAGCTCGGCGGAGCGGATACCCATAGCCGCATCACTGGGGTCGCGCACTTCGCGGCCGCGAATGAGGATGAGCTCTACGAGCAGGTCCAACGGCTCCTTTCATTCCTGCCATCGAACAACCTGGACGAAGCCCCGCGATTCGTATCTGACGACGATCCGAATCGCGAGTCGGCCGTCTTGGACACCCTGGTTCCAGAGGTCAGCACCAAGCCGTATGACATGCTCGACGTGATCGCGGAGCTCGTCGACGACGGCGATTTCATGGAACTGCAACCTGCCCACGCCGGCAACATCATTACCGGTTTTGGCCGGCTCGACGGATGCTCGGTTGGCATTGTCGCCAACCAACCCAAGGTGCTAGCGGGGACGCTCGATATCGATGCCAGCATCAAGGGCGCGCGGTTCGTTCGCTGCTGCGATGCTTTCAATATTCCACTCGTGGTGCTGGAAGACGTGCCCGGGTTCCTTCCCGGAACCGAGCAGGAGTATGGCGGGATCATCCGCCACGGCTCGAAACTCCTTTACGCCTTCGCCGAAGCAACGGTGCCCAAGGTAACGGTTATCACGCGAAAAGCGTACGGTGGGGCCTACGTGGTTATGAACTCGAAGCACATCGGCGCCGACTTCAATGTCGCCTGGCCGACCGCGGAGATCGCGGTCATGGGTCACGACGCCGCGGTCAATCTGCTCTTCCGCAAGGATCTGGCGGAATCGCCCGAACCAGCCAAGCTGAAGGCGCAGCTCAACGCGGATTACGAGCATCTCTTCGCGAGCCCGTTCCAGGCGGCGTCGCGCGGCTATATTGATGACGTGATCGAACCGCGCACGACGCGGCCCTGGCTGATTCGCGCGCTCAGAACCGCCCGCACGAAGCGAGTGCAAACTCCCGCCCGCAAGCACGGAAACATCCCACTATGAGTGACCAGCAGCCACCGAACGGTCTCGCACCCGCGTCACTGATCTTCTCGATTTCGCCGGAGCCGAGCGGCGACGAGGGAGAGGCGTTAATAGCCGCGATCACGGTCTACCTTGCTCGGCGGTCGCGGATGCAAGCGCCGAGCTCACAGAAACCGGTTGTGTCGCGATGGCTCACGGCCGGTCGAAAACAATCGGTTCGCGCACTGGCCAAGAGTCCGGAGATGGGTTGGGGTCGCGGCAGCTCTCACTGACAGTCATGTTGTGGAGTGGATAATGACGAGCTCTGTCAACGAGCGCAAACGTGCCCGCGAGCTGGGCATTCGTATCGGACGGCTTGAGACCGGCACGTGGAACGCGATCACCGACGTTCCCGGACTGCGAGTGGGACAAACCACGCTGATTTCGGGCGATGGTCCGTTAGTTGCCGGCGAGGGACCGGTTCGAACGGGCGTCACGGTGATTCAACCACACGAAGGCAATGTGGGAATTGACCCTGTTTTTGCCGGATACCACCAGCTCAACGGCAATGGCGAGATGACCGGAATCGCCTGGATCGAAGAAGCGGGCTTGCTGACCACGCCGATCGCGATCACCAATACCCACAGCGTTGGCGTTGTCCGGGACGCGATCATTGCCTGGGAAGTGAAGCAACGACCCGCGCTCGAGGTTCATTTCAGCCTGCCGGTCGTGGCCGAAACGTACGATGGCTGGTTGAACGATATTAACGGATTCCACGTCAAACCGGAGCACGTCTTCGCCGCACTGGACGCGGCGAGCGGCGGTCCGGTCGCCGAAGGGTGCGCCGGCGGCGGCACCGGCATGAACTGCCACGAGTTCAAAGGCGGGATCGGAACCTCGTCGCGCAGGCTTTCCGAGGAACGAGGCGGATGGACGGTCGGCGTTTTGGTCCAGGCCAATTACGGCCGCCGCTATCTCCTTCGTGTCGATGGAGTCGCGGTGGGCGAAGAGATCACGACGGATGAAGTACCGTCACCGCGCGGAAAACCGTCCGGTGATGGCTCGATCATCATCATCGTGGCCACGGACGCGCCGTTACTCCCGAACCAATGCAAACGGTTGGCCCAACGAGCCACGGTCGGGCTGGCGCGGGTCGGCGGCAATGGCGACAACGGCAGCGGCGATATCTTCCTCGCCTTTTCGACTGGCAATCGCGGAATGGATCGGCCCGGAACGCATGATCCGGCTCCCGTCCGCTGGTATCAAAACGACGCCATCAGCGATCTTTTCGAAGCGACCGCCGATGCAACTCAGGAAGCCATCCTGAACGCGCTCTGCATGGCGACAACCACGACGGGAATCGAAGGCCGGACTTCACACGCGCTCCCGTTGGATCGCCTGCAAGAGATCATGGCCAAGCACGGCAGATTGCACTTGTAGCTGGCGTTTGTCCAACGGCATCACGACTCGTGGAACGGGAATTCGCATGACTTGAACAGGCGAATCAACTCGTCGCGGGTTTTGAGGATGCGCGCATGAAGCTCGGGATTTAACTTATCCAATCCGGACTCCGCGAGCTCATCTTCGTCGCGGATCGTAAAGGCGCCGCTGGGAAGTGCGATCAGATCGACATAAAGGTCGTACCAGAAGAGTTTTGGCGGATTAAATTCGTTGTTCAGTTGGGCGGGGCGCGTGACGTTGGCGTACCAACCCCGAAGCTCGTTTTCCGGTGACCAAATCGAAAAGACGTTGAACCAGTGCGCGGGCGAGAAGAATTCGTGAAGGTGATCTTGAGGCACAAACGTTAGGCCATCAAGCTCAGTGATTTTATGCGTCCAGATCGCACAGGCCGCGAGCCACGGTGATCGAGCGTCCGCGTCGACCACAGAGCCGTCGTACTCTGCCACAATCTCACCTTCCGGTGAAACTTTGACGATGTGTATCTTCGCGCCAGCTGACAGATGGGGCCACTGAGCCATACGGGTCCGCTTCGACTACAGCGCAAACGGGTTGATGTGGTCTTCGAGCACATCGTCGACCGTTGCTTTGAGCGTTTCAGGTTTGTCGGCTTCGACATTCAACCGCAGCAACGGTTCGGTGTTGGAGGCTCTGAGATTGAACCAACGATCGGGTAGGCTCACGGTCAACCCGTCGAATTCGTCGATCTCCCAACCGCGAGCGGAGTAGGCCGCGGCGACCTCCGAGATGATCGTCTGCGCATTCTTGACGGTCGTGTTGATCTCGCCCGAGCGAAAACGCGTGTCTAGCGGTTCGATGACGCCGGAGACCGATCCTCCCGATTCTGAAATCAGCACGAGCGAGGTGAGCATCGCCAACAGCCCGCTGTCGGCATACCAATTGTCGCGGAAATAAAAGTGACCCGAATGCTCACCGCCGAAGATCGCGTCTTCGGCGCGCATGATCTTCTTGATCAGCGAGTGACCGACCGGCGTTCTGATTGGCCGGCCTCCGTTGGCAAGAATCGTCTCCGGAACGGATCGGGAGCAGATCAGGTTGTAGCAAATCGCCGCTCCCGGATGCTGCTTCAGCAGCGCAACGGCAACCATCGCGGTCACCATGTCGCCACCGATCGCCTGCCCCTTCTCATCGATCAAGAACATCCGGTCGGCATCGCCGTCGAACGCGACGCCGAGATCGCATCCCTGCTCGATCACGGTGCGCTGCAGATCGGCCACATTCTCTGGCTTGATCGGATTTGCCAGATGGTTGGGAAACGTTCCGTCGAGCTCAAAGAAGAGAGGGACGATTTCGCACGGCAGATCTTTGAACACCAGTGGTATTGTTGCCCCGGCCATTCCATTGCCGGCATCGACCGCGATCTTCAGCGGTTTGATCTTGCTTGTGTCAATCAGACCAAGCACATGGTCGGCATAGTCCTGGAGCACTTCTCGCTGCACAAGATCACCCCTCCGTCCGCCGGCCGGTTCTGAAAAGTCATTGGCGAGCACAAGATCGCGGATCTGACCGATGCCTTCTTGCAGCGACAGCGCCCGAGCTTCTTCCCGGCAGATTTTGAATCCGTTGTACTCGGGTGGGTTGTGCGAAGCCGTTATCATCACGCCGGCCGGAAAGCCGAACTTGCCGACCGCAAAGTAGAGTGCATCGGTCGAGACCAGTCCGAAATCCGTGACATTTGCGCCTTGATCTCGTGCGCCTTCGATCAACGCGGCAGACAAGAGAACGCCCGAGGTTCGCATATCGCGTCCCACCGCAACCTCGCTCACGCCAAGATGAAGGACCAGCGCGCGGCCGATGCGATACGCGGTCTCGGGCGTAAGCTCTGATGGCACAACGCCACGGACATCGTACGTTTTGAAGAGGGAGCCTATGGTCGCGGCATCGACGGTTTCTGCCATCGCTTGCATTTCCTTTGACGTCAGCACGGACACTCGAAGGGTCAACGAGTCAACAGAGGGTAGCACAGGTGGCTTTCACTGCCTGAGACTGGCGGACATCACAATCGTCAAGTCGCGTCTCGATGATTTGACAAGTCGACAATGGAATACGCTCAACGAGATGCAACAGCCGCCTGGTTACTCGACTCTATTTATGAGCTCACATCTGAATTGCATCAAGGAGGGCAACTGGGCCGAGGTGTGATAGGATCATGCGAAATCCCAAATCGAGCCTAGTGGGCAGCGCTGGAGCGCTTGTTTTCTGCATCTCAGAACGGGTTCGTTCAATTTCGACGTGGAGCACCCGGCACATGCATCTGCGAATTCTTCCGAATCTACTCACTTGGTTGCGCTTGTTCCTGGTTCCCGTGCTCTGGGTTTGCGCGCTTATCGGAGAAGAGCGAGCGGTAGGCATAGGACTCGCGGTCGCTGCGGTCTCGGACATATTTGACGGCAGGCTGGCGAGGGCATGGAACGTAGCGACCGCATTTGGAAGTCGGCTGGATTCCATTGCGGACTCGCTTGTCAGTTTTTCCGCGATTGGCTGGCTGCTGTTGCTTCAGCCAGATACGATTCGCAACCATCCGTTTTACTTTTCCGCCGCCCCGCTTGTGGCGGTTGGACTCCTATGGCTGGGCTGGTTGAAGTACCGCAAGTTGGCGGATTTTCACCTCACAACCGGGCGGGTCGCGGGAATCAGCGGCTATCTCTTCTTGATCCACCTATTCGCCTTCGGTCACAGCCTCGAGCCATTGCTCTATGTGATGATGGTTCTTTCCTGGGTCGTTGCTGCGGAGGCTCTCGTGATCGTCCGCACGTATGACTCGCTTGACGAACCCGTCCCGTCTCCGCTGATCTCGTACGTTACCGCAACGGCCGAGCGCGCCCGCGGTCGTAGTTGGAGCTAGCTCCAGCGATTCCTCTGAACAACGGCCGATCGTCGTCTCGACTAAACTTGAGCGTTGACTAGCCGTGCCATTCGTGCCGCCTTCGTCGAAGCCGCACAAGAAAGTTTCGCCTCGTGAGCTCCGGTTCTCCATCTCTTCGCATTGGTCCACAAGACGCGGTGGACCTGCATCTCCACACCATCGCGAGTGACGGCGGTTGGACCCCACAGGGGCTGATCGATCATCTGGCGACCAACAACTTTCGGGTTGCAGCAATCTGTGACCATGACACGCAGCGCTCCGTGCTGGAAGCGATTCGCATCGGCGCCGAGCGAGGTGTTCATGTCACTCCCGGTGTCGAAATGACCTGCAGTTGGCTGGACCGACAATTGCACGTCCTGGTGTATGGGGTGTCACCGAATCGAACCGATTCCGCCGCTCAACCATTTCTAAGTTGTCTTGCCGAGATTGATTCCATGCTCCAGGAGCGAGCGGAAGACGCAAAGAGGCGAATCGTCGAGTCGGGCCGTTCGTTGGCTTCGCTGGATGAGATTCTGAATGGCCGGCCGATGTGGCCGTTTCACGTGCTCACTTCGGCGATCAAGGAAGGCCATGTTAAAGGGCTGAAAGAAGCCGCGGAGCTGGTCGTCGAATTGGGAGGCACCTTCACCGCGGATCTCCCAGTGAAACGAGTGGTCGACTCCGCTCAAGCCGCCGGTGGCATCGTGGTAATGGCTCACCCTGGCCGCGCCGATGCGGTCGGGATCGTCACCGAAGAGGATCTCGATAAGCTCGGCGCTGAACTGACAATCGACGGACTCGAAGCGCACTATCGATCGTATTCCGATACACAAACCGCGCAGTTTCGACGAATCGCTGGCGAGCGAGGAATGCTGATCTCCTGCGGCTCCGATTCCCATGGTCCGAATGCGCCGGTCAACCCCCGGCCCTGGCAGGCGCAATGGTGCGCTGAACTGCTGGGCCGTCTGGGCGTCGAGGTTGCGATCCCACCTGAAATCAGAGAGGTTTGGGCCGAAGGTATGGATCCGAACGCGGTACAACCTGAACCTGAAAAAGAGCCCGTAACCGTGGCCGAGGCATAACTCGCAGGAGTATTCAACATGACACTGTCAATTCGCGCGTTTCCGGGCGGTCCGGCAATGACAAATGCATATCTGGTCGCGGACGTCGAAACCAAGAAAGCGATGATAATCGACGCACCTCTCGACGTGACTGACGAAATCCTGGCCGCGGCGACAGCCGAAGGCTTGGCCGTCGAGCGGATTGTCATCACGCACTCGCACTGGGATCACATCGGCGAAGCGGCCGACCTGCAGTCCAAATCGGGAGCGCCAATGGCCGCCCATCCGCTGGCGGTCGAGCGCCTGTCGAATCCGGGAAGCGCGCTGATGGAATTGCCGATCACAATCACGCCCTCGACGCCCGATGAGCTCCTCAATGAGGGAGACACCGTCAAGCTCGGCGCTCATACATTTGCGGTCATGTTCCTGCCGGGCCACGACCTCGCGCACATCGTGCTCTACTCGGAGCCTGATCGCGTCTTCCTCGGAGGCGATGTGCTCTTTCCCAATGGCCACGGCCGGACCGATATTCCAGGCTCAGACCAGGCCACGATGAATCACAGTCTCGCGCGCCTGGTCGATCTCCCGCCCGATACCATCGTTTATCCGGGTCACGGCGAACCGACCACGATCGGCCGCGAGACCTGGCTTCAAGGACTGCGTGGGCTCTAGACACCGAGGAGTGTGAAAGATGATCCCGTTCGCTGAAGCGGTCGACACGTATCTCAACAAGTTAGCCGAGGATGCGCTGGAGCAAATCGACGGGGTACCAGAGCCTGATGTGAACGAGTGGCGTCCGGCCATCGGGCTCCAGGACATCAACACCTTCTATGCGCTCATGACCCATCTCGTCGCCGCGGGCGAGTACTGGATCCTGCACGCGGCGGGTGGACGACCGACCGATCGAAACCGTCCGGCGGAGTTCGTCGCGTCCGGCGACATCGACTCGCTCAAGGAGCGGATTGCGCGGTGGCTGACCGACAGTCACTCGTACCTGGAGGCAGTGACCGAAGCCGATCTGGGGCGTATCTTCGAACGCGTGGACGACGACGAGACGCTCCGCTGGACAGTGGCGCGCTGTCTCCTTCACGGGGTTGAGCACACCGCGACGCATGTCGGGCATCTGCAAATCCAGCGTCAAATCTGGAACGCGGAGCACCCATAGACCGAATTGCCCGCGAACGTATCAGCGGACCGATCGACGCGGGCCGATGGGCCGGCGGGATGGGTGAGTAACGGCTGCCCGCCGCTCAGCCGCGCAATTCCGCGTTAAGCCGTGCGGCCTGTCGCGTGAGGCGGTCGCGCTCGGCGAGGTTGGGCGCTGACCTGGCGGCCTCGGCGTAGAGCCGTGCCGCGGTCACTGGGTCGCCGTCACATTCGTGCAGGTACGCCGCGACCGCAGTGTAGCGGGGCAGGGCGGGGCCGAGCTCCGCCAGGGCGGCCAGACCGGCCCGCGGGCCGGCGGTCTCTCCGTCCGCGACGGCCCGGTTGAGACGGACGACCGGACTGCCGGTGAGGCGCACCAGTTCGTCGTACCACTCGACGATCTGCGCCCAGTCGGTCTCCGCGGCAGTCCGGGCGTCGGCGTAGAGTGCGGCGATGGCGGCCTGGAACTCACCCAGTCGGTCGCGGGAGAGGGCTGTCTGGAGCACATCGACGCCCTCGGCGATCATGCGGGTGTTCCACAGGCTTCGATCCTGCTCGGCAAGAGGCACAAGTCTGCCATCGAGGCCGGTCCGCGCCGGGCGACGCGCATGAAGGAGCAGCATGAGCGCGAGGAGGCCGGCGACCTCCTCATGGTCGATCTTGGCCGCCAGTTGGCGAGTGAGCTGGATCGCCTCGTCGGCGAGGTCGATGTCGCCGGAGTAACCCTCGTTGAAGACCAGGTAGAGCACCCGCGGCACCGTGGCGACGTCTCCGGGCTGGTTGAACCGGACGTCCGAGACGGTCCGCTTGGCCCGGCTGATCCGCTGGGCCATGGTCGCCTCGGGCACGATGTGGGCCTGCGCGATCTGCCGCGTCGTCGGGCCGCCGGCTGCGCGAAGCGTGAGCGCGACGCCTAGACTCTACCTGTCCACCAAACCGGGGTAAGTCCAGCGTTCGCTCCGGGGACGAAACCGCGCACAGATTCTCGACAACCTACCGTGACATCTCCCGGCGGACGTCAAATACTCCGAACACGTATCTGTTAAGACTTGAGGGTGCTATGTTGTCACAGTGCGCGGTAGTGGCTACGATAGCCTCATGCTTGACCTGTATCATGCCAGCCGCGACGATCTGATCACCTTGGTTTTGGCCCAACGCGAGGCGCTGGCTGAGCGGGACCAGCGTGTGGCGGCGTTGGAGGGCGAGGTGGCGACGTTGCTGGCGACGGTCGCGCAAGTGACCGTGCGGGTGGGCGAATTGCTGGCGGCAGGGAACCCCGACGACAACTGGGCGCCGCGGATCGACGTATCGAGCTGCTTGGCGACCAAGGCGCGGAGGGGACGGAGGTGAGCCGGGATCAGACGCGTTGGATCACCCTGATCGGTCGTCGCCGCGTGCGCATTGCAGTCCTGGTGCCGAGATGTGTGGAGCCTGAAAAGCGCTGCGAATAACCTGGATCAGGCGACCGAGGCGTCAGCCTGTCTCGCGGTCAGGCACCTTTTAATGCGTGAGCACCTCTATCTCGATCGTTTCCGGATCTCCATCGCCGTGGTCATGACATAGGTGATCGTGATCGGGTCGCCGGGTTGCAGGTCGATATCGATCGCGTCGAACGGCAATTGAGCCTGCCGGACGTTGTCAGGCTCGTCTTCGTGAGCAAAGAAGGCGCGGAAATAGAGCGTGCCGTGAATGCTATATCGCTGAATGCCTTCGATTCTGCCGCTAACTTCCATCGTCGCTCCTAGCCCCGGCGGCATCGTGCGCCTCTTCAGCTTCGAATTCAAGCCGCTCGTCTCTGCCGCGAGCAAAGATGTACAGACCGATGGTCATGACCAACAACGGTCCGATCGTGACGCAGGCCGCAAGCGCCATGATCCCACTATCGGACGACTCCGATCGTCCGATGTAGACAAAGACGAGCGTCGCCAGCACGATCATCAGGAGAAGCGCGCCGAGCGCGGCAGTCGGAGTGATGCATCCCCTCGCGTTGGTGTTGATGTCAGGTGTGCCGAGTGTTGCATCCAGAACCGTCTCGACTGGCTTGGCGGCTGTCAGCAAGGCGACATCGTGCAGGCGGATGTAGCCGAGCCGTCCATGTTGGAGCTTTACGCGGACGAAATCGTCCGGCGAATCCGGATCCTCGACAATGTCCAATTCCGATCCGGCGGCGACGATCTCGATCAGCCGTGAAGCGGTGTCCGGCCGGTCGTAAACTCGGAGTCCTTCGCTCGCATGAAAGGCGTCGACCAGCGTGGCGCCGCATGAAGCGCAGTAAAAGCTCGTTCCAGGGTTGAGCGCCCCGCAGAGTCCGCAATAGATGAGTTGCGCCCGTTCGGTCTCTCCGTCGCCGCCGGATGTCGATTCGGGGCCGGCTTGCGCGTCGAAACGAAGTCGATCGTGGTCGTCCTTGTGAATGGATCCCGCGGGATCTTCATCCGGAACTCTCCACTTTTCCTCTTGTGAGCGCACACTTAGTCCGTTCTGAGCCTCGAGGCACGGCGCACCACGGTCACCAGAGTCACCGGATTGCCGATTCTAATACGATATCCAGAGCGCCATGATCGCTTACAGGCAACGCCTTCTCACGTAAAGATGGGTATCTGTGCCAGGCGACGACAACAATTCAGCCCGATCAGACGAACGCTGCGGTCTTTGCGGCGCTTCCGTCACGAGCTCCGGGGACCTTTGTCCGGTTTGCGGTGCGCTCTTGTCCGCCTATCGAACCGCTGACATGGCAACGATGCCGCCGTCGCCCGAACCGGCGCCGGCAAAGATCGTCGCGCCCAGACCCGCACCCCGGAACGAGCCGGAGCCAGCGGTTCAACCGCTTGCGCCTGGACCGTCGGAAGAGCTAAGGGCTGCCAGGCAGGCGCTACTGGCCATGCTTGTCGCCCCCGAACGGAGACTGATTGACACCGTCAGGCCGCCTGAGCCTCGGCTCGGCCAAACCTCGTCGCCGCCCGCGGTCAAGACCGGCGTTGCTGCTCCACCGATTCCTCATCATCGTCCTGCTGGCCAACCCGCTGTTGTTACCGACCTACCCAGACTGCGGACGACTCGACCGGTATCGACTCCAGTTCGAGCACAAGGCAAGGGATTCGTGTCGACCTCACCGGTTGAACCGGTGCTCCTGATCGGAGTGCTGTTGCTGGTGACTGCTTGCTTGCTCGTTGCTTGCGCGTCACTGGCATCGGTTCGCTCAGTCGCGATCTTTGGCTTCTTTTTCGGGATCGTTGGCATTCTCGCCATCGCCATCGCGGTGCTGGCGGTTCTGGTTCAGCGAGATCGTAGGCGGGAATAGCGTCTCGTCCGCTCCGAAACATTGGAGCCCCGAGGGGTTTCCAATCCAAGGGTTCGTGGTAGACTGACTGAGGTAGCCACCAACCGCTTGGTGCGATGCCGATGTCGTCAATATCGCGTGTGGCTGCACGTGGACGAGATTGGCGGCCAAAATCCCTGACGTCCGCGTCCCCTGCACGCATTGGTCAGCTTTGCGACCGTCTCTGGTCGACGGCAAGCGAACGCGTTGGCTTGATGGAGGATGGACGATGACCTTGCAGGCAGTGGAAACCGGGGCGAGAACGCTGCCCCCATTGCCCGCTGGCGATCCGCGATTTGCCATCCCCACACTCCAGGATGTCTATCTGGCGCGAAAAGCGATCTCGCGCTTTTTGGCCCCGACACCCCTGATGCGTCCGGGGGCCCTATCGTCACGCCTGGGTTTCGATCTCTTCTTCAAGTGCGAAAACCTTCAACCCACTGGCTCGTTCAAGGTTCGAGGCGGTCTCAATTTCGTGAGCCGTCTCTCGGATGACGAACGATCTCGCGGGGTCGTTACCGCGTCCACCGGGAATCACGGGCAATCGATCGCGTATGCGGCCCGTGAATTCGGTGTGCGGGCGGTGATCTATGTTCCAGAAGGCGCCAATGCTCTGAAAGTCGCTGAAATGCAGCGGCTTGGTGCTGAGGTGGTCTTCGACGGGGTCGATTTCGACCAAAGCCGTGAATCCGCGGCTCTGCGTGCACGACGTGACGGATTGTATTTCGTGCATGCGGCGAACGAGCAGGCTTTGATCTCAGGCGTCGCGACCTACGTGCTCGAACTGCTCGAGGCGGTTCCAGATCTGGATTACCTCTTTATCCCCTGTGGCGGCGGGAGCGGGCTAAGTGGCGCTTGCATCGCGGGAAAAGGTATCAATCCCGACTTGCGGGTCATTGGCGTGCAGGCAACCGGCGCTCCGGTGATGTATGAATCATGGAAGCGGCGTGAATTGCTTAGCTTCGATCGGATGGAGACATTCGCCGAGGGCGTCGCTACGCGGGTCGCGTTTGAACTGCCGTCGCATATCGTGTGGACTCGAGTGGACGACTTCCGGCTTGTGACCGATGCGGAGATGCGCCGGGGAATCGTGACGATCTTGGAATCGATGAAACTGCTCGCCGAAGGCGCAGGCGCCGCGGCACTCGCCGCCGCGGCCCAGATGCGAGAAAAACTGGCGGGAAAGAAGGTCGGATGTGTGATCAGCGGTGGAAACCTGACGATGGATGGCTTGCGACAAGCCCTGGATGAGGAGCGGTCCTGGTGACGAGGTTCGCGGACTGGCTTGGCGGACGTGGCCGCCACGACGGCAATAGCGGCGTAATCATTCAAATCGCCCGTGAAGTCGTCGAGCGCCGTCGTTCGATTCAAGGTGCACTCAACGAGGTTCGGCACCCGGCCGTGCTCGACTCGCTCGCGGATGAAGACTTCCGCGTGCTCGACGATGCGATCGCCGACAGCTCTGGTTCGTACCGTGAGTACGCCATTGTTCTCGCCCGCTTGTCCCATGCCGCGGCTCGCGCCAAAGGCTTCGATCGTCAGATCGTCGACGCCGCGATTCGCCTGGACAGCCTCCTGCCGAAGGACGATCCCAGCCGCGAGCGAGATCAATTGCTTCGGGATGCGTACTTGATCGCGCAGCGAGCGGGATACGCGCGCGGCGGCCGCGCCACCCTGGCGCGTCTCGGACAACGAGCGATCGAAACCGACGACCTCGACCGGGCACGAACGCTGCTGCAACAACAACTGGACATCGGCGACGAAGCGACGGATACGACCACCGATGTCGATTCCGCAATCGCTCTCGGCGACATCCTGCGCCGCGACGGCGATCTGATGGGCGCGCAGGCATGCTATCGCCGCGCCAGCCGTTCTGGAGCGAGAGTGGACCATTCCCGCGGTGTCGCGGAAGCGCTCGTACGCCAACTGGAGCTCACCGACTCGGGCACGAGCCTCGAAACGATGGCCGCGCTGCAGCGTCAGGCCCTCGACGCCGCCCAGCGCACATCCGACCTCAGTCTGCAGTCGCGAATCATCCTCTCCCTCGCTGAGACGCTCGCCCGGATGGGCAGGATCGAAGACGTCGTTCCTCTGCTCGAAGAGGGCGTGGAGATCGCGCGGCAGATCGGGGATCTCGCGGTTGAGAGTAGGTGCTTGAATGCGCTGATCGAAGCCGAGAAGCATCTCAAGCGTTCCGATGAGGTCGCCCTCTATCAGGAAGAGCTCCAGGTGCTGGAAGAGCGTCTTGGAAACCGCTCGGCCGCCGGATCCCTGGCGATCAAGCTCGGAATGACAAATCTCGAGCTTGGCAAACTCGATCTGGCGGTCGATTCATTCGAGCGCGCGCGGGCACTCGCGTCCGCGGTTCATGACACAAAGCTCGAGCAACGTGCTCTAGGCGCTGCCGGCATCGCCTATACCCAGCTCGGACAGCCGGCCGAAGCGCTCGAATACCTGATGGATGCGCTCAATATCGCGCGCCGGACAAACGACCTCGCTTCCGAAGCGAAATGGCTGGCCAGCATCGGACATGCGCTCTGGAGTTTCGATCAAGCCGACGATGCAATGCGCGCGGTGACCGAGGGCCTTGCGGTGGCACGGAGAATCGACGATGTCGATCTCCAGGCAGAGTTCCTGGGATTGCTTGGACGCATTCATCAGGCCGAGGGTCAAGTGCCGCGGGCGCGCGAGTGCTATCAACGAGCACTCGAGTATCAGCGGAAACTGGGCAATTTGTCCGAGCAGATGAGTCTCCTAACCGCGCTGGGCAATCTTGCCGCAATCGCTCGCCAGCATAGCCAGGCACAAACGTTCCTGGAGCAGGCGCTGAAAATCGCGGTTGAGCGCGGCGATCGAGCAGCCTCGGCCCGCCTGCATGGCCGGATGGGCCGGGTGGCTCAACAGCAGCGAGATCCGGCCGCGGCGCTGGACCACTTCAAGCGGTCCCTCCATGCGGCAGAATCGACCGAAGATTCGGATTTGATCGGACAGGCGTTGATTCACCTCGCGACGGCGTTGCACACCAACAATGACCCGAGTACCTTGCCCGCATATCGTCGCGCGCTCGCGGTTTCGCAACAAACCGGCGATTTCAAACGCGAGACGCTGGCGCGGCTCAACATGGGGATCTTGCTTGGAAGCACCGGCTATGTTGAAGAGGGACTGAGCCATCTTTACCGAGCAGCCGAGGTTGCCGCGGAGCTCGAGCCGGACAATGGTGTTCTGGCCGATCAGATCGAAGACGCAATCGCCGGCCTTGGCGGCTCCACCACCTCTGTTACAAGTCGCTCGCTCCACGATCTTGACATGCCCGCGGATCGCGATGTTGTAGCACGCCACAATCGACCAGAATTTGACGATGAACTTTATGGCGAGATGACCATACCCCCACAATAAAGTGCCGTGACAACGCGGCAATATTCATGCGGAAAATACTAGACGTACGTACGCCTTGCTGTTATTGTATGAACGGCGGTCCGTACACGTGGTCTTCTCCCGCCCGGCTGAGCCTCGGAAGAGACGCGAAACGGCTACCGTGGGCTTGTGGGAGCCCGCCAGAACGGTCGTATCGTCCGTCTTAGGGCCAGATCGGTCGTCACCATGAATGTCAATCATTCCGTTGACCGCGAAGTCAAAATGGTCGACTCTGTATCCCTTGACGACGTGGATGATCCCGTCGCGCAGCTCTTTTTCGATCGGACAACCAGCACCGGCGTGCGTCTGCTGGCCGTCGCCGAGCCCGTCAATCGCACGCCTCACGGCTTCCTTACTGCCGCCGCCGCATTGGCCGCGTTCGAAGAAGCGGTGATCGTGGCGATCAAGGTTGGGATCGAACCAGGACTTTACCGGGCCTTTGCCGCCGCCAACGACGCGGTGCGTGCGGCAAACCACCGGACCCACGGCAGCCTGCGCGCATATACCGGAGTCACTGCTGTTGCAATCGACGGACAACACGCAACGATCGGGTACGTTCCGCCGGGCCAGGTGCTTATTTTCCAGGATGGTCGAATGTACGGTGTCCCCGATCTCGCGACCTGGGAGCCTGGGTTCATGCCGTGGTCGGACAGCGAAGAACCGGAACCGCTTGGCTTCTCACCCGTTCCTCGCCCTCGATTCCGGCGAACCATTATCGGTTCCGGCGATCAATTCATGCTTGGCGAGAGCTCAGTCGGGCGAGTCCTCGCGAAGCCGGAGTTTGGTTCGTTCGATGACCTGACCGAGGAGAACGTGGTCACCCGGGTCGAAGAGGGATTGGCCGCATCTGGAGTAGAGGATGCGTACGCCGCCTGGATTCGGTGCGACAAAGCCGCGGCACGATCCGTGAATGAAGCCCGCATGGCCGAGATCGAACGGATTTGGCACTCCCAGCCCGGAAGCGCCTCAGGTCGCTCTGAACTGGGTTTTCTGGTTGACCCGCGGCAGCGGCGTGCGATCAAGCGAGATCAATGGCGAGAGCGGCTAATCGAAACAAGCGAGCGCCTCTTCGGCCGCCGTGAGGTTGAATGCCTCCCACTGGAATCATATCGGCGCACATCCGCGCCCGTTGGCGCGGGAAGCCTCCATCGCTATGTCGCGCCACACCATCCGACATTCACTCCCTGGTTCAGGGCTTGGCTGCCGCGCGGTCTGCGCCTTCCACATTCGCGGAGGAGCTTCGCCGCACTGATAGCCGTGTTGCTGGTCGTCGCATCGGTAGCGGTAACGCAGAACGTGCGCGACACGCGAGCCGCGAAGCAAGACCTTTTCTTGAGTGTCGCGGAGATCGAGATCCTCCAGGCTCAATCCGCAACCTCGCGAGACGCTGCCGCATCACATATCGAGCTCGCCAACAATTCCCTCGACAACGCACTTGCTAATGGCGCCGATTCCGATCTCATCAGCGATTGGCGGAACGATTTGGCTGAAGTCGAGGACCGTTGGAACGGAGTGGGCCGGTTCACCGAAATGAAGCGCATCGGCACCATCCCTGAAAATCTGAATGTGGAAAAACCGCAACTGATCCAGGTGGGCTCCAGTCTGTTTTTGATCGCCGGCGGTGTCTATCAGATTGACGAGTCCAAGCAACAGTTGATGTCAATGCTGGAACCTGGCGTCAAGATCGATGGTTTGACGGTCCGAAGCATCGTTTCCGCCGCGGTCGATGGCGAAGATCTCCTGGTGACCGACGGCCGTTCCCTCTTCAGGCTTGACGAAAGCATGACCTGGTCCTCTTCTCGAATCGCTTCGTCAACCGCCGGTGACGGGTGGAACGCGCGGGCCACCGGGGCCTACAAGGGGAGTTACTACCTCTTCGACGCCAACGCAAAGCAGATCAACAAATTCGATGGCAGCCAGCTCGATGAGCAACCAGTGGAGTGGCTGAATGACAAAGCGGTCAAACACGCCACGCACGTGGTCGACATGGTGGTCGATACCGATATCTACCTGTTGACCACTGATGGGTCGATTTTCAGCTTCAATCGCGGGAAGGTTGGAGAGAGATACCAGATTCCCGATGCTAGCGACCGGGCGTCGATGGTCGGATTGTACGGCGGTACCGAATTGGCCTATCTCTACGTTGTCGAGATCGACAACAAACGAGGCGAGCTTGTTCGATATGACGCCGTGTCGCAGGAGCGGATTCTCTACCTGGCGCCGGCTCCGTCACACTTGAACTTCAACGGAGCCGCGACTAATGCGTTCAGTGAAACAGTTGACTTTGCGGTTGACGAGAACGCGGGCGTGATCTACTTCGTCACCCCAGACGGGGTTTGGCGCGCTTCATTCAACTAGAGGGCGAATAGCAGGAGGGGCGCGGACTTGTCCACGCCCCTCCTTTGGCTCCCGTCTCGATTGAGGCCATCGCGGAGCTACTTTGCGAAGTACTCCTTGTTCTGCACGATGAACGACATCCACTGCTCGGGAACATCGTCCTCGAAGAAAATGGCCTCTACCGGACAGACTTCGGCGCAGACGCCACAGTCGATGCACTCGTCGGGGTTGATGAAATACTGCTCGGCGGCGTCATCCGAATGGATACAGTCGACCGGGCAGACCTCGACACAGGACGCGTCTTTCGTCCCAATGCACGGCTGGGTGATGACATAAGCCATCGCTCAGTACCTCCTCCCCACGCGGGAGTTCATTTGAAGCTATGCGCTGGGTCCGCTGTCTTGCAACAGGCGCTCGTCGGCGACGAACTTGCGGACGAAACCAGTATAACAACCCGGCTCAAGCGGTCGAACAGGATGCGGAGCACAATCTGCGCTGGCCTGGATTTGTGGTTGCTGTTCATCGGCTAGGATGCGTCCGCATCGCTGTCTGTTCGGATGGGAGAATGTTGTTGAGATCGTGGAATCTGGTTTGCGAACGCTGTGGCGATCGCTTGAACGCCACCAAAGACGTATGGCAATGCGCCCGCTGCGAGGGACCGTTGAGATGGGATATCGAGCGTCGCTTTGACCGGGGGATGATCGATACGAACCAGACCGGGCTTTGGCGCTACGCCGGTTCGCTGCCGGTCGGGCGGGAAGAATCGATTTCCCTTGGTGAAGTCACGACGCCGCTCGTCAATCTCAACATCGATGGCGCACGTGCGACGTGCAAACTTGACTACCTCTCTCCGTCCGGCAGTTACAAAGACCGGGGCGCCGCGGTGCTCGTTTCTGCCTTGCGGCTGATGGGCGCGACGCATGCCGTGGAAGACTCGTCTGGCAATGCAGCGGCCGCGATCTCGGCCTACGCGGCTGGTGCGGGAATCGTGTGCACAGTCTTTGCCCCCGCGGCGGCGTCTCCCGGAAAACTGGTGCAGTCGGAGGCTACCGGCGCAACCGTCGTCAAGGTCGAAGGTTCCCGCGACGATGTCGCGCGTGCGGCGATTCGAGCCGCCGCAAGTGCGCCCGGCTCAACGTACGCGAGCCACAACTGGCACCCATTCTTCATCGAGGGCGTGAAAACGTGGGCGTTCGAGGTTTGGGAGCAGCTCGGCTTCGAAGTTCCCGATGTGGCGGTTGTCCCGGTCGGCAGCGGAAGCATGCTATTCGGCGCATACCTCGCGTTCGCATCGCTCATAGCAGCCGGCGAGATAGGAGCATTGCCCAGACTCTACGCCGCCCAGCCTGCAGCCTGCGCCCCGGTCAATCTCGCGGTTTCCTCTGGCGCAAGCGACACGAAACCGTTTCCGCGAACTCCGACGATCGCGGAGGGCACGTCAATTGCGAATCCGGTTCGCGGCCGCGAATTGCTGGCCGCCATCCAGGCAACACGCGGCGGAGCGGTCGCGGTCGATGAAGCCGAGATCGCCGGCGGCCTGAAACTGGCCGCGTCTCACGGCATCTATGTCGAGCCCACCTCTGCCGTCGCGATTGCAGGCGCACGAAAACTCATCGCCGGCGGACAAATCCGCCCTAGCGAGCGCACCGTGATCGTGCTCTCCGGTTCCGGACTCAAGGCAACGGACACGATCGGGAAGTTACTACATGGGAGACCCTGACCCAAGGTCAGCCATATCCTTGCAAAGCGAAAAAGCATGAATCCCCTCGAAAGCCGCCGGGGCCGGCCTATTGGCCAGCCCCGGTGTGTGCGATCCTCTTTTTGGAGCTTGGAGCTTGGAGCTTGGAGCTACCTCAGCCCAAGCACCGTCCACGGATTTGGCATCTCTTCAACCGGCACTTCGATCAACGTCGGTTCATCGGCCTTGATCGACTCCCGCAACGCAATACGCAGCTCGTCGGCGGTGTGAGCTCGATGTCCGCTCACGCCGAATGCATCCGCGAGCTTCATGAAGTCCGGATTCTGGAGATCGGATGCGATGATCCGGTTGTCGTAGTCGTACTTCTGCATCCGGCGAACATTGCCATACGCGCTGTCGTTGAAGACAACCGTGACGACGCCGATGTTGTGCTGCGCCATGGTCGCGAGCTCGTTCATGGTGAAGCCAAATCCACCATCGCCGTTGATTGAAACCACCGGCAGATCGGGCCGCCCGACTTTGGCGCCGAGCGCGATGCAGTAGCCACAACCCAACGTGCCTTGATAGCCCGGCGTCAAGAAGGTGTTCGGTTGATAGACCGGAAGCGCGAGGCTGGAGTAGTAACCGATCTGAGTCATCTCGCTGACAAGGATGCCATCATCGGGGAGCTCAGCTCGAATCGCCTTCGCGAAGCTGGCCTGCGGTTCGATCGAATCAACTCGTGCGCGAATCTCCGCCTGAAGAGCAAGCATTTCGTCTTTGCGTGAGGGCCGCGACCGGTTGAAGGACGGAACGCGACTCACCAGCACACCGAGTGCGCCCTTGACATCAGCTTCGATGCCGATCGTCGGCGCTGTATTGCGGCCGATCTCCTCAGGGTCGATGTCGATCCGAATCAGCTTCTGGTCAGGACCAAGCACACGCACTCCGTCGAAATCCGACGTGAATCGAGAACCGAGCACCAGAATGACATCGGCCTTCTCATAGAGGCCTCGATCTGCGATCCAGCCGTGTGCCAGATAGTGGCGATCGCTGATCGTGCCTTTCCCGTTGCGAGAGACGACAACGGGCGCCTGCAGCATCTCAGCCAGCGCCAGCAATTCTTCCGTCGCGCCCGATCGCTGCATTCCGCCGCCCGAGTAAATGAGCGGCGATTTGGCTTCGCCAAGGAGCTTCGCGGCCTGTTCGATCAGATCGGGATCGCCGCCGGCATGTGCTCGTTGCGCGGTTGGAGCGAGCAGCTCCACATTGTCGACCGCGAAGAGCGTGTCCGGCGGGATCTCGATCTCTACCGGACGGGGCCGGCCGGTTCGCAACTGCCGGAACGCCTCATCGACCAATCCGGGGATCTCTTGCGGCGTCATCGCGCGGGCCGCGTGCTTGGTGACCGAGCGGATCATTCCCAGTTGATTCGGAATCTCGTGCAGGAGTCCGCGTCCCACCTCGATCAAGTCGGATCGAATCTGTCCGGTAACGCACAACACCGGTGAATTGCAGGAGTACGCGGTGGACAGCGCGGCTGTCGTATTGAGCAATCCTGGGCCCGGAACGACGACGCACACGCCTTCTTTCCCGCTGACCCGGGCAAACCCATCGGCCATGTACGCGGTCGCCTGCTCATGCCGGGTGTGGAAGACCTTAAACGAATCCCGATCGTCCCAGAGTGCCGAGAAGAAGCCGTCGAGTTGCACGCCTGGGAGCGCGAAGAGCGTATCGACGCCCTGTCGCTTAAGCATATCGACGAGTGCTTGACCGCCGGTCATCTCGCGTTTGTGCTCTTCGGCCTGATCAGCGAGCCCGCGTATTGGCGTTTCCACCTGTGCCACAAATAGTTCCTTTCCGGATCACGCGGTGTTCGTGTGGTCCGCACAACACCGCGCTCAAAAACATCACCTCATTGTACGTCCTATCTGCTTGCCGAAATTCCGGAGGCGAAAACTTCGAAATGAGTGGGAAGATCGAAGTTGACAGGATTCGCCATTCTTGGCAGCATGAACGGTCGCAGATTGGAGGAATCAGTGACAAATGGTTCAGTCCCGCGAACACTTGCGGATGAGATTCGGGCATCAGCACAAGACGGTACGATCGTCGAGCTCGTCTCCGGCGCCATTGCCAAGCGAGGAGCACCTGGGACCCGGCACGAGAACATTGTTGCCAGGATTCATGAAAAGCTCTCCACACACGTCGACGCCCACGATCTTGGCGCTGTTTTCCGGCTTCCTTGGCCGCTAGAGCTCTCGAAATTCGATGTGGTCAGACCTGATGTCTTCTTCACGTCATTGGAGAGCGGAGTCGTCGGGGTCGATGGATTCATGGGCCGGCCCGAGCTCGTTGTTGAGGTGATTTCGCCGGAAACCCGCGAGCTGGATCTTGGCGAAAAGAAGCGACTCTACCAGTGGGCAGGGGTACTTGAGTATTGGATCGTCGACCCGGAGAGCCGAACAATTCAGGGATACGTGAAAGGTAAGAACAAGTTCGAACCGATTCCGGCTGGGGATTCGGTCTTTCGATCGAATCTGCTGCCTGGATTCGAGCTCGACTTGAGTTGCCTGTTCAACGGGCAACGCTGATCCGTGAATCCGGAGTGGGGTGAACGGCATCCTGGTAATCCGAGAGACTTCGCGTGACCGGTTCCGGATGGCTCTTGTTGTCTGAGCCGGCGGCCGTCTGGCTGTCCTGAGGAGAGTGATTCCGCGTTGACGCACGCTCGAGTCAAACAGGCAGATCACGCCGAACGAAACTGAAATACCCGGCCAGCGCTCCGGCTATCCCAACCAGCGCAAGCACGACGACCGAGGTCCACGCGAGCGCACCCTTCGCGAGCGCGCTCGACGGATCGTAATAGTGAAAGACGCTCAGTGGAGCGATCGGGCGCAGAAAGCTCCAAAGCGCTGCAAAATAGTCAATGACATACGAGACAATGAGGACCCCGACTCCGATTCCAACCGCGCGGCTCATTGTGCTGGATACGGCGGACCAAAGCAGCGTTGTTCCGGCGATCGACCAGAAGAGCAGCCACGCGGCCAGACCGACGGTGAATAAATGCTCGAAGGCGAAGATTCCCTCGGGTCGCGAAACGATCATCCCCGCGGCCATACCAATGGGACCCGCGCAGGCAACCAGCGTTGTAACGACCAGCATTGCGATGAGACGAGAAATGAAAAGTAACGGCCGTGAAACCGGTCTAGCGAGAGCGAACTGAATCGACCCACGCTCCATCTCGCCCGCCAGCACGTTACTCCCAAACCATACAACGGCTGCCGCGCACAGAAACAGATATGTTGGATGGGTAAACCCTAGCGACAGATAACCGGCAAGCCCGGCATTTTCAAGAAAGTCCGGCGTAACGTTCATCAAGGCCCAAAATGACGGTGGCACAAGTTTGAGCAACGGCTGCAGTCGGTCAAGGTTGCCGAACGAGTCAATCGCGATCGGCTGTAGTGACTCAAAAACCACGATACCGAACAGAAGCGAGATCAATCCGACTCGCCGCCGCCGGAGCGTCCACGCAATCGAGTGCCAGAGCGCTCTCACCGGTGGGAGACCGCTTGTGAATCGGCGGCCGGAAGCTCTTGGTTCGATGCGTCATCAGGCGATTCCTGTCTGTAGAACCCCATAAAGATGTCGTCCAGTCCAGGCGGCGAAAGCGTGAAGTCCTCGATATTGTGCTCAGACACGAGTCGCAGGAGGGGATTGATATCACCTTCGATCAAAAGGGTGATACCCCGATTGTCACGCTCGATGACCGTCGATCCCTGAACTGAATCGAACATTGCGGGTGGTTCAGATCGAAAAGTGATTTGAGCGCGCCTCCTGTGCATCCGTTTCAGCCCGGCCACGGTCTCTTCGGCGACCATCCGACCTTCACGCACCACGGCGACGAATTCACAAGTCCGTTCAACCTCTGCCAGATCGTGGGAAGACATGAAAACCGTCGTCCCGCAACGATTCAAATCTCGAATCACCTCTTCAAAATTGTGCTGGATCAAAGGGTCCAGCCCGTCTGACGGCTCGTCCAGGATGAGCAGCGCCGGATCATGTTGGATCGCCGCGACAAGGGCAAGCTTCTGACGCATGCCCTTTGAATATGAGCCGAGCCGCCGTCGAAGGTCGCTTGAACTGAGCTCCAACGCCTCGAGCAGTCTGTTGCGAAGCACCGGTGTTCGTCCCGAAAGTTGATCCGCGTAATCCAGGTGGGCGTTCCCGGACATATCGTGGAAGAGATTGTCCGGTTGAACGAGGAATCCGAGGTCGCGCCGGGCGTCGACACCCTGTCGCCAGGCATCGCTTCCTAAAACAACGGCGAATCCGGACGTTGGTTTGATGAATCCCATCAAAATTTTGATGGCTGTTGTTTTGCCGGCGCCGTTCGGTCCAAGAAAGCCAAAGACGGCGCCGGACGGGACCTTCAGTGTCACGTCGTCAAGGGCACGAATAGAGCCGTAGCACTTCGTGAGGTGTGTTATCGCAATCGCGCCGCGGGTATCGGAAGATTCAATCACCATGTCGCGAGAGTAACATTTCGGCCAATGCTTGCCCCGTTTGCTGGAGGATCGATCGGGCGTGCGTGCACTGAATCATGAGTATGGCGTGGTTTAGGAAACCGCCGTACGCTGGTTGCGACGAATTCGAAGGGCGGCGTGTTGATGATCGGTTTCGGAAATGGCAGTGAACGGTTCGGGTGGCCACGCCGGCATCTCGGTCCTGTCTACGGCGACGGCGGCATGGTCGCCAGCGCTCACCCATTGATCATGACCACCGCGCTTGAGGTCCTACATCGTGGTGACAACACGGTCGACGCGGCGGTGGCCGCCGCAATTGCGGCATCGGTCGTCATGCCGGAGATGTGCGGTCTCGGCGGGGATCTCTTCGCGATCGTGCACGACCCAGCGAACGGTAAGACGCTGTCGCTCCTTGGCAGCGGCATCTCACCTCGTGACTCAACCATCGAACAGATGCGCGGCCGGTGAGAACGGCAACATGCCAGTTCGTGGTCCCCTTGCGGTCGGCGTACCAGGCATGGTTGATGCCTATCTCGCTTTGCTGACCAGATTTGGCAGCCGCCGCTTCCCGGAGTTGGCGGAGCGTGGGATCAGTTACGCCGAGCACGGATTTCCGCTGACTCGTGACGGCGCCGGGCGCGATTCGGGAACAGCTGCCGCTCCTATCGAGTTTCGAGGTCTCCGCGTCGGTTTTTCCCCCGGGCGGTTCGGCTCCGAAAGCAGGCGAACGGCTTAAGCGGACTGATCTCGCCCGCATCCTCAAAGCGATCGCCGATCATGGGCCCGATGTCTTCCATCGTGGTGATATCGGTCAACGAATCGTCGACGACATGCGAGCTCACGGCGGGGCGATGTCGCTCAGCGATGTCGCTCAGCGATTTCGCGGATCACTCCACCGGGGTAATCCCTCCAATCGCAACGACCTAGCGCGGCAATCCCATCTTTCAGACGGGCATCCCGAGCCAGGGCATGATCATGCTCGAACAACTGAACATCATCGAGGCAGCCGGAACCGCACCCGCCGGCTTCGATGATGCCTGGCTCCACGTACTGATCGAGGCGAAGACGCTCGCCTACGCCGATCGCATGGCACATGCCGTCGATCCGGCGTTCGGATCAACTCCGATGAATCGATTGCTCTCCAATTCGTGGGCGAGATAGCGGTTCGATTCAATCGATCCGCGGCGAGCGGCGACCAAAGTTCACGCCGGTCAACATGCTGACGGCGACACCACGCATCTCTGCGCGGTCGATCGCAACGGCATGATGGTTTCGTTGATCCAGCCAGTACCGGCCGCGTTTGGCTGCAGAATGGTCGCCGGCGACACTGGCGTGGTGCTCAACAATCGGATTGGACGAGGCTTTTCGGTCGAATCGGGACATGTGAATCTCTATGCGCCTGGCAAAAAGACGATGCACACTCTGAACTGCTCTTCGATCGCGGACGAAGCGGGGACTCCGGTGCTCGTCGGAGGCACGCCGGGCGGCGACGGCCAGCCGCGGTGGAACACGCGGTTCATTACGAACGTGATCGACTTTGGCATGGATGTGCAGGCCGCGATCGAAGCACCGCGCTGGACAAGCTGGCTGGGTACCGATCCCTCCACACTGCCGAATCCGTTCGAGTTGCGAATCGAAGAGCGTGCCGGCGAAGCGATCCTTGCCGGACTTGGACGCCGGGACATCTTGTGAAGTGGCAGGGCGCGTGGGATGGTGGCGGTTCGGCGCGGGCCATCGTCCGCGATTCTCGCACGGGTGTGCTTGCGGGTGGCACGGACCCACGGGTTGAGGGTATGGTCGCAGGGTTTTAGGGAAACGGGAGGACGAAGAGGGGGGCCGTGTGGGAACCGACATGAAAAAGGGTGTCCAAACGTTCGCCAATCGGGTACGGGAAGCTGCTGATCGGGCGGATAGTCTGATCTGCGTCGGACTGGATCCCGATTTCAACCGCTTTCCGGCTCATCTGCGAGAGCTCGGTCACAAGGAAGCGATCGTTCGCTTCAACCAAGCAATCATCGCCGCGACGAACGACCTCGTCTGTGCCTACAAGCCAAATCTCGGTTTTTACCTGGCGTACGGCATCCCTGGAATCGAAGCTCTAGTTGAAACGCGCGCGATGATCCCCGCTCATATCCCCGTCATTCTCGACTGCAAAGTGGGAGATGTGGGGGTCACCTCCGCCGCGTATGCCGGCGGCATCTTCGACACCTGGAACTTTGACGCCGCGACGGTGAATCCCTTTCTCGGCGAGGATAGCCTTGCCCCATTTCTTTCGTACCCGAATCGTGGCGTGATCGTGCTCTGCAAAACCAGCAACCCGGGCGGCGGCGAGTGGCAGGACATCGAAGTCGGAACCGAACCGCGAGGGCCGCTCTTTCTCGAACTGGCGGATCGCATCGGCCGCTGGGCACGTGATTATCCGGCAAGTGTTGGATTGGTATTCGGAGCTACCTATCCTGAGCAATTGGCACAGGTTCGACAACGATGCCCAAGCCTTCCGATCTTGCTTCCGGGAGTCGGCGCTCAGGCTGGAGACATCGAGGCCGCGGTGGCGAATGGAATCGACTCCTCCGGCGGCGGATTGATCGTCTCAGCCTCGCGATCAATCATCTACGCTGGTGGTGGCGCGGATTATGCCGATCGAGCCCGCGATGCGGCGATCAAGCTCAAGGATGCCGCAAATTCGGCCAGGACGACCAAAATGGCGGCTCGCGCGTAGCGAAAAATGTGACTCGCTGGCGATAGGCAACCGCGAGCTCACATGTTAGTCTGGAAACACCGCTCCGTGTCCGGAGTCAACTCAACCCGCTGATCAAGTCAATGGGTATTCATTATTGCCAGAACCTTTCGGAGACCGTGGCCAATGCGAACGAATGAAACGAGACCGTTGAAGGCGCACCGATTGATCCGGTTCGCTTGTGCTACCGCGATCGTGATCTCGGTCATGTCCGGCAGTCTGGCCACTGGATCGATTCGTGCCTCGGCCGCCGCGAACAACGCGGTTGATCAGTTAGCCAACGTCGAGTTGCCGGGCGACCTCGGGCAGACCGGCTTCCAGGTGTGGATCCCCGAAACCGGCCATACCATCCGCGGGTACATGCTCGATTACTGGCGTGCCAACGGCGCCGCATCGGTCTACGGAAATCCCATAACAGAGCCCTTTGCCAGCATTGATGGCCGGTATAGCCAGGCATTTGAGAACGGTGTTTTCGAGTTCATTCCCGAGCTCGTGTGGACAGATGCGCCTTCGGTCGAATTGATGCCCGTCAGCGCTCCGGTTCTGAATGAGCGTGTCGGAGAGTTTCGACGAGACGGTCGCCGTGCTGGCGGCGGCGGCGATCGCCGATCGTACGCCTACTCCGATCAAGCACCGGACAGCAGCACGGCGATCAGCGCCGTGAACAGCGGTGGTTACTATTCCGAGGCGACCGCGCAAACCGTTACCGGCGACTTTTACGATTGGTACGCCAGCCATGAGGGCTTTTCATACCTCGGCAATCCGATCACCCAGCCCCTGGAAGAGCGGGGCGGAGTCGTGCAGTACTTCGACGGCGGAGCACTCTACCGCGGCAAAGGCGACGCGGTGTCACTCTTGCCAATCGTGGCGGAGCAATCCCGCAAGCTCGGACTCGATACCGCTAAGGTCGAGCAAGGCGACCTTCCCGTGTACGACGAGCAATTCTTCTGGACAGCGAACAATCCCAACCCCTTGGGCGATCCGTATGCGTCTGGGCGGAAGTGGATCGAGGTCAGCATCAGCCAGCAGACCCTCTGGGCCTACCAGGGGAGCACGATGATCTCGTCGACCTACGTCAGCACTGGTATCGAACCGAATCATACGGAACAGGGTCTCTTCCACGTTCGCTACAAGCTTGAGAAACAGGATATGGCCGGGGCGACCGATGAGAACGGCGCCGTCGTGGCCATGGGACAGGAAGCCGCGAATGCGGCGGACAGCGGGGAAGCCGCCGGCCAGACAGGATACGTCGTCGAAGACGTGCCAAATGTGATGTACATCAACCAGGATGCCGAAGCATTGCATGGGGCTTATTGGCACAACAATTTTGGTACTCCAATGAGTCACGGATGCATCAACCTGCCGGTCGATTTCTCGGCATTTTTATACGGCTGGGCTCCCCTTGGGACGATGGTCTGGGTGCACGAGTAGACGACTGCCTTGACCCAGATATCGGCATCGCGAAACGCACACCCCAAGATATAGAGGTGGTCAAGTTCGCTGCCAAGAGCCGGCAGTGCTTGTGACGGTCGTTCCCGCGTGCTAGCATAGGCGGCTAATCCAGGACCGGATTTGGTGCTGGTGAGATGTCGAAGTGCGGATCGGCGAGTCGCGCCAAGGACAGCTAACGGCTACCAATTGAACAACGTGTCCACATCTCCGACGACCTTCGACACGACGCCGGCCACGGCGCGCATCGCGCTGGCCAATCAGAAGGGCGGCGTCGGTAAAACCACCACGGCCGTCAACCTTTCAGTTTTGCTTGCCGAACGTGGCTTCCGCGTGCTTCTGATCGACTTCGACCCGCAGGGCAACGCGACTTCGTCGCTCGGCGTCGACAAGCGTGCGCTCGAGGCAACGGCGTATGACGTTGTAGTCACGGGAATGACGCTCGCGGATGCGATCGTCCAGAACGTTCGGCCCGGTCTCGATCTCTTGCCGTCGACTCCGGCACTTGCCGGCGCCGAGGTGGAGCTCGTCCCAAAACAGCAGCGTGAGCGATCGCTCAAGCATGCGCTAGATGCTGGCGCGGGCAAGTATGACGTTGTCCTTATCGATTGCCCGCCATCGTTGGGGTTGTTAACCGTCAACGCACTAACCGCGGTGAATACCGTGATCGTGCCAATCCAATGTGAATTCCTCGCGTTGGAAGGTCTGGGCCAGCTCATCGCCACCATCGAGCTTGTCAAACGCCAGCTCAATCCAAAACTCGATGTACTGGGTGTGCTGATGACCATGTACGACGCCCGAACCCGGCTCTCAGCTCATGTCGTCGAGGAAGTCCGAATTCACTTCCCTGAGCGGATTTTCAACGCAATCGTTCCAAGATCGATCCGGCTCGCGGAAGCTCCGAGCTATGGGCAGGCTATCGCTGAATACGATCCGGAATCCCGCGGTGCTCAAGCGTATCGAGCTGTAACCGATGAACTGATTGCTCGTCTGAACTTGATTCCGAGCGTCTCCGCCAATGGAACGTTGAAATCAGCGGATCGCGATCGGATGTTGGCCGGAGACGACGTCCGGTAACGCCCGAGTGAACTGTCGAGCCAAAATGGGAGTACAAAGGAGGCGAAATGAGCATCACCAGCGAACTGCGAAAGACGTCCGAAACCGCCCAAAGCAACGGACAGCATTCCCCACGACTTGACGATCTCGAAGGTGTCGTAACCGAGCGCGGGATGCGCGAGGACAAATTCGTCGGTCTCGGACTGACCTTCGATGACGTACTGCTCATCCCGGCCGCCTCGTCTGTTCTGCCAACGGAAGTTTCGACCGAAACGCGGATCGCTGGCGACATCTGGCTCAAAGTGCCGATTCTCTCGTCAGCGATGGACACCGTCACCGAAGCCCGTATGGGGATTGCGCTTGCCAGGGCGGGGGGCATTGGGATTATCCATCGAAATCTCTCGATCGAAGAGCAGGTCGCCGAGGTCGACAAGGTCAAACGATCCGAGTCCGGAATGATCGTCGAACCGGTCACCCTGGGTCCGGACCGGCCCGTCCGCGACGCGATGGTGGTGATGGAGCGATATCACATCTCGGGCGTGCCGATTACCGAGGACGACGGTAAGCTCGTCGGTATCCTCACCAACCGCGATCTTCGTTTCATCCAGGATGTCGATCAACTGATCGGCGATGTGATGACCCGCGAAAATCTGGTCACTGCTCCGACCGGCACGACGCTCGATCAGGCAGCCTCGATCCTGCATCGACATAAGGTCGAAAAACTTCCGGTCGTCGATGAGCACGGCTACCTAACGGGTCTGATCACGGTCAAGGACATTCAGAAGAAGATTCAATTCCCGGACGCGACCAAGGATTCCCAGGGCCGCCTTTGTGTAGGGGCCGCTGTTGGCGTTGGCGCCGGCGCTGAGGAGCGAGCATTTGCTCTGGCCGAGGAAGGCATCGATCTCATTTGCATCGACACGGCGCACGGTCATGCCGCCTCGGTGCTGGCCATGGTCCGCCATCTCAAGAGCCGTTTCAACGTTCCGATCATGGCGGGAAATATCGCAACCGCCGCGGCAACCGAAGCGATGATTGACGCCGGCGCCGATTCGGTGAAAGTCGGAATCGGTCCAGGCTCGATTTGCACGACCCGCGTCGTTGCCGGCACCGGTATGCCACAGATCACGGCCATTCTCGACTGCGCCAAGGCGGCAGCCCGGCATGGAATTCCCGTGATCGGCGACGGCGGCATCCAGTATTCGGGCGATGTCGCCAAGGCGATCGCGGCCGGCGCGGACGCGGTCATGCTCGGCAGCTTGTTGGCGGGCGTCGATGAGAGCCCGGGCGAAGTCGTGCTCTATCAAGGCGAGCGCTTCAAGGAGTATCGCGGCATGGGTTCGCTCGGCGCGATGAAATCACGGTCATATTCCAAGGACCGCTACTTCCAGGAAGGCGCGCGTACGGACAAGCTGGTGCCCGAAGGAATCGAGGGCCGGGTCGCCTACAAGGGCACACTTGGAAACCTCGTCTTCCAGCTCGTCGGCGGCTTGCGGTCGGCCATGGGCTACGTCGGTGCGCCCGATATCGCATCCCTGAAACGCGATGCGCAGTTCGTGCAGATCACTGCCGCCGGCTTGCGCGAAAGCCACCCGCATGATGTGATTGTCACCAAAGAAGCGCCAAACTACCGCGTCAGCAACTAGACAACGTCGCTGCCAGGAGAAACCGAGATGGTGGTCGCAGCCGAGCAAGTGAAACCGCTGACAATCGAGGACCTTGCTGACTATCCTGATGACGGGATGCGCCGAGAGATTATGTCAGGGGAATTAATCGTGTCGCCCGCACCCACTCCGATTCATCAGCTGGCTGTTGGTGAGCTTCATTTGATTCTGAGTGCTTTCGTGCGCAAACATGCACTTGGACGAGTGCTGCTATCACCAGTTGATGTGCGACTTTCATTAACCGATGTGGTGGAGCCCGATCTCATCTTCATACCAAATGAACGCCAGGCATTAATAGGGGGGAAGTTCATTGACGGACTTCCGGATCTCGTTTTGGAGGTTCTTTCGCCGTCGACAAAGGGTCGAGATCTTGTTCGGAAGCGAGCGCTCTATGCTCATTCCGGGATCGCTGAGTATTGGATCGTCGATCCTGAACAGGAGACGCTTCTAATTCATGAACTGCGGAATGGACACTATGAGTTGATTCCGTCTGAGCAAGGTACGGCAAGGTCAAAAGTTCTAACGGGACTCAGCGTGAACGTTGCTCAACTCTTTGCACAAATTCCATCACCAGACCCTGATTGACCAGAATCTGCTCGTTTTACGACACCCAGTACCACTGGGAGAATTGAATCGTGAGGAGAATGAGCCCGACGGTCGATAGCAGCGCCAGCGGGATCGATATAGCTCGCTTGCCGGCCAGCAGGATGCCGACAACCACAAACAGCGGGAAAAGCGTCAACCCAAATCGTGGCATGCTCATGAGCACGTGCACGGAAGAGGGCTGAAAGAGCGGCACAATGAGTCCCGGCAGTAAGTACACGCTCTGGTAAAACGGAAGCTTCCAGATTCCGATTAGCGCAAGCCCAAAGAAGAGCAGTGTGCAAGCCAATTCAAGCGTGTCGCTGTTTGCGACCAGTTTTCGCCACGCCTCGTTAGTAACAGTATCCCAGTTTGGGTTGTTTGCGAGCTCACGCATCCAGCTCCAGTCCGCTCCATCCTGAATACCGATCTTCCTGCCTTCCGGGCTCTGAGAAAACGCGTAGCGCATCGTTTCCCAGGGTTGGGCCGAAAACCGGTTCCACTGCTCTTGCACGTTCTTCCAGGCCAGCCAATCGCCCCACATTCGCTCCAGATGCCAGGAGAAGATCGCCGGACCCAGAAGCGGTAAGGCGGTCGCGATCCCGGTGGGAATCAAGCGACGAATGTAGAAACCGCGTTCCTGCAGGAACAGCACACCCAGTGGAAAGACCAAGAACACGCCGTAGGATCTGGTCATCGCCGCTAGTGCGCCGACCAGACCGGCCATCCACCAGTTTCCTCGTCGCGCGGCGTAGAGCGAACCAACAGCCAGCATCAAGAAAGGTGATTCAGTGTAAACCGACGAGAAGAAGAGCGATGTCGGAAAGAGCGCGATCGCCCAGAGCGTCACCCGGGCGACACCCAGGTCAAAATCGAGCGCCACAAGCCGGTAAAGCAGAACCAACGCGACGATGAAGCAGAGATTCGCGATCAGGTATCCAGCCACATCCTCGGTCATCCCGGTCAGGTTCGAAAGGATGCGCATGCTCCACGGATAGAGCGGCCAGAACGCGGCGTTCGCTTTGTGACTGGAGTCGTAGCCTTCGATCGCGACCAATCGATACCAAAGCCCGTCCCAATTGCGAAGCGGATCGACCAGCAATTGAGCAATGCCAGAGTGTTCGCCTGGAAGAGCGGGGCGTGGATCCAATTCACATAATTTGGGTGGCGGAAATGGGCGAGAATCGCATGTGGATGTTCCGTACCGGTAAGAAAGGCTCGCGGTGATCTGAACGATCAGCCAGTGCACAACGCTGATGAAGATCGGAAATGCCAATGAGGCGTTCGCTTGCCTGCTCGCGACCAGCTGTTGTGAAGGCCGAGACGGCCGCGAACGCGCGCTGATCGGCGTTGTCAGTTGGCGGTCGGTGGAAGAGTGGGCGTGCGTTGACATGGGCAAAGCATATGCGGCGGTGTGACCTTGTGCTACTCGCATCGAGGCTGGCAGGAACGAGCGCGAGTTGACGCTCTTCGTGCGGACGGGTTCAATAGTTCAAGCACGGACGAGTGATCGAACCTGGAGGTGAAGCGTCGTGGACTTGGGACTGCGGGGAAAGGTCGCGATCGTCGCGGCATCGAGCAAGGGACTGGGTCGGGCGGTTGCCACTGGCCTCGCGCGTGAAGGCGCTCTGGTCACGATCAATGGGCGCGATCCCGATACGCTCGCCGCCTCGGCTCGCGCAATACGCGCGGAGACCGGCGGTGATGTGATCGAAGTCGTTGGCGACATGAGCATCCCGGCTGACATAGAGCGATTGGTGGCCGAAACCGTTCGCAAGCGCGGATTCCTCGACATTGTGGTCTGCAACGCGGGGGGACCGCCCGCCGGCAAGTTCAGCAACTTCACCGACGACCAACCGTGGCTCGATGCGATCAACACGAATCTCATGAGCACGATCCGGTTGTCTCGCGCGGCCCTTCCATATCTCGAGGCCCGTGGTGGCGGCAGCATCACGAACATCGTGTCGACGTCGGTGAAGCAGCCGATCGATTACCTCGTTCTGTCAAACACCGCCCGCACGGCCGTGATCGGGATGGCGAAGTCGTTGGCGACCGAATACGCGCCCAAGAACATCCGGGTCAACAACGTCTGTCCTGGTTCGACGATGACCGATCGGATCACGAAGCTGGCGTCCGTTCGGGCGGCAAAGGAAGGGCGCACGATGGAGGAGATCATAGCCGAGGATGGCGCCAAGATTCCGATGGGCCGCCATGGCCGCCCCGAGGAGTTTGGCAACGTCGTCGTCTTCATCGCCTCGCCCGCGGCGTCGTACGTCACCGGCGTCACGATCCAGGTCGACGGCGGCACGGTGCAGTCGCTGCTTTAGCCCCTTCGAGCACGGTAGTGTTTGATCAATGCGTTGGTCGAGCCGTCGTGTGTCAGTTCGGGCAGTGATTGACTCGCCAATTCCGGAACAATGCGATTCGCCAACACCTTGCCGAGCTCGACGCCCCATTGATCGAACGAGTCGATGTTCCAGATCACGCCCTGCGTAAAAACCATGTGCTCATACAGGGTGATCAATTTCCCGAGCGATTTAGGGGTCAGAAGTTCGAGCAGAAAGACATTAGAGGGGCGGTTGCCGTCAAACTCACGATGCGGCACCAACCATTCGGCGGTGCCCTCAGCCCTGACCACCTCGGCGGACTTACCAAATGCAAGCGCTTCGGCCTGGGCGAAGACATTCGCGATCAGCAAGTCGTGATGCTCGCCAAGCGGATTGAGCGATTTCACGAATGCGATGAAGTCGCATGGAATCAACCTCGTGCCCTGGTGGATTAGCTGGTAGAACGAGTGCTGCCCGTTGGTGCCCGGTTCGCCCCAGTAGATCGGGCCGGTTTCGTAATCGACAACCGAACCGTCCAGGGCAACGTGTTTGCCGTTGCTCTCCATGGTGAGCTGTTGCAAATAGGCCGGAAAGCGCTTGAGATACTGCTCATAGGGCAATACGGCAACTGTCTCAGTGCCGAAGAAATCCGCGTACCAGATCCCTAGCAGGCCGAGCACCACCGGAAGATTGCGATCGAACGGTGTGGAGCGGAAATGCTCGTCCATCGCATGCGATCCGGCGAGCAACGACCGGAAGTTATCTGGGCCGATCGCGATCATCGTCGACAATCCGATTGCCGATTCCATCGAGTAACGCCCGCCCACCCAATCCCAGAAGCCGAACATGTTCGCGGTGTCGATCCCGAACGCCTCAACTTCTTTGGCATTGGTCGAAACGGCCACGAAGTGCCTGGCGACCGCGGCCTCGTCATGTAAGCCGGCAAGTAGCCACGCCCGCGCCGTTCGCGCATTCGTCATGGTTTCGATGGTGGTAAAGGTCTTCGATGAGATGATGAAGAGCGTCTCGGCCGGATCGAGATCGCGCGTCGCCTCCACGAAATCGGTGCCGTCGACATTCGAAACGAACCGAAACGTGAGCGATCGGTCGCTATACGCCTTGAGCGCCTCGTACGCCATGACCGGTCCGAGATCGGAGCCGCCGATTCCGATATTAACCACGTTCCGAATTGCCTGGCCAGTGAATCCCCGCCATTCGTCCGCTCTGACGGCATTCGCAAATATCGTCATTCGGTCGAGCACCGCGTGAACCTCTGGCACGACATCGATCCCGTCGACGATCACACGCGCGTCGGACGGTGCGCGCAACGCCGTATGCAGCACGGCCCTGTTCTCGGTCACATTGATCCGTTCGCCGGAGAACATGCCGTCGAGTCGCCCGCGAAGGTCGGCGCTCTCCGCAAGAGCAATCAGCAAATCGATCGTTTCCTCTGTGACCCGGTTCTTTGAAAAGTCGAAGTAAATCCCCTCGGCCTCAATCGCGAACCGCTCACCCCGCTCCGGATCTGCCGCGAAGAGATCCCTGAGGTGTTGATCTTTGATCTGATCGAAATGTGATCGAAGTGCCTGCCACTCCGGGCGTTTGGTCAACTGAATCGTTGTCGTGCTCATTGCCTTACCCCTTGGATCGAAGGGTCAACATGCTCCGGTTAGCGTAACTCGTCTCGCCAGCAAGGAGATCAATGCCTCGTGCCGGATTTGGTTGACGCGAAGGTGGGCTTGCTTTGATATCTTGATGGCATTGCCGTGGCTCGACTGCTCAATCGCAAAGGAGGCGTTACTTGGTCTCGACCGACTCAACTGCAGTACCGCTCGATCCAGCTCAGGCGACTGCCGATGCGTTCAACCACGTCATCTTTCCCTTGATCCACACGGCCGACATCCGCGACTTTGGCCCGAATATCTATGTCAAAGGGGAAGGTGTCCGGGTCACTGACGTCAACGGCAATGTCTTCCTCGATATGATGAGCTCGCATACGCGAGCGAATTCACTTGGTTACGGCAACGAAGAAATCGCTCGCGCCGTTTACGATCAACTGCGAACGCTGCATTACATCGGGACGGTCGGCAACCTCACGGGACCCACAATTGAGCTCTCGAAGAAGATCGCATCGCTGGCGCCGGGACGTCTCTCCCGGATCATGTTCGTGAGCGGCGGATCAGAAGCCGTAGAGACCGCGCTCAAGATCGCCAAGCAGTACCACGTCAATGCCGGCCGGAAACCGCGGGCGCACAAGGTCATCTCACGCTGGAACGCGTACCACGGCGCGACCATGGGCGCGCTCGCGGTCACCGACTGGTTAAGCACGCGCCACATTTCGGAGCCCGGCGTGCCGGGTGGCTCGTTCATCCCAGGTCCGATGAATTACCGCAACCCCTTCAACATGGGCGAAGAGGAGTACGCGGAATTCTGCGCCAACTATCTAGAAAAACAGATTGTGCACGAGGGCCCGGATCTGGTCGCCGCGTTCATTGCCGAACCGGTCATGCAAGCCCACGGCGTCCAGATTGCGCCAAAGAGTTATTTCCAGCGCATCCGCGAGATTTGCGACAAATACGACGTGCTCTGGATCAATGATGAAGTCATCACTGGTTTCGGGCGCACGGGCAACTGGTTCGCGATCGAGCGGATGGGCGTCGAACCGGACATCATGACGATGGCCAAGGCGATGACCGCCGGCTATATGCCGATGGGCGCTGTGATCACACGACCCGAGATCGCGGACGCGCTTCCGATCTTCCGCCATGTCCATACCTTCAGCGGCCATGCCGGGGCATCCGCCGCGGCCCTGACCGTGATCGCGATCAAGGAACGAGATGGCTTGATTGAACAAAGCCGCTCGAACGGCGCGTACGCACTGGATGCGCTCAAGCAAGCGCTCGAACCTTTGCCGATCACCGGACAGGTCCGCCGAGTAGGGATGTGGCTCGCGGTCGATTTCACTCGAGACAAGTCGACGCGTGAGCCATTCGGGGATGACACTGTCCAGGCGGTCGTGCGTCGCATGTACAAGCACGGCGTGGTGGCGAGCGCGATTGGCACGGCATTCGAGCTTGCGCCACCGCTGATCACCTCACGCGCTGACCTCGATGAAACGGTCGCGGTCGCGGAGCGGTCGATCCGTGAGATCATGGCCGAACGACATCTCGGCTAGCTCGCGCATGCGAATCGGGCCGCTGAAGCAACCACAAAGGGCGAAAGCATGCCGGCGAACGAGCAAACCGGCGAAATCGTAGAGCCGGTGCTCAACATTACCGGAGAACGAATAGGACTGGGACCGCTGCGCCGCGATCTGGTGCCGCTCTACCACCGCTGGCGGAACGACTTCTGGGTTCAACGAACCTACGGTGGCACGCTCGCGCCGGTCACACTCGAGGATCATGAGGCGTGGTATGAGCGTGAGGCCGTCGCCACCGAGGCGATCTGGTTCACGATCTATGAGCTCGCCACGCTCCGGCCCATCGGACTCACCGATTTCTTCATGATGGAGCGCGACCACGGGCTGACCTGGTGGGGGATGGTGATCGGCGAAGCCGATTGTCGCGGCAAAGGGTATGCGAGCGAGGTCGCCCGCCTGATGCTCGACTACGCGTTCACCGCGCTCAATTTCCATACCGTTGTGCTGACGGTGGACGAGTTCAACACCGCCGCAAGGCGGGCCTACACGAAAGCGGGGTTCACCGAAAACGGCCGTATGCGCGGAACGACGTTTGTCGCCGGCCGCCGATACGACCGGATCGTGATGGACTGCGTCTCGAGCGAGTTTGAGAGCCCTCACCTGCGATCGATACTGGAACCGGAACAGTGATCAATCTCTACCGCCTCTGGCGCCCTCTGGTCTACCAGCTCGACGCCGAGAGCACACACGACCGCACTATCGGCGCACTGAGGCGGATTTCAGGCTCTCCTCGCATGTTGGCGGCCATCGACCGGGTCGAACGATTCGACGACCCCCGATTGTCTGTTCAATTGTTCGGACGCCAGCTCAGGAGTCCTCTGGCCGTCGCAGCGGGATTGGACAAGAACGGGGTGGCGGTCCGCGCGTTTGACGCACTTGGGTTTGCCTACGTCGAAGTCGGCACGGTGCTTCCGATGCCGCAACCGGGCAATCCCAAGCCGAGGATCTTCCGCCTGACGCACGACTCAGGGCTGATCAACCGGATGGGCTTCCCGAGCCCGGGTATGGACGTCGTGGCAGGCAATTTGCAGCGTGCTCAGGGCCGGGGTCTTTTTGCTCTCAATATCGGACCGAACAAAGAGCGGGTCGAGCACGCGTCAGAGGATTGCCTGGCGGTAATCGGACGACTTTCGGATTTCTCGCCGCTCTACACCGTGATCAATGTCTCGTCGCCGAACACTCAGCGACTGCGAACGCTCCAGGGCAAGGAGGCACTGCGACAACTGCTGCTTGATGTGCTCGAGGGCCAACCGGAGCACGCCGCCGCGATTCCTCTGCTCGTCAAAATCGCGCCCGACCTCACCGATGCGGAACTGGACGACATTTTGCATGTCGTGACCGACTTGAAACTGTCTGGTATCGTCGCGACAAACACCTCGGTATCACGCCCCGACGGACTGCACGGCGACGCGAGCACCGAGCAGGGTGGGCTCAGTGGCAAGCCGATTAGGGAGCGTTCAACCCGGATGATTGCCCGTATCCACGAATTGACGGATGGGAAATTGACGATCATCGCGGTGGGCGGCGTCTTTACCGGTGCCGATGTGCTGGACAAGATCGGCGCCGGCGCCACCGTCACCCAAACCTACACAGGGATGGTCTACGAAGGTCCCGGCATGGCCAAGCGAGCCAAAAAACAGATGGCAAGCATCCTCGACCGCCAGGGCATCGCCTCGCTCGATCTCATCCGCGGCACCGGCTATCGGGCGGCTCGAAGTTAGCCACAAACACCTCGTTTCGGGAATTAGTCACACATAAATTCGATTCTTGCGCAAACCCAACCGGCATATGGCGCTCGTTACTATTCGTTGAGATTCTGTCGCTCAGATTTTACAGTTCGGGAGATACCTGGTAGCTCGGGTTGACCGTGCCAGATCGGAGCCCCGACCTGCAGCGGTCCTAACTTTCCATTGAGTCGGCTAATTTGCTTGTCGTACGTGTATAGGACACCACAATTTGCGCGAGCCGCCGATGCAACATGGATCGCGTCAGCAGGTCGGAGACCATGTTCGAACATGATCCCACGTGCGGCGACAGCAATTGGCCGGTCAACGGTCACCAACTGGATAAATGATTGCTCGAAGAAATGCTCAATCGTTTCGCGGAAAGCCGTCAAAATTCCGATATTGCTGGCGCGATTCACCTCGGCGAGCGTCAATGTCGATGTTATGACCCGCCATTTCGCCTGTTCCGCTTCCAGTAATAGTGCTTCGCAATCCTCCCAGCGATTGGCTTCTTTTGTGATAAGTGCTGTAAATGCGCTGGTATCCCAATATCGACGGGGACGGCTAACTGTCACGCTGTCTCCTCACCCAAACCTCCGACGGCATGCCCTCAGTCAGTTCCGGATCGAGCCCGGTTATGTCCGAGACGCTGGGAAGTTCCGAATCTAGCGGGAAGACATAGAGCCAATCGACCTCATGGACAGCAGTGACTTCTCCAGTAACTTTGGTCGTTACTTCTCCCGAGACAACGACACGTCGCTTAAGTGCTTGAACAACGCGTTCTTCCATTTCTTCACCGAACGAGCAAGCGATCAGTGAGTCATCGAGTCCGTGTCTGATTTGGAATGATGGCGTGGATCGAACGTATGAAATGCTGACAATGCGCCCCTCGACCGATCCAATCGATTGATCGGACAATGCTCTCGGAATGGCTCGCGAATTCTCTACCGTCAGCGAAGCGATCATGCGGCCACTTGTGATTCGTATCTCTGCGATTCCTCGCTCGGAAACATAGGCCGCCGCGCGCTCGACGAATTCGGCGGTCCGCCTTGAGCCAAACTCAGTTGGATCTGCGTTTGCTGCGATCGCGTTCGTCATCAAGATCACATCGCGGGCTGCCGCGCGACCATATGTCATCGCCTCTGGTCCAACGGAGCTCGGTGACGAGATCAATTGGAGGCTTCCGATTTTGACGCCTGTGACTGCCCACTCGATCTGCCCTAGAGCAGCACCTCGATCTCGGCTCGCCTGATCGAGTGCTCTCAAGAAATTGTCAGCTGATCCCAAAAACGCAGTCGCCGATACAAATCCGTCGAGATGAGCGGACCCGGGAGCGAACAAATTAACGGCGCCATCGTGATCGATCATGTTAGTCCCTTCATGCGCTACGAACGCATGTTCGGATGCATTGTACTCGAAGCTCTCAACTGTCCCAGTTCGCGCTCAGAGTCAGCGGTGACATCATAAACCACCGACTGAATCTACTACTCTGCTGCGCGGTAAACGCTGAGAGGCGGAAAGTGCGACTCCTGGCGCCCAATCCCAATCAGCCCACGAACTCCATCATTCGCATCAGGCCTTGCATGTAGCCGATCGCGTGCGCTCGTCCACGATGATTCCACTCGGTGTCGCCGTCCATGTGCGGGACGTGGTCGTCGAGTAGGAATCCCGTGAACCCGCTCTTTTTGAGCAAGAGCATGATCTCGGCGGGGTCGTAGTTGCCGTCGCCGATGAAGGCCTCGATGAAGTTCGGCACCACACCCTGCACATCCCGGAAATGGACATAAAAGAGCTTTCCCTTCGGACCGAAGTACTCGATCATTTCACGCACGGAATCGGCTCCCCCGGGCATCTCTGAGCAGCAGCCGAGACAAAGATCGAGACCCCACGATGGACTATTCGGATTAAGATCGTAGGCCCGCTTGAATCCCGCGGGCTCGCGGAAAATGCGTCCAACTCCACCGAGCATCGGAACCGGCGGATCGTCCGGATGCAGCGCGAGCTTGACTCCTGCGTCTTCGGCAGTTGGAAGCACAGCCTTGATGAAATAGACGTAGTTCTCCCACATCTGTTCCTCGGTGACGACTTCTTCTTCCTTGTCAAACAACGCCAGCGTTTCTTGTCGTTCATCGGTCTTGGCGACGAAGCCACGAATGCCATCTGTTTTGGACGCTCGCTCGACCTCGGCCATATCGAATTTGGTGCAGCCCGCGCCTCCGCGACCAGGCGCAAAGCGCTCGGTCCGCCAGACCGAGTTGGGAATCCAGTGGAATCCGAGTGTCGGAATCCCCGCCTTGCCGATGTTTCGGATGGTGGTCCGGTAGTGCTCGATCTGTTCGTCGCGGCCAGGAAGACCGAGCATCGCCTTCTGGTAAAAGTGAATCGGCACGTTCTCGATCGCTTCGAGCGTTAGCTCGTACTCCTGGCATTTGAGCACAAGCGCCCGCAAGTCTCTTTCTTCCCAGTGGGTCTCGCCGGGGAGCTTCGGCGTGTTCATCTGCACTCCGCCGGCGCCGATCTGTGCGGCAAATCTGAGCTTTTCGCCGGTAAGCTCGTTGAATTGACCGATTGCTATTCGCATCTGTGGCCCTGGCATGTCCATTCCTTGCCATACTTCCCGGCGCGGAGTAAACGTGGACTTCCACAAGGTTCTCCAAGGATCGATAGCGGGGCATTCTACACTGGTTGCGAAGGTCCTCAAACGGCATTTGGTGCTATTGGCACGTTGTGTCCTACGGTTGGTTGCGTGCGTCAACGACGTCCGATCTCAGAAAAGTTCCCAGACGTGACGGGAGAGAGACACGCGCGGTCGTGCAGTCGAGACGTCGAACCCACGCGGAGGAGCCAGAAGATGACTGAGCAACGACGGTGGAGGCGGCGGCGCGTACTCGGCACATCGGTCGCGGGAGCGGCAGTGGTCGGCTTGAGCAGGAGCCGGTGGTAGGAAGCGCTTGCGGCGAGAAAAGCACCGGTCCACATCCAGGCAGGCTCCAAAGTGACCTACTGAGGCGGATTGATCTTTTCCGACAAAGCCAATGCGCTGATCAAGAAGACGATCAACGAATCGGGTGATGCTAACGGCGTCGAAACCGAAGTCGTGATGATCAATCAGAACGAGACCGTGCAAAAGGTCTCGGCGGTGGTTGAATCGAGCACGATGCCTGATGCGCTCGATATGGGGCTCGATCTGCTGCTCCTGCTCTCGAACCAGGAAGGCTCCTCGCTCCGCTCGACGATCTCTACACCAAGACTGGCGACGCTCAGGGCGGTTGGTACGAATCGCTGGCGGCAGCGACCGGCACGACGGCAATTGCGGGCGGCCGCACCGGCATTCCGTTCCGAGCCTCCGGCAATCTCATCCTCCGCCGCAACGACACATTGACCGCGGCAGGGTTCACGACCGCTCCGGCGTCATGGGAGGAGATCGTCGCGCGGGCAGTTGCCGTGCAGGCGTCGCCGCTGTATGGACTCGGAGCTGCCCTCTCCAATGTCGGCGATGGCAACGTTCAGGTGTCCCTACTGCAATCGTACGGCGGCCGGATCGCGGGCGACGCCGGAACCATCGTCACGATCACGTCCGAAGAAACGCGTGCCTATCTGACTTGGGTGAAGGGCGCCTGGAACAAGGGCATCTTCCCGCCGGGCAGCACCACCTGGGATGGAGCGGGCGACAATCAGGCGTACCTTGCCGGACAGGCCGCGTTCATTGCGAACACCGGCTCAGCGGCGATCGCGGCAAAGGCCGACGATCCCGAGCTCTTCGAGGCGACGGCATACTCGCCGTTTCCCGCGGGCCCCACTGGAATCGTCTTGCCGAGCTCTCCGAACGTGCGCGCCGTTTCGGCAAAGAGCGACAATATCGACGCGGCGAAGGCCCTGGTCGAACACATGGCGAACCCGGAGTTCATGCAGGCGTACTTCAATGTCGCGATCTACGCGCCGGTGCTGAAGAGCCAGGCCGCATTCCCCGCGTTCGATGGCAGCAACTTGATTCTGTCAGGATTGCTCGACCTGGTGTCCAACGGCACCCCGCCGGCCTTCCCGGATGTCTACAACACCGCGTACGGTGACTTCAGCGCCAATTTTATCGCGCCGAAGATGGTGCAGCGGGTCGTGATCGACGGCGATGACTTCGATCAAGCGATGGACGAGGACCAAACCCAGGGGCGGCTTGCCTACGACAAGTACAAGTATTCGATCAATTCGCAGGGAGCTCGCGCCAGACCGTGACGAGCGAAACAGAATCGCTCACGCGGTCTGGCACTCGTAAGCTGCAATCCGTAAGGACTCGAATGGCAGTCAATACGGCGACGGCGCGAAGAGCGAGACTGGCTTTTCTCGAAAGCAGGCGCTCTGGGGATATCTCCTGGTGCTGCCGGCGGTCCTTCTGGTGCTTGGTCTGGTCGCCAATCCGTTTTTCTATGCGATTTACATCTCGTTCACGAGCCGGGTCGCCGGCAACGCGGGCGAATGGATCGGGTTCGACAACTTCCGTTATCTGAGCAAATCACCGAGCTTCACGCGCTCTATTTGCAACACCATCACGCTCGTGCTCGCCAGCGATGTGCTGAAGCTCGCGATCGGGCTCGGATTGGCCCTGCTCGTCAACGAGCAATTCCGCGGCCGTGGTTTGCTCCGATCGTTGATCATGCTGCCCTGGGCGATGCCGGGATTCGTCGCGTTCCTGACCTGGCGCGTGCTCTACCAACCGATCGGCGGCATCAATCTCGTCCTCGCCGAAACGGGAATCCACACGGATGTGATTGACTGGCTCGGACGAAAACCAATGGCCATGCCCGCGGTCATCATCGCGTCCGTTTGGCGCGGGTTCCCGTTCTGGTTCATCTCTATCCTGGCGGCGCTGCAATCGGTGCAGGGCGATCTCTACGAAGCCGCGCGCGTCGACGGCGCAAATGCCTGGCGCCGATTCTGGTCAGTCACCTTCCCCGCGATCCGGCCCGTCATCCTGGTGACGACGTTATTGTCGTCAATCACTCAATCGATAACATCTGGTTGTTGACCGCCGGCGGACTCTCCGACGCGACGATGGTCTTTCCAGTGCTCGCCTATTTCGGAATGCAAACCCAGTGCCTTGGCGAAGCGGCGGCGGTGTCGGTCGCTATGCTCCCGGTGCTTGCGATTCTTGTCATCATCGTCACCAGCATGATGCATGGGGAGGATTGATGGCGATCTCTGACATGCCGCGCTCAAGACGCGAGTGGAGCCTGCGCCGGACAAAATTGCTGACTGCGATCGGCACATATGCGGTGTTGATCGTCGTCGTCGCCTTCATCGTCTTTCCGATCTACTGGATGATCGCAACTTCGCTCAAACTTCCGCGAGAAATCTCCCGGCTACCATCGCTCTGGCCGGATGTCTTCACCGATCGCAGTTACCGTGAGCTGATCGAGGAGAGGGATTTTCTCGTCAACGTCATGAACAGTCTGATCGTGGCACCCCGCGCGACCGCGATCTCGCTCTTCATCTCGTCGTTCGCCGCCTATTCGATTGTCCGCTTCAAGTATCGGTTCATGGGCGTGACCGGACGGATCACTCTCTTCGCCTATCTCATGCCAACGTCATTGCTCTTCATTCCGCTCTCAATCCTTATGGCTCGAATGAAGCTCGGAAACTCCCTGAACGGGCTGATCCTCGTCTACCTCACCTTCTCGCTGCCGCTGAGCACATGGCTGCTCCAGGGCTATTTCCGCGGGGTGCCGACGGAGCTCGAAGAGCAGGCGATGGTCGACGGCTCGACCCGCATGGTCGCGCTCTTCCGGATCCTGATTCCGCTCTCGGCGCCGGGCCTGGCCGCTGTCGCGATCTTTACGTTTGCCGGCGCCTGGAACGAACTGGTGCTGGCCTTGATCTTCATCACGTCAGACTCGAAACGAACCGTCCCGCCCGGCATCAACTACCTGATCACCAGCGATGTGCTCCCCCGGGGCACACTGATGGCCGGCGCCGTGATCTCATCGCTCCCGTTGATGATTCTCTACTTCGTCACCCGGCGATTCATGGTCCAGGGCATGACTCAGGGCTCCGTCAAGGGGTAATGCCCAAACTCTGCATATTCGTAAGTGAAACATCATCGTAGGGGAGAGACCTGGCACCGCCTTGTTCTCAGATCAGCTGCAGCTTTCCTTCGACGGATGCCCGGCTTTGGCAGGATGAATAGGTGCGGTTTCCTATGCTGGTTACTGGACGCGTTCCCCGGGGCCACCCACGAGATGGTGAATGATCCCGCTGAAGGCGATAGGGTCGCTACCCGGATTGTCGTGCGCGATACGAGCAGTGCGCCGATGATGGGAGTGCCGGCCACCGGCAAGTCTGCGACCTTCGGGGCGATCAGTATCGCCCGACTTGTCGACGGCAGAATCACCGAGCTGCATGTGAACGCCGATTCAATCGGGATGCTCCAGCAAATGGTATTGGCGCCAGCTCCGGCATGTCGCGGTTGAACCGTAGCGATCGTTGAATGGTATTGCGGTCTCGTTTCCGCACACAGGGCGACCGCCATGTCATAGAGTCAACGAATCACGACTGACACCGCTGTGCCCGATCGTGCGGTGCCAACACGCATCTGGAGGGAGTCGCGGCCGACATAGGAGAGCAAGTGACCGTAGTCATGACCATCGGTCGGACCGAGTCACGCCCTCTGCTTATTTTGCGGACAAAAGATGGAGTCTACGATGTGAGAAGGCATTTGAACGCAACCGGATTCGCCAAGGCGAACACAGACATCAACGTATAGAGGGCACGGTCAGCGGTATCGCGGAAAGGCTGTTGTCCGCGTTCGGTTAGGTCCATGATTGACGGACATCTGAGTCGCTCGGACGAGGGTCCAGACCCTGGCGATTCGACATTGGGTCAACATTCCACTCGGCATCGACGCTGGAAGACGCATTCCACGATCTTGTTGTGCTCTCCCCGCGAAGTTGGTCGCTTTTGTGACGCTGGCGCACGCATCATGCATTGTGGAGCACTGGGTCTGTTGCCACGGGCGACCAAGGTATGGCGCAGGGAAAGGAGCACACCATTCATTTTGGTCATCCCGGCTCGAACTTGTGGACCATGGTGTCTGCAAACACCACAAGGCTGGTGCGGAGTGCGCGGAGAGAGGTTTGGATGCGCATTTTGCCTAGGGAATAAGTGGTCTTGCGGTTCGACAACACGATTCTCGTTGCTCCCGTATCGGCAGTCGCCACCACCAGGTGGCCATGTTAGGGCGGCGGTGATTGACGGAGCCCCTGACGCGCGTTAGGTCGCGTGCCGCTTGCCCAGAGATGGAGGAGGAACTGAGCATGCAACGCACTGCCTATCCCATCGTGAGCACACTCCTTTCTACAACCCCGTCACGGCGCGATCTGCTGAAATGCGCGCTCGGTCTCTCGATCGCGGGAACAGCGCTTGGCAGCACTGGGTACGCTCAGGCTCAATCGGATGCGGGAGCGTGGCCAGAAGCACGAGCCCTGCACCTGTATTGGTCGGATACCCGAGGGGACTACTTCACCACCGCGACGCAGGAGGGCGATGCAGACGCCGACACGGCCGGGTATTCCTATGTCGGCATTGATGGTTACGTGTCCGACCAACCACTTGAAGGACTTGTTCCGCTCAACCTCTACTGGTCACAAGAACGCGAGGACAACTTCCTGGCCGCGACCCCAGAGGCCGTGCGGGACATGGGCGGACTCAACTACCGTTTGATCCGCACCGAGGGTTACATTTCCGACAAACCACGCGCCGGGTTGGTGCCACTTAAGCTCTACTGGTCTGATGCCAAGAAGGACAATCTTCTGGTCGCATCCCCAGAAACTGAGCAACTGGCAACTGATGAGCAATACACCTTCGTTCGCAACGAGGGATGGGTCATCCCGCCGGTTTGGGTGCAAAAAGGGGATGACCGCGAGTACCTGGCGGGTGGGCGCGGCCTGAAACTGTACTGGTCTGGGAATTCCGAGGACAACCTCACAACCTCGACGCAGGAGGGCGAGGATCACGCCCTGTTCGCAAATTACAGCTTCATCCGCATCGAAGGGTACGCGTTCAACACCCAGGAGAATGATCCACTGCACGCCACGATGACGCAGTTCTGGTCGACGGACCGGGGTGATTTCTTCCTGACGGCCACGGCCGACGGCCGAAAGGACGCTGTGGACGCGAGTTACGAAGAAATGTGGGACGAGTACGCCGTCCTCACCGAGCCGGCTGCCGGGCTTGTTCCACTCAACGTGTACTGGTCTGGTGATCGCGCGGACAACTTCACCGCCGCGACGAAGGAAGGGGAGCGCGCTGCACTCGACAACGGATACCGATTAGTTCGGACCGAGGGGTACGTGCTGCCTGGATTCAGTGAGCGACCGACGACGTAGCGTCTCGTTGCATACTCGAGGCTACAGTCCTTACCGGGACCCCGATGTGACCCCGGTGAGGGCTAATTCCATATTCAGCGAATAGGGATCGTCTGCCTGCTGGTTCGTGTCTGATGACCTGAGCCTGCTAGGTAGCTGACGACAGCCCATCTGGCCACCTAGCACCTGGGCGAAAGGCCCCGAGGCGCGGGCGCTAAGCGGGCATCAAGCACCTGAAACGAGATCACATTGCCAAGAAGGGCTCGTCGGAGAGCCCTCGGCTCCTCGACCCATCTTACTTGGCAATTTCTGCGTCCTCGGGCGTCCTCAAGTTTGGGCGACGTTGATCGGACCGAACTACCTGTGGCGCTTTCCGCGAGTTTTATGCGTTTTTTGGACATCTCGTGGTCTATATGTTGCTGGGACAGAAGTGGTTCGTTCTTCGTCGTTCGACCATCTAAGGAATTCGTGGACTTCAGCGAGAGATGCCATCAATGGACGGTGACTGGTTCGACGATTGGACTCGAGTGTTGGCGCATCTGACGACGCGGCGGCGCGTCCTCGCACTCCTGGCCGGCGGCGTGGTCGCAGGCCGCACCGCCGGCCAGGAGCGCCCCCAGTCGGGCGAACAAGTCGCTGGCGCCGAGGCGGTGATGGCCGCGACGCCAGCGGCCACCCCCCAGGGAACGTCGGCCGGCACGCCGGTATCGACTCCCGACCCGAACACCGTGACCGGGTCGTGCGACGGGCTGGTTAAGCACCTCCAGACCCACGGCGTGCGGATCGGCGGGCAGGACCGCCCAGGGGAGGCGGGCGGGGTCGCCGTCGACTACGGCTACCGGGTCCAGACGAAGAAACCCGGCGCCCCGGCGACGGAGCTTCCCGCTACGGCGGGCATTCCGTACCACGTCGTGCCGGGGAAGCCGGGCAAGGTCTGCGTCACGTCGCCGATGACCAGGATCCGGTTTACGTTGGACACGCCCATCACCGTCGTCAAGTGGGCACCCACCCACACGCTCACTCCCGATTGCGCCAAGGAGAAGGCGGCCTGGGAGCGGCGGGTCCTAGCGCACGAGCAGGGCCACGTCAAGGATGCGAACGCCGTTTTTAAGAAGTGGGCCGGCAAGCGCAAGCCGTGGGAGAACTGGAAGGTTCGCAGCGCGTGCGGGCCGGCGGAGGAGGCTGCCTACGCCGCGCTGACCGGCGGCCTCCACGCGATCGTGACCGGCATGGAGGGCGACTCAGTCAATGCCGGGATCGCCTACCACCAGAAGGTGGGGAAAAGCATCGAAGACCCGGACTGCGACACCGTATGCTGCCACGAGGGCCGCGCGCCCTGCGGCGGCGAGTGCTGCCCGCCCGGCACCCTCTGCGCGGGCAAGACCTGCCGCGCCAAGACCGCCGCGGCGTATCCCGTGCTGCGCATTCACGTGCCGGCCGACGCCGAACGAGACCAGTGGAGCCCGCAGGTTACCAGCACCGTGCTGGCCGGGTGGGTCGAGGTGGCGATCGAGAACGGCGCCGAGTCTGCTACCGAACTCCAGTGGACTTGTGTCTGGGATTGGATCTACTTCGGTCCACGAGTGAAATGGGAGGACCTTCGCAATGCGGGGGATCCGTCGCAGGCCGAGGCGCAGTATTGCAAGACGCGGGACTGTCACTGTGACTGGATGCCGCTCGACCCCAATTCCAGCGGCTCAAGCCAGGACGTGTACGAGCTTCGCTGTGAGGAGTTGCATTGTGCCGATGTGGAGACTGAAAACGAGGCGGTAGGCCTGCCCAACCTGCTCTGTCTGACGCCGCTGCCGCCGAATAGCGACTGCAATGCAGGCGACTGCTACCTCGACGTGGAGCGAGTCGTGTCCTCGGCGGGGACGGAGGGCTTCGCGGGATGCTGGGTGCTCCCGGACGGCGGCGCGTGCCGGTCGATCGTACGGCTCACGCCCGGTCCCTGGGTGGTCGGCCGTGACACCTTCTCCACCACGGAGGGGCTACTCTACACCGAAGGGCCGGCCTATCTGAAGGTCGCGGCCGCCGAGATCACCCCCGCCCCGGTGGCCGACCTCTCGATCACCCTCAAGGATTCCTCCGTGACAGGTCTGCCCGAGCGTCTCGCGCCCGGTCGTCAGCTCTGGCAGGTCACCAACCAGGGTGGAAGCCCGGCCCTGCTGCTGATCAACGAGGGAACGAGCACGACCAAACTGGCGCCGTCGGCCTGCGGTCTCCTGTTGTTCCCTGGGCGGATGGCATTGATCGTGCTCGAACTGGAAGCGAGGGCCTACACCATGCATGGCAACTTCGGCGCCGTGGCATTAGTCGTCGAGGAGTGACCTGCCCTCAGCGAGAGGTTACGCTCGCGCGCTCTTCGCCTCAATGCACGCCTCGCCGCGACTTTGTTGCCCTACCGCGTTATTGGTGAAGCCTCCTGCGGCCGTGGCTGACGGCGCCGACTAGGTCCTCCGTCAGGTGCTCGTGCCGGAGGAGGGTTCTCGTGGTCCGCGCCTGTCTTACCATCCCGCCGTCGCTCCACGTCGAGACGCTCGTCCTCGGTGAGGACGGACTGATGATCCTGGCACCCTCCGACTTGTCCAGCGAAATGGGTTAACTTCACCCCGCCCGGTCGCTCCGAACACGGTGTTGGCAAACGAGCCCGAGATTGTTCTGGGTTGCCACCCAACTGTACTGCAACGGCGCGTGGGTCCGGGCCTCAAGTGCGGCATCGTAGGCAGCGATCGCCAACCCCAGGTTCTCCGCCCGGTCCGCTCGAATCCGGTTCTGGTAAGCGTCGCCAAGATGCGCAAGAGTCCGGGCTCATCCGTGTTGCGACGCTTGACGGGCATGTACTTCAAGCGCACCAAGTGCGAATTCCCATTTAAGGGTAGGCCAGGAACGTCAAGGCGGGTGGCTCTGACGAGCACGCGTCGGTGGGGTTCCCGGAAAGCCTAAGTAGGTGCTTGTTTATTTCACTCGGGTGTACGAACATGGATTCGTGACAGAAAGGCACGAAGATGCATCGACGGCCCGCGTAGTTTCCTGATCTGACGGACGAGGATCGTGTGCGTGTCGAGCGCGCGTTGACTGATCGAGCACAGCCGGCGCGGGTGCGCGAACGCCTGGAGATGGTCAAGGGGGCGGCGCTGGGGTGGGACATCGCCGCCCTGGTCGCGTGGAGCGGACGCTCGGAGAACGTCGTGCGTCACTGGATTGGGGTCTACCAGACGGGCGGCGTCTCGGCGTTAGCCGACGCTCCTCGCTCTGGTCGACCGGCCAAAGCCGACGAGGCGTATCTGGCCGCGCTGAGCGGAGCGGTGGAGACCGATCCCCGCTCGCTCACCCTTGGCGTCG
>CAYJPA010000027.1:0-59851 GCA_964371945.1 uncultured Sphaerobacteraceae bacterium | reverse complement strand
GTCGATTTTGTTCGTTGCGTGTGTCAATCGGCCCGAGCAGAGCAAAACGGCGACCAAACCCGATCTTCGACGTTCCATAATTAGATGCGATAGCCCTGGTCGGTAGGGCAGCGTATCGGTGCCGTCGATTGTAAGGTGCTAGAGTACGCGAATGTGTGCCGAACCATGTACGGTGAAGTGCCAAGATCAGCCGTGTTGAATGAGCCTGTACAAGGCTAGCGGCTTACAGGACGTGTCGGCGGATCGATCAAACTGACGGTTCTTTTGCGGACAAGAGATGTTGCGTACAAAACGATGGCGTGTCATTTTTGATCCCACCGCGGCTCGCGCCGTTTCGAACTGGTTGTGAGCGATCAGCGGATGGTCCTGATTGGACAAATAAGGGCGCCGGAGATACAACTACCCGATTGCGCGCGTATGTTCGTTTTGACAATCTGGAGATCGTAATGCACCGGGGCGTCATCTGGGTGGGGACGAGCCGAGATGATGTGAAGGGCTTTCCAGAAGACGCCCGGGATGAAATTGGGTACGCGTTGTGGGTTGCGGAGACTGGTGGAAGACACTCGTCGACGAAGCCGCTCCAGGGATTTAGCGGAGCTGGTGTGATCGAGATCATCGCGGACGACCAGGATGGCACCTACCGAGTCGTGTACACGGTGAAACTCGCTGACGCGATCTATGTCCTGCATGCCTTTCAGAAGAAATCCACCAAGGGGAGCTCCGTCCCGGAACGGCACAAGCGGCTCATGCTTCAGCGCCCGTGGGAGGCAGAGATGATCTCCGCCGGGCGGATCGAAGCAACCAGAGAGGACCATTGATGAAGAGTGAGCAGCGTTTCGAGGTTGGGAGCGGCAACATCTTTGCTGATCTCGAGCTACCAGAACCGGAGATTGCGCTGGCGAAGGCACAGCTCGTACGGCAGATTGCCGCACGCATCGACGAGCAAGGACTCACGCAGAAACAGGCGGCGACAACGCTTGATCTCGATCAGGCGAACCTGTCGCGCTTAGTGCGCGGGCGACTCAGCGGATTCTCGGTCGATCGCCTGATGCGGTTGCTCACAAAGCTAGATCTCGATGTCGACATTACGGTCTCACCGAAGCAGGAGTCGAGCAAGACCGGTCGGATCGCGGTGTGGAGCAACACCAAGGAGCCGATGGCCGCGGCCCCAAAGACAGTCAAGAAGGATGGCGTGCACTTCTCCTGACGCCGTCCAGTCGCGCGGTCGCGATCATGGCCGCGTTCGGCCAGGAACCAACATGTGGTCACGCTCTACACCTAGACCGGATGTGTGGAGAGCCCGATGGTGTGACGGTGGATCACGGAGCACGGGGTCGTGCTCATCGAGCGAACCGTCACGGGTGATGGTGAGCGCGCAATGGCCCTGGCCGCCACCGGCATCGCCGCGATGCCGCCCATCGTGAATGGGGACGTCAAATCCTCGGATTCAAACCGGCACATACCTAATGATGCGTCATTGCGCCCGTCGCGGTAGGTGAGTAGACTTGGTGGGATAAGCCCACAGTCTTCTCGCTAGGAAAGGTAACCGACATGGTAGCCGTGACCGTCGACGCCAAGGGACGGCTCTCGATCCCGGCCGGCATTCGGGGTGCTCTTGGGATTCGTCCGGGGGACGTGCTGTTCCTGGAGAGCGATCTGGAGCACGAGGTGCTGCATCTCGCAAAGGCGGTAAACCCCTTTGATGGACTCGCGGAGCATGCTGTACAGGAGTATCGCGCCGGGCGAACGCAAAATCTCCGAGTGTATGCGGCGGAGCGCGGAATCAATCTGACGAGTGAATGAGGGGCGGTTTGAGGTCGAGATTCTCCCAAGGGCGGCGAAAGACCTCAGCGGCTTGAACCAGCATGAAGGCAATGTGCTGCGAGAGATTCCGCGTCTTGAAGAGAACCCGGAACTGGGACACGCACTCCAAGGAAGCCTTCGCGGCGTACGCGCACTCGAGCTCACCCTGAAAGGCAGTGGTGCCTATCGCGCGGTCTACACGGTCATCGACCAGCAGCGCGTTTGCATCGTCCTTCTCGTGGGTCCGCACGAGAACATGTACCAGCGGGCGGAGCGGCGATGGGCGGCCCTCAAGCGACAGTTGTCATGAACCGCGGATAGCCGTCGTCCAGGAACACTTGTATTGCGTTCAAGGGCGATTGTGCGCATGGAATTGAGCCTCTCATCGCTTCAAGGGCGTCCACCCAATTTCGGGAGCTCTACTGGGTAGGGTGCCGCCGATGAGAGAAACAACTTGGGGCCAGTGGTCTTTTCGTACCAAACATACCCTTGGCCGGCTTTACCCGCCTCGTCCCACCGACCCAGGCGCCGGAACCCAGCGGGCGGGCGTTCATTCGTATCGGTTGGGTCATACCAGCGATCACGCCAGAACACGCGGACTTGTCCGCCCAGGTTGGGCACATGGGTCAATCCCAGGATAGTGCCTTCGGGAAGGTGCTCCTCGACGTAATCCCAGGCATCAAATGTGCCGTCAAGATCTTCTGCTTCGTACCAGCTGAACCCCTGACCGGAGTCGGCTCCCAGGTCTCCACCGTGCCGTCGCCTTAGGCCCAAGCCGGTCGGTGCGTCATCAGCCACCGGATTCAGCCCATACGCAGTGACCCTATCGTTTAACGTTGCGTGGAACAGGGAATGCCGTAGGGCCAATGCCAACCCAGGCGGGACGAACGCTACGCTGCGTGGACCATCTCTCGCCATCCACCAGTTCCAATCATGGTCTCGCTGCGAATCTGGCACCCAATAGGGCTCCATGAATCCGAGATAGTTCTTTCCGGGGTGATCTTCGCTATACAGCGGCATGATGTTCATCGCGGTCTCAAACTCGGGATTCGCAAAGCCACAACTCGCATCTCCGTGCCGCGTATGCCAAAGCCCAATCACCATGCCCGGAACGAGCAAAGGCGCTGTAACACTTTTATTCCGGCACCCTGTCCACTTGTAAATCGGCGGTTACAGGTACCAGTGAGTGATCGTATTTCTCGTTGCACCTCACTCGCGTGCGAGTCGATCTCATCTGGGTCGGGTTCAGCAGTCAAGAGGAACTCGCAGATAGTCGTTGTGCTGGTTTTCGTCTCCATCTAAGAACAACTGGTACTCAAGAATCACGTAGTTCACGTCATCGGATCGGACAGTCTGTGACATCAATCCTGGAAGGGACAGAATCTCCCCAGGATTCAGGTTCTGTATGTCAATGAGGGGCGGGGGTGTTTGTTCCTCGCAGTAAAGATCGCGGGTATAGGTCGTTGTGTACCAGAGCTTGATTCTGAGCGACCCGTGCGCGGTGATTGGGGCGAGGCCGACATTTCGGACAACTGGTCGAAACGACATTGGTGGCGATTGAGGGTCAAGGCACCACCAGAATGCTTCCAGATCTTGCTGTGCCATCACTGAGCCTCTTCTCTAGCAGGGACACAGCGAATCTTCCCGGCAAATCTGTCGGATTGAGCGATGATCATCAAGATATGCGACGCATGAATGCAGAAGTCAATAGATTCTTGCTACATTGCACCAAAATCGCATCAGTCACAGAGGAACTAGAGACAGTCACGCGGCGTACGCCTCGAAGCCCTAAGTAGGTATAAGCACCATTCCTCGCCATGACATCCGGAGAGAGGACGGGTGATGCTGGTTATGGAGTCCCGGCAGGTGTGAAGTTTAGTTTGCTGCTCTGGCGGCCAACTCAGAAAAGTTGACTGTGGGACTGGTCCGGTTTTGGGGGTTCACTCCAGGGTGCACGCTGTGTTTGCACGCGTCCTCTAGCCTTGCGGCTCTTCAAGTGACACGAGCGGTTTCGTCACGTAATAGACCAAACGATGGTTATCCTCGAGCGTTCTCATTCTCACGTGCGTCATATATGGATTGATCGCCTGCGATTTACTGAGCAGGTCGCCGCTTGGTTCAAAATAGAAGATGCGCGGATCGTCCAGAGGATGGTGAGGTGCAAATTGGTCGTGTTGCGAATGAATGATCGTAACCGCAATGCCGGCATCCAGAAGCTCCGAGATCGCGCTACGCGCTTCGCGTGGATAGCGCCCATCTTCCCGCCCGATATCAATTGCGACGAGTGGAAACTCGTGAAACTGCACTTCGCCACTTTCGAGGAACTCAAGGAAATCCGGCGCACCGTGTAAGGCAGGCGCAACCAGAATCAGCAGGGGAACAGAGGGGCGAATCGGGTGTTTTTCTTTACTGAGTCGACCTAACGCAATTGTCGCCACGATGCTTCCGAGGCTATACCCGCAAATCAGCCACTCGCAATTTGGACTACCCGAGATTACCGCCATCAACGCCTCAACATGGTCGCCAAGAGGAATTTGCGTCGTATGGTATTGATCATAGGATTGGCCGGGTTCGTCCTGCTCTGCATAGCTGAACGCGCGCATTACAGGATTCCAACGTTCGTCTATCTTGCGTAGTTCCGATCTATGGACCGTCACTAGGTGCCGCTTGTCATCACCAATCGAGCCCCACCCATCGAGAAGCAAAAGGACTGTCCCGAAGTCCCGATAGCTGGCTGCAGGCCAAGGTTTCGTTGGTGTTGCTGGAGGTATCGTCGGATCTTGCGCCTTGAAGAGGAGGCGAAAGACGCCCCCGAGTTGCTCGCGCGCTTCAGGTGACAACATACGCTTAGCGAAGAGGAACGAGTTCGGTCTGGATTTTTTGTCGTTTGCAGTCTTCTTGCAGTGCCGGGACTTGCGACGGATTCACATGCGAAACCCGGAGCGGCACCACACCACGCATACTGCGTCTAAGCTGACGGGCTAGCTCGTTGAGGTTTTCATAGGGAGCAAAGTCGCGATCGTCGCGAAGAGACACGTCCTCAGCGAAAACATTCCACACATAGGCGCCCCCCTGGGCGGGATTGGCACCGAAAAGGACTCCACTGACGACGTTGAGGGCTTGCACGTCTTCAAGATACGCGGTGACCGCGGTCTCGACTTGTGGATTTCTTTGCTCAGACGATTGGGGGGCCGTCAGAAGCTCTGGCACATGGATCACTCCGCTGTCTGCGGAGCCATCATAGTTGGCATCTGACATTACTGGTGGAGATGAATCTCGTGAACCATTCTCCTTGCGTTCGTGCGACATAGCGTTTTTGGCATGTCGAAGCTTGTCTATTATGGCTTCCATGCTGTACAAACGGCCTCCAGACCCCAACATTGTGAGATCGAGGAGCGGAGTAGCCTCGACCGTTCGGATATCATTGCCGATAGTAGCGGAATGGAAACTATTAGTCAATAGCAAGTAGCGAATGTATCTGTTCAGACTGCCGTGAAAAGGTATGCGACAATGCTCGCCTTGACAGGACGTCACTGGTAGGACGGCGATGGCGACGCGGGCGGCACGGCACACAGTCGATGAGCTGGTAGCGCTGGTGGCGCAACCGCGGCGGTCGGTCGCGACGCTCAACGCGGAGAATGCGCGGTTACGCGCGGAGTTGGCTGCCTTGCGGGGAGACGATGCCCCGCCGGCCGATGCGGCAGACAGTGCGGAGCCGACCGAGGCGCCGGTCCGGGGAAAAGCCTTGCCGCGGTGGGTCAGCGCGAACGTCGTGACCCTTGCGCGCACACGATCGCGGCGGACGCGGGTCTCGGTGCCGGGGAGGCAGCGTGCGGTCCCGGATCAGCAGATCGTGCATGCCCCACGTCACTGTTCGGCCTGCGCGCAGGCGCTCGGGCGGGGGCGAGTGGTGCAGCGGCGGCAGGTGATTGTGCTGCCGCCGGTGCGGGCTCAGCGGGTACCCTCTGGGTGCGAGCACGTGGTGCTGGAGCGGCGCTGCCGGCACCGTGGAACGGTCTGCCGGGGGACGATGCCGGAGCTGAGCGCGGAAGTGGGCGCGGGTCGGCGGGTGAGCTGATCCGGGTGGCGTTCGAGCCGGATGGGCGCCGTCCACGGGACGTCGCGGAGCCAACTGCGTTCCCGCATCGTCATCCGTCGCCGCGGCCGTTCTTGGCGCCGCTCGACGAAACCGCTTGGTACCCGGCCCGGAAGCTTGCCCCGTATCGCCAGTGCCGAAAGCGGCCGCCGGATGACCCGCAGGAGCCACTCTTCACCGGCAATGCGAAAGTCGCGACCGGATAACTCGCCAGCCAGCGATGCTGCTGCCCCGCGTACCGGATGTCGGGTCTCCCGCACTTAAGATACTGGTGGCGAATTCGCTGTGGGACAATCGCGCCTCTCTGAGCCGAGTATGCCGCCAGGAGGCCCGCGATGTCGCTCCGCCCGCATGCGCCAGAACCCGTCCCCGAAGAAACGGCCCGGATCGCCCGCGCTGCCTTTCCGACCGGCACCCCGTATACTCGGATGCGGGACCACCTCGCCGCCATCTACCAGGACGAGGACTTTGCGCACCAAACCTAGCCACGAGTTCCGACACGCCGAGCAGCAGCATCGATGGCCGATGAGCGCCAGGGCTATCGCATCTACATCTGCTCAAAACTGGCAACCGCGGGCGGTCGTTTCATGCCGGAGCACTGATACCCGGCGAAATCGCGGTGCAAACGCCGGTTGTGTAGCGTTTAGCTCGTTCTTCAGTCGATCTGGGATCGTCGATTTTGTTCGTTGCGTGTGTCAATCGGCCCGAGCAGAGCAAAACGGCGACCGAACTTAGATGCGATGGCCCTGTGCAGCATAGAGAGCTGATTGACAGCAAAATGACAGGCCGGTAGCATCTGCAGCACTTAGAGCCTGTTATGCACTTCGGCGGTCGGACCCTTGCGTTGTGAGGCAATCGACGCCATTAGCGGCGCGGCGAGCGGGCCGGGAGGCGTCAGTGACGTCCGACTGGGCACCTCCAACGGGAGATATTCGGCGTTTATGGAGAACTGCCTACGAATCGTCGGTAAGGAACCGAGCTAACCATCTGAATAGTTCATAACAGGCTCTAGCCAAAACTCAATGATCGATCCCATCTCGGGTGTGACTGGCTGCAACTGAAACTGAGCGCGCGACGAAGTCTTAAGAAGTCTTAGCAAGGAAGGATCGTTCTCTCGCGTGCCGCTCCAACACCCCACGGTATCCAAGCAGCAAGCTGAGGAATGGAGGGATTACCCGTGAAGATTAGTGCCGTTCGCCTGCGAGAGTTGACCGGGATCCTGCAACATCCAGATGGACCGTTCTGGGAGGAGCGGCTAATCCGACCGGTTGATATCTATCCCGAGTTCCACGACCAGACGGCGAGACAGACAAACCTTCAGCCTGTTGAGAGCGGCGAGACAAGCTCGACGATCAAATTGATCTTCATTGAGATCGACACCGATGAGGGAGTGACTGGTGTCGGCGGACCCGTCGGCCGGGATGTCGCCACGCTCCTGCATACCGGTTATCGTCAGTTCCTCATCGGGCACGATCCTCTGGCCACCGAGCGGTTGTGGGACATCATGTACCGCGACGGTGTCCATCACCGGAAGGGGGTGCCCATGTTCGCGATCAGCGCGATCGACACGGCCCTCTGGGACCTACGGGGTAAGTATCTGAATCAGCCAGTGCACCGGCTCCTGGGTGGCCCGGTACGGGAAACGTTACCAGCCTATGCCAGCACACTTGGGTATTCGCTTGAGCCGTCCCAGGTCGAGCGGCGGGCGAAGGACTTCGTGGCCAAGGGCTATACCGCGCAGAAGTGGTTCCCGCGTTGGGGTCCTATGGATGGGCGTGACGGGGTCCGCAACAACGTCGAGTTGATGGAGATCCTGCGCTCCTCCTCTGGGCCGGACAGCGACATCATGATAGATGCCTGGATGTCCTGGAATGTGCCATACGCATTGGACATGGCACGGCGGCTAAAGCCATACGACCCGCGATGGATTGAGGAGCCGGTTTTGCCCGACAAGATCGCGCAGTACGCTGAGATTCGGGCCGCATCGCCTGTCCAAATCAGCGGTGGTGAGCACGAGTACACCCGCTATGGCATCAAGGCTCTGCTTGATGCCAGGGCAGTTGATCTGATGCAGGCCGATACCTATTGGGCGGGCGGAATCAGCGAGATGATCAAAATTGCGACGCTCTGTGCGGCCTACGACATTCCCATCGTTCCACATGGTCTCTCGGTACCGGCGAACGTGCAATTGAGTGCCGCACTTTCGCCAGCTGATGTGCCGTACGTTGAGTTCCTCGTAAAGTGGAATGCAATAAATCAGTTCTTCTACAAGACGCCGGTCGTGCCGGTGAACGGGGTCGTGACCGTGCCCACTGGTCCAGGAATGGGTGTCGAGATCAACCCTGCCAAGATTGCCTCAGAACGAGCATTTGCTGTCGATTGAACTAGCCAATACAGGGAAAGCACGGCGCTTAGAGACGAGTGTGGCGGGACCTTCAGAGGAACCGTTCTCGTGGGATAATCTGATCACGATGACAATTGATGATAACATTATGAGCGAAGAGAATGGAGTTACGGTATTTGTTCCAGAACTTGACTAGAATCTCGCCCACACACTTGACTCGACTTCAAACTCGTTGGTACAATCTCACATGAAACAGAAAACAAACAAATATAAAAGTTGGTTCGTTTCTGGTGTGTGAGGAAATGCCGTGAACGGTGCTGATCTGCTGGTCCGTTGTTTGATGGAGCGTGGCGTTCAGTTCGTCACGACGCTTTCTGGCAACGGGATGGATCCATTCTACGAAGCTTGTCGAAGAGCAGGCTTACGGCTTGTGGACTTCCGCAATGAGCAGGCGGCGGCGTTCGCGGCGGATACAGCCGCTCGTCTCGAGAAGCGTCTTGCGGTCTGTGCCGTCAATGCTACGGTCGGCCACGCCAATGCGGTGGTTGGGTTGGTCAATGCGGCGTTCGCCGGATCGCCAATGCTCCTTCTTAGCGGTGCCGCGCCTCATACCCAAGCGGACGCCGGGCGATTCCAGGATATGGACCATGTGCCGATCGTCTCGCCGATCTGCAAGTACGCCCGGGCGGTGGATCGCGCTGAGCGTATTCCGTTCTACGTGCATGAAGCGTGTGCGCGATCCACCGCTGGCCGGCCCGGCCCGGTTCATCTGACAATCGCGGCTGACGTGCTGAACGCCGCGGTCGAGGCCGGAACCGGCTGGCCCGCAACCAAAGCATCCGGAACCGTTCGTCCACGGGCCGCGCCTGATCCGCAACGCATCGCGGAGGCGGCAACCCTCCTAACGCAGGCGAAGCGGCCAGTCATTGTGGCGGGCAGCGGTGGGTATTACGCGGGAGCGGAGCAATCGCTCGATGCGTTTGCCTCCAGGATGCAAATCCCAGTGGTCATCCCGATTTGGGACCAAGGCACGATTCCCGCCCCGGTTAAGCACTTCGTCGGGTTTATCGGCGCCGCTTACGGCGGGCCGCGATTGTTGCCTGAAGCGGACCTGCTGCTCATGGTCGGCGCGCGGATCGACTATCGAACCGGATTTGGTCAGCCGCCCGGACTCGATCCCAACGCGCGCATCGTCCGCATCGACATCGAACCAGCTGAACTGATCCAAGGACGAGAGCCAGACGTGGCAATCCTGGCTGACCCTGCCTCCGCGCTGACCGCGCTGGATGCTGAGCTCAAGCGTCAGGGCACGGCATCGGATGGCGCCTGGCTAGCCGAGGCGCGCCGGCGGTGGGGGACGTTTCGTAGTCCATGGACGGGTGACCCTCCACCGTCCGATGCCACGCTCACCGGTCACCACCTCGTCGAGGCGATTCGACCCTATCTCGGTAAGGATTTGCTCTTTCTCGTCGACGGCGGCAACATTGGGCAATGGGCCCACATGGCATTGGGCGACCACTATTCGGCGAACTGGCTCACCTGCGGCCCGAGTGGCGTCGTGGGTTGGGGCATCTCTGGCGCGATCGCGGCCAAGATCGCTCGCCCAGATAAGTCCGTCCTGCTCCTCTCCGGCGATGGGGCAATTGGGTTCTGCTTGATGGAGCTCGAAACCGCGGTGCGCAACGACACACCCTTCGTCGTCGTCCTGGCCGACGACCAGGAGTGGGGAAGCGTGGTAACCGGGCAAGAGCGAACGTATGGCGCCGGCGGTGTGGTTGCAAGCCGGCTCGGACGAGTGGCATACGACGAGGTTGCGCGGGGGCTCGGCGCGGATGGGAAACGGGCCGAAAGCGCCGCTGCGCTTGGCGCGGCAATCGCGGATGGACTCGCGTCAGGCCGCCCAACCCTGATCCACGTACCCATCCGTGGTGGCGCTCCCAAGGGAGGTGAAGCCATCTAGACCGAGATTGGCCGCGGTGGAACCGCATCGCGGCACATCGAGACACTCCGAAATCGTGACGTTGTTGAACTCGGACACGTCAAGCGTGGATAAGGAGGAGCACCGATGGAGCCAGCACACGTTCTACTCGAGAAAGTCAATCGTGGTGTCATCACCCGGCGGGAATATTTCAAGCGCCTCGCCGCGCTCGGCCTGGCCACCCCGATGGTCCTCGCCGCGCTCGAAGGCAAGGCAGCGGCGCAAGACGCAAAGCTCGCCCCTGAGTTCCCCTCGCAGGACGAGATCAACAGCAACCCCATCATCTTCCGGGGCTGGAACTACGAGGCGGCCACCGTCGAGAGCAACGTTCAGAACTTCGAAGCCATGTACACCGAGAACGTGGACTATCAGACGGTGACGGGCGACTACGGGCTGATCATCGACACCATGCAGTTCAACAACGAGCCGCTCGACATATTCTACGCGCACGAAGACGGCATCCCGCGCTATTTCGCCCAGGACAAGCTGCTCGACTACGAGATGTGGTGGGACATCGACCGCGCCAAGTCGGAGATGTACCAGGCCTGGCTCGATGCGTGGACGTGGAACGATGGCAAGCTCTACGGTCTGCCCTACTACACGGCCGTGCGCGGCACCATCATGATCAACAAGACGCTGGCCAGCAAAGCCGGCATCGAATCCCTCCAGCTCACCAACTGGGATGACTTCTACGCGCTCTGCCTCCAGCTCAAGCAGGACGGAGTCGCGGAGCACCCGCTGCTGCATCACTGGTTCGGCACTAGCTGGGCAACGACCTGGCAATTCCTGTGGGAGTGTCACAACCGCGGCATCCAGCTCTTTGTGGCCGAGGAAGACTACCGTCCGCTGTTCGACGAGAATCACGAGGCGGTCAAGGTCGTCGAGACCTGGCAGAGCCTCTTCGCCGCGGGCGTTCACCCGGAGAGCGCCTTTAACATGGAAGAAGGCCAGTTCATCGACGCCTTCGCCAGCGGCCAGTACATCTTCAGCCCACAGCAGACCTACGATGCCCGCCGCTTCAATGATCCGTCGCGGTCGCAAATCGCGGGCCAGGTCGACTATGCGACGCCGCCGGCCGGGGTGTCGTGGGGCAAGCTCGAAATGGGCGGATACCTCATGCCCAAGCGGGACCGGAGCGACCAGGAGCTGGCGCGCGTGCTCCGGCACAACGCGTACTACGGCTATCGCGACCTCAATGACCAGCTCGCCGTGGCCAAGCGCTGGGCGATCGAGCAGGCCCTGGGATCCGGCTACACATCCATCCTCGAAGACCCCGACGTGCTCGCGGCCTACCAGCAGTGGATGCCCGGGGGGGAGCGGCAGTTCAACGACATGAAGATCTACTTCGACCAGGTGGCGTGGGATAACTTCTACCACTGCCCGTGGCACGGGGAGTTCCTCGCCCTCGGGAAGGCCGAGCTGGAGCCCGCGATCCTCGGGCGCCAGTCCGCTAAGGACGCGATCAACAACCTGCGATCCGCCACGGACGAGCTCTACGATCGGTTCAAGACATCCTAGATTTCTGAATCGACGGTTCATTCCGCCCCGTTGATCCCCCGGTGTCAGGCGACGACCAGGGATCGACGGGGCGGGTAGGCGGCCCGTTTGGACCGGCGGCAGTGCCGTTCTCATCGCCTGCGATCGCCGCACCGAGCCCACCCCGCCGCGGCAACGCCGCCGTCCGGTTGCCATTAATTGGACAGCCGATCTCCGGAGAGGTTCGTAGAAAACGATGGTAGAACCAATACCGTTACCAACACCAGAGCGCCAGGTTGCGAAACGCTGGTCGCGCCTGCCCAACAGCTCGCGGATGAGCATGGCGACCTTCGCCTATCTCTTTACCGTTCCGCTGGCAATCCTGCTGATCCTCCTGAATCTCTACCCGTTCCTCTACTCGTTTTGGCTGGCGCTCAACGACATTGACTTGCGCCAGAACCGATTCGAGTTCACCGGTCTGGACAACTTTGTCACGGCGCTGAAAAGTGAAAACGTCTGGAACGCGATGCGGGTGTCGTTCCGCTATTCCGTGCAGGTGACGGTCCTTTCGACGCTGCTGTCACTCGGCATCGCCCTGCTCTTGAACGAGCGGTTTTACGGTCGCTCACTCCTGATCACGATCAGCATTCTGCCGTGGGCGATCTCGACCTACGCCGCGGCGATCCTCTGGCGGTTCATGTGGAGCACGGACACCGGTCTGTTCTCGGCATTGCTGCAGGTGCTCCATATCACAGATAAGCCAGCTAATCTGATGAACATCGATACCGCGCTCACCTGGCTCGCGGTGGCGCATACATGGCACATCGCGCCGCTCGGGGTCTATTTCATGCTCGCGACCTTGCAGGTCATCCCGCAAGACCTCTATCGCGTCGGCCGGATCGATAAGCTTGGTCCCTTTGGCCGGTTCCGCCACATCACCCTTCCGTACCTGAAGGCCCCACTCCTGATTGTTCTGATCCTCAATACCCTTTCTGCCGTAAATGTCTTCGACCTGATCTATTTCACGACCGCCGGCGGTCCGGGGAAAGCAACCCGGGTTATCACATACGAGATCTATCGGGAGGCATTCCTCAACCTTCGCCTTGGACTGGGCTCGGCGATCGCCTACATTCTCCTGGTCATCGTCATCGCCATTACCATCGTGTATCTGAAAGTCCTGTACCGGAAGGAAAATCGCGAAGCCCGTGAAGCGAAGGAGGCGGCCGCATGAGACGGCGCGTCAACGGTCGCCGTATCTTTATTTACAGTTGCGCGGTGCTCCTGGCGCTGTGGACGCTGGTGCCGGTCTACTGGCTGCTCAATATCGCGTTGATGTTCAACGTGGAGATGATCTCGGTCCCCACGCACTTCTACCCGCACGATTTCACGTTCGCGAATTTCCTCCGCCTCTTCAACCAAACCGTCACCGGACCCTCGGGAGAAGAGTTGCTGCCGATTCCACACGGGACGTTCGTTCGGCGCGGGCTGCTCAACAGCCTGATCGTGGCATCCATCACAACGCCGCTGACGCTCGTGTTCGCGCTCCCCGCCGCCTACGTGCTGGGGCGCTTCATCTTCCCCCATCGCAACAAGCTGATCTTGGCGATCTTGCTCAGCCGCGCCTATCCCCCGGTCGCCGCCATCATCCCCTTCTACCGGCTCTCCGCCAAGTTAGATTTGCGCGGAACGCATCAGGGATTGGTGATCGTCTACCTCAGCATCACGGTCCCGCTGGTCGTGTGGATCATGCTTGGCTTTTACAACGCCCTGCCGAAAAGCATCGAATCTGCCGCGCGCGTCGACGGCTGCACCCGGTTCAAGGCGTTCTACCGGGTTGTCTTGCCGATCTCCTTGCCCGGTATCGCGGCGTGCTCGGTGATCGCCTTTCTGGTGGTCTGGAACGACTTCCTCTATGGCTTTTTGATCGCGACGGGCTCCGACGCGCTCACGTTCCCACCCACGCTTTCGAACATGTTCTTCCAGTACTTTTATCCAACCGAAGCCGCCGCCGCGACGGTGCTCGGAATGGTGCCGGTGGCAATCATCGCGTTCATTTTTCAGCGGTGGATCCGCCAGCTCAACATCGTCGATCCGCTCTAGGGCGGGGATTCGCTCAGATTGTGGAGGAGTCGGATGGCAGAGCCATCGGTGGCAACAGGGCAGGGGATTCGCCTGGATCACCTGCACAAGCATTTCGGTCAGGAACGGGCCGTCCGGGATCTATCGCTTGAGATTCACGATAAGGAGCTCCTGATCCTGCTCGGCCCCTCCGGCTGCGGCAAGACGACCACCATGAACATGCTGGCCGGGCTCGAAGAGCCGACCAGCGGCGAGATCTACTTCGGTGACCGCCGCGTGACCAACGTGCCGGCGGAAGAGCGCGACGTTGCGATGGTCTTCCAGACGTTCGCGCTCTACCCGCATCTCAACGTGCGCGAGAACATCGGATTCTCCCTGAAGATGCGCGGCGGCAAGCGCGATGAGATTGCCAGGCGGGTCAGCGAGATGGCCGCGCTGCTCCACATCGACGACTACATGAAGCGCAAGGTTACGCAGTTGAGCGGCGGCCAACGCCAGCGGGTGGCGATCGCCAAGGCGCTGGTGCGGCAGCCCTATCTCTTTCTGCTCGACGAGCCCTTTTCGAGCGTCGACGCCATTCTCCGGCGCGAGTTTCGCACGGAGCTCGTCCGCATCCACCGTGAAGTGCGCACGACGATGGTCTTCGTCACGCACGATCAGGAAGAGGCAATGAGCATCGGCGACCGCATCGCCGTGATGCGCTCGGGCGAGCTGATGCAGATCGGACCCCCGCTGAGCCTGTACGACGATCCAGTCAACCTCTGGGTGGCTCAGTTCATTGGAGCGCAGCCGATCAACATCGTCGAGTGTGCACTCGACAGTCGTGATGCTCCCGCCTCGATTCTGGGGGGTGCGGCGACCGTGCACCTGGGCAGTGGTTTTTACGACGGGATCCGCGGGGCGACCGAGGCGTCCGAGGTCCGGCTCGGCATTCGACCCGAGTTCGTCACGATCAGCCGCGAGCCACGGACGCAACCGTCCGTGCGCGGTCAGATCTACACGCGCCAGGTGCTTGGCAATCAGATTCTCTATGACATCGCCGTCAACAAGCAGCATCTGCGCGCCGTCACCTCGGCGCGGGAACAGTTTGACGTCGACGAACATGTCTTTGCCGACTTCAGCTGGGATGACGTATTCATCTTCGATCGAGCGACCGAAGCGCGGCTACGGCCGAAGGAGCGCCAAGTATGAAAGCCGCCGTCTTCCACGCACCGCTCCGAATGGAGGTCGAGGAGTTTCCGAACCCCCAGGCGGGTCCGGACGACATCGTGCTCAAGGTGCATGCCTGCGGCATCTGCGGGTCGGACTTGCATGGCTACCGGGCCGGTCTTTGGGTCGAGCCGGGAGAGGTCATGGGCCATGAATGGGCCGGCGAAGTCGTCGAGGCCGGCAGCAATGTTCGTCACCTGCAGCCCGGCGATCGCGTCACCGTCGGCAACCCTGGCGGAGGCCGGGGAAGCGGCTTCGAAAAATACGTCGGGTACGGGCTTCCCGGCGCCTATGCCGAATATGTCCGCATCCCGAACGTGGAGGTTCCGGGCCGGGTCGGTCTGATCCCTGAGGAGCTGAGCTACGAGGAAGCGGCCGCGCTTGAACCGTTGCGTTGCGGACTCCACGCCGTTGCACTGGCCGATCCCCAGGCCAGTGACTGGGCGGTCGTGATCGGGCTCGGCATGATCGGGCTCGGTTGCCTGCAGGCGCTCAAGGTTCGTAGCTCCTGTCAGGTGATCGCAATCGACATCGCGGATCGGCGACTCGACCTCGCAAAGGAGTTCGGCGCCGACATCACCATCAACGCAAAAACGGAAGACGCGCTGGCGAAGGTCAAGGAGACGACTGGGGAAGGGTATTACGGGTGGGGTCGCCAGGCAGTCGGGCGCTGGAGTCTCGGCGCGCGGGCCGGGGTGGTGATCGAGGCTGCCGGCACCCCGGGAACCCTGCGCCAGGCCCTCGAGATGGTGCGGTTCGGCGGGACGGTTGTGCAGGTCGCCCTGTTCGAGCAGGAGATCACCTTCGACCCGACGATTATCACGCAAAAGCAGATCCGGCTACAGGGCTCCGCCGGCTTCGGTCTCGCGCCTTATGAGGATGCCGTCGAGCTCGTCCGCACCGGACGTGTCAGGCTCAAGCCGATTTTAACCCATCGCTTCCCGTTGGACCGCATCGTCGAGGCGTTCGAAACGCAGATGAACACGCCCCTCTCGGGCAAGGTAATCGTCGCGCCCTTCATGTGACGACCGTTGCGGGCAAGCCCGCGTGTCGATGACCGGAGAGAGCCAGTCAGGGAGGAAAGGCGGTGCCGCTGTCGGGTAAGGTGGTGCTGGTGACCGGTGGTGGGCGAGGAATCGGCAAAGGCATCGCGCTTCGCCTTGCGGCAGAAGGCGCCGATGTTGCGATCGCCGACATCAATCGCCAGTTGGCGGAAGAGAGCGCTCAGGAGGTCACGGCGTCGGGCCGGCGGTCCCTGGCGGTGGCGGTCGACACATCGGATCGCACCCAGGTGCAAACAATGGTGCGGACCGTCGCCGAAACGCTCGGGAAACTGGATGTCGCCTTCAACAATGCCGGTGTTGGACACAACTCCGGCTTCCTCGACGTGACCGGGGATCAGTGGGAACGGATGTTCAGGGTCAACTCCAGGGGCGTCTTCCTCTGTATCCAAGAGGAGGCGCGCCAGATGATCACCCAGGGGACGGGTGGAAAGATCGTCAACACGGCCTCAATCGCTGGCCGCCACGGCTCGGCGCATCAATCCCACTACAGTTCGAGCAAATTCGCCGTGATCGGGTTGACGCAGTCGGCGGCCAAAGCGCTGGCCCCGCATGGGATCACGGTCAACGCGATGAATCCCGGTATCATCGACACCACGATGTGGCGGACCACCGACGGGGAATTAGCCGCGATCTACCGGGCCGAATCCGGCAAGGAGTACCGGCCGGGGGAGGTGACGGCGAACGTCGTCGCCCAAATCCCGCTGGGGCGTGCCGGCACCCCGGCCGACGTGGCTGCCCTGGCGTACTTCCTGGCGTCGAGGGACTCCGACTACATCACCGGCCAGGCGATCAACGTTTGTGGCGGATTGATTATGGATTAGTCGATGCCTCGCTTTGTGTTTCAAGACGGGAATCGGAACCACATGCCTTCTCCGAAGTATCCGAACCCGACCGTGCTGATCGCGCTCGGTACCATCCTGGCCGCACTTGCGACGACGCTGCCCGCCCTCCCGTTCATTGAGGCAACAAGCCGGCCGCTTGGCGCCGAACCGGTGCCGGTTAGCGATGCCACTTCATTGCTCGCCGAGAGGCATCAAGACGGCGGGATGATTATTGTGCCAGCCGGAGATTTCATCTTTGGGGGACAGCTCCTCGACGGTGACTTGGAAGGGCATATGGTGTTTGTGGCTGAGTTCATGATCGATCTCACCGAGGTCACCACCGGCGCGTTTGCCGCGTTCGTCGAGCAAACGGGCTACGTTACCGTAGCGGAGCAACAAGGCGATCCTGTTTCATGGCGAAAGTTTGCTAGCGGCGATCTGAAAAATCACCCCGTTGTATTCATGGCCTGGGACGACGCGACGGCGTATTGCAGTCACGTTGGCAAGCGTCTTCCCTCCGAGGTCGAGTGGGAAAAAGCAGCGCGCGGAGATGATGCACGCCTATGGCCTTGGGGTAATTCATGGAACGAAGAGTGGCTCAATTCGCTTGAAAGTGGGTATGGCCGTACTACACCAGTCGGTGCCTATCCTAATGGAGCGAGTCCATACGGCATCGCCGATCTCGCAGGCAATGTGTGGGAGTGGACAGCCACTGCCTACGTAGCCGACCCTCACGAGGATTCGGGTGATTCATCTGCTGAAGAGACTTTTGCCGATAGCCGAGTTCTGCGAGGAGGATCGTGGCGAACGATGGCGAACGGAACCCAAACGACGTATCGAAAACCCGCGCAACCAGATTATCGGCGAGATACGACCGGTTTTCGTTGCGCCCAATCCATCGGTCGCGAAGCTGGATCGCAATCGAGCAGTGATCTCGCGACCCTGGAGTGGAGATCACTTATTTCACCATGGGTCTTATGTGTACGCTCAAGTCGCCGTAGATACCTCCATCATTAATTGGCGCGACTTGTGAGATCCATGGTCGTCGAGCAATTCGCCGGAGCTCATCGAATGTTCCGGTAGAGCGTTGCTCGCGAGATCCCTAGTGTCGTGCAGATGGTGGCGATATCAGTGCCACCATCGTCATACATCCGCTATGCCAGTAGCAGAGAGCGTCATCCCCGCGATGTGGCGCCAAGATGGTATCTCTTGAAAGAGGGGCTTTTCTCTCGGACGGATTAGTCCTATTGGGTTACCCACTCCCTCCGTCCCAAGCTGCATCATGAGACTGGCGCCTCGTGCGTGTGAACCGACGGAAGGAAGGATCGTGGCCCAAACGATATCCCTGACAGGACGAGAGATAGCGTCCACGGCGCTGCGCGACGCGACGTCTGGCCTTGCCGTGCAGATCGCGATGGGAGGCATTGACCTCATTGGCGGGCTTGCCGATGAGTGGCAGGCACTGACGGCCGATGAGCCTCAGACCCTCCCGACCCAAACGCCCGAGTGGATCGCGGCCCATCTCCGCCACAACGAGCCAAATGCGCGCGTGGTCCTGATCACCGTCCGCCGCGACGGTCGATTGCGCGCCGTCCTGCCACTCGTCGCCGAGTCAATCCGCTATCACGGCGTACCGCTCACGCGCTGGCGCTTCGCGAACGATCGGCGCTATCCCGACCCCATCGATCTCGTGCACGCCGCCGCCGAGCGGGCGGAGGTCGTCCGGACGATCTGGCAGCACCTCGCGACTGACAAGCGCTGGGAATTGCTCGAGTTCGCAGACGTCGCGGAGAGCACTGCGCTCTGGGATCTTCACCAGTTGGCAGGCACTAAGGGTTTCCCGGCCGCTCAGCGGCAAAATCGCCTAACGCCGATCCTCTCGCTCCCTGGCCCCGGTGCCACCTTCGAGGCGGCGACTGCGCAAGTCAACGCCAAGTTCCGCTCAACCGTCCGCCGCCGCAAACGCCGGCTGGAGGAGATTGGCCCGGTGCAGCTCCGGCGGATTGAGAACGCGGATCCAGCGGAGCTCGATCGCTTTTTCGCTCTGGAGGCATCTGGCTGGAAAGGACGCAACGGCACTGCGATCCTCAGCGATCCAGCCCAGGACGCGTTCTACGTCGAACTCGCCCGGGAAACAGCGGCCCGCGGCTACTTCACGCTCTATTCATTGGAATGCGTGGGTGAGCCAGTCGCGATGCAGTTCGGGATGACGCTGAATGGCCGTTACCACCTGCCGAAGGTCGCGTTTGATGAAACGAAAGCGGAGTTCTCTCCAGGTCACGTACTGATGCAGGAGATCATCCGTGACTGCGCCGAACGCGGTCTGACGGAGATCGACTTCCTCGGCAACGCCGACAATTGGAAAGCGCGCTGGGCCAACACGGACCGCGCATACGAACGCCTCTCCATCTTCCGCCCGAGCCTTGCCGGCCGCCTCGGTCACACCATACGCTTCCGTCTCCTGCCCACCGCCAACTGTATCCGCGCGAAACTCAAGTCCCGCCGCAACGCTCTCAGCAAGCAGGATCCCGCGGAGAGGGCCGATCGAACCTCCAGCGAGTCTCACGATTCTTGAACAAGCGCTGCCTTTTGAGCTGAAACGAGAGAATCGTGATTGATCTGCCGCGATCGGCACAGGCATTGGCCAGCGAAGGAGCGGCAAGAGTGGTCTGCTTCATTTGGCATTCATCTTTGTCGATTGAAGATGCCTCCATAAAAAGATCAGGAAGCTCAACGAAATCACCTGGTTCAGTACCGTCGCCAGCGCGATTCCCTGAATTCCCATAATTTCTTTGAATATATAGTCGGTCATGATGTTAACCACGAAGATTCCGATCGAAGCCAAAACCATGATGCGGCCTGCTTTCATCGAAACGATCAGGCGAGACATCATGACGGCAATCGTCTCGACCGGGACCAGAAGTGCGTATGTCGAGAGCACACGCGCGACGTTATCAGTGTCTTCCGCTTCAAATTCGCCTCGTTCGAAAAGGATTCGTACGATGGGACGCGCAAACAGAATGATGCCAATGGCCGTAGGAATCGCGACGGCGAGGATGAGTTTTGTGTAGGTGCGTAGGGTATAGCGGAGACCGTCCCAATCCTCGTCGGCCACAAGTCGAGAAAAGTAGGGAAAGACAGCGGTGCCAAGTGCGACGCTGCTGATGCCGAGTACGGGCGCGATTAATTTGTTTGCGTACATCAAGGTCGATTGGCTTCCGGATCCGAGTGTGGCCGCCATGGCAGAATCAACGACCCCAAGGCCGCCGAAAACCACACCGTTGGCGGCGAGAATGCCGGCTTGCGAGAGAACCGCCCGTGTTTCCGGCAACAGACCATGCCATGCGAATGAGACCGGCATTCCTTCTCGATGGAGACCAAAATAGAGGATGGCCGTCTGAAGCCCAGTTCCGATCACAAACCCGGCAGCGAGCCATTCAATCTGGTCATTCGGGGCGAGAAGCAGAACCACCGCGGTAAACGCGGGAACCACCACCGGAGCGATCGCTACAAGTCCAAACCGTCCTTTGGTGTTCAACATTGCTGACCAGAGCGATGCCATTCCACCCACGAGCGCGGCTGGGATCATGATCATAGAGAGTTGTAGCGCCAGAGCGAATTTGTTGGCTGAGTATCCCTGAGTAACCAGCGGGAGCAGATAGCGGCTGCTAGCGAGCAAGAACCCCGATATGACGAGATAGGTGATGGCGCTCAGGAGCATCACTTCGCTCAGCACTGCTTGCTCGCGCGCTCTGCCGGATTTTCTCCGTGTTTCGATCTGAACGGGAATAATTGCTCCGACGAACCCACCGGAGGCGATCCCGATCAGGAATCCCGGCAGGACCCAGCCCGCCAGATAGGCGTCGTTCGCGTCGGTCGTGCCGAAGCTTGAGGCAGCTAGGATATCGCGCCCCAGCGTTACCAACTTCACCAAAAGGGTGAGGACAGCGATCAGGAGTGCGGTGTTGAAAATCGCTCGATGGTCTGCCGAGGTCAGTACACGCGCGCCAAACGAATTCGCGGCAACCCGTGCTCGCCGTGCAGAGTTAACGATCATGCTCGCCGTCGACAGGGAATCGATTTAACTGCGCTGATGGGATGGTGATGCTTTACCACATTCGTCGCTTTCTGGTAACGGAATCACCTCGATCCCACGGCTTGCAAACCTTGATTGATCCTGCCGGTTTGCTCTTCCAGTTGGAATCCCCCAGAGAGCACGGAACAAGATTGCCGCTCATTGCAAAGCTCCAGCCGGAGTATTCCGCGCATAAGAGTCAGATGCCATCGCGCAGAGGTCGAAGACCACTTTGGTACGATCGAATTCTCTTCGTCGAGCGGAAAGTTCCGGTGGGTCGAATACGTGGGGCCAAGGCGCTGTCCGAATCGTAGTGAGGCATGCTGTCGTTGAGTGATCCGCACCACCTCTGACTGCTACGACCGGCACCTTGACGGTTGTTCCGGTAAAATGTCGGGTCGACGATGTCCAGTGCGATACCTGCAGCCGGTTCCGCTCGGTGCCCAAGTGCGCCAAAAACTCGACCGCCCATGTCGTGACAACCGGTCGCTCAGCGAGCGTCGCCCACGCTCTGCGCACGAAACAAGGGCAGACCGCGCGTGAGGCGCTTCGCTTCTACAAGTTTGTAGATCGCCTGAATCCGTGCTCCTCGGGACGCGCGGGCCCAGATCAGTTCTCTCGCGGTTGTGGTCAACTGGCGTTTGTAGTACACCTCGCCCACCAACCAATCGTACTCGTCGACTCCTCTCAGCAACGCCTCCTGCATGGCGGTTACCCCGGTTATCAGACCCGGTGAGGGCCGCCTGTCCTCGAGCTGCGCGACTCCCCATTGGTAGGAGAGCACGCGGTTCCGTTCGATGAAACTGTATTCGCAGCCCAGGGTCACATCGCCGGCACTGACGCGGGCTAGGAGGATGCCGCCGAGCGGGAACAGCCGGTCGACGATCTCACGATGAAAGCCTGCAAAGCGAGCACTCGCGAATGCTCCTCTTTGACCATCCGACGCCCATCTTGCTTCGTGCAAGGTAACCATCTCGTCGAATATATCCCGTGCCTGCGCGAGAGACTCAGCCCATTCGATGCGAATGGGACCGTGCGCCTCCTCCACATAGCGGATGCTGCGGCGGATGTTTTTCGCCGCGTGGCTATTCAGCGCGGACAGAACTGTTTTGCCGGCCTCTCGAATCCTTGCAAGCTCTGTCACGTAGCACACCCGGCGTTGGGTGACGAACGACGAGCCGGGCTCCAGGAATGCCGGGACCTCATCGGCCGAGAACCCGTCCAGGCGAAACTCATCCCAGCGCAGATCGGACGCCCTGATCAGACCGATGATGCCGCGCGCGAACGCGTCTCGATCATCCGGGCCGACAAGCACTCTGTTGTACTGAACGCGAACCGTGTCCGCATTGGGCTCGCCCGCCGTGCCCAGGTGGAGCGTGCGAATTTGAAACGGCCCGCGCTTGTTGCCATACCCCTCGGTAAGGAGCGCGATCGCACAGGTCTCTCGCCTTTCGCCGATGACAATTCGGTGAGGGATAAGATCGCCGTAGTGGCGTAACCAGGTTTCGGTCCATGCCCAGGAGCAGGCCAACCCGCCGGTGCCGACGCGATCCTCTAGTTCCTTCCAAAGCCGTCCGGCGTCTTCAATGTTGATGGCGAGGAATCGGACATGCATTCCGCACGGAGTCACAATGGATAGTCGCTCGCCCGTTTTTTTTTGGCCGATCAACGGACAACTCCTGAATTCCCCGGCCGGCAATATCGTCGTTCCATGCTGACAGCCGTGGAACGCGCCAGCCAGAATCAGAGATGGACTTCACGCATATTTGTGGACGGTAACTCTCGTCACGTTCGGTCATTGACCTAACTCGATTATAACTTTTGGATGCACCAATCTCCCTAGCCCAAAGGTGGGCAGTGGCCGGTACGATCGGCCCTATGGTCCCGGTTCATCCATGACCTTCAGCCTACCAATGAGACCACCCTTTCGGGTCCTCGGATGCCAGAATAAGGCCTCGGAGGTCAAAGGCGAAGGAGCTCTTCGAGGCCTCGGTCGGAAGGATTTGGGTCAGAGTTCGTGTTCGGCCGAAACAAGTGGTTTCGCCATTTGCAAGAACGATTGAAACCCGGTCACCTGGCGAGCGGGCAGAGGTAATAGCGCGATGAAGCAAGCGGAACCAGTTTTCGAACAACAGGGCCTCGTGAATGCCCGCTTCGACTCTGAGGCGTCTCACTGGATCGATATTTATGACGAGGGCGGCCGGGGCTTCTCCACTGTTGGCAGTCACGTCGTGCGCGAGCGACACGCCGAAGCGCTTGCCTGGATCGATAGCTTGAACCTTGCACCGGGAAGTCGCGCGCTCGACGTTGGCGGCGGTGCCGGACTGATGTCAGTCGCGCTCGCGAAGCGGGGGTTTCGGGTCGACGCCATCGACGCCAGCCAAGCGATGGTCGAGCTCACGCGCAGGAGCGCGACCCAAGCCGGGTGCGCGGCCGCGATTACCCCAGAGGTAGGCGATGCGTGTGCCCTGGCATTTGAAGATGGCACATTCGATCTAACGGTGGCAATCGGCGTCATCTCCTGGCTAAAACGACCCGATGTCGCGATTCAGGAAATGTCCCGAGTCACCCGCCCCGGCGGTCACGTACTCGTGACATCCTTCAATCGGGAGCAGCTGATTGGGTTGGTCGATCCGCTCCGGAATCCTCTGGTGCGGCCGCTGAAACATCGAGCCAGACGACTGGTCGAGCGAAGTGGGTTGATTGCTGCGTCCGCGACACTTGACTATCAGGCTCGCGGGGCGGTCGACGGATACCTGGCCTCCGCCGGTCTCTCGAAGCGCCGGCACAAGACGCTCGGGTTCGGGCCGTTCACCATGTTCCAACGCAATCTCTTTCCCGCTCCGTTGGCGATCAAAATCCACCACGGGCTGCAACGACTTGCCGATCGCGGCGTGCCCGGGTTCAGCTCCACCGGCATGTTCTATCTGGTTCTGGCGGAGAAGCGCTAACGCGATTGGCGGATTCATTGACCGTGCCTTAAGAATCGAACACGATCTCTCGACTGCGTCTACGGACTCCGCTCGGGTTGAGCGCCCTCTTGGGCTGTGTTACCTCAAGAACATGGTCATGGCGAACCAATTCGAGGAATCCCCCGTTGCGGACAACGCCGGTCGGTCTATTTAGATGCCGCACTCATCTCCGGCTTGATTGACCCGAGCCAACACCGTCGCGGGAATCTGCAGCGGGTTCCCCGCACACTGATCGTTCAGGAGCCCGCTTCATCTGAAAACCAACAGGGGGGCCGAACGAAACCGCCCGGTCCCTGCATATGACTGACCGTGTGGTTGCGCAGGGAAATCTAGCGTGCGGTCGGTGTCGCCGGGCTCGCCGCCTTGCCGGCTTCGGCAGACCATTGAACGCTTGCGATCGGTCGGCGATGCTTCTTCGAGTGGAGTGTCGCGAAGTACTTGAGGAACGGTTTCGGGTCGTCCAGCGCAAGGACAGCGAAGGAGCGGGCTCTCGCCCAGGAACGGAGCCACGCCCACGGCGAAAGTTGCCCTGCCTGCATATGTGCCAAACCGGATCGCGCGTCACCGACCGACGAAAGCCACGTGACGCCCGTTTTGTAGGTTGTTTGAGGGGCAGGCGCCCGACCGGCGAGGTCGAGATACTGAATCAGCGGGAAATTCATCCCGCAGTCGGTCGAGTGAATAATCTGCGCCGAGAATCGGGCATTGAGTTCGATCATCTTTGGCTTGCCGTCGCGCACGTCGCGCTTGAATTCGATATAGCCAAATCCGCGAAAGCCTGATCCGTGAAAGTAGCGAAGACCGAGCTCGAGCAGCTCCGGGTCCGAAATGCTCTGCGCCATCGTTCCCACACCGAACTGGACCGGGTACTGACGAATCTTTTGAGAGGTGAAGACACCAAGCGTCTCACCCGACTCACTGATGTAGGCGCGCACGTTGACGTGCTGCGTGTTCGGCCCCGGTATGATCGACTGGACCAATGCTTCGACGCCAGCCGGCAGAATCTCTTCGTAGGCGGTGATTAGCTCCCGCGGCGAGTGGACCATAATCCCCTTGCCATGCTTGGGGAAACGCGCGCGCCAGAGATGCGAGAAGGTCGGTTTGACGAAGGCCGGGTACTCCAGCTGATCCTGAATCCGGCGAACGTCGTCCATGCTCCCGGGATAGAAGGTGGCAGGAAACGGCACGCCCAGTTGTTCAGCAAGCTCGTACTGTTTGCGTTTGTTGACGCCGGCTTCCATGACATCTGGCGGGGCGGAATTGAATCGGAAATACTCTTGGAGTTCTTCGCGGTAGCGCCATAGGAAGACCACGAACTCATCGGACGCCGGCAGGAGGATACCGGGCTCGGACAATTTTCGTCCCTCACGCTGGAAGAAGCGAAGCAGTTCCTCGGCCTGGGTGACGGGATTCGGACATTGCTTCGACGTGCAGTAGCGAGTGGCAAATCCGAATCGATCTGGATGGACACCAATTCCGATTACGGGAACGCCAGATCTCGCCAAACTTCGCACCGCCCCGAGACCGCCGAAGACGTTGATGTCAAGCACAAATGCGATTGGACCACCGGTATTTTTAGTGGACATCTCGTCTCCCTCGCTCGGTAAATCGTCGATCGACGACGGCACTGGCCTTCGCCGCTGCAGCCATTTACTGTGCCTACTCGCATCGTCGGTTTGGAAAGCTGGACCGCGGTGGTGCGGCCTCGATGCGTGGCGACGCCGATGATCGTCTGCTTGACGCGCAGCCAGGCTCCTTGAAGTCGAAGCCGGCGAGCGCTTCGGTGGGCACCTGCCACGAGGCTTCAGGGGAAGCGTTTAAGTCTATCGGCTTGACCATAAGGCAGCTAAAGTAGCTCAGCGCCTCGCCCCGATCCCGCGGAACAGTGACTACGGGCTCCGCGTTCTGAATCTCGGCCAGGAACTCGAGCCACGCCATGGTCTGGACGAGACGCCGGTCCTCATAGCCATCGAGATGCGACCGGTCGAGATCCGACCAAGAGATTCGGGTGAATGCCGGTCCAGCCGGCGGAGTCATCGTAGCTCGTTCCTCTGTATCTGCCTCACGGTCTGTCATTGCCGGCACCACTCGATCGCATCGAACGGATCTTCCGCATGATGAACGGGGTCTTGAGTCTGATTTGCGGACTCGATTGCTCGGTCGATTGTATCGATCGGATGACCCGGATGCACTAGCAAAATGGTCATCTCCACTCGGGACGTTGGTACCGTGAGCATGCGGGAATGCGAACCCAAGGCGAACGGCAACGCGAATTCTGAGGCGGCGGCGTATTCGACGAAGCGCATTGGTGAGCTGAGGGGACTTCGAGCGGAAACGAGCGGGGGTCGGCGATAGCTCAGGGTTTTGCCCTCGTTAGTAGGTTGCGCGGCACGTGCGTCTGGGTCCACGGCGTCCCTCTAGGCCGTGGCAACCTCGAGGCCAAACGAGCACCGATATCGGCGTCAGTGTTTTGAATTCATACCAACGTCCCGCGCGCGATATGACGTTTAGAGGGCGTCCGGACAACATGCGACGAGCAGGCTGGTGATAAGTTCGACCTAGGACCAACGGTCTATCGGTCCCGCCCGGAAGCGAAGAACCGCAAACGGCCGTGAACGCGGGGTGTGGGAATGTGGGGCGAGCGGGCTATGCAGAATGACTGTTGCGGTGCGCGTAATTACTGAGGATCGGTCGAACGCCATGGGTTGAGTCTGGTGGAAGCAACGGTTGGATTCACAGAACGAGTGTTCCGACCGGTGTGATTTGACCTGATCTGTGATCGTGCGCCATCGTCATCCTGAGGAACGAAGGATCTTGTATCTTCGATAACCACGGCGGTTATGAACGAGAGATCCTTCGGTGTCGCCTCAGGATGGCGATGAGTGTTGGTGCCGACCACATGTCAGATGACGATGGTCAGAGCACTAGAAGTGGTTGGGACAGAAGCGACGTTCTCGACGCAACGTTCATACGAAGGGTCCATCTCCCGCATGAAGATCGTGTTCCTGATTCGATCATTGACGTTTGGGGGCGCTGAGCGCCAGTTAGTCGCACTGGCGTGCGGACTCCGTCAACGGGGTCACGAGGTGCATGTCGGTGTTTTCTACGCGGGCGGGCCGCTGGAAGCCGATCTTCACGCAGCGGGCGTCCCTGTCACTGTCCTCAACAAAACGGGACGTTGGGACATATTGGGATTCTTGTTCCGGCTAGCCCGTTTTCTGCGGCGCGAACGACCTCAAGTCTTCCACGGCTACCTAGGCGCTTCAAATTCGCTGGGTGTTTTGCTGAGGTCCATTCACGGTGGGCAGGTTGTGTGGGGGATCCGTGCGTCCGATCTCGATCAGACACGATACGATTTGTTTTATCGTCTCGACGGCAAGATCCAGCATTTTCTCTCGCGTTTCCCTGATTTGATCATTGCCAATTCGCATGCCGGGCGCGACCACATCGTCCAGCAGGGTTTTCCGGCGACGAAATCGGTGGTCATTCCGAATGGGATCGACACCGATCACTTCCGGCCGGACGCCGAACTACGGCTCGCTACCCGAGCTGAGTTTGGGGTCGCGTGGGATGAGCTGCTGATCGGCCGGATCGGTCGCCTGGAATACCAGAAGGATTACCCGACGTTTCTACGCGCAGCCGCGGAGATCGCAAGGCAGCGACCCGCGGCGCGCTTCATCTGCGCCGGCACCGGCAACCCCGAATACGAGCAAGAGCTTCACGAGCTGGCAATTGCGGAGGGGCTGGCAGAACGTCTGGTCTGGGCCGGCGCTCGCGACGACATGCCGGCGGTTTACAACGCGCTCGATCTGTTAGTGTCGTCTTCCGCCTACGGCGAAGGCCTGCCGAATGTCGTGGCCGAGGCGATGTCGTGTGGAGTTCCGTGTGCAGTCACCGATTCGGGAGATTCGGCATGGGTGGTCGGCGAGCTCGGTCGTATTTCGCCGCGTGGGGATGTGCAAGCACTGGCAGCCGCGACGATCGACCTGATCGACGCGGTGACGACCGGCACGATCAACAAAGATGCGATCCGGCAGCGAGTCGTGACCAATCTCGCGCTCGACAGTCTGGTCGAGCGCACAGAGGAGGCAATCCGGCCGCTCATTCGCGAGTTGAGCGTCGCCTGAACAAGAAAGGGACCGGCGCGCCTGGTTGAGCGGCTTGCTTCGAAATGACGGTGGGAGTCGGATGAAAGTCGTTCACATCATCACGTCGGTCAAAACGGGGGGCGCTGAGCTCATGCTCCTCCGCCTACTCAAGCAGTTGGGGAAATCCGGCTATGACTCACATGTAGTCGGGCTATCGAGCGCAGGCGATATTTCGGATCAACTCACGGCGCTGGGAATTCCGGTTGACGTGCTCAATTCACGTAGAGGAGTCCCCGATCCCTCAATGGTGCTGGACGTGACGCGAATACTCCGACGGGTCCGGCCGGACGTGGTCCAGACCTGGATGTACCACTCGGACTTGATTGGGGCCCTGGCCGCACGTGCGGCCGGAAATCCTCCGGTCGCCTGGGGACTGCACCATAGCAATCTCTCGCCGGCCTTCGTCAAGCGCTCAACATTGATGACAGCCCGCGCATGCGCGCGGCTTTCAAACAGACTGCCGGCGGCAATTGTTTGCTGCGCGGAATCGACTAAGCAGCTCCATGCTGAGTTCGGATACAACCAGGAGAAGTTGCTGGTCATTCCAAACGGGTTTGATCTCGAACTGTTTCGACCCGACCCCGCCGCCCGCGCGGCGATCCGGTCTGAACTCGGAATATCAAACGAGACACGGCTCGTCGGCATTCTGGCGCGGTTCCACCCCCAAAAGGACCACCGTAATTTCGTGATAGCGGCCGGCATCGTACGAGATCGTCGCAACGACACACGATTCCTGCTCTGCGGCTTCGGCATGACCTGGGACAACGCCGAGCTCGTGAGCTGGATCGATGAGGCGGGAATCCGCGATCGTGTCCATCTCGTGGGCCGGCGGCAGGATATGCCCGCAATCCAGGCCAGTCTGGATGTCGCATGCCTGTCATCTCAGGGCGGCGAAGCGATGCCGCTGACAATCGGTGAGGCGATGGCCTGCGGTGTCCCGAGCGCCGTCACCGATGTGGGCGACGCCGCGCTGCTGGTGGGCGATACCGGCCGCGTCGCACCACCGGACAACCCAGCGGCACTGGCCGAAGCATGTCTCTCACTGCTCGCTCTGCATCCGGAGGAATATGCTCGACATGGCGAAGCCGCCCGCCGTCGAATCGCCGAGCGCTACAGTTTGCCGCTGATCGCCAACCGATACGGCGAGCTTCACGAGCGCCTCGCAATGAAGGCAGTTCCCTGCCCGGCGTAAGCTTCTTCATGAGCACTTGACCGACAAACGGAGCACGTTGAGGGCTGGGCTCGGCGTCGCGTTTTTACTTCGAGCGTCTGATTCTGCTCCGTCAGACGGCTGATGACGCCGCCGATCTCGTTTCGGACATCCAAGCCGCCCCGCAAACCTCGCCGGGGTCGCACGTTCGTCACGGCCGTCCAGGACGCACGAGGTAACTGACCATGCAGACGACATCGAACTTGTTTTCAGATCCCCGCATTATGGCCGCGATCGCCGAACTGACGGACCTCATCCGCAGTCGCAATCCGGACACGAGGTTCACGACAGCAGTCGGGGAGGACCAGGAAACGGTCTTCGTGACGGCGATCGTCGATGTCGACCACACCTCGTCATGACTTCCTTTACACCGAGCAGCAGCATTCTTGGCCGCTGACCGCATCAGCCGCTCGGATGTCATGGCGAGGTGTGGTGCCGGTCGTTCGTCTTGGCATCACTTGATCGGGGATGACGACGACGCCGGCAGTCCAATGCATGCCGAGGCGAAAACAAACCCCGTTCCAGATCGGCCCGCGCAATTGTTCGCACACCCGCGACGACGCAGGCGGCGGTTGACATGCGCTGAAGCTTGAAAAGATACGGCCGCGGCAGTTTCCGAAAGGATCGCTGCCACGGAAACCGGCGAGCCGTAGGCTGCCGCCGTGACGTTGGAGATGACATAAGCTCACTCCTCACCGGGCCCTGCAGGGCAAACAAGCGTGCCCGGCCGGAAAGCCCAAACTCGATGCGAACGATGGTCATGGTCGTCGTCTCTTGGGAGCGCTCGCCGCGGAACAACGACACCGGATCGGTCTCTCCCCTTGGACCCGTTGTGCCCAGGAGAGTTCACGAATCGTTATATCAGTCCATTTCGGGTATTGTACGTTAACAACATACAGCGTATGATGATGCACGAGAGATGAACGAGCGTTCGCTGTCTTGACTACCCGGTCGTATCCAGATGAGGAGGAACAATCGAATGCTTTGCCCATGGCACATGACTCCAGAGGCAGCGCAATCACTCGTCGGAGTGGAGGTATGTCGACCGTATCGGTAGGCGCCACTCCGCGAAGACCCGCCGCACTCCAACTTCGTGATTACCGTGGCAGACTCAGCATGCCGTCGACGATTCGCTTCATGCGGGCGATCCGATGGGCGCGCGAGTCGTGGGCTGTTCAAAGAGGGGAGCCGTCGATGCACGACCAGGTCCAACTGGGCGAGCGAATCCGGCGTGCTCGAGCGTACGCGCGGATGACGCAAGGCGAAGCCGGGGTGACGCTTGGCGTTACCGCATCCGCCCTGAGTCAGTATGAATCAGGGAAGCGAGGCATTGATGCGATCACACTCGATCGCATGAGTCGCCTCTACGGCGTGCCGATTCGAACGTTTTTCGATGATGCCGAGCACATAACGAATTGGGAGCATGCGCTTCGCGAACGCGGTGCGAAGTTGTCGCCTGCCGGAAAGCGGGGGATCAGTCAGCTTATCAGTACCATCCACGACTACCTTGAACTCTATCGCCGCACGGAGACCGCGTTGCCGGGGAACGTTCGCTCGCCGTTCGCGGCGCTCGGGAAGAGCACCTATCTGTACGAGGATGCCGAGCTGCGCGCAGAACAGGCGCGAAACCACTTTGCCCTAGGGATCGCGCCCGTGCGAGATCTTCGGGGCTTTCTCGAAGAAGAGGGGTATCACACGTTCACGATCCGGCTGGGGCTCGCGGAATCCGATCTGTCCGGGTTGTTCTTTCAACATCCGGAGCTGGGGCCGATCGTTGTGGTCAACGAAGAGCACGGGTACGCGAGGCGGCCATTTACCCTTGCGCACGAGTTTGCGCACGGGCTCTTTCATTACGATCGACCCGCGGTTCTGTGTCGGAATGGCGACCGCGATCATCTTGAGCGCTTCGCGGACAGCTTCGCGGCGGCATTTCTTGTCCCCTGGGACGCCCTTCGAGCACGACTGCAGGATCGGGAAGAGGCCAGGGTCAACTCAGCCGAGACGGTCGTGCAGCTTGCTCGCTATTTCGGGGTGAGTTACAAGGTGGTGCTTGCGCGGCTGCGCCGCGAGCGGCGTCTTACTCCGGCACTCGAAACGGATACGTCCGTCAAACCGATGGCGATCGCGATGCGGCTCGGATACCAGCTCGCGCCCTACGAGCTTCAGCCAACTCCGCTACCGCCGGAAGAGCGTGTTCCGCAGCAGTTCATGCGGCTTGCCTATCTGGCGGCACAGCAAGGAACGCTGTCGACACGGCGCGTTGCGGAAATGCTCGGCATTACCGACATCGAGCTCGAGGAGCGGCTGAATGAGGCCGCCGATGTCGAGGAGTTCCTGGAGTTCGCAATCAGTGCATAGCTTGGGGCCGGTTGCTGATACGGTCGTCCTCCGCGCGATGGCGATCGTCGACTCAACCGGTCTCGATCTCCTCCTGCGTGCGCTCGATACCCGCGTGGTGCGAGTGCCGCAGGAGGTTTATAACGCCGATGAGGAGCGCTATTCCCTTGACGAGGATAGCCGCGAGCTGAGTGAGCTCGCTCAAGGGCTTCGCTTGTTCCGCCGGCGTGCCACGGGTTCGCCACCTGAGCTGGCTGCGCGCAATGCCCGTTGGGTCAGCAATGCCCAACAGCTCCACGATCACCTTGCGCGAGGATCCCTGAACATCGATCCGCTCACGGTAGAGGAGCTGCCGCTCCGTGAGGCGCTGATGGAGACGTACGGGATTGGCCGCGGGGAGTCGGCGGTCATCACGCTCGCGCTTCGGGACCGGGCTCTGGTCGCCGTGCTCACGGCGGATACCAAGGCTGGCCGGGCAGCGATTGCAGAGGGTGTGGCGGTCATCACACTGGTCGATGTGCTTGAACAATGGATTGCACGCGATCGCCCAACGCTCACAGCGTTTAGCAATTTTGTCGATGCGCTCGCACGAGCGAAATATCAATTACCCGATCGGGAACGCAATCGCCTCGCCAATCAAATCAGCCTGGGCTAGCCGTAAATCGGTTTTCGCACAATCAACATTGTGCGCAATTACTGAAGGGCTAACGTCAATCCACTCGCCACATTACATCCCTTAGCGTACGATGTTTTTCGTTTTCTGAGAGGACCCCTATTATGTCGAAGTCCATTTGACTAGGCACGACGTATAATTGACTAGCTTCAGGCAAAACGCTTCGGAGAGCCATCCGATGATTGACTCGATTCCTCACAATCTGCACGCCCTTCTGAATCACCTCTATGACGGTGTGTCTAAAGTTTGGCCCGTGGTATCTCTCCTCGCCACAATTTATTGGAAAACCTCGGGATGGATCAAAGAGCTTCTTGACAGGCTCAAGTTATTATCTAATCCTTTGGGGAATTTATATAACGCATCCGTCGACAGCTCTCTTGAATATAAAAAAACGTCCCAAAATCGGTTTTCCAAAAAATGGGCAGTCTCCCCTACTAGCAAGCTCGCCCAGCGGGCGGAATTCGATCACAGCTACGTTTCACGGCTTGAAAGCGGTGCCATTGCTCCGTGGCGCCGAGGGAATCCCTATTTCGCCGGTATTTACCATTAGGATTACAAGACGCCACGCGAGGCCGAGGGGAAACAGCACCTGCTCGACATCTCGATTATCTGCGACCGCCAGAGAAGCGATCGTGGGGAACTGCGAGATGAACCGTTCGTAAACCGGGACAACTTGGGCCGCCTGCTTCGTTACTTCCGGAAAACCAAACGGGGTGTGATGGGTGAGATCGTTCCAATCGACAGCCGAAGACGAAAATCAGTTGATTTAGGCTACGCTAGCCTGCCCGACATGTGGGATAAGATTCGCTAATGAGTGCCGAAACTGTGAAAAAGAATGAAACCCGCTGGATGAACGCAGAATCTCTTCGATGGGCGCGTGAGTGGCGTGGCCGATCCGTAGAAGATGCGGCAAAGAAGATCAAAAAATCTCCCGATCATATTCGACTTTGGGAGGCAGGCAAAGGAAGTCCAACTGTGAACCAAGCGAGAGAACTCGCTGATTTTTACGGGCGACCATTTCTTGAGCTTGTTCTGCCGACGACGCCAATCATCCCAATACCTGAAATCGTGCCAGATTTTCGCCGACACGCGCGAACCAAGACCGACGAAACGAGTTGGGAACTGAGAGATCTTCAGGTGTGGGCTGAGGCCACGAGGATCAACGCTCTTGATCTTTTCGATGAAATTGGCGAGCTGGTTCCGCAGTTTCCAGACTCCCTTTTTTCATCAACAGACACTGATGCGGAAGACGCGGCAGTTAAGACTCGAGCGCTGATCGGGTTTTCTATTCAAGATCAGTTTCGACTAACGAGAGATGAAGCAAACGCACTTCCTTCCATCCTGCGCGAGCAACTCGAAATTTTAGGAGTTCTCGCCCTGCGTAGTCCTGAGCTGAAAGCGCTCGGTATCAGAGGCATTTGTCTTGCTGAGTTTCCTCTGCCAGTCGTGATCTTCGGCAACGAATCATCGACAGCTCAGGCGTTTACGATCGTTCATGAGTTTGCGCACATTATCCTCAGGGAAAGCGGCATCACTGGCTCTCGTGATCGCTCTTCCTATCCACAAAAAACGATTGAAGGATGGTGCGATCGGTTTGCTGCCGCGTTCCTCATGCCAGAGCAGCAAGTTGTCGCCATCGTCGGGCCCATACCGAAAAAGCCACGCGAATCAATCGAAGATGAATTTCTAAAGCTTGTGGCCAGTGTTTTTCGAGTGAGCCCACACGCAATGCTCATTCGTCTCGTCCATCTGGGCTATGTGGATGCAGTCTTTTATTGGGATAAGAAAAAACACCAATTCGACGAGGAGGAACGCAGCCTCAGATCGTTCGGGAGGGCAAAGTATTACGGTGTTCGCTACCGATCAAGGATGGGTGATCTCTATACAGGACTCGTACTCGAGGCGTGGGCGACTGGTCGGCTAACAAACCACAATGCGGCTGAGTACATGGGCATCAAGAATCTTGATCATTTGTATGATATCCGGTCGCATTTTGGTGATAAATGAAGAGGTACTGCATCGACACGAGCGGTTTTTCGAACCCATTGGAGAAGATGCCAGAGGACATCTATGAGTCGCTATGGATTCAAGTGGTACGCGTCATTGAAGAGGATTCCGTAGCAGTTACTCGTGAGATTTACGACGAAATGACTCACATTCGGGGCAGGATCAGCGTGTGCATTAACGCCAACCCTTCTTTGCTTGTGCTCGAATTCGGAGAAGACAATTGGGATTGGGAGAGCTACGCCGAGCATCTTGCGTCAATGCGTGAGTCTCAAAAGGACTTTATCAGTGAATACAATGGACAGATAGATGGAACAATTGGCCTGACGGACTTATCCATTATTGCTCTTGCAAAAACACTCTCACTCCCAGTGGTCAGCATGGAGTCACGAACCACCCTGGCCGCGAAGAAGAGAAGAAGAATCCCCGATGTGTGTGGAGTAGAGCAAGTAGAGCATCTTGAGTTTAATGATTTTTTACGTAGAGAGAACATCAAACTCCGGTAACTGAGATACACATGCGCTGACGAAGTGTGGTCGAACCGGCAGTTGACTTGGAATCGGTTGTACTGCTACAAGACATTTGTATCTCGGCTCGCAGCATCGATCACATGGGATGGAAGGCGATGAAAACTTCGCTATCGTAATTGCCGTGATTATCGCGAGTGTCCTCATTGGGGGAACGTTCACTCCGAGCGAGGCCAAGTCCGAGCTGACGTGCTTCCATCGCGAGGCCACCATTGTCGGTTCCGGTGTAATCACGGGAACCGCTGGCGACGATGTCATCATCGGCTCGGATGGTGACGATCTTATCCATACCGGCGGCGGTAACGACATAGTCTGCGCGCTGGGCGGTACTGACTGGGTCACCGCCGGTGACGGCCCCTACATCGTTTCGCTTGACGGCGGGGATGGCGACGACAGTGTTGTCGCTGGAATCGAGAATCAGCACGCAGACCTTATCGGTGGTGACGGCAACGATCAGGTCGTTTCCGCGCCGTTTAATGAACACGCGCGACTCGATGGAGGACAGGGTGACGATGTCCTGACTGGCGGCCCCGAGAGCACGCATGAACGGTACGAGGGCGGCAGTGGCAACGATCTGATTGTCGTTGGCGTCGGTGTTCAAGGAGCGAACGTGGATGGAGGAGCTGATTACGACGTGTGTCTAGGCGCACAAGATCAGCTAGCGCACGCGAAACGTTGCGAGGAGACTGCCCCATTGTGACGCTACGACTTTGCCAGGCGCCGGACATCTAGGACCCTAGGATGCCCCTTTCTATTCGGCGACCTCTCGTCACTCCAGACAGATCCGCGGAGGTCCGTCCCCGTAAAGCTCGCGTACGGCAGATATATTCTAGTGCGAACCACCTCGTTTACCGCTATCGTGTCATCAGATGTCCTTGCTGCCGGATGTCGCACAACGCTTCAGTGCATTCGCGTGACATAGGGTCGGTGAGCCGATCGCTTTGCGGATAAGTTGGGTTGTGCTCAAAATGTCAAGGCGTCTTCGCTCCTCAGGAAAGGACCCTTGCCTGGCGTCAGCTTCGTTAGCTTCCTGATTCCTCTTGTTTCCAATCCATTTTGATGACGCGATCGGGGTTGGTGAGCCGATCCCTCGCGACCTTGATCACGCACGTCCAGTAGTCCTTGGCAGTGAACGTCGTCTCGTCATCCGGAGGTTTCAGTTCATAGCCATGCTGGTAGAGAAATTCCTGCATTTCGTGGATCGTGATCTCACCGGTCGGCACAAACCTCGCCAACGAGTGGTGGAACATGGTGGGGCAGATCACTGGCCGATGCTTCGCCCCGTCGCCGAGAACGGGTGCTCACGCCTGATTAGCCGAGGGCGGCTTCATCCTCCGCGGTGAAGAGCGGTTCCTGGGTGCCGTCGCCGTCTCGGCGGCGGCGCGGGCGGTAGGGCGCCAGGCGTCGCGCCGGGCTCCACTCCACCTCGTCCAATGGCGACAGGAATGGCTGCGGCGAGGCGTAACCAGTCACAAACAGGAGCGGATCACCCGCGTCGCGGATCCGCTGCTCGTCCTCCTCCAGGCTCACCCGGTACTGCGCCAACGCCTCGGTCGCGTACTCGATCGTCAGCGTTTCACCGCAGAGCCAGACCGCGGCGGGTTTGCCGGACAGCCCGCGTTCCCCGTAGAGGCGCCAGTGCCGGAAGCGCAGCGAACCGTGCTCGTTGAGCATGCGCCGGACGCGCAGCCGGAAGAGCCGGTCGATGGCGGCGCGTTCGCACCAGGCTCCCTGCACCCAGCCGAGCACGGACGCGGGACTGCGGCGTCCTTTGGCGCGATCGTTGTGGGCGGCGTGTGGCTGGTGGTTGTAGTCGTGAAAGAACCGCGCATGGACGGAGCGCAAGTCCGGCCAGGTTGCGGCTCGCGCGAAGTCGTGGTCGGCCATCCGCCGCATGATGTTGAAATGGGTCTCGATGTAGTTCTGCCAGGGTTGTCCCCGCTCGATCTCCGTTTTCTGGATGCCTAACGCGCGATAGATAGTCCGCGCCTGGTTAGCCCGAAAGACACTGCCGCCATCGCTGACGAGGACGTCGGGCGCCCCGTGCGCTTCGATCGCGGCGCGCAGCACGATGAGATAGGCCGTCAAGTCCTGGCGCGGGCTGACCACACTGGCCAGCAGCGCCCGGCTGAAGTTCTCGAGAATCGAGATCACGTAAACCGGCTTCGGGTCGACGAGCGCGTGGTCCTCGATGTAGCGGATATCGACCGACCAGTAGTGATGGCGATACGCGGCCGCGAAGGGCATGTCCTGCGGCTCATGCGGCGTCCCGGCGGCCGGGCGCGGTGCCGCGCCCATCGCGCGGTGCTCCGCCAGGATGCGGCCGCAGGTGCGCGGCGAGAGGTCGATGCCGTGTTGCGTGAGCGCGGCATGGATGCGGAACTCGCCGAGCTCGGGGTTGGCTTGAAGCCGGCGGACGACGGCCATCGCCTTGAGGTCCACTTTGCGAACCGGCTGCCGAGGTCCCAGCGGGCGGTCTTCCAGCCCGGGCCAGCCCTCGGCCGTCCAGCGCGCCAAAATGTCGTAGACGAGCGAACGGGCGATGTCCAAATACCCCGCGATCGCGCGGGTGCCCCACCCCTCGCGGTGCAGCCGGACGACCGCCAACCGGCGCTGGACGGGATCCGGGATCGCCGCGTAGTGCTGGTAGCGCCGCGGCGGATTGAGCGGCAGCGGCTCGGCCTCCAGCACTCGACGCACGGTATGGTGGTCGACCGGGCGGCCAAAGCGGCGGCGGCAGATGCGGGCGATCTCCCGGAGACCGAACGGCGGGTACTCCGCCTTCAGGACGACGATGGCCTGGCGGATCTCCGGCGACAGCCGCCGCCGATCGCGCTCGCCCGTCGGAGTCGGGTCGTCGAACAGACTCCGCATCCCCAGTTCGGCGAAGCGCACGGCCTTGCGGCGCAGCGTGCGCTCCGGGACACCGGTCTCCCGAGCACGGTCCGCGGCCGGTTGGCCAAAGAGCACGATGGGGCGCAGCACTTCGTAGGCTTCTTGCTCGGGGGAGGTCACGAGGAGGCGCAGCTGCTGCCAGTCGTCGGTCGGCTGGCGCCGCGGTCGTGGGCTCGATGGCATCGGAGCGCTCCCGGCGGATCATCGCCGGGGCGGACGCTCGGCGTGAGGCGGCGCGGGAATGCGCGTTCTTACCGCGTGCGTCGCAGCCTGTCAACAGCGACTTCGGTCACCGATCCGCCCCACCCCGTTCCAGGACTTCGTGGCGAGGTGTGATGCACGACGAACGCGCGCGCCACCCGCGGAATCGTGCCGACCCCAAACTCGTATTCCCGCCGAATCTCCTCGAACAGCTCCACCGTCGCTTTCCTCCGCCGCAACCCGCCGCTCCTCCCCGCTCACCATGAACAGGGTAAAGACGGGGCACACGATCGAAGGTGTGCCAATCGAAATGATCGAAGTGGGCCAATTCAGACTATCAAACACAGCTCTCCGCAGAAGCGGGTCCCGCCGGCAAGTGGCAACCGCTGCCCGGCCCACTCCGCGGGGCAATACAGATCAGTCAGACCGAGGGCGGCCGCGCGTTTCCAGTCGTCGATCCCTGGCTTGACGACCTCGTCTCCCGCCGTTTCGCAGTCACGGGAGGCGCTACGCCTTCGGTCGAGGTGTGCTACGTCACGACTGTCGCGAGCACGACGAGGAGCGCGGTGATCGCGGAGGCGGCGAAGAGCCAGACGGCGAAGCCGAAGAGCTCCAGCTTGGCGAGGGTGATGCGGCTGTTGACGATGATCTGGGCGGCGAGGTCGGTGCGGCTGCGGGCGTGGACGACGTCGCTGTAGCCGGTCTGGGCGTAGTCGCGGGCGATCGCCTCGACGAGGGCGGAGGGGGAATACCTCGCGAGGTGGGCGTAGAAGTAGAGGTTGTCGCACTCGCCAGGGTGGCCGATCTCGCGCGTCAGGCGGCGGGCGAGACTAGTCCGCGGGAAAAACGAGGCGAGGCCGACGAGGACGCTGAGAGCCATCAGCACGGCGGCGGTGCCGAGACCAACGAGGAAGACCGCATCGTCCGTCGAGCCGAGGAACGAGAGGATAACGGCCGCGGCCGCCGACCCAAGGCCGACCAGACCGGCGTTTTTCGTCTCAGCGAATTTCAGCCAGTCGTTGACCATCGCCAGGATGCTTAGCAACCGCTGCTCAACCTCGTCGTGACTCGGGGTCTGGATGGTCACCGCGCCTGGGCTCTCCTCGCCGTATCGGATGTCAGTTGGCGATATCATCGGCCATCGGACGGGGTCAAGGCTAGAGGGTAAAGCGGGATCTTCCCAGTCCGGCTCCGACCGATCGCCAGCCTCTCGGCCTCGTGCAGGCGCCCCATCAGAGGGCCAGCGTCCAGCAGCCGATGGGCAGGTCGAGGACGGCGGGATCGGTCAGGTCGACGGCAATCACTTCGCCCGCGTCGTCGGCGATTTCCGTCGGCGGCCGCCCGGCGCGGGGGCATCGGCCAGGCCGTCCGGTCTTCGCTCGGCGTAGGGGAACAGCCACACCCGTACCGTGATTCATCGCAACTGGCGAACTTCACCCCCTCCGGCCCGTGCGTTGTTGCGGATTTGCAAACGGCGGCCGCATGCTGTCGCACCGTTGCAACCGGCCGCTGTCGAGACTGTCCGCGACCCTGCACGCTGAGCGAACGGAGGAAAGTCATGTCCGTCGAAGTCCAAGTCGAAGGGCAGATCGCCTCCGGCGGCCTTCACGACGTCACCGACACCGTCCCGGCGTACATCGCCAGCGCGGGGACCACGGATACGGCGTGCCGCGGGTCCCGCGGGCCTCTCCGGTCCGATGAACACCGTGCAATCGGTCCACACCTACGACGACCTCACCGCCTTGGAGCTTCACGAGGCTCGAACCGACGACGACCGTGAGTACGGACGCGTGGCGATGGCGATGCCATTCACCGAAGGGACGATCGCCTACACCATCTATCGACCACTGGAGTGGTGCCGTGATACCCACCGAACCGCCACCAGATCCTGCTCTAATCTATGAGACGATCGACGCCGGCTATCTCGCCCAGTTTCTCCGCCGCGCGCTACGGCTCGGCCTCTTTCGACGTCCTCGCCTGCGGCGCAACCGGCGTGGACGAGATCGCCACGGCCCGTCGGGCCGATCCGTTCGCGCTCCGTGGTTTGCTCGACTACCTGGTCGGCGCCGGCCTCCTCGTCTGGCGCGACGGCGTCTACGACCTCTCCTTGCCCGCGTCCGCCTTGCTCGTCGCCGGTTCGCCAGCCTACGCAGGCGACTACGTCCTTTCCGAAACCGATCTGGCGATGTGGGGAGGCGTCTTTGCGACGCTCCGACATGACCGACCCATCGATTACTGGGCGCCCTACGACCAGGATGCCTGGCTCGAGAGCTACAGCCCGAGCCGCCCAGCACAGAGCTGCGACATGCGGCGAGCGGCCGGGATCGTGCCGGGAAGTCACCCCGGTCTGTGCGTTCTCGATCTGGCCTGTGGCCGCGCCGGGAAGAGTCTGGTGCTGGTCGAGGCCGACCTGACGGTGCACGTAACCTGCCTTGACCGAGGTCCTAGGCTCGCGGTCGCGCGCGATCTCGCGGCCCGGCACGGCGTGGCGAACCGCGTGACGTTTCTCGGCGCCTACCTGCTGATCGACATTCTCAGCGAACGTTGCTCCTATGCGGTGCTCTTCGGAAAAACCACCAATTACCTCTCTCCGGACCAGATCGGCACCGTGCTGCGGCGCGTCCGGCGGGCGCTTGTCCCCGGCGCGCCGCTGGTGATCGACGACGTGTTGCGCGGGAGCGAGCCGAGCGCCTGGGCGGGATTGGCCGCACTGCTGGAGCGAACGCTGACCGGCGGCAACGCTCACACCTTCGACGATTACCGGAGATGGCTCGAAGCAGCCAGGTTCCGCGGGGTCCGACAGTTGAGCGACCACTGTCTTGCGGCGGGATGTGACGATGGCGGCAGGGACTCCCGGGTTGTCGTCATTCCGCTGACGCTCCGAATCGGAGCCGACCGCAACTACCCACCGGACAGCGTCTCCAAAGGATCCGCGTGCCCTCGCTCCAGCACGAGCTCTGCGAGCGTGGTGCGCGCCATCCGCTCGACCGGCTGACGTTCCACGCCCATCTGCTGCAGTTCACCGGCGAGAGCGCACGGTTGCGGCAGAGCCTGAAACCCCTGGAGTCCGAACGCCGCGGAAGCTGACGGGCGAAGAAAGGAGGACCGACCACCAATCTCACACGGGATCCCGCCGAACGTTTCGAGTTTCGAAGTTCGACGATTCGATCGGTCTCAGCCGAGTGCAGGCCTGGTCGTTTGACCGCCCCCGCGATACGCTGAGGCACACATCTGGGTGGGCTCAGATTTCACTGCCGCGGTGCGTCCATTTCTCATTGCCGAACACATGCCGACCGTGCTGGTGGCGAAGAGGAGCACGTCGTCGGCGTGCGGCGATGGCAACAACGCACTTTGGCGGCAAGTTTCTCGCTATGCCGGCCCCGCTCTGAGGGGACGGTCGCCCAGCAAGGGGGCATCGTCCGCGGACGTGGGGAGCTCGATCTGACCCGGTTTCACGAGAACCTCGAAACCTGGCGCCAAAGTATCCCCACCTGCTTGGCGACCGCGCGGAGGAGGAGACGGTGGAGACTCAGCGCATTGATGTATTGACACGGTTCGTTGCTACAGCGACGTCACGTCGATCGATCGTGACCGCGGTGCTCGGGAGCGCCGCTGGCGCGTTGCTCTCCCAATTGGGCCCTGACCGGCTGGCAGTATCCCAGACGCGCCGGTGTTCAGGCCGCTGCGACCCGACGACCGGGACCTGCGCGTGTGCCGCCGACGGCGATTGCTGCGACGAGTACGCCTGCTGTTTCGGCACTTGCACGCGGACGAGCGACGATCACGACAACTGCGGGAGCTGCGGCTACGAGTGTCCGAGCGATGAGTGCCACGACGCCGTGTGCAGCGACACGGTCTGTGGGCAGGTGAACAAACCGGATAAGACCGCGTGCACGGCTGGCGGCTGCGTCGAGAACGGTGCCTGCCGGGACGGCGTCTGCCAGGGCCAACCGGTCGCCGACGACACACCCTGCGACGACGGCTTGCCCTGCACACTGAACGGCTTCTGCCGGAACGGCGCCTGTCTCTCCACCAAGGCGCCGGACGGGACCGCATGCGGGCCGAGGGGCGAGACCTGCCAGGGCGGTCTTTGCTGTGCCGCCGGGCATGTCTGTGAGCGGGGGAGCTGCATTCGCTCGCGGGTCGAGACGTGCGGGACCGGATCAGCCTGCGATCCGGCGGTGGCGACCTGCATCGACGACCGCTGCTGTCCGCATGAGGGGGTCTGCAACGGGATTTGCTGCGACTATGGGACCGCGCGCGGTTACAGTCTCTTCTGCCACGACGGCGGCTGCTGCCGCGTCCACCTGATCTGCGGCGAGACGTGTTGCGGCGGCGGGGTCGACCCCACAGCGGATAACGACGTGATCTGCTCATGCGGGACCTGCCGACTGACAGGCCAGCCGTGCATCGACGGCGGCTGCCCGAGTTGTCCGGAGGATGGGGAGTGGGGCGAGATCTGCGTGGTCCGCGACGACGGCAGCGGGATCTGCTGCCCGGCCTACCGCGCCTGCGGCACCGTCTGCTGCGGTCCGGCGCAGCACTGCGAGAACGGCATTTGCGTCGGTTGCAGCAGCGGCTGGCCGCGCCGGTTCCGGATCTCGTAACGGACGTCGTCCCAGCGCGCACATTCCGGGTCAGGACCGGAGGGGCGGAGGATCATGGGCAGCGCGGTCAGCGCGGGCCCCAAACTCGTCGGTCATCGCCGCCAAGAGCCGGTCGAGCGGGAGGCGTCGTCCTTCCTCATACGCAACGTCGAATCGGACAACACCGAGAGCGAGCCGGGCGGCGGCGAGGTGGCGTTCCCGGTCGGCTTGGTACGCGACGTAAAGGGGGACGCCGATCTTGTCCCGGAGTGCATCGGCGGCGCCAAACAGATGTCCTGCCGTCACCCATCGCTCCTCGTCACTGGCGAGAAATGCGAGCCCGACAAGACAGGTCACGATGCCGGCCGAGTGCTCGACCTCGCGCAGCAACGCTAATCCCGTCGAAAGGCAGCGGTGCGCTTCGTCGTACTCGTCGGCCTGGAGCGCGGCCTGACCGAGACCGGTGAGCGCCAGGCCGAGACCCACCCTGTCGCCGAGCTGACGCAGGAGTGGGGCGGCCTCGTCGAAGAGGGAGCGGGCGCGGTGAGGATCCTCCTGGTGGAGAGCGGCGTCGCCCAGGTTGACGAGCGCGATCACCACGTTCTGAAGATCGCCGAGCCGGCGCGCGATCGCGAGCGCTTCTTCGTAGCGAACGGTCGCTTCGGTGAGGTGCCCGGTCAGGAAGGCGAGATTGCCGAGATCGTTGAGCATGGCGCTTTCGCCCTGGACGTCACCGAGGTCGCGAAAAGTGGCGAGCGCCTCTTCGGCGAGCGCTGCGGCGCGCGCGTTCTCACCCAGGTAGCCGGCAACGCCCGCGAGACTCGCGAGCGCACGCGCCAGTTCCCGCCGGTTGCCGGTCCCGCGCGCGAGGTTGCCGGCCTCCTCGCTTAGCGCCGTCGCCCGCGCAAAATCACCCTGACTCTCGGCTAGCCGGGCGGCGCCGAGGAGGGCGGCGATGCGATCGCCGGGCGAGCCGCCCGGAAGGGAAAGGGCGCGCTCGAGCCAGGACCGGCCCTCGGTCAGATCGCCACGGATGTCCCAGAACAGCCAGAGATGACCGGCCAGCGGCAGCGCCGCCTCGACGTCGCCTTGCGCGATGGTCCAATCAAGGGCTGCCCGCAGATTGTCGTGCTCCTCAACCAGTCGTGGCAGCCACGTCTCCTGATCGGGTCCTTGGGAGGCGGCATGGGCCGCCGTCGCCAAGCTTATGCACCAGGCGGCTTGGCGGTCGCGCGCCGCCGCCGCCTCACCCAAGCGCTCCAGCTCCTCCCAGGCATATTCCCGAATCGTCTCCAGCATTCGAAACCGCGGTTCGTCGGCGGTCGCCTCCTGCCGGAGCAGGCTGTGGGCGACGAGGGCGGCAAGACCGTCGAAGACGGACGCGGGGACAGCGGTCGCGGGACAAGGGTCGGGAGCAGACAGGTCGTTCTCCTGACTCCTGACTCCCGTCTGCCGACTGACGTACTCTGCGGCGTCCAATGTGCAGCCGGCTGGGAAAACGGCGAGGCGGCGAAAGACGATGCGTTCGTCGTCCGAGAGCAGGTCGTGGCTCCAGGAGATGGCGGCGCGGAGGGTCTGCTGGCGCGGCGGGCGGTCGATGCTACCGCCGGTGAGGAGGGGTAAGCGACGGTCAAGACGGGCGAGAAGGGTGGCAGGTGGGAGGACCTTGACGCGGGCGGCGGCGAGCTCGATGGCGAGGGGAAGCCCGTCGAGGCGGCGGCAGATGGCGGCGACCGCGGCGGCGTTGGCGTCCGTCAGGGCGAAGTCGCCACGGACCGCTTGGGCGCGCTCGACGAAGAGGCGGACGGCCTCGCTACGGAGCGCTTGCTCAGGTGTGAGGGAGGCGGTCGTCGCGGGGAGGGGCAGTGGTTCGATTGCCGCCTCGCACTCGCCATAGATGCGCAGAGGGGTGCGGCTGGTGGCGAGGACGGCAAGGCGGGGGCAGGATGTGAGGAGCCGGGCGACGTCGGGCGCGGCGCCGCCGACCTGCTCGACATTGTCGAGGACGAGCAGCGTCGTTTTCGTTTCGAGCTCTGCGATCAGGCTCTCCAGCAGCGAGCGGTGCGGCTCCTCCCGCACGCCAAAGACGGCCGCGATCGCCGGGATGACGCGTTCGACCTCGGCAACGGCGGCCAGGGGGACGAACCAAACGCCGTCGGCGAAGTCTTCGCTCAACTCGGCGGCGCCCTGCAGGGCGAGGCGGGTTTTGCCGGTGCCGGCCGGGCCGGTCAGGGTGACGAGCCGGCGGCTGTCCGACCCTCCTTGGGCGAGTAGTTGCTGGATCTGCGTGACCTCCGTCTCGCGACCGATGAGGGTCGTCGGCTGAGCCGGGAGGTTGTGGCGGACGCGGTCGAGCGTCTTCAGCGGCGGGAAGTCGCGTTCGAGATCTGGGGCGTCGAGCTGGTAGACGAGCTGGTCCTGGAGAAGATCGCGGAGGCGGTGGCGTCCGAGGTCGCGCAGGGTCGTCGCTGGCGGTAGCGCGTCGCGGACCGCGTCGGCGACTGCCTCCGTGACCAGGATCTGGCCACCGTACCCCGCCGCGAGGAGACGGGCGAGACGGTTGAGGCAGGGCGCGAGGTAGTCGCCGTCGCGCGCCGCCGCCGGACCGCTGTGGACGGCCATCCGGACCCAGAACCGACCGACCGTGCCCCAGTCGGCGGCGGCGAAGGCACGCTGGGCGGCGAGCGCGGCGGCAACGGCCGCGGGAGAGGTCGGAAAGGCGGCCTGGACGGCGTCGCCGATCGTTTTAAAGAGCACGCCGCGATGGGGCTCGATCGCCGCACGCAGCAGGGCGAAGTGACGCTCGACGGCGGCGTGCATCGCCGCCGGGTCACGCTCCCAGAGCCGGGTGCTGCCCTCGATGTCGGTAAAGAGGAAGGCGACGTTTCCGCTGGGGTAGGTGGCCACGTACTCCGGCTTCAATTAATGGGCGGACAGGGACGCCGCCTGCACGTCGCAAACGCGAGGTATTGTACCGGCTCCCCCCTGACCTCGCCATCGCATCCGAGAAACTGGCAGGGCTATCGCATCTAGATTGAGCGTGTTGCCTGTGGGGCACGGCTGACCGATACCGCGTGCCCGCCGCGTGCCGCTGCCCCGTCTGGACCCCGCTGGCAAGGACCCCTCCCGTGTCGGACTTCCCCGTTGCCCGGATCGCCGGCTGTGTCCACGATCTCGTCGACCCCCGGATCGATCGCACCAAGCGCCATGACCTGCTCGACATCGTCAGCATCGCCCGCTGCGCGGTGCTGGCGGGGGCGGAAAGCTGGGTGGAGGTGGAGGAGTGGGGTGAGATCAAACTGTCGTGGTTGCGCACGTGATTGCCGTTGCCCAACGACATCTCCTCGCACGACACGTTTGGGCGGATCTTCAGCCGACTCGACCCCGCCCAGTTGGAACACGGGGTGCTGCGCTGGGCGCCCGCGTTGGCGACTGAGGCGACCACCGCGGGTGGGGTGGTCGCGATCGATGGCAAAACCGTGCGGGCGGAGCGAGAGCCGGGAGAGCGGGCCGGTCATCTGGTGAGTGCCTGGGCGAGCGCGGATCGCCTCGTGCTGGGCCAGGTGGCTGTCGACGACAAGAGCAATGAGATTACCGCGATTCCGGCGTTGTTGGCGCAGCTCGATCTGACCGACCAGGTGGTGACGATCGACGCGATCGACTGCCAGACGGCGATCGCGACCCAAATCGTGGCGCAGGGTGGCGATGATGTCCTCGCCCGCGAAGGGAATCGGCCGGAACTGCTCCAGCATGTGCGTGACAGCTTCGCGCTGGCGCCGCCGAGCGATCGGCACCGGACGATCGGGAGGGGACACGGCCGGATCGAGGTGCGGACCTGTCGCACCATCGCGGACCCGCCGACGTTGCACTGGCTCGATCCCGACCGGGCGTGGCCGAAGCTGCGCACCATCGTCGAGGTGACCGGCGAACGCCGGATCGACGGCGTAGTGACCACCCATACCCGGTATGACCTCTCCAGTCTGGCCGGCGACGCCGCGCCCGTCGCGAAGGCGGTGCGCAGCCATTGGGGGATCGAGAATCAGGTGCACTGGGTGCTCGAGGTTGCCTTCCGCGAGGATGCCAGCCGAGCGCGGATCGGCCACGCGGCCGAAAACCTCGCCACGATCCGCAAGCTGGTGCTCAACTTGTTGCGCGCCGATCCGACGCGGAAGATCGGGGTCAAGGGCAGCCGGCTCAAAGCCGGCTGGAACGACGCCTACCTCCTCCACGTCCTGGGGGGCAATAAGATGCGATAGCCCTGGCGAGTGGCCGACCGTTCCGCTCCGGGTACTGACCGTTGAGCGCTCCATGTTTCTGCGCCGACAGGGACGCCTGGACGATAACCGCATAGCCGCTTGCTATGGATTGCGGCAACAGGATCGATGTGGTTGTGTCGCGGAGAGCGAAGCGCTGCTCTTCTTCTTCGGTGAGAGACTCGGGGAAGCGGCCGCCGAACAGCTGGCGCCAGAACCCAATCGCCTCGGCCTTGGTATCGGCCCCGAGTGCAGCTTCCGCAAGTGCGAGGCTCGTCTCGCACTCAGTGACAAACGATTGGAACTCGTCGAAGGTCCATGAGCACGACGAGGCCAAGTCGTTGGACGGCAGCGCCGCCGTGACCGCGATTTTCACCTTTGGCTTCGCGTGGAACGAATATTTGATGGCGCTCATTTTGACGAGCATCGACGCGACCACGGTTCCCGTGACCGTGTCCAAATTTGTTCAGGCTTATTCGATTTTGTGGGGCGATGTCGGCGCGGCTGCCACGATTGAACTCTTGCCAATGCTGATCGTCGTCTTCATTCTTCAGCGTCATATCATGCGTGGCATTACGTTGGGAGCGGTGAAGTGATCCCGGTGAGCATGTTGGCTACAAACGAGGCGGTCGGACGGCGGCATCGTCCGGTTCGACGCGTGTGCAATGAGAAGACAACATGACGGTCGTGCTCACAGATATCAACAAAATATATGGAACCCAGGTCGTCGCCGTGAAGGACCTGAATCTGGAAATCCAGGATGGCGAGTTCTTCACCTTGCTCGGACCCTCCGGGTGTGGGAAGACAACGACGCTGCGCATGATTGCCGGTCTGGAGCAGGTTTCCACCGGGACGATCTCAATCCGGGGGCGTGATGTCACGGCTGTGGCCGCACGTCACCGTGACGTGGTGATGGTTTTTCAGAGTTACGCGCTCTACCCACACATGACAGTCCACGAAAATCTTGCGCTCAACTTGAAGGTGAAAGGACTGCCGAAAACCGAAGTCGAAGAGCGTGTCCAGCAGGTTGCCGCGATGCTGAGGATCGATCAGGTGCTGAAGCGCAAACCCGGTCAGCTTTCTGGTGGACAACGGCAGCGAGTTGCGCTCGGCCGCGCGATTGTGCGCCGCCCGAACGTTTTCTTGATGGACGAACCCCTCTCCAATCTCGATTTGAAGCTGCGCGAGGAGACTCGCACCGAACTCAAGAGATTACATGAGGAACTCCGCATCACTACTGTCTACGTCACACACGATCAGTCGGAGGCGTTGGTTCTTTCCGATCGCATCGGCATCATGAGCGAGGGACGACTCCTGCAAGTTGGAGGCCCGCACGAGGTTTATGCCAATCCGGCCGATATCTTTGTCGCGCGGTTCATCGGCAGTCCGTCGATCAACCTGCTCCGGGGATCCGTTCGAGGCGATGGTGAAGGACTCTGGGTCGAGGTCGGCGTCATCGGGAACGACGGATTACGCCGGCGCATCCCGGAACCGACCGCGACGGCCTTGAGCGCCAATGGGACACCCGAGTCGATCATCCTCGGTATTCGGCCAGAAGATCTCGTGGTTCATCGCACGGCAGGACAGGGCCGTCTGCCCGCCGAAGTGCATTTCATCCAGCCAATGGGATCGGTCACGTATTCCATTCTCCTCCTGCCGAACGGCGAAGGCGTGATCCGTGAGCGCGATCATCTCATCGCGGCCGTAGATCCGGACGACCCGATCGCGCGTGGCGAGCGGGTTTGGGTCGAACCGCGAGGTGACCGCATCACCCTGTTCGACGCGACAACGGAGCGCGCATGGAGGTAAGGCCGTCGGGGACCGGGAATTGCCGATCAACGACGCTTGTGACTCACAGATATCTTTACCAGAGGAGTACCCATGCCCGTACGCATCGGAATTGACACCGGAGGAACCTTCACCGATTTGATCGGAGTTGACGAGGGGACGAACCAGCTCGTCATCGCCAAAACTCCATCGACGCCCCGGCGGCCAGTCGACGCGGTCATGAACGCAATCAAAAGCAGCGGCGTCCCGTCCGACGTGATCTCGGCGCTCAGCATCGGCACTACCGTCGCGACGAATGCGCTGCTCATGCGCCGCGGCGCCAACGTCATCTACGTCACGACAGCCGGATTCGAAGACATTCCATATATCCAGCGGATGAACCGAAAACATCACTTTTCCCTGAAATGGCGCAAACCCAAACCGTTGGTGGAACGGCGCAATTGTTTCGGGGTTGCGGAAAGACTCGACTTCCACGGCCGGGTGTTGATCTCGCTCGATGTTGCGAATTTGGAAACTCTGGCCCATTCAATTGAGGAACGCCAAAGAGAGTATCCTGACGGTAGTCTTGCAATTGCGGTTTGCCTGCTCTTTTCGTACGTCAATCCAAGCCACGAGTTGAAACTGCGCGATTTTCTGCACACGCGCTTCCCAGGCATACCCGTCTCACTGTCGCACGAAGTCGCTCCGATCTGGCGAGAATACGAGCGCGGCAGCACCGTCATTGCGGACAGCTATATCAAACCGATCATGCAGGAATATGTGTCGAGCACTCGCGACGCGCTAGCCGCCGAGCACATGCATGTGCCCTGGGCGCTGATGAAATCGAATGGCGGAAAAACGACCGCCGAATCCGCCGAAGCCGAGCCGATCAAACTCCTGCTCTCCGGTCTGGCAGGGGGGATCATTGCCGGACATTATTTCGGTCAACTTGTCGGTTTGGACAATCTCGTCACGCTCGATATGGGTGGTACGAGTTGCGATGTCGGTCTGATCCGGGGCGGCAATATTGGTTACTCCACGAATTTCGAAATCGAGTTTGGTCTGCCGGTTGCTACGCCGACCATCGACCTGACGACGATCGGAGCCGGGGGCGGAAGTATTGCCTGGATCGATAAAGGCGGATTGCTGCGTGTTGGACCGCAGAGCGCTGGAGCTGATCCCGGACCCGTCTGCTACGGGACGGGCGGCACAGAAGTGACCGTGACCGACGCAAATCTCGTGCTCGGTCGCCTCAATCCGGTCTTCTTCCTGGGCGGCAAGATTGCCCTCGACAGGGCGAAGGCCGAGGCCGCGTTGACCGATCTCGGCGCTCGTCTGGGACTCCATCGGTTCGAAGCCGCTCAGGCGGTCATCGATATCGCCAACGAGAATATGGCGAATGCGATCCGTGTGCTCTCGATCGATCGTGGACTCGATCCACGCGAATATGCCCTGATCGCGTTTGGCGGAGCCGGTCCGCTCCATGCCACGGATATCGCGACAAAGATGGGCATGACCACGGTCGTCATCCCGGTCTACCCGGGTCTCACCTCGGCGTTTGGAGCGTTGATCGCGGAACCCAAGGTCAACAAGGTCTGGAGCAAACACTTCCGCTCCGATTCCACCGATTCAGACACGGTCGATCGGCATCTTAGAGATCTCGTTGCTGGGGTCATCGCCGAATTGACCGCAGAAGGTTACGTTGGTGAGCCGGAGGTGGCGCGCTCGATTTCCATGCGCTACTGGGGACAGAACTACGAGCAAGACGTGCCGATGCCAGAAGGTGATGTCACCCAGGAATTGCTCAACCGCACACTCGACGAGTTCCACCGCCTGCACGAGCGCTTCTATGGTTACTCCATCACGGGCGAGACCATCGAGTTGATTCGCTTCAATGTTGAGGCAACCGGCCGCACCATACCGCCGTCGCTCCCTACGATTCCAACCAATGGTCATACCGCGTTGGGAGCGGGGACGACCCGATCCGTCTTCTTCCAGGGTCACGGCCTCGTCGACTGTCCGATCGTCCAGCGGGGCGATCTCAGTGCCGGCGCCCAAATCGAGGGTCCATTGATTATCGAAGAGGTCGTTTCGACCACGCTTGTCCACCCGGGGCAGCGAATTGAAGTACACCCTACCGGGGTGATCAGCATCACTAGTTAGAGAACGTCGCCGGTCGCCGGGATCGTGATGGGAGTTTGACGCCAATGGCCATCCAACAAGTCGAACAGATCGACTCAGTGACGCTCTCCGTTGTCAACAACGCCTTCGTCAATGTGTGCCGCGAAATGGGCACGGCGATGATGCGCACGAGTTATTCACCGATCTTCAACGAAGGTCTCGATTTCTCTTGCATGATGTTCAACACGCGTGGTGATCTCATCGGTCAGGCGGAGTTTTGTCCGACGATGCTCGGTTCCTGCCAGTACGCGATGAAGTGGATGCTCGACGAGGTCGGTCTCGATGCGTTCGCACCAGGCGATGTCTACATCCACAACGACCCCTACCGCGGGCAGAACCACTTGCCGGAACATCTTGTCGTCAAGGCCGTCTTTTGGGAGGGTAAACCCTGGGGATTCGTCGGCAATGTCGCCCACGTTGGCGAGGTCGGCGGGATGGCCCCAGGCTCGTTCGCGGCCGACGCCACCGAGGTTTATCAGGAAGGGTTGCGATTACCACCGATCAAAATCATGGACCGGGGAGAGTATGTGCGCGATCTCTGGAAGGTGATCCTTTCCAACCATCGCACCCCGAAAACCTCCTGGGGTGACTACCACGCCATGATTGGAAGTCTCCACGTCGCGGAAGCTCGCGTGCTCGAACTCCTGGCAAAGTATGGCGGCGAATTTCTGGCAGCCGCTTCCGATCAACTTCTCGACTACTCCGAACGTTTCATGCGCGCCGAAATTTCTGAAATTCCGGACGGTGTTTATTACGCGCAGGACTGCATGGAAGACGATGGCGTGACCAACAAGCCGTACTGGATGCGGCTGAAACTGACGATCCGTGGAGACGAAGCGATCTGCGACTGGCTCGATTCGGATGATCAAGCGCGGGGCCCGATCAATGCGACCTTCGTGGTGACGGCCGCGTCCTGTTACTCAGGTTTCTTACACGTAACGTCAAACGATATTCCGATCAACTCCGGCGCCTACCGTCCGATCAGGATCGTGACCCGGCCCGGGAGTCTGACCAATGTGCAGCATCCAGGTCCGTCCGTCGGCGGCAACACCGAGACCCATCCGCACATCCAGAACGTTGTTTTGCGCGCGCTCGCCGGGGCGGTGCCGGAACGCATCTCAGCCTCGGAAGGCGCCTCGTCCTGTAATTTCCTCTTTGGCGGATTCCACCCGGAGTATGGTGACTACTACACTAATTACCATATCGAGGGCAGCGGGTGGGGTGGCACTTTCGACCATGATGGCAACGACGTGCTTTGCCCCAACAACGGGAACTGCCGGAACACTCCGGTCGAAATTCTCGAGACCAAGTATCCCTTCATCGTCCAGGAATATAAGATCCGGAATGACTCAGCTGGCCCCGGCCGGTTTCGCGGCGGATTCGCCAGCTCTCGCATTTTCCGTGTCACCGCGCCAGAGATCACCGTCAACGCGCTCTTCGACCGCACGAAGACACAAGCTGCCGGCATTTTTGGCGGAGACCCTGGCACAAGCGGCGGCATATTCATCAAGAAAAAAGGTGAGACGCAATTTCGCCGCTTTTCAGAAGTATTCGGCACGGTCTCCGATTCCAAGTTCACACGCGTGATCGTGACTGAGGGCGACGAAATCATGCTGAGTTCGGCGGGAGCGGGCGGGTATGGCAATCCATTGGAGCGCGCGCGATCTCGTCGAGGAGGATCTGCGGCAGGGATTCATCTCCCATGCCGCCGCCGCGCAGGCCTACGGTTTGGAAAACTGACACGAAGGGGATAGCCGATGTCGCGCTGGATCGAAAACGACGCCCAATGGTACGAGCAGCGAATGGTTCATTGCGGCTGCTGCGGTCGCTTGATCGCAATGCATTTCCTCGTGACTGAAATCGATGGGGAGCGCGCGCTTTTCTGCAGCGAGGATTGCGAACAGCTCTATCGCGATTATGTGTTGTCGACCCGTGGCCGGAGCTATCGGCCACCGGAGGACATCGGAGAACAGTACCGCGAGTTGATGGTGAAATGACCGGCACGACTTGTGGCTTTTCGGTCCTACAAGATTGAAAACCGGCGGCATCTAAGCTGTGAACCCGGGGAGGCGCCATCGCTTCCCGGAGATTGATCACTGCCGGTGAGAAGGCTTCGGATAATGGGAGGTTTTGCATTGAGCGCGTCCCGACTTTCCTGGGGCATCATCGGAACCTCTGGTTTCGCGGACGCTCTTTTTGCGCTGGCGTTGCGCAACGCTGGTCAGGTCCTGCTTGGCGCGGCCGGTTCCGACCCCACGCGTTCACAGGTATTCGCCCAACGACACGGATGCCCCAAAACCTACGCATCGCCAGCAGAACTCCTGGGTGATCCCGGCATAGACGCTGTCTGGGTGGCCTCGCCGAACTATTTACACGCGGAACATGTTCGCGCGGCGATGGAAGCCGGAAAGCACGTGCTCGCCGAAAAGCCGCTAGCCACCGAGTCCAAGACCGCGCGCGAACTGGCGGAACTTGCCGAGCAGACCAGACTCCGTTTGGCCGTCGGCTACCAGGGTCGATTCCACCGGGCCAATCAGGATCTCGTTGGGCTCGTTCGCGCGGCCGAACTGGGGACGATCGCGTTTGTGCGCGCCAGTTGGCAGACGCAATACGACAATTTGCCAGGTGATTGGCGCCTGCATCGTGAAACGTCCGGTGGCTGGGCGCTCATGGACATCGGGACGCACACGCTCGACGCAGCACTGTGGATCACCGATTTCGCTGAACCTCACCACCTCATCGCCGCCAGGCTGAGCACGAATTTCTGGGACGTCGAGGTCGACGATCTCGCGGTGCTCCTCCTGCAACTCGGCGATGCCACCGTGGTGGTAGAAACGGCAACTGGCCTTCAAGCGCCGGCCAGCCGCATCGAAGCTCATGGCACGAAAGGCTGGGCCATCGTCGAGGGAGCATTTGTGCCGCGACTCGGTCCGGCGGGAGGTCGCCTCACCACATCGACGGGAATCGACCGCACGTACGACAACGCGCCCAATCCATATGAGGAACAGGTGCGCAATTTCGCGAATTGGGTTCGCGGCAGCGACTACGCCGGCGCAACCGGCGTGGAAGGGGCCATCAATATCAGGTTACTCCAGACCGCGCGGGAATGGACCGGAGCGCCCGGGTCGTGAAAGTCGGCATCTTTTTGACGCCATGGCTCGAGGGTGGCGAAGGCTCAGTTCCACGTTGGGGCGATGTGTTGGAAAAGGCACGATTCGCCGAGGCGGTCGGATTCGATTCGATCTGGGTTTCCGACCACTTGTTGATGCGTTTCCCGGATGAAGCTCCCCGCGGCGGTTGGGAGGGTTGGTCGCTGATTGCGGCGCTCGCGGCGACGGTCGAACGGGTCGAGATCGGGACGCTCGTGTTATGCACGTCGTGGCGCAATCCGGCGCTCCTTGCCAAAATGGCGAGCACGGTCGACGAGATTTCCAATGGTCGTTTGATTCTTGGTTTGGGCGCAGGCTGGCATGAGCCAGAGTTTCGCGCCTTCGGGTTTTCGTTCGACCATCCAATTGCACGCTTCGAAGAAGCGCTTGCGATCGTCGGACCGCTCCTTCGCGGGGGACATGTCGATTTTGCCGGAACCTACTACGAAGCCCGGGATTGCGAGCTGCACCCTCATGGACCACGACCTCTGGGACCGCCAATTATGATCGGAGCGCTGGCAAACCGACCCCGTCTTTTGCGTCTCACCACCACCCACGCGGACATGTGGAATGGCTGGCTGCCCTGGGTGGATAATCGCCCGACCTCCATCCCACCCCTGCGTACGGTCGTTGACGCTGCCTGCTCGGCTTCCGGCCGCGACCCCGCGACGCTCGAACGGTCCGTTACGATTCAGATCGACTATCCCGGAGGTCAACTCTCCCGCGATGCATCCTCTCGCCCTCTCACGGGAACACCAGACGAGATCGCGGAGGCGCTATACGGATTTGCCCGTGAAGGCATCGACCACCTGCAGGTGCTTTTGAACCCGAACACGCCAAAGACGATCGGAAACTTTGCAGCGGTTTTGCGAATGATCGCCTGAAACCGCGACGCTACGCCATAAAACCGCCGTCGATCACCAGATTGTGTCCCGTGACAAATGAAGCGGCGTCAGAGCAGAGCCAAACCACCGCCTCCGCCACCTCTTCTGGTTTTCCCAATCGCCCGGCCGGATTTTCCGCGATCATCGGGATGCCCAGTCTGTCGGCGCTGTCGCCGATTCGGTCGAGCATCGGGGTGTCGATCGCGCCAGGGCAGATCGAATTGACCCGAATGCCATGTTGCGCATACTGCCGGGCGGTGACGGTCGTGAGTCCGACGACTCCGTACTTGCTCGCAACATACGCGGGGAGAAGCGGAGGGAACCCTTTCAGGCCGGAAACCGAGGCGGTATTGACGATCGAGCCTGAACCTCCTTGTTTCAGCATCTGCGCCAGCTCGTGTTTCAGGCAACACCAAACTCCGCTGAGATTGATGTCAATCACCCGATGCCAGTTCTCTTCGGTGCAATCGGCGGTCGTCGCAAGCTGTCCTTCGATTCCGCCGTTGTTGAGGGCGCAGTCGAGCCGGCCAAAATGCTTGACGGCCGCCGCAACGAGGGCTTCGACATCGTCGCCTCGGGAGACATCAGCTCGACAGAATATCGCTTCACCACCATCTCTACGGATTTGTTCGACAGTTTGTTCACCAGCGTTGACTTGGATATCGGAGACGACGACCCCTGCACCTGCCCGCGCGAGCGCCCGAGCCGAGGCGCGACCGATGCCCGAAGCGCCGCCTGTGACCAAAGCGGCCCTCCCATTGAGTAAGCCATCCATCTCGCCCCTCCTGTGATTCCAGCGATGCCACCGGCGTGCGCCAATTGTCGACATCGTAACCGAGGCGCCGGACGCGGAAGTGACCGGGGTTTTGCCCGTCTCCTTCGTCGTGGAGCTGCCAGGGCGATTGCATCTTAATCGTCCTGCAGGCGCAACACGTGGAGGAGATAGTCATTGCTCCATCCCGCGCGAAGCCGACTTGCCTTGATGCCGATTTTCCGGGTGGGGTCGGACCGCAGCAAGTTGAGGGCAACCTTGCGGATGATCGCCAGATTGGCCGCCGCATGGCCGATGCGCGCGCGGCTGCCGTCCTCGCGAAACCCGACATCGAGGACCCAATGCACCTGATTCTCGATCCCCCAGTGACTGCGCACCGCATGGGCGAGGTCGCGCGGGTCGCCGGGCAGGCTGGAGAGGTAATAGCGCGTGTGCCGGGTGCGCTCGCCGTTGATTTGCCGTTCGCCGACCACCTCCACCAGACAGCGCAGATTCGCCCACGCCCCGTCCAGATCAAGCCACCGCAGCAGGCTGGGGTCGGTGATCGTCCGGCAGACGCGCGTCTCGATCCGCCCGTGATTCTTTTCAAAGGATCGCAGGGCGTCACCGGCGTCGGCCAGCGCAAAACTGTCTCGCACGTGCTGCAGCAAGTCGGCCTGATTGCCCTTGAGGGCCAGGACATAGTCGCCGCCCTGCGCGACGATCTGCGCGGCAATGGCCGTCTGGCAGCCCATGGCATCAATCGTGACCACCTGATCGGTCAGATCGAGTTGGGCCAGCAGGATCGGGATCGCGGTGATTTCGTTGCTCTTATCGTCCACCGCTGTCTGGGCCAGGACCAGCCGACTCGCGCTCGCCCAGGCGCTGACCAGATGAATGGCGCGCTCTCCCGGTTGCCGCGCCGCCCGGATCGTTTTGCCATCGATGGCGACCACGCCGCCCGTCGCGCCCGAGGCGGCTACCATCTCCCGTCCCAAACGCAGCAACCCCACCTCCAGTTGGGCGGGATCGAGGCGGCTGAAGACGCGCCCAAAGGTGTCATGCGAGGGAATGCCATTGGGCAATGGCAACCAGGTGCGCAGCCAGTCGAGCTTCTCTTCACCCCACGACGCGACCTCGACCCAGCTTTCCGCCCCAGCCACGACCGCGCACAACGCGATCGCGATGACATCCATGAGCTCGTGGCGCCGGGTACGATGCATCCGGGGATCGACGAGATCGACAAAGCAACTCGTGATACGCGCCAACGGTGCGGTGTCCACGGGAGGACCCTTCCCAGCGGGGATGGTTTGCGGATAACCAAGCGGGACCGCAAGTATCCGCTACCCGTGCCTCCCTGGCAACCATGAATTTAGATGCGATTGCCCTGCCTTTACCAATAAACCAATTGACTTTCTCTTAGTTTCTGCTACTTTTATTGGTCGGCGGGTTATTCCCTGCCCGAGGAGGTCTACCAGACGATGACCTAACGCACAACGCACGTCCGCAATTCGTACCAAGCCGCTGCTTTGGCCAATCTCGGCTAGGCGCTTGGGACGGAAGCGGTCGGGAGGCGTTATGCGTACACCACGGGTCAATGGTCCGGTCCTCATCCGTGCACTCTCGCGCCACGGTTGGACGCACGTCCGCACTTCGGGTGATCACTTCATCTTGATATGCCCCGCGGGTAAGCACCGCGTGAGTGTCCTTTATCACAACCACACCTTATCCATGAACGTCATGACTTCAATCCGACGAACAGGTGCAATTGACACTGGGACTCTGATCACCATGCTCAAGGAGTGAGCCCTCAGCGAGGGGTGGTAAATAGGCGAAGTCTCGTCATCTCCAGATCCACAAACGGGGACAATGAACGGTATACGGGTATCGCTCATAGCGAATGTCCGCAGGTTCAATTCGATTCCTGTTCACAAGTTAAGGGAGCACGACGATCCTGCGATACTCATCGGGTCGAGTGAAGTCGGACATCCCTGTGTGGTAGGGAAGTGGTCACACCTACGAAGGTAAACAGCATATGGAACTTCGCCCCGAAACACAGGACGTTCTCAGCCAAGTTGAGGAACTCACGAAGACGCCGGTCGATATTATCGAGGATGCCGAGCAACCGCACCTCGCCCGGATTACGCGTGCGCACGGTGGAGCATCATCCCATCTCCTGCGCGTCAATCCCACCCTCGGGGCGCCCGACTATCTGATCGTCTACGAGTGCGGGTTCATCCTGCGCCAGTACCAGCTTCCACCAGAGCAGCGCCGCGAATTCGGCGGCACGGCTCAGGGACCCGCCGCGGTCGGTGGATTGGCAGCGGTTCGGACGCCAGGACCTGCTGCACCGCAAACCTCGCCATGACATGGGGTACGTATTTGGGCAATATCGGTGACCGGCAGGGAAGGAATTGACAGCGTGATGTGGGTGCGCTAAGACAAGGGTCTATCCCTGCGTGCATTGGGAAGCATCTGGGGAGCGCCGATGGCACCCGTCGCGCGTGCACGTCGACAACCGACTGACGACTGGCACCAACTTCGGCTGCTGGTGGATTCGCCTGCGCAAGCGACGTACGAATTGCTGCGTCCCATCGTGCTCTTCGGTCAGACTCCGGCGAGTCGCGCCCACCAGACAGGGGTGTCCGAGCGGACCCTGCGGCGCAAGGTGGCACGATTCGCCGTCCGCGGGATGCCCAGCCTGTTCGAGCCGGAGGATCCACCCGTCTCAGATCGGCGTGTCCTGCCGCTCGGCATTCGGCGCGCGATTGTCGAGTTGAAGGCCGAGTATCCTCCGCTCAGCTTGCGGGAGATCAGCGCCATCTGTCGTGAGCGCTTCGATCGGCCAGTCATCCACCACACGATTAAGCAGATTCTGGCGAGCAACCCGCTGCTACTCCATCCGCTCCGGCGGCTTCCCCGCTATCGCGATATGGCGAATCCTACCCAACGCCGCAAGGCCATCGTCGACCTCTATCTCGAAGGTTGGCGTGTCACGAGCATCGCCGGGTATTTGGAAACGACCCGGACGCGTGTCTACGAGACGTTAGCCCGCTGGGAGGTCGAAGGCATGCCTGGCCTGGCCGATCGGTCGCGAGCGCCGCTGCATCATGCCCGCAAGGTCGACCTCAAAGCGATGGCGACGATCCGCCGGCTGCAGGTAAACCCTGAGCTTGGCGAGTTCCGGATACACGCTGCCCTTGCGCAACTCGGCATCGACTTGTCTCCGCGCACCTGCGGTCGCATCCTGGCGCTCCACCGCGACCTTGGCGCCCCGAGACCAACCGCCGCCGTCCCACACGAACCACAGACGATGCCATTCGCGGCGCAACGCCGGCATCAGTACTGGTCGGTCGACGTGCGCTACATCGAAGACCATCAACTCGGTACCGGGAAGCCAGCCTACATCATCTCCATCCTGGAGAACTTCAGCCGGTCGTTTCTCGCCAGCGCAATCTCGCCACGCCAGGACTTGACCGCTTACCTCATCGTGTTGCGGGCGGCGATGGCAACGCATGGAGCGCCCGAGGTGCTCGTCAGTGACAGCGGCAGTATCTTCAAGGCGAAGCATGCCCAGGCGATCTACGCCGCGCTCGGCATCCAGAAGGCGGTCATCGATAAGCGACAACCCTGGCAGAACTACATTGAGACCAACTTCAATGTCATGCGGCGGATGGCCGATTACCACTATGCCGGGGCAACGACCTGGGCCGAGCTCCAGGCGGAACATGAGCGCTTCTTTCACAACTACAACCACCAACCACATGCCGCTCACGGCGATCGGCCAAAGGGACGCCGCAGTCCGGGAATGGTCCTCGGCTGGGTCCATGGAGCCTGGTGCGAGTCGGCCGACCTCAATCGCCTCTTCCGGATCCGCTCGATGCGTCACCTCACGGTGGGTGGCTATCTCCGTTTCCGACATTGGCGGCTGTATGGCGAGCGCGGTCTTGCCGGGAAGCCGGCCGCCGTCTGGATCCATGGTGAGACGCTCACGATAGAACACGAGACCGAGTCCCTGGCGCAGTATGGGGTGACCTTGGAATCCGACGGACGGCGGCTGCGGGACGTCGGCGAGCCGCGGATCTATGCCACCAGCCATGGCTCACCTCAGCGCTTCCTGCCAACACTCGACAAGGTGGAATGGCGGCCGGCCCAGCGATTGGCTCCCTATCGAGCAAGGCGTCAACGCCAAACCAAGGAACGGCAAGCTCAGTTGCTGGACATGGATCAGGACGATCTGCGAGCTGTCGGATCGTGACGCTGCCGGTCACCGATACTGCCCAAATACGTACCCCATGTCATGGCGAGGTTTGCTGCTGCACCGTGTGGTAGCTGACGGCCCGATCGAAACGGTGGTGGCAGATCCGC
>CAYJPA010000026.1:3183-60475 GCA_964371945.1 uncultured Sphaerobacteraceae bacterium | reverse complement strand
TCGTAGTTGTCGCAGTCATTGCAATAGCAGTTGTCGCCGTCCCAGTCATTGCAGTTCGGATCGTAGTTGTCGCAGTCATTGCAATAGCAGTTGTCGCCGTCCCAGTCATTGCAGTCCGGATCGTAGTTGTCGCAGTCATTGCACATGCACTTGCTGCTGTCCCAGTCGCTGCAGTTCGGTGGAGACGTGCACGTCGTGTCGTTGCACTTGCACTTGGACGAGTCCCAGTTGCTGCAGTTCGACGGCTTGTTCGAGCAGATGCATCCGCAGGTCTTCGTGTCCCATTTTTTGCCGTTCGGACAGGTCGTCTTCTTGCAACCGCCATTAGGCACGCACTTGCATTTCCCTCCGCAAGAAACTTGTCGCTCGCCAGTCTTGCAGGTAGTCGTGCAAGTCCTCGGGCGGCACGAGCAGATGCCGTCGTGTGACATCGTATGCACGTAACCGGGCGGGCATTCGAAACCGTCACAGGGATCGGTCGGAATACAGCGACAGGCGTATGGGCACCAAACCTCGTTGGCTCCGCACGTCTTCTTCTCCACGCAAGTGCAGTCGCAGCGGTCTTCGTCGTAATACTTGCCGGACCCGCACTGATCTGGGACGCACGTCTGTTCCTTGCAGATCGAGTAGCCGGGCGGACACTTGTCAACGCACCTGCATTTCTTGGAATCCAGATATTGATGTGGAGGACAACTCTGGGCGCGGCAGGCGGGACAGATATTCTTCCGGCGCGTTCGCCATCCGCCGTGGTCGATCAGATCCGGACCATGGCAAGAGCCACTCATCGGTCCCTTGCATTCGACAAGGTGGTAGCGGTTCACGCCGGTGAAGGTGATCTCTTCGCAACCGTCGTGCTCGATCCTGATGTTGATCGAACGCTTATGACACGAGCCAACGGCATCGAATCGAATTTCGTTACCTTGGCTATCGCGTTTTGGGTTCCCGGATTCATCGGTGAAGACATACGAGCCGTTGTCAATCGAACCATCTTCATCGATGTCGACGGTCAAGATTCCGTCGTAGCTTCTACTTGCGTTGGGGCCGACACTTCCTTGCGCCTCGATCTCCCAGGTACAGGTAACGATTCCGCTTTGGGCGGATGCGATCGACTTCTTACCGAACGCCGCACCAAGTAACGCAAGGAACCCACCACCGGCTGTCCCGCGCACGAGTGTCCGGCGACTTGACGCCAAGTCTCTTGCGAGACTATCAAACCTAGATCCTTCCACCGTTCGCCCTCCTCCCAACTGTTCGATCCTTTTTGTCCCAGTTGCCGAGTCATCCAACCATTGGACCTCGGCGATGTGATCTTGGAGCCGCGGAAGTGCCTAACGAAGCACCGACCACGGGTTACAGCAATCCATCCGCCAACGGCTCGCCCCTTGGAAGAAAGACGGCGTCGAAAGGCCGAGCGACGTCGGCAGCCGCCCACCGAAACCGATTGCTGAATTTGAGAATGGCGAACGCTCTGAGCGCAAGTGCCTTGAGGGCCGGAGTCGAGAGGAGTGCTGGCGGGTCAATGCCGTCGCGGCGCCGTCTTCCAACGTCAGCATTTTCCGCGGTTGCCAAGTCCCAGGCGTTCGGTGTGTTCTGGGGTTCGGGACGGCCAGGCTTCGTGACCAGCTTTCGATATGGAGAGCGGCAAATTTCGGCCTTCGCAAGCTCAAGCGAATCGACATATTGGTACCCGGTCCGTTCAACTTCTTGTTTGGCTGGTCGAAGAACAGAAACGGGCTCAGCGCTTTACAGCAGATGGAATACGATTTCGCCGTCTTACTCGCAATGCCATACAAATAAAACAAAACTAAATCCTCACTCAGAGCAACTAATGGCTCCAGCAATCATCAAAGTTGCCCTTTGGAGCGGTCCCAACGATGGTATGCCGTCCAACGCCCTTCGTTCACTTGTTCCAGGCATCCAAAGTCTACCTGCAACTGCATTATTGTCAAATGACCCAGTCGGGTAGCGCGGCATTTCGGAAGAGGCAACGACGATCGCCAAATGCCTCGAGAAGTGTCCATAGTCTTTGTGCGAATCTATGACCAGCGGTCACACGTGACGACCATCGACAAGAAGACGACCGATCTTGGTGGCAGTAGATTCGGTGCAGTGTTGAGCAGGGCTTGTGTTCTAATCCGTATAGTACCCGAGACTTAAGCTTGCGACCGATGCGAGGGGCGATCTCGCTCCTGATCTGCTGCATTCTGGTGGAACCGCGCGGATGCGGCTATCTGAGAGCACTTGAATGAGCAACCAGGAGTCGAGACACTGCCCGATCGTCCGAACTTGAACGACGCTCTTGGTCGCGCGAGGTAAGCATTCCTCGGGAAAGATGATATGGAACAGGACAGAGGAGGCGGGACTAAGGGAATGATTCGACCGATCACCGAAATCGCCGCGCGATTGGGGCTTTTACCTGACGATCTGGAGCTATACGGAGGACTAAAAGCCAAGATCCGCATCGAAGTGCTTGATCGTCTCGAGCAGCAACCGCGCGGAAAGTACGTGGTCGTCACCGCGGTCACCCCGACACCGCTGGGCGAGGGCAAAACGACGACGGCAGTCGGGTTGGCGCAAGGACTGAGTCGAATCGGCTCCCGCGCGATCGTAACATTACGCCAGCCGTCGCTCGGACCGGTCTTCGGCGCGAAGGGTGGCGGCGCCGGCGGCGGCAAAGCGACGCTTGTTCCTGCCGGCGATCTCAATCTGCACTTCACCGGTGACGCCCACGCCGTCACGGCGGCGCACAATCTCTGCGCCGCGTTCCTCGACAACCACCTCCACTTTGGCAACGCTTTGGATTTCGATCCGTCCACGATCACCTGGCGGCGTGTGCTTGATGTCAATGATCGTTCCCTGCGATCGATCAGCATCGGCCAGGGCGACAAGAGTGGACCGCCGCGAGAAACGGGCTTCGACATCACCGCCGCGTCCGAGGTGATGTCGATTCTGTCGCTCGCAAGCGATTACGCGGATCTGCGAACGCGACTCGGACGGATCGTAGCCGGCGTCTCCACCACCGGACAGGCGATCACCGCCGGCGATCTCGGCGTTGCGGGCGGGATGACCGCGTTGCTGCGTGATGCGCTGAAGCCAAACCTCGTGCAAACCAACGAGGGCGCTCCTGCGATCGTCCACACTGGACCCTTCGGAAACGTGGCACTGGGGAATTCGTCACTAATCGCCGACCGGCTTGCCCTTGGGTTGGCTGACATCGTCGTAACGGAATCGGGATTTGCCAGCGAGCTCGGCGCGGAAAAATGTTTCGACGTCAAATGCCGTGTCGGCGGGCTGCGACCAGATGCAGCGGTCGTTGTCGCAACCATCAGGGCGCTGAAAGCGCACAGTGGACGCTTCAAGCTGGCATTCGGCAAGCCATTGCCGCCAGAGATTGAGCGCGAAGATCTGGATTCACTAGAAGATGGCTTGCCAAACCTGGTGAAGCACATCGAGAACATACTGGCATTTGGAGTGCCGGTGGTTGTCGCGATCAACGGCTTTCCGACCGACAGTCCACGTGAAGTCGGACGAGTCATCGAGGTCTCCCGAGCGGCCGGCGCCGAAAACGCGGTTGTCAGCAACGTCTTTGCTCAGGGTGGCGCCGGCGGCGAGGAGCTTGCGCGAGCGGTCTTGGGCGCGGCTGGACGCGTATCTGATTTTCGGTACCTGTACGAGTTGGACTCGTCTGCCACCGAGAAGATCGATCGCATCGCGACCGCGATGTACGGTGCGGGTCGTGTTGATTACGCACCGGAAGCGATCGCGGCAATCGCACGGGCAGAGGCACTCGGATTCGGTCAACTGCCGATCTGCATGGCGAAAACTCCGCTATCGCTTTCCGGGGATGCGGCGCTCAAGGGCCGGCCCGAAGGATTCACGTTGACGATCCGCGACGTTCGTCTCTATGCGGGTGCAGGTTATCTCGTGCCATTGGCGGGCGAAGTCAATCTGATGCCTGGCCTAAGCAGACGACCGGGCGGAACGGATATTGATCTTCTGCCAGATGGAACGATCGTCGGCCTCGATTGACAGCTGATCCCCATTTGGGGCAGTTCCCAAGTCTCCAGGCTGTATGCTTCACAGTTGAGTTTGTCCAGGCGTTCTAATTGGGACGTCACATGAGGGAATCCGTTTGAGACCGCACCGTCGAGAAGATCTGGAACCAATCGAATTCGATCCTATGTTGCAACAGGCCATGAAGCGGATGCTGCCCGGCATCACCTCCTGGGCGCCGGTCGGCGATCGCCCATTCTTGGCGATCGGCACGCGCGACGAGCGGGACTTGCGGATTCGGCGCTGGCCGGACGGCACATCGCCTGAGCGTGTTCGCTTTGTGCATCGCTTGCAAGATCAACTGCGAGGCGAGGCACCCATTCTCTGCGCTCGGCCGATCAGCGACACTGCGATTTCTGAGTCGTGGCTGGTCGTTGAGGGCAAACTGATCGACGTCCAGGAATGGTTGCCCGGGCGGGCCGCCATTGGCCGGGCGAAAGCCCAGGAACAAGATGGACACACGGTGCACCGGCCAGTTGCTTTGGACGACAGCCACTACGCGATGTTGATTGGTCGCGTCGCGACAGGTCATCGGCGATCCGAGGCGCTCGCGACCAGCCGTCATGCCCCGCTCGCGCCGGTCGAGCACGTGCTTCGTGCCATCGATCAGTCTTGGGGAGCTGCCCGGGTTCGACTCCGGCCCTCCGCCCCGACCACGCCGCCGATTCAACGGTGGCTGCGGCTGGGCGAGCAGGCATTGCCGGCGGCATTGGACGCGATCCGCGCGATGGACCAGCAGGGATTGCGAATGGTGATCGCACACCTGTCGCTGTGGCCGGCACACGTTTTGGTCGATCGCGAGGACAACGTTGCACTGCTTGATTTCGGTGCGGCGGTTTCGACCACGCCGCTGCTCGATGTCGCTCAGCTCATCACCCGATTTGCCGGTTGGACTGGCGACAATGCCGAGCTTGTGCTCGGGCACTACGCCGGCGTCCGTCCGTTGTCGCCGCAAGAACGTCGAGCACTGCCTTCGTTCGCGGCGCTGGATCTCATCCTCGAGGCAGCCCGGTTGTTGCGACTCGGGTACGGAGGTGTTGTCCAGCCATCGTCGCGCGAGGCGGTCTCGGCTCGACTGGGCGCGCAGGATATGCTCAATTCACTTGAAGCGGTTCTACCGACAGTCGTGCGCGGCGACGGCCCGGTCCCATTCGTCAAGCGACAGAAGCTAGCCGCCATCAAACGCTCGGCCGGAGGCGGCCCCGTCAAACCGAGCCCTGCCAAGAAAACCGGCGGTCCCCGAAGGCGTAAACGGTGATGCCGGGCATGTTTCCGACTTGTTGTCGGTCTCGCTTGTCAAAGGACGGCTTCAAATAGAGCGCTGAGGGCCGCCCAGGCAACGAGCAGCAAGATCACCAACAGAGCGATTCCGCCGAACGTGAGAAAGATGGTGGCGGTGGCCGATCGATCGGCGTGACGGGCCTCTGCTCGTTCTGTTCGCGATCGTTCTCGGCGTAGCGATTCGCCGAACGGATCGGCGTTTGCTCCTGAAGTCGAAAATCCGCCGACGTATCTGTTCATAATCTGATCCTGAACGGCAGCGGCTTTGATCTCGGTATCGTACAGCCGGCGGCTGTCCGCCTTTGAGAGGGTCGTGAACGCGAGATTCAGGAGCTTCGCACGTTCTTCCGCGGCTGCCCTGCCCTCGGGACGATGCCGATCGGGATGTGCGCCTTTCATCTTCGCGCGGTACGCTCGCGAAATCTCTTGAAAAGTTGCGGTATACGGTACCCCAAGCAATGCGTAGTAATCCTGGGCCGGAGCAGTGGCGCGACGCGTACGTTGTGATTGAGTCGATGACAAATTTCGCGCCCCGAGGTCGGTAGGACAAAGACCTAGATTCTACTTTGGTTCGATTGCACCGCGACGACCGCTATCCCTCGAGATTGTCCAGAGTAGAATCGAGCTATCGGATCTGGCGCCTTTCAGGCAGTCGTGGATCGGGACTGACGGTCATGAACCTGCAATTGATTTCGGTTCCGTACCGTTACGACGAGCCGAGCGAAGGACTTGGACTTGGACCGGCGGCATTGCTTACCGCGGGTCTTGAGCGCCGTCTTCGCGATTCCGGACTGAGTGTCGAATCGCCGGTCGATGCACACCTTGATGCCGCCGATCGAGAGGAGGGCCGAACCGTGGTCAACATCGGGAAACTCGGTGCCGCGACCGCATCCCTGGTGGCGGGTTCAAGGCAATCCGGCAAGGGTTCCCTGGTGATCGCAGGGGACGACACCGCCGCGGTCGGGGTGATGGCCGGCTTGCAACAAGCCGACGGCGCGGGCGCACGAATCGGCATCGTATGGCTCGACGCCCACGGCGATTTCAACACACCTGAAACAAGCTACAGCGGCATCTTGGCCGGGATGCCGCTGGCGATCATCGCCGGCTTGGCGGGCCCGCTGTGGCGTGAAGCGGCCGGTCTCTCCGCGCCGATTCCGACGGACAGAATCCTCCTCGCCGGCATTCGTGAATTGGATGAGAAAGAAGAATCGCTTTTACGCTCAACCTCTGTCCATCTTGTAACGGCCGGCGAGTTGCGCAACGGCAGCCGGTTTAGCGACGCGCTGTCGCGGTTGACCGCCCATTGCAGCGTGATCGCGCTGCATGTCGATCTCGATGTGCTCGATCCGCATCTCGTGCCCAGTTCGTCCACCCCGTCTGCAGGCGGGCTGGAGTTGGCAGAGGTGATTGAGGCCGTCTCCGCCACGCTCAAAACCGGCAAAGTCGCGGTAGTGACGGTGACCAGCCTGAATCCCGGTGGCGGACAGCGCGGTCAGCGCTCGCTTCAATCCGCGCTTACACTGATTGAACAATCGTTGGCGGGGTGGAACGCGATTCCCTCGCCGGTCACAGAGTAGGCGGCAACGAATTCGACGTGACGGCAATTCATCCTCCCATCGCCGCCAAATCAGTTTCTTTAGCTGGACACGGCGAGACCCTGTTGGTTTCGTGCTACGAGCTCGGACACCAACCACTCAATCTGGCGTCACCGCTCGCGCACTTGCGTGCAGCCGGCTTCGATCCCGTGGCGGTTGATACGTCGATCGATCAGCTCACCGACGACGAGATTCGACGCGCCCGACTTGTCGCGATCTCAGTCCCGATGCATACCGCGCTCAGGCTCGGGTCGCGGGTCGCGGAACGCGTTCGCTCGCTTAACCCGGAGGCGCACATCGCCTTCTACGGTCTCTACGCGACGTTGAACGCGGGCTATTTACTGCGCAATCACGGCGATTCAGTCATCAGCGGCGAATACGAACGCGCGCTGACCGGTCTCGCGCAATCACTCGCGAATGGGATCGAGCCGTCCTCGATTCCCGGCGTCGGGACAGCCAACCGGGTCGCCGCGCCGTCGCTCGAGCGCGTTGCGTTTGTTCAGCCGGATCGAGCCACCCTCCCCGCCTTGCGGAGCTACGCCGGTCTCGAGGTCAACGGAACGATCGTGAGGGCAGGTTATGTCGAGACAACCCGGGGCTGTCACCACACGTGCGGGCACTGCCCGATCACGCCGATTTACGGCGGGAAGTTCTTCGCGATTCCCCGTGAGGTCGTGTTGGCGGACGCCAAGTCTCAGATCGAAGCGGGAGCGCGCCACATCACCTTTGGCGATCCAGATTTTTTCAATGGACCGCGGCATGGACTCAGGATCATCAGCGAGCTCCGGGTCGAATTCCCGTGGCTCACCTTCGACGCCACCATTAAGATCGAGCACATTCTCGAGCACTGGCGATTGATTCCGGAGCTCGCGTCGAATGGATGCGTTTTTGTGGTATCCGCGGTCGAATCGCTGAGCGAGACTGTCTTGACCAGGTTAGGCAAGGGCCACAATCGAAAAGATGTGTCGGCCGCGCTGGACCTATTGGATGAGCACGGCATTCCGATGCGTCCGTCTCTCCTTCCGTTCTCGCCCTGGTCGACACTCGACGACTACCTCGAATTGCTGCGGTTCTTCGCCGAGCGCGACCTGATCGAGCATGTCGATCCGGTTCACTTCTCGATTCGCCTGCTGGTTCCACCGGGATCAGCGCTGCTATCGGATCCGACGAGCAGCGAGTGGCTCGGCGAGCTTGATGAAGAGGCGTTCACCTTTCGCTGGTCTTCGTCCGATCCCCGCCTCGACGATCTTCATCGCCAGGTGTCGAAACTCGTCGAACAGGCCGCGGTCGAACAAGAACCCGCCCGGTCGACGTTCCAGAAGATCTGGGAGACGGCGCACTCGATCGCCGGGATTGAGTTCACCGCGTTACCGATCCCCCGCACGCGACGAAAAACGCCGCCGCGCCTGACTGAGAGCTGGTTCTGCTGAGCAGAGCCGACCGCGGACCAGTTTGGTCTGCTTCCATCCGAACGAATTCCGGTCTGACGACCGGTTCAATCTCTATCTTCAGCACGAACATGGTATTAACGAACTTGATATCTTGTGTACACTGCAAAGTCGGCTCGGTTCCCTTCCTCGACGATCGGAGGCAGGAGTAACTTCATGCATATTGCCTTAGGACAAACGGTGTTAAGCAGCGACGGGCAAAAGCTCGGCACTATTGACCGGGTCGTGCTCAATCCGGTAGACAATCATGTCGAACAGTTCATCGTGCATCGCGGCATCCTGCTCGACGACGACAAAATTGTCGATCGCGGTTCAATCGATCGCGTCGACGGCGACCGGGTCCACCTGAACATCGACGCGGCATCGGCAGGCCAGCTCCCCCGGTTTGAGATCAGCTTTTCCGCGGCCGAAATGGCGTCCGGCTTTCCCGAGGTCATTCCGGGTCCCTATCAGAGCATGATTCTCTTCTCGACTCCGCCCACCGGGCAGTCCTATCTCGATCACGGTAGTCTCTTCCGATTGGATCCGCTCGAAGGCACGGATGAACATCCGGAGTCGTCGTACCGGGAGGGCGGCGTGCTCATCGGCAAAGGTGCGGAAGTCTTCGGTTCTGATGACCTGAAAGTCGGACATGTTCATGAAGTCGAATACGGCGAGGATGGCGAGCTTGTCGCCGTGGTTGTGCAGGTGGGTCTTGTCCGCCACCACAACATCACCATCGAAGCGGCGGCGATCGCCAGAATCGGCGACGAAGAGATCATCTTGAATATCGCGTCGACCGAGGTCGCGGCGAAGGCCCGGTAGTCGAATCAAAACCCCGGACTGATTGTCTCGCGTCGTAGTCGCCGGTATTGATGGCAGGAGCGAACAGGATGAGCTGGAACTGGGAATTGCTGGACGGTCCCGACACGATCACCGAGGGTCCCGCATGGGACGGCAAGGGGCTCTTCTACACTTCTTGCGCGAAAAGCGAAATCCGGCGGTATGACCCGGCGACAGGCTCCATCACGGCCATTTACTCGGGAACCGGCGAGGCGAACGGTCTGGTTTTCGCTCCCGACGGTCGTCTGCTCGCCTGCGCAGGGGAAGCGGGCGCTGTTGTCGCATACGACACCAGTGGCAGCAGATCGATTCTGGCCGACCGGTTTGACGGGAAACGGCTGAACAGCCCGAATGACCTCCTGATCGATTCGCTTGGCCGGATCTGGTTCACCGATCCCCGATACCATCTCACCTATCCCGAACGCGAGCTCGATCACGACTCCGTCTACCGCATCAGCCCGCCTGCCAGTGGTTCCGGCTCCTGGTCAGTTGAACGCCTGACCTTCGACACCACCCGGCCAAACGGCCTGCTGCTTTCGTTCGACGAACGGACGCTTTATGTCGCCCAGAGCGACTACACCCCGGAGTCCGTGCGACAATTGCGCGCTTATCCGGTTCTCGATGATGGGATGCTGGGCAATTTTCAGGTTCTCCACGATTTCGGCGCCAATCGCGGTATCGACGGCATGTGCTTCGACACCGAAGGGAACATCGTCGCAACCTGTGGATGGGAGGTCGGCGGACCGGGCGGACGGATCGCGATCTTCGCGCCAGACGGCACACTGCTCGAGGAGCACCTAGCTCCCACCGCCCGGCCGACCAACTGCGCATTCGGCGGGCCCGACCTCGGCACGCTGTTTGTCACGGCCATCGCGGGAGAACTTTTCCGGGTCGAGAACACCGGCCGTCGGGGTGCTTTGCGGCCGCCGAAAGTTCGCCCGTTCAGCTGCACGTAGAAGCCGGTCCCACCCTTAAGGATATTGTGTGCGCCTTGACAGCCTCATTGCGGCCCCGTAGAATGCGAACAGATTAGAACATACGTTCTAATCTGTTCGCATTCTTATCGACGAGAGGAGGGACCGTGATATGAGCGCACGAGCGGCGCGACTCCAACAAGGTGAACGCGCCGCGGTGGTCAGATGGGAGTGTCGGTGCCAGGAGCCACCCGTGCTTTTGGGAACATATGACGCAACCGGCAAGGTCAATATCAAGGTTCGCGATCGGTATTGGCACGTCATTGGACGGATCTGGACGACGTGTCCCCGTTGCGGCGCCGAGCATCAGTTCGACCCAACGGCGGCATCTTTCGAATTCCTCCAAGACGCCGACACCATACCGGCTTCCGCCTCATGACGCTTACCACCGTGCCAGCGAATATGTCGTCTTTTCAGCCCGTTGCCAAGCATGAGCCTCACATGGCCACCCCAGCGCCGAAGCGCCGACCGGCATCGTTTTGCCGCCGGCCCACGGGGGCGCTCAACTGGAGTGAACCACTCATGCTCAAATCGTTTCGCCCAGCTCCGATCAATCCGTCGCTCGAGGATGATCACGTCCCGGCTCTGGCGCCGGTGCTTTCGCCACGTGGACCGGTTCCTGCTGAGATCGATGCTCAACTTGGAACGCTTGGCCGTCGCGCCGCTAACGGAAATTGTGCCGCTCGAAATGCGCTCTATGCCGCATTTGCACCGAGAATCGATTACCTGGTTCATCGAGCGCAGGTTTCTAGTTGCCGATATGACGTCGACATGGCACTTGAAGCCGAGGACATCGCCCAACAGGCGTTTGTGGTCTTCGCCGATCTCCTAAGTGCCTGGAATGGTCAGGGTTCGTTGAGCGCCTACATCTTCTCGCATTTCCCGTGGCGCCTGTCGAGTGCGATTCGAGAAATGAGCGACCCGCGGCCACGCCGATCACTCAGCTCAATGCGTACTGACATCCTCACGGACGGGACTTTTGTTGGCGAAGAAGCACTCGCCTTGCTCGATGTGATGGCCGCGGAGCTCTCCGAACGAGATGGAAAGATCTTGATCCGTCGGATCCGGGATCGACACTCCTGGGCGGAAATTGCGAGAGAGATCGGCATCGATAAACGATCCGCGATGCGCGACTGGAAGCGCATCTTGGCCAGCTTGCGAGAGTCCCTTCGCCCGCTCACGTAATCAACTGCACGAACCGAACATCCAGAGCGTTGTTGGAGCACGGGGCGCATTCGCGCCCCGTGCTACCATTTGGGAAGTGTTGGGTGTTCAACACTCACCAGCGAACTGCTGAGCACTTTGGGCCATCAGTTTCGCCAGGCATGAGGAAGAGCATGACCGCGACCAATGTGAACATCAACGCTGATGCGTCGGTGAACGGCTCCGAAATCCGTCCTAACGTCATTGCCGCTCTTGGCAACACACCGCTCGTACGGCTGAACTCGATCACCCGAGGAACACTGACGCCAGTCGTGGCAAAACTGGAGATGATGAATCCCAGCGGTTCGGTCAAGGATCGGATCGGCATCACCATGATCGAAGCCGCCGAGCGCGAGGGCCTGCTGAAACCAGGTGGGACAATCGTCGAACCAACTTCCGGGAACACCGGCGTCGGTCTCGCGATGGCGGCAGCGGTTCGCGGGTACGACTGCGTGTTCGTGATGCCGGACAAAGTGGCGCCTGAGAAAGTTGCGCTTCTGCGTGCCTACGGCGCCGAAGTCGTGACGACTCCGACCTCGGTCGAGCGAGACTCGCCGGAAAGCTACTACTCGGTCGCCGATCGGTTGACCCGCGAGATTCCCGATGCGTTCCAACCCAATCAGTACTTCAATCTGAACAATCCGCGAACGCACTATGAGTCGAGCGGTCCCGAAATCTGGCGCCAAACCGGCGGCAAAGTGACGCACTTCGTCGCGGGCGTCGGCACCGGTGGCACGATCACCGGCATCGGCCGCTACCTGAAAGAACAGAATCCCACCGTGCGTGTCATAGGAGCGGATCCTGAAGGCAGTATCTTCACGACCGAGCACATGCACAGCTACAAAGTCGAAGGCGTAGGCGAGGATTTCTATCCCGGCTCATTCGATCCGGCCGTGGTCGATCAATGGGTCCAGGTCACGGATCGCAATTCCTTCCTAACCGCGCGACGCTTGACCAGAGAAGAGGGCATTCTCTCGGGTGGCTCGTGCGGGTTGGCGGTCTGGGCAGCGCTACAGGTCGCCTGCCAACTCGACGATCCTAACGCGCTGGTGGTCGTCCTCCTTCCGGATAGCGGACGCGGTTACCTTTCGAAGATCTATAACGAAGACTGGATGCGAGAAAACGGCTTCATCTCCCGTTTCGGGCGCCCGCAACGCCTCAGCAGCCTGATCAGCGCGCGTCAGGGCCGCGTGCCGCATGTGGTCGCGATCGGCACGGATGACACCGTCGCGGATGCGATCGAGCTCCTCCGCAACCACGACATCAGCCAACTCCCGGTGGTTACCGGTCAGACAACCCAGAACGGCACTCACGATGTCGCCGCAGATTCGGTGGTCGGGTCGGTTCAGGAACGGACGCTTCTAGACCGGCTTTATCGCAATCCCGACGTACTCTCCTCCAAGGTTGCGGAAATTATGGATGTGCCGTTTTCCGTTATCGATGCCAGCGAGGAGATTGAGCGGGTCTTCCCGCTCCTGACCGGCGGATCCCCGGCGGTGCTCGTGCAACAGGGCGGCAACATTACCGGAGTATTCACCCGCGCCGATCTGCTCCAGTTCGCGGCACATCAGAACGCCGCGACCAAGAGCAGGGGCGCTCAATACGGAACCTAATTGACAGTCGATCGAAACGATGAACTGGCATGGAGGAGAATGACATGGTTCACGATGACTTAATCGACGATTCCAAGAACTGGGACGCGACTGAATTCGAAACCCGCGCAATTCACGCCGGTCAGGAGCCGGACCCGACGACCGGCGCGGTCATCACCCCAATTTATCAAACCAGCACCTATGTGCAGGAATCGGTCGGTGTTCATAAGGGATACGAATACTCCCGCACCGACAATCCGACGCGAACCGCGCTCCATCAGGTGCTGGCATCGCTCGAAGGCGGAGCCTGGGCGCTGGCCTATGCGAGCGGTCTGGCCGCAACCCAGAACATTATGTATCTCCTCCGCCCCGGTGATCATATCTTGCTCTCAGACGACTCCTATGGCGGAACCTACCGGCTCGTCGCCAAGATCATGACCAATTACGGCATCAATTTCAGTCTGGTCGACATGACCGGCATCGATGCGGTACGCGCCGGTATCCGCCCGGAAACCAAGATCGTGTGGGTCGAAACACCGACCAATCCGTATCTAAAAATCGTCGATATCCGCGCCGTCGCCAATCTGCTGCTCGACCATCCCGCAAAGCTGGTGGTCGACAACACCTTTGCTTCACCATACCTACAGCAACCGCTTTCGCTCGGAGCGGACATGGTGCTGCACAGCACGACCAAATACCTGGGCGGCCACTCGGATGTCGTCGGCGGCGCGGTGGTCGGCAACGATCCCGACATCTTCTCGATCCTGAAGTTCAATCAGAACGCCGCGGGCGCGGTGCCCGGACCGTTCGATTGCTGGTTGACGCTGCGAGGAATCAAAACGCTCGGCGTCCGCATGGAACGGCACAGCTCGAACGCGCGGACGGTCGCCGATTTCCTGCTAGCTCAAGAGGCCGTCTCAAAGGTCTATTACCCTGGATTGCCGGATCATCCTGGGCACCTGATCGCGGCCCGGCAGATGCGCGACTATTCCGGCATGGTGTCGTTCACGACCCGGGACGGTTTTGGGGCCGCGGCGGCGCTCGCTGGAACGACGAAGGTTTTCCAGTTGGCGGAGAGCCTGGGCGGAGTCGAATCGCTGATCGAGCATCCGGGCCTGATGACGCATGCAAGCGTCGCTGGAACAGGCGCGGAGGTGGAATCGAATCTCGTCCGGCTCTCGGTCGGCATTGAGCACGTCGACGATCTGCTCGCGGACCTGAAACAGGCGATTGCCGCGGTCGCCACGGTCGCCGCGCCGGCGGATTGACGGTCGGACTTTCGATGGGTTGGGCGAAGTTCGTCGCGACGGCGGGCGCTGCCTGGTCGTTGGATGTTCGCTCGTTGACCCCACGGTCATGACCACCGCGATCTAGACGATCACAAATTCTTCGGCAAAGAATCCAAGCGTTTCCTCCGTCGTTTGGAAGTTCGCGGCGTCGGCAAGAGCGGCTTTAAATTCGGGGCTCTCCATCGCGACTTCGTGAGCGTCCTTGTCGGCGAATGAGAGAACGGCAACCGCATCGAACGGTGGCTTGCGATCCGGGTATCCGGTCATCGGATAGCAGCGGTACTGGACGACACCCGGTGCTTTCTCGGTGAGCGGTGTGTGCTCGTTTATCCAGTAGTTGATGAACGCTTCTTGGGACATCGAGGCTTTCCTCTTGACAAGAAATACGACGGTATACATGTCTGACTCCTTTCAAGCTTGTTTAGAACTCGATCGACGGGCGCGTAAAAACGCGCGACTACATGTGGGGATCTGGTTTCATCAAAGCCTCGACTGGTGGACTAGCTGTCATCGCCGAGTAGGAAGCTCGATTGCAGGTACTCGGGATCTGGATGGGAGTAGAAACCCTGACCCGTTTTTTCACCCAATGTGCCTGCCTCGATCATTCGAAGCAATGTGGTGGACGGTTTGTCGGTCGGATCGAGCGACTCGCGCTGGTACGACCACTCGATGTCGCGCACGACATCGAGTCCGACCATATCCATGATGCCGAAGGGCGCGTATTTGGTTTGAAAGAAGAGCATCCAAAGTCGATCAACATCTTCCGGGGATGCCACTCCCTCGTCGACCACGCGCAGCGATTCGCGCTTCACCGCCCGCCAGATGCGGTTGATGATGAACCCCTTGCTCTGACCATGAACGATTGCCGCGACCAAACCCAACGACTGCCCGAATGCCTTTGTGCGCTGGAGCACGTCTTCGCTCGTGTATCCACAACTCATGAGCTCGAGCATTGTCCGCACCCATATCGGCGCGAAGAAGTGCATATTGAAAAGCCGCCCCGGACGTTCGACGACGTCCGCCCACAGCGCCGATGGGATCGACGACGAGTTGGTCGCCAGGATCGCGTTTGGGGCGAGTCGCGAGAGATCCGAAAAGACGGCCCGCTTGACCTCGAGGTCTTCTTTGACCGCCTCGATCACGAGCTCGACATCTTGCACAGCCTCTTCCAGGGTCGAAGCGAAGGTGATTCGATTGCGCGCCAATTGAAGATCGCCACCTTGAGACGATGCCGCGGCGATCGCCGGCAGGATTTCGCCGTCGATGCGGACCTTCGCCCGTTCGATTGCCCGCGGGATCGCATCATAGATGCGCACCGTATAGCCGTGGAACGCCGCCAGCGAGCCGATTTGCGCGCCCATCGTGCCCGACCCAACGACTGCAATTGACGCGATCCCGCTTGACGATTGTTCGAATCCAGGCATCTGTTTCCCCTTAAGTACTTCCGCAACATCCCGACATGGTTTAGTTAGTCTGCCACGGGAGCAAACGGACTGCTTTGGTATGATCGAGAGTGGTTGGCAATCGTCCGCATACGTTGAAAGGGCCTCCAGAAATGGCCGGGGAGCTATTGCTCGGAATCGACATCGGGACATACAGCTCCAAGGGCGTGCTCTGCACGCCGGCGGGAGATGTCCTAGCGACCGAAACGATCGAGCACGAAATGAGCATCCCCCGTCCAGGCTGGGCAGAGCACGATGCGGACGCAATCTGGTGGGGAGAGTTTGCGGAGATTTCCCGGCGTTTGCTCACTGGCAAATACTCCGGCGAGGATGTGGGCGGGGTCGCGGTCAGCGCGATCGGCGGCTGCATGCTTCCAGTCGATGTTCAGGGCCGGCCGTTACGACCGGGTGTTCTCTACGGGATCGACACCAGAGCCGTCGAGGAGATCGCCTGGCTCAATGACGCGTTCGGTGAGCAGCCGGTGTTCGATCTCGGCGGCATGGCGCTCACCAGCCAGGCGATCGGACCGAAGATTCTCTGGCTGAAGCGGAACGAGCCTGAAAATTACGTTCGGACGCACAAGTTCCTAACCGCCAGCTCCTACTTAATCTTCAAATTGACCGGCGAGTATGTGATCGACCGTCACACCGGGTGCTACAACAACCCCCTGGTCGATGTCCGCACGCTCGAATGGGACGAACGCTTCGCGGCACCGATCGTCGAGCTTGAACGGCTGCCTAAGCTGCTCTGGTCCGACCAGATCGCGGGCGAGGTCACACTCGCCGCCGCCGCGGAAACCGGATTGAGCGCCGGCACGCCGGTAACGGCGGGGACGGTCGATGCGGCCTCTGAAGCGCTGAGCGTCGGGGTGATCGATCCCGGCGACATGATGATCATGTACGGCACAACGATGTTTTTCATTCAGGTGACGAACCGCCCTGTTCCCGATCCTCGCATGTGGGCGACAGGATTTCTGTTCGAGGGCCTCTATGACGTGACCGGTGGAATGGCGACTTCCGGCGCGCTCACCCGTTGGTTCCGCGACCAGTTTGGTTCCCTTGAACGACAGATGGAAGAGACAGGCGGTCCGAATGCGTATTCGGAGCTCGCTCGTCTCGCGGCGTCGGTTTCCCCAGGATCACGCGGCGTGATTTGTCTGCCCTATTTCAGTGGCGAGCGCACGCCGATCAATGACCCGCTTGCGCGGGGAATGTTTGCCGGCCTGACGCTCTCGCACACAAGAGCGCACCTCTACCGCTCCGTGCTCGAAGGAACCGCGTTCGGTGTCCGGCACAACCTTGAGGCGATGACCGCAATGGGCGTTCCGCCGAAGCGTCTGGTCGCCGTCGGTGGCGGCGCCAAGAACGATCTCTGGTTGCAAATCGTCTCCGACGCCACCGGTTACGCCCAAATCGTGCCCGAGCGCACGATCGGCGCATCCTACGGAAATGCGTTTTTGGCAGGCGTCGCGACCGGCATTATTCCCGATCGAAACGCCCTGAACCGGGAATGGGTCAAGATCGCTAAGGCAGTTGAACCCAATGCCCAAGCTCGCGACGTATATCAACCGTACTACGATCTCTACCGGCGTCTCTATGAGAAGACAAAGGAGGAGATGCATGCCCTCGCGGAGTTGGGGAACGAGGGCATGTAACCGGAGCAGCGTCCCTCGTTGCGATCTTCGGTAGGATTGCGGCAGGTAGCGCTCCGTGTTACGGTCATAGTGGTGCACAAGGTGCCCAAGGGACTATTTGGCGAGTGCCACGCACTAATCCGAGGAATCGGCTGCCGCTTCCACCCTGACGACGTATGGCAGTCTGGTTGCAATATGAGGGGGGACACCGCGTGATCGAGCGCGAATTGCTTTCACAAAGTGATGAAATTGAACGGGTTTCCCGGCGGGGTTTGCTCCGGCTGTTCGGCGGCGCGGCGATTGCCGGCGGCGTCGTTAGCGTCGGGTTGAACCGGAAGGCGCTGGCCCAAGATACGACGACCGGTGGTGAGAACGAGGGCGGCGGAGCATCCGGCGGTGGTGCTTCCGGCGGGTCCAGCACCGGCGGAGACGGCGATGGCGCCAGTGCCTCTGGCGGCGGCGCCTCATCCGGCGGCGTCGACGGTGGCAGCACCAGCGGAGGCAGCAATCAAGGTAGCTCAGGCGGAGACGCTCAAGGCGGCGGCTCGGCGGGCGGTGCCGGCACGGGCGGCAACGGCGGCGATGCCCAGGGCGGCGCAGGCGCGGGTGGGGATGGCGGCGACGCCGGTAGCGGCGGCGACGGCGGCGACGCGATCAGCGGTGGGGCCACGGGCGGCAACGGCGGCGACGCGGGAAGTAGTTCGACCGGCGGAGGCAGTGCAACTGCAGGCAATGGCGGTGGCGCAACTGCCGGAGGCGGTGGAGGCGACGCTTCTGCCGGCAGCGTCGGCGACAGTACAGAGTTGAGCGCCAGCTCGAGTGGCGCTGGCGGCGGAGCCGGCGATGGCACCGGTGCGCTGAATGTTGCCCGATCCGGCCGGATCAAACATCCGAATATTCGCCGTGGACGCGGTGGCGGCTGGCGACGGCGGGGCTAGCCGGCGACCAGCCGAGAACGAAAAAGTCACATCGGAGCCGGGGCACAAGCCCCGGCTCCTTCGCATTTCAAACGAGGCCGATCCTGATGTGTCCAACCAATCGGCCGCGTTGCAGGTCGATTCATGGTCCAACGCATAGTGAGAATTTTTCATTTCTGTCCTCAGCTATAGCATTTCACTTGCTCTTCGTGATTCTATGGTCGCGCGTTCCGGTTTCGCGAAGGGCGAACCAATGCGCGACGATCTCTTCAACTGATATTTCGCTGCACCGATCGTGATTGTTCTGGTGTTGCTCGTGGCCGTGGCGATTTGGAAGTTGCCGCAACGACAGATGGCACCGTCGCGAAGCACTCTGGAGCCAAAAGACTATCTGCAATGCGAAACAGCGGTTCGTTCTGGTTTGGCCCAGATGCTTGGTGGCCTGGTGGTGCTGGTTGGACTCTTTTTCACCTGGCGGCAGCTCACCACGACAGGCGAGTCACTCCATGTTTCACAAGAGGGCCAATTAACCGGATGGTACTCCACGGCGATTGCGTAGTTGGCAAGTGACGACGAGGTCGCCGCGTTGGGCGCGGTGTCCGCACTGGAACGAATCGCGCACGACTCGGAACGAGATCGAGTGCCGATCATCCGATTGCGCTCGACGTAGATTCAAGTCAATTAACCACTGTCCTTGTATCAGACCTCGCCATCTCTCGCTCCGGCTGTTCGGCGGCGCGGCGATTGCCGGCGGCGTCGTTAGCGTCGGGTTGAACCGGAAGGCGCTGGCCCAAGATACGACGACAGGTGGTGAGAACGAGGGCGGCGCCTCATCCGGCGGCGTCGACAGTGGCAGCACCAGCGGAGGCAGCAATCAAGGTAGCTCAGGCGGAGACGCTCAAGGCGGCGGCTCGGCGGGCGGTGCCGGCACGGGCGGCAACGGCGGCGATGCCCAGGGCGGCGCAGGCGCGGGCGGGGATGGCGGCGACGGGAGGGGAAGTCGTCTACGCGGGGCCAGCCGATACCTATGGTCCAATGCGCGTTGAAATAGAGTTGCCTGACGGCTCGATACTCATTTATGTGCACTTGTCGGACTTCCGAGTTGTAGTTGGCGCCACCGTGCTCCCAGGAATGATTGTCAGGTATTCGGGAGACTCGAATGGTTCGCATCTCCACGTCGCCATCAAGGCGCCGGATTCCAGCACCCAGTCCGGCTTCGAACCGATCGATCCGGTTCCAGTGCTCATCTTGGGAGAGCTCAGAGGCTGATTCTCCGCTAGCCAAAGCGCTAGATCGTGCCTTCAGGGTTGCGGATCGCCTTGCCGCGTGCTACGTTCGAGCTTGTCTTGAGAGACCACGTTGTCATGCAATGCGAGTTCCAGGTATGCGTCGCCGGGTTCAGCGTCGATCACATTCTTCGACTTGACCACGAGGCTGAATGGCGGAGGAGAGGGTAGTTACCGTGTCCTGCCTAGAGAAGTCTGATGGTGTGATTGAAGATCAGATTACTCGCCGGATTCTCTTGCGGAGGATCGGCATAGCGGCGGCCGCCGCGGGTGTCGTCAGTGCGGGGCTTGGTCAAGGTGCTTTGGCCGATGACGGCGCCGATTCCGAGGCCGGCGCGGCGGATGTCGGCGCATCGAGCACCGGGGCAAGCGCCAGCTCCACCACCGGCGGAAACAACCAGGCCGGCGGCGCACAGGGTGGTGACGCCACGGGCGGGGACAGCACGGCCGGAGATGGCGCCGGCGGAAACGCAACTGGCGGCCCTGCCACGACAGGTGACGTTCAAGGTGGAGCAACGAGCGGAGGCGGCAATCAAGGTGCGCCTGGGGGCGCCGCCGCGGGTGGAGCAGGCGAAGGCGGGGCTGGAGTCGGTGGAGACGGCGGCATCGCGATCGGGGGAAACGGCACCGGCGGCGACGGCGGGGATGCGGGCAACGGCGGAGATGGCGGAAGCGCGATCAGTGGCTCCACCAGGGGCGGCGACGGTGGCAACTCGTCTAGTCAGGCTAACGTCGCGGCCGCAAGCACCGGATCTGGCGGCTCTGGAGCATCAGGCGCATCTGGAGGTTCCGGCGGCTCTTCCACCGCGAAAGTAACGGCCACAAAGAAGAAGACGACTGTCAAGAAAACGACGGTCAAAAAGCCAGCTAAAAAGAAAGTGGTTAAGAAAGCCGTCAAGAAGCCGGCCAAGAAGAAGTAACCGAAGTCAAAAACAGGGGGCCGGCCGGCCCCCTGTTTTTGTTTGCCCGCGGTTGCCTGTCGCTCGAGTGTTGTACGCCATAGGAATGCACTCCAGTAGCATGCCAACTCATATTCCTCATAAGTCGGATGTGTTTCAGGAACTAAAACGAGCCGGGTGTAATTCCCGGCTCGCGTCAAGTCATGTCAGGTTGTTTCTTGAACGGGTTAGTAGTTCCCGTAGCCTCGTGGGGCCGCGGTCCGTCGCTCCGCGAAGCACTCGCGGCAGAAGACCGGTTTGTCTGACCGGGGCATGAACGGAACCTCGGTGTCTTTACCGCAGTTCGAGCACGTGGCGGGGTACATCTGGCGAGGGCCGGCGGAATAGCCGCCTCCCCCTCCGCCGCCGGAGTAATTCCCACCGCCATAACCGCCGCTGTCATAACCGCCGCCCCCAGAGGAGCGTTGCGCTTTGCGCGCAGTGCGACATGCTGGACAACGTTGTGGTTCCGAGAATCCGCGCTCCAAATAAAAAGCCTGCTCGCCCGCGGTAAATGTGAATGGCTCACCGCAATCGCGGCACGTGAGCGTCTTGTCGCTCATTCCAACTGAAACTCCTCGTCGTGACGGGGCACGACTCCAACGAAAAGAAAAACAAACACGGCGTTTCCGGTGGAACGAGCCACGCTTGGCGCGAATTTGCGCGGATGCGACGAGCACGTGCATTTTGGAAGCGTCCAGCAACCGTCATATCGCAAAAGACGACATTTGTCAACAGATTTTTGCTTGAAAATGAGCAAGTTCAGTGGAATTCGCTGCAAACGCCTCGCAAATCAGGCCGGTTGCGCTCTATGACTGAACGTTCACGGGTTCATCCGTGAAAACCATCACAATCGAAACGTGTCGTGTTAAAGTGTTTCAAGGTGCTGTGCTACGATGCCCGCGCCGTTGGCGGCGATCCGTTCGTCATCGACCGAACTATGCCCAATCCGGGACACATTCGACCTGGAGGAACAACGTGGAGCGCCATATCCGATGAATATTCACGAGTATCAGGCCGCCGGGATATTGAGCCGGTATGGCATTCCAGTCAATCCAGGCAACGTCGCAACGTCGCCGCAAGGAGCCGCCGAGATCGCCGAAACGTTCGGCGGATTGGTTGCGATCAAAGCGCAGGTGCATTCGGGCGGCCGCGGGAAGGCCGGAGGAATCAAGCTCGCCCGATCTGCCGCCGAAGCGGATGCGGCGGCACGGCAGATCCTTGGCCTGGATATCCAAGGTCACATCGTCAACAAGGTGCTCGTCGTTCCCGGTGTCGAGATCGCACACGAGTTTTACCTCGGCGTCGTGCTCGACCGGCCCCGCCGTCAGCTCGTCGTTATGGGAAGTGCCGAAGGCGGCGTCGACATCGAAGAAGTCGCGCGCGAACGGCCTGAGCAAATCGTCCGGATTCAGGTCGATCCCCTGCTTGGACTGCATGCATATCAGTCTCGCGAGATGGCGTTTGCAATGGGCATTCCGGCCCCGAAGGTTGGCGGTTTCGCCGCCATCGTGTCGTCGCTCTACGACGCGTATATTGCGGAAGACGCGACGCTGGCAGAGATCAACCCGCTCATTTTGACGAAAGCGGGCGACTGGCTGGCGCTTGATTCAAAGATGTCATTCGATGACAACGCGCTCTTCCGGCACGCCGGAGTCGAAGAACTGCGCGATCTTGCAGAGGAGGACCCGACCGAGCTCGAAGCTCGCCGTTCGGGCATTTCGTTTGTCAAGCTCGACGGCAACATTGGCTGCATCGTCAATGGCGCTGGGCTTGCGATGGCGACGATGGACGCGGTGCAGCTCCATGGCGGAACGCCCGCCAACTTCCTGGACGTTGGCGGCGGCGCGAGCGCCGAACAGGTGGCGAAGGCGTTTCGCCTGGTCACCGCCGATCCGAACGTTCGTGCGATCCTGATCAATATCTTTGGCGGCATCACGCGCGGAGACATCGTCGCAAACGGAATAAGAGAGGCCCTCGGCGAAGTCAAGGTTGACGTGCCGATCGTCGTTCGACTTTCCGGCACCAACGCGGAAGAGGGACGAACGCTCCTTGCCGCCGCGGGGTTGAAGGCGGTCGACACCATGGACGAAGCGGCCCGACAGGTCGTGGCCGCGGCGGCGTAACGGAAATTACTGAGAATCGAGTCCTTGAGAATGGACGCCAAAGGAGCGGTGGGTGAGCATCCTCGTTGACAAGAATACGCGACTCCTGGTGCAGGGCATCACCGGACGCGAAGGTTCGTTTCACACAACGCAAATGGTCGAGTACGGCACCAATGTCGTTTCCGGCGTGACGCCGGGCGGAAAAGGCAAGAGTGTCGCCGGGGTGCCGGTGTTCGATACCGTCAAGGGTGCGGTTGCCGCTACCGGCGCGAATGTTTCGATCATCTACGTTCCCGCCAAATTTGCCCCGGATGCCATGTACGAAACGGTCGACGCCGGAATCCCCTTTGTAATCTGTATCACCGAAGGCATCCCCGTGCTGGACATGGTGCCGGTCTACGCCTACGTCAAGTCCAAAGGAGCGAGACTGCAAGGTCCAAACTGCCCCGGGATCATTACGCCTGGCGAGGCCAAGATCGGCATTATGCCCGGGTCTATCCATGCCCCGGGGCCGATCGGTCTAGTCTCTCGCTCCGGAACCTTGACCTATGAGGTGGTCGACGCGTTGACGCGCGGCGGTCTCGGTCAATCGACCGCGATCGGCATCGGCGGCGATCCGATTATCGGCACGTCGTTCGTCGATGCCCTCGAGCTCTTTCAGGCAGACCCCGCGACCGAAGCGATCGTGATGATCGGCGAGATCGGCGGTACCGACGAAGAAGACGCCGCCCGCTACATCAAGGAGCACGTGACGAAACCCGTGGTTGGGTTCATCGCCGGTCAGACCGCGCCTCCAGGCAAGCGGATGGGCCACGCCGGAGCGATCATCTCCGGTGGCTCAGGCACGGCCGCGGAGAAGATCGCGGCGCTCGAGGCAGCCGGTGTTCGCGTGGCCGATCGCCCGTCAGCAGTGCCCGGTCTTGTCACGGCAGCAATGAAATAGGCGTGGACCGCGGTTCACGGACCAGCCGGGATTCGACATCGGTCGGATCATGTTTGTCGTTCAAGGCGCCAAACGCCGGCAACAGCCCCGAGCATTCATTCAGCAGTTCTTCAGGTTCCGCTCAGGGCGAATTAAGCCCGCCCGCCTAGACTCGGAAACAGTGAACGGCGTTTTCTCGACGCGCCGCGACAAAGCAACTGCCGGATCAATGCCGATGAGGATGATTTCGACAGGCGATTCAGTATCGATATGAGAGAGGGACAAATGGACATCAATGGCGCCGCGAGCAGGAGCTCGCTCCGCGGCAATGTGAAAATCACCGCGTTTCTCGCGGTTCTACTGTTTGCGCTTCTGGCGCTCAACTCGCCGATCACCTTTGCTCAATCGAGCAACAGAACCGCGGTAACGAGCACGAGTCAAGTCGCCAGTGACGAAACCGTTGCCGATGTTGCCGAGCAAACGAATCCGGCAACCGTCACGGTCCTGAACCTGCAGGTCGTGCAGAATCAATTCGGGCAGAGCAGTGATGGCGAAGCCGTCCCGGTCGGATCGGGGTCGGGCTACATCATTGATGAATCCGGTCACGTGGTAACCAACAATCACGTCATCGAAGGCGGCGCCGCCTACCAGGTGAAGCTGATGGACGGCACGATCCTGGACGCGGCGCTCGTCGGAACCGATCCTTATCAGGATGTCGCGGTACTGCAGCTCGACATGAGCGACGGCCAGACGGTTCCAGGCACAGTCTCGTTCGGCGATTCCTCCGACCTCCGGGTTGGAGACCTGGTCGTCGCCATCGGGAGTCCGTATGGGGAGTATGCCAATACCGTGACCGCGGGGATCGTGAACGCGATCGACCGCTCGCTCGACACCGGCGAGGGGTATCTTCTCCCGAATTTGATCCAGCATGACGCCGAAATCTACCCCGGCGACTCCGGCGGCCCGCTCTTCAACGATGCCGGTGAAGTCATCGGGATGAACGTCGCAAAAGCGGTCAATCCGACCATCGGATACCAGCAGGACGCCACCAATATTGGATTTGCGATTGAAAGCAACGCGGTCAAGGCGATCGTCGACGAGATCATCTCGACAGGAAAGGTTGCCCGCGGTTACCTCGGTATCCGCTCGCAACTGACAGTCAACGGACCGATCGTGCAGTCGGTCGAAGCCGGCTCTCCGGCGGACGCCGCGGGGCTCGAGGCCGGTGATGTGATCACCAAGATCGATGGGCAAGCAATCGACGAGAGCCATCCATTTATCAATTCGCTGATCTTCGATCACAAGCCCGGCGATAGCGTTGAGCTTGGAGTCGACCGAAACGGCGACGAGATCACACTGACTGTCACGCTCGGCGAACGACCGGCCGAGATCTAAAGCGACGATGCACGAGCGGGGCGCCAGCCAGCTCTGCCCGATCCTTCCCCTTCCCTCCCTAGTTTCGCTGGTGGCGCTCCCCGACGGGGCGCCACTGGCCGTGCCCGGCGCTGGCCGGTCTCAATGCGCTAGGATCAATGAGTGCGGCGATCCAGTTTGACGACGTTGGGCCATGAAGCGATGACACAAGCGCCAAGAATCGATCCGTTACGGCCGCGAATCCGTGTTCTGGTTGTGGAAGACGAGCCAGGGATCGCCGGATTCATCCGCCGCGGTCTAGTGTTCGAGGGGTTCGATGTGCAGGTGGCGACCGACGGCACCGAGGCGCTGTCGATTCTCCGCGACAACCCGCCCGGGCTGGTGGTGCTCGATGTCATGCTGCCAGGAATCGATGGAATGGAGATCGCTCGCCGCTTGCGGGAAGCGGAGACCGCCGATGGTCAACGAGGGATTCCGGTCATCATGTTGACGGCTCGCGACGCCATTAAGGACCGGGTGATGGGGCTCGAAGCGGGCGCGGACGATTATCTGGTCAAGCCATTTGCGTTCGACGAGTTGCTTGCACGGATTCGGGCGCTTCTGCGGCGCACGCGGGTGATTGCAGACGAGCAACCGCCGGGAGAACGGTTGGAATTCGGCGATATCTCGATCGATCTCCGGTCGCGGATTGCGTCCCGAGGCGAACGGTCGTTAAAACTGACGACGCGCGAATTCGATCTACTCGTGCTGTTCCTGCGCCATCCGAATCAGGTGCTGTCTCGTGGACAAATCATGTCCCGGATCTGGGGCGACGACTTCTTCGGCGACTCCAATGTGCTCGAAGTCTTTGTCGGCAACCTGCGACGCGAGCTCGAAACCGAAGAGCAGGCACGGGTCATCCAGACGATCCGGGGAGCGGGCTATGTGCTCCGCGAGCAGGCCTGAGGTGACCTCGAGTCCGCGCTGGTTCGGATCGATTCGGTTTCGACTGACCGCATGGTACGCGGCCATTCTGATCGCGGTGATCGTCGCCCTCGGCCTCACGTTTTCGGCCCTGCTCGAGCGCGAATTGAGGTCCGATGTCGACGCACGAATTGAAGCTACGGCAGAACGAGTCAAGGCGGATATCGAAGTCTTCGGTGACCCGAGCACGGGCGAGTTCCAGGGCTTGATTCCGCCGCCGCCTGACTTCTACTCCTTCCCGAGTTTGCTGATACAAGTCGTAGACGCCAGAGGCAATCCCCAAATTAGCTCCGACAACCTGAGCGATCCGGATAGCCCGAACGATAAGGCGTACCGCGTTCTTCCGGTCAAACAAGCGCCGTCCGGCTCGGCTGAACCGGTCTTTTGGACCTCCGAGCTTGATGGCGTGCCAGTACGGACAGTTCAGTTTCCCCTTGTTGTGAGGGACACGAAGGAGACGATCGGCGCGGTCAATGTCGGCGAACCGTTGATCCAATTTGAGCAGACGCTCAGACACGTTCGCCGGCTGCTGTTCATCGGCGCGGTCATTGGCGTTGCCTTTGCCACGATTAGCGGCTGGTTCCTGGCGGGCCGTGCATTGCGGCCGGTCGATCAGATTACGGCCGCCGCGGCAGCAATCGCCGAGGGCCGCGGGGTAGGAACCGCGCTATCGACCCGGCTCAATGTCGATCGGAGCGGCGACGAGCTCGCCCGGCTGGCCGAAACATTCAACCGCATGCTCAACCGGCTTCAGGAGACATTCGAATCCCAGCAGCGCTTTATCGCCGACGCCTCTCACGAGCTGCGGACGCCGCTGACCGCGATCCGTGGAAACGTCGACGTCCTCTCGCGACAGGCCGAGCAGGGAGAAACGGACGGCGCCGACCTGTCGGAAACGCTCGACGATCTCCGGCGTGAAAGCGAGCGTATGGGCCGCCTTGTTTCGGACCTCTTGCTCCTGGCCAGAGCAGAATCGGAGCCGGTCGATTTGAATCGCAGGGATACTGTCCGGCTTGACGACCTCGCGCAAGAAGCCGTTCGGGTCGGAAGTGGTTTGGCGGAAGGGCAACGAATCGAGATTGGCAGTCAATCCCCGGTCGCCATCTGGGCGGATCGGGATCGATTGTTCCAGGTGCTGCTGATCTTGATCGACAACGCTGTGCGGCACACACCCGAGGGCGGAGTAGTAACGATCGATGTCGGCGCCGAGCGTGGTTCCGCGGTGTTGAAGGTGACCGACACCGGGCGTGGAATCCTCTCGACACACCTGCCGCATTTGTTCGAGCGCTTTTACCGGGCCGATTCGTCCAGGCAGCGGGGGAGCGGCGGCACTGGGCTTGGCCTCGCAATCGCAAAAGCGATCGTCGAAAGCCATGACGGCACCATCGATGTCAGAAGCCGCATCGACGTCGGCACAACGTTCATTGTGAGCCTGCCGGCACTGCGAACCAATTCAGCCGTCCGTCACTTTTCACAGATTTCCCAGTAGCTTCTTTTCTCAAACTCCCGCAAGTCAGAAGTCCGCCAGCGGTATCCGGTGGCAATCTGTTGTACAACGATGAAGGGTTTCTCCAGTATCGCCAACAAGTGCTTGATCGCTTCAAAGACGGATTCAAACACCCTGAGTTCGGCCACCTTCCGGTCTCCGATTCGTCCCTCGACGAGCGACTCGTGTGGCGGGCTTCCCAGGAGTCTTTGTCTCCTTATCTTCCTTTCTGGCGATTTCAAATTGACATCAAAGGTAGGTGGCACAGTGTGTACGTTCGTATCGATAGCAAATTCTTTTTCTGTTTGAACGAGGCGTCAGGTTGGTGAAGTTTTCATGAATCAAGATTCGGACTGGTAGTTTCAAGAGCGCTGTTTGTCGCGCAGTCGCTGTTGAGAACCCAGCGGTCGGTGAGCGATGCGTATCCTGATTCGGGTAAGCAGTTCGCGCTGGCTGCCGGAAAGATCGTTTGGTATTTACTGTCAGAACATTGTTGGTCGTTCGAACCGTTGCCCCTTCGCGACGTGGCAACAATCCTATCCGTAATTCCTACGAGGTAACTGCGAAGTTCGTCTGCCACCATGGCGACAGTCGATTCTCGGTAGAATCGAGTCACGCCAGGAGGCAGCAATGGATACTAGGCGAAGCACGATCGAGTCCAACCGCGGAAATGCGCGGGCGGGCGAATTGCCCCAGTCAATTATTGGCACAACTGGGAGAATTGGACACGCCGGTAACGGTGGAACAAGAAATCTTGCAGGTGGATATTCGCGCGGATTGTTGAGCCGGCGTGAACGCGAGGTTCTGGAACTGATCGTGCTTGGCAAAACAGATCGTCAAATCGCGGATGAACTGTACATCTCCCGTATCACTGTTTCGAATCATGTTGTCCACATCCTGGACAAGCTGGATGTGCCGAACCGAACGGCCGCCGCGATGCTTGCCGTCACCAATGCGCTTGGCCGCATGAACACACAATTCGAGAGTACCGCAAATAATGAATTGTCATGATGTTCAAAGGCGACGGTTGGCCCTAGGATAGAAATTGCCTAGGACAACCGTTGACTACGATCGGGTGCCAACGCAAACCAGTTCACAGGCAAAGACTCGTGCTCACTGTTTCTTAGGTACTTCTCTCACACACCAAACTCAACTGAAGTTGACCGTCGTTGACCTTAGTCCTTCGCACAGGGACACGGGAAAGGGAAGATCTGTGTTCCTTTTAGGAGTTACCGCGGTGCCCCGCCATGCATTGATCAATATGAAAAAACGGCTCATATCGCTCCCTCCGATCGTGGACAAACTCATTCCGGACTCGGAGAGCACCGCCTGGGACAATTTGGGGCAACGAACGGTAAGGGGGTTTGTGCTCCATCGCATGGAAGGGAAACTGGATCAAACCGACAGCTACTTCCGCGGGATGGCAACCGCCCATGCTAACTTCGAATCGACTGGCGTGGCCAGCGGGGCGCTAACCGATTATGGCCAGGATGCAGCCACCGGCATCATCTACCAATGGAACGAGCCCACCTGAGGCGCCCGTCCCGGCGTATCACCTAATCGGGCGGGTTGGGCATCGGGACCCTTTAGCGTTCACGGCGATGCATACGGAGATAGCCTGGCATTCGTCAACAAATACGGGATCGCGGCGATCAATCGGGACCAGATTTCTTGGGAGATCGATGGATACTATGAGGAACCCTGGTCAGATGTCGCAATGAACACGGCCGCCCCGGTGTGCGCCCACTATGCGCACGACTACGGGATTCCGCATACTCGGTCCCCGATCCCGCCGCACGATGGCTTTTCGTTTGTTCGGTGGCATCAGGAGTTGTGCGGCCCTGGCGAGAAATCCTGCCCCGGCAACGTTGTCATCGAGCAAACGAACGACTTCATCGAAATAGTCAGGCGGATTCTGAAAGCGGCACAAACAGGCTGATCGTCGCACTTCTGTGCATGGCCGACTCGCAAGCATCGGCCCAATTGCTACAAGAATTTCCAGATGAGGAAGCCGAGCACGCCGCCGATTCCGCCGACCAGAATGAATGGCAGGGACAGACCGATGAAGGACTCCCACTCGAAACCCAGCTTGTACAACCCGCTCATCTCACGAGCCTGATCAATCACGCCATGCTCTTTTCGATGTGTTTCGTCGCTCATCGCATGCTCCTTATCGCCGGCCGCCGGGCCGCACCTATCCTCACATCATGTTCAGATCATATCGCACGCCGGGGACCGCGTAACCCTAGATCTTGTTCTTTTGCCCATCCTCGTCGCCGGACTCCTCGCCATCGACGGCGAAACTGGCGAAGCCCTCGATCGGGAGCCTTCTCATCGCCGGAAAGAGGATCACATCGCGAATGTTCGGCCGGTCCGTCATGAACATCGCGAGCCGGTCGATCCCGATCCCGATCCCGCCGGTCGGCGGCATGCCGTACATCAATGCGTTGACGAAATCGAGATCGATCGGCATCGCCTCTTCATCGCCGGCGGCCCTGTCCTCCGCTTGATCCTGGAAGCGCGCAAGCTGATCTATCGGATCGTTGAGCTCGGTGAAGGCATTGCCCAGCTCATGACCGGCGATATAGATCTGAAAACGCTCCGCATGGGTTGGGTCGTCTTGCTTTCGTTTCGCCAGCGGAGAGAGCTGCACCGGGTAGTCGTACAGGATCGTCGGTTCGACGATGAACGGACGTACGAACTGCTTGAGCAGCTCATCCACGACCCGCGGCCAAACCGTCCCGGATGGAATGTCCGCCCCTGCTGCGCGAGCCGCGGCGAGCAGATCATCCTGCTCCGGATGGTCGACATAGTCGATACCGGACTTCTGCCGGATCGCCTCGCGAAGCGTTACTCTCGGCCAGGGCGGAGAGAGATCGATCTCATGCCCGCCGGTCACGATCGTTGTTGACCCAAACATCTCTTGGGCGACGAAGGCGATCAATACTTCGGCGCGCTCCATGATCGTCTGGTAATCAGCATAGGCTTCATACCACTCCAGCATCGTGAACTCGGGCGAGTGGTTGCGATCGACTCCCTCGTTCCTGAAGTCCTTGCAAATCTCATAAACGCGCTCATATCCGCCGACGATGAGCCGCTTGAGATAAAGCTCGTCCGCGATTCTTAAGTAGAGCGTTTGGTCCAGCGCATTGTGATGGGTAATGAACGGCCGCGCCGCCGCGCCACCGTAGAGCGGTTGCAAAGTCGGCGTTTCAACCTCGATGAAGCCCTGGCTGTCGAGAAAGCGGCGAATCGCGGACACCATCTTCGATCGCAGCTCGAAGACGCGCCGAACGTCCGCGTTGGCGATCAGATCGGCGTAGCGCTGGCGAAAGCGGATCTCGACATCTTGCAGCCCTTTCCACTTTTCGGGAGGGGCATTGAGCGCCTTAGTCAGCACCAAATAGTCGCGCACGCGCAACGAAACCTCACCGGAACGCGTGCGAAAGAGGCGTCCGGTGGCCTGTACGAAATCACCGAGGTCGACCAGATGGTTGAACTGCTCGAACCGCTCCTCGCCAAGTTCGTTGACCCGGAAGTAAAGCTGGATTTGGCCGTGTCCGTCTCGCACGTGGGAAAACACGGTCTTGCCCATATCGCGCCGGCTGACGAGGCGTCCGGCCACCGTGATCTCGCCGGGATCGTCGAAACCCGCGCCATGTTCGGTCTCGAGCGCTTCAAAGTGCTGCAGGGCTTCGATCGTCGCATGGGTACGCTGCGAACGCGGGATGTACGGGTCGAATCCAAGCGTTCTTAGTTGATCCGCCTTTTGCCGGCGGAGATCCTGGAGATCCGAAAGCTCAAGATCCATCGCGCTTCTGACCGCTTCATTTGATCGGCAGGTTCGACGCCGAGAAGGCGACTGCCGTTCCGTAAAAACACGCCGGGTGTCTGGCGGCACCCGGCGGATCGTGCGAGGTTGGAATCGATCGCTGCTGCTATTCGATCCGAATGACAGTGTAGACGATCACTCCACCGGGAGTTTTGACCGAGATCGACTCGCCGGGGCGTTTGCCCAAAATGACCGATCCAACCGGAGATTCGGTCGAAATCGAGCCGTCTCGGGTGTCGGCCTCGGCGTGATCGACAATCGTCCAGGTTTCCTCGACTCCATCGTCGCTGCGCATCGTAACGGCCGAGCCCAACCCCACGCGGTCCTTTGACGGATTCTCGATCACTTCAGCTCGCTCGAGCATCTGCTCGAGCTCCGCGATGCGAGCTTCCGCGACGACAAGCTCCTCTTTGGCCGATTCGCTCTCGCTGTTATCGGACACGTCGCCGTGCTCATTGGACTCTAGAATACGTTGCGCGAGCTCGTTGCGCTTCACGTTGACCAGGTTCGCCAGCTCTTCTTCAAGTTTGAGCTTACCCGCGGGCGTAAGCTGGATCGTCCGATCTCGCACCATGAGGTACATCCTTTCAAAAAACCACGCTTACGTATACCGATTTCGCCGTTGATCGCCAAATTCACGCCAGAACAAATGACCTCTGGAGTTCGCGCAAGCGATGATCGGCAGTTCTGCACCGCCGGCAACACCGGCTTGCCTCGCACGAGAGGCCCTTCCTGTGCTCCGAGGATGGGATGGCGACGGCGCGCCGTTTGCCAAACGGTTGCGAGGAAACGCGCGGACCCTACCCGATAGCGAATTATACGGTTTGCCTTTCCCTCGTGTAAACAGCACCGAGTCGATCAGCCAGGTGAGAACAACGCTGAACGTACTCGACCGGGACTTCAGCGCTGTTGACCGGACAGAGACCAGCAGGGTAAAATGACTGCGAACGACCGCGACGCGGCGTTTTCGGCATGTGCACGACAGGACGCTTTCGCGCGACATTGTGCACATTCGGCCCAGTGAAGGGAGCGGCGTTGGACGCCGGAGGCTCTAGCAACTCGATGTTAGATCGCCCCGTACTCCCGGAGCAATGCGCCGTCCTCTGATCTTCTGATCGAGCACCGCCCGCCCCGGGGAGATGACGGGGCACCAAATGCACGAAATCCACGTTTCGTGCGGAAAGGGCGGTGAAACGATGCAGACCCAGGTCCGCTTCTATATCACGCAGAATGAGGATCGTCCGGTCGTCCGGACTATTCCTGTCGCTCCACGGATTGTCGAACGCGCGCCACAAGTGGTCAGCGAAGAAATCGTGGCGCCAATCGTCGCCGATCATGTGCACCATGGACGAGTTGCGAACCTGGTCCGATCGGCGGTAAAGCGTAACAGCGGTCCCGCGAAATAGCGCTCACCGTGAGCTCATAGCTGATGAGTGCTTCGGTCGAGCGTGAGCAAGATGAAGCCACGCCGATTCTCGAACGTCTTCGCGAAGCCGTCGCCTCAGGCGACAGCTTTCGTGCCAAAGAACTTGCATCCCGGCTCGTTGAAGAAGATGCGCTAGAGCTCCTCGAGGATCTCTCGAGGAGCGAACTGTCGCGCCTATTCAACACGCTCGGCGACGAAGCGCTGGCCGAAGTGCTTTCGCTGCTCGAGGATCGCGATGCCGCGGACGTTCTCGAGCGGATGTCCGCCGCGCACGCCGCCGATCTGCTCGAAGAGATCGACCCGGATGATGCGACGGACATCATCAATGAGGTCGAGCCTGAGTTTCACCAATCCATCCTGGTCGAGATGGAGCCCGCGGAGGCGGCAGAGCTCCGCGAATTGATGGCGTACCCGGAGGATTCCGCCGGCGGAATCATGACTCCGGCGTTTGTCGCGATCTCCCCGGGGATGCGGGCCGATCAGGCGGTCGCGGCATTACGCAAAGTGGCCGAAGAGGCCGAAACGGTCAACTACGTGTACGTGCTCGACGAAGATGAGCGCCTGCTCGGCGTTCTCTCGTTGCACCGGTTAGTTCTGACTAGACAAGACACCCGCGTCCATGACCTTATGTTCCAGAACCCAGTCTCCGTCAGGGTTGACGCCGATCAAGAAGTCGCCGCCAGGCTTTTGACCGAATTGAATTTGCTGGCGTTGCCGGTTTTGGAGCACGACGGCCGTCTGGTCGGCATCATCACCGCGGACGATGTCCACGATATCCTTGAAGCGGAGGCGACCGAGGATATCGAGCGGTTGGGGGGCTCCGCTCCTCTCGATGAGCCCTATCTGCGCGCGTCTCCATTCTTGCTGTTTCGAAAGCGCATCGTCTGGCTTCTAGCGCTATTCATGGCGCAGTTTTTCACCCTCGCGATCTACGATCACTACGGTGATTTGCAGGCCGATGAAGCGCTGCTCTACCTGTTTGTTCCAATCCTTATTGGAACTGGAGGGAATGTCGGCTCGCAGACCGTGACAACCGTGATTCGCGCGATGGCACTCGGCGAAGCAAGTGCTCGCAACTTTGTTCGGATCATCGGCAAAGAGTTTGTCACCGCCCTGGGACTAGGATTGGTGATGGGATCACTGATGTTTGTTCGAGGGTCGATCAAGGGGGGCAGCGATTTTGGCTTTACGGTCGGAGTCACGGTGCTCGTGCTCGTCGTTTGGGCCGCCGTCATCGGTGCGGTTCTTCCTTTGGCGTTGAGCAAAATGCGGGTCGATCCCGCGGTCGTCTCCGCGCCGATGATCAGTAGTCTGGTCGACGGCACTGGACTGATCATTTACTTCACTCTGGCGCAGCTCATTCTTCACGTCGGAAGCTGACGCCACCTCGACCGTTCCATAAAGTCAAACTCGAATTCATGCTGCGGATAACTGGCGCGTTCGTACACGACAATGTACCATCGCGTTGTGACATAGAGTCGCACCTTGCCTCGTGATGTGGATTCAGTGGTGCATGACTTCGAGGATACCGTTCTGGCAACGGTTCACCGCTCGCAGTTGGGGCAACTGCTTACCGCGGTGCATCGCAATGGCTTCGGTCACCTGACAAAAGTGCTCGATGACAAACGCTCTCCCGTGCGCGGCCAGCTCGAACGGGCAGGCGTCGCGCCTCCAATCGGTTTTGCAGTCGAGCTAGATCATGTGGTCGTCATGATTTCGGCGCCGGCTCGAACCGGTGTCGCGGTTGAGCTCGTGCTGCGTTATGGCGCGGTGGCCACCTGGACAACTCGGCGGACGTCATCGCCGTGGCCCATGTTCAAAACCCCGCTTTCGATGCGCGTGCAGTTCGGCCACGCGGTGGATGAATCAAAATTGACCGTCTAGCTGCTCACGGAACCGAATCAATGGCCAAGCAACGCCCAGACTGCCGAGCGTACGGCCGTCAAGGTGAGCGCTTCGCGTTCAGTGAACCGTCACGACAACGTCCGGAAGATCTCGTCCTATATTTAGTTCGCCCATCCTGGGCCGATTCTGATCGTACTGCTGGCAACCATCGCGCTCAGCTTCGCGATCGATCCTGACGCATCGCCCAGGAGCCGGGCTGGCTTGCTCGTTGTCATGCTTGGTGCGCAAACCGTGATCGGCGTCGTCAATGAGCTGGCTGATCGCGATATCGATCGGACGACGAAACCAGACAAGCCGCTGCCGCGCGGGCGGGCGACCGAGCGCGGCCCACTCAAGCTGTTGAGCTCAGGTCTCTTGCTGCTCGCCCTTGGATCGACTCCGCGCGATCCCGTGTCCTTTCTGCTCGCGTTTCTGGGATGCGCGATCGGCGCCTCCTACAGCCTTTGGTGCAAACGAACCATATTTGCCTGGCTGCCATATATGCTCGCCTTGCCTCTCCTCCCAATCTGGATCCCCGTGGCTGTAGACGAGTTCCGGTTGGAGCTGCTGACGACGGATCCCATCGGACTCCTGGCGATCGGCGGCGTACAGATCACGCGGTCCATTGGCGATATCGAAGCCGATCGGCGAGTCGGCATTCGCAGTTTAACGACGAAGCTCGGTCAGAAACGTTCCATGAGGCCTTGTTGGTCAACAACGGCGATTCCTTCATTGGCGCTGACGATCGCTGGTTGGGAAGAGTCGTTTGTGACCGGAGCATCGGTCACCGTGCTATTGGGATTACTTGGCAACGCACTGCTGTACTGGACTCTGCCCCTTGTGGCACTACGAACGATCTTCCCGCATGCGGCAGGAGGGGTCGTGTTTCTCGGACTGGCATGGGTTTATGCAATCGGCACTTAACCGGCTCTATTCGGATTGCGTAAATTCACAAATGCGTTGTTCGTTAGTTTCATCGTTGAATGTGCTGACCAATTTCACGTTAGCTATTGACGGTCTCGCCGACCTGTGCCTAATATCCCGTAGATACGGCGAATTCGCTCGAATGCGAACAATCAATTGTGTCGCCCCGCCCAAGTCGTGGCGGCGACCATCACGCGATCGATGGAAGGACCAACAGATTGGTGTCCACGGGCTACTCGATTCGTCTCGGCCGGCTCTTCAATCCAGAAACGGGACGCTCGTTCATCACGGCAGTTGATCATGGCGTGACGATCGGCGTCCCCGCCGGGGCAGAGAACATCGTCGCAACGTTGGAAAAGATCGTCGCTGGCGATCCTGATGCCGTGCTCGTGAGCCCGGGGACACTCGAGAAAGCCGGCCAAATCTTTGCCCGGCGCGGAGCCCCGTCACCCATCGTGCGGTGCGACTGGATCATCAACGACCCATACATCAACGATTTGGGCGAGGCCTACCGGGTCTTGATCTCGCCCTCGGAAGCATTGGCGCTCGGCGCCGACGCGGCGGTGATGTTCCTGATGATCGGCGCGGGCGAGGGTCCGCTCTTTGCCGACAATGTCCGGGCGGTGTCGCAGGGAGCGCAGGAAGCTCATCGCGTTGGATTGCCGTTGATCGTCGAGGTCGTGCTTTGGGGCACGAGAGTCGAGGACAAAAAAGACGCGGACCGATTGGCCTGGGGCAGCCGGATGGCGGTCGAGCTTGGCGCCGACGCGATCAAAACCGAGTATTCCGGCGATCCCACCTCGATGCGCAAGATCATCGACACCTGCGGAGTGCCTGTGCTGCTCCTCGGCGGATCGAAGAGCGCGGATCCTGAAGCGCTTTGGCAGGGCACGCGAGCCGCGGTCGAAGCCGGTGCGAAGGGTGTGATATACGGTCGAAATGTGTGGCAGCACGATGATCCGGTCGCCGTGTCAAAGCGGTTGCGATCGATCATCCACGGCTAGGCCGGAGGCGCAGCCGAAGCGCCGTCCGAACGCCTACTCATTACGTGCGGGAGCAATGCTCCAGTCTTCGGAGGAAACCGATCCCGTGTGTGATCGGCGAAGACAACCGGCACTGTGGCCGGGCGGTTAGTCGTCATGACGACAGAGGGAGGCACTTTCGTGGCAGATAAACGTGTTCACGAGTTGTATCGTGATCTGGTGTCCAGGAAGCTAGACCGCCGCGGCTTCGTTAAAGGAGCGGCCGCGATCGGAATCTCCGCTCCGGCAATCGGTTTGTTCCTGAAGGCTGCCGATGTGCGAGCCCAGGACGCTGCTGCACCTCCAGTCGTTGCCACCGGCGACGGCACGCAATTCGCGGGCGTTGAAATCTCGATTGCCGTGATCGATGCCTCGGTCAAGGTTCCACTCGACGAAGTGCGGCCAGAATTCGAGAGCGCGACTGGAGCAAAGGTCAGCATCGTCGCCTACCCGATTCCTGAGACGCTGCCGAAGTTCATCGAGGACCAGGTTACCGGAGCGAATGAAATAGACGGCGTCATGATCGGAATGTGGTGGCTGGGCGAACTCGTCGCCGGCGACTTCGTTTTGCCGATCGACGACTGGGTCGCCGATACCGCCACCTACCCAGACCCCGCACTGGCCGATGAGTTTGCCGGCGTCCAGGCCCTGCGGAAATACGGCGGCAAGACCTACGTCATTCCGTTTGATGCCGACGGACAGGTGCTCTACTACCGCCGCGATCTCTTGACCGATCCTGCCCACATGGAGGCGTATAAGACCGCAACGGGCAACGACCTCGGTGTTCCAAAGACCTGGGACGAGATGGTTGCGATCGCAACCTACTTCAATGGCAAGGATCTGGGCACTGGGACACCGGGAACAGGTGTTTCGATGCACCTGAAGACCGGTGGTCAGGGCATGTTCCACTACATGTCGCTGTCGGCTCCGTTCATCATCGGTCCAACCAATCCGGTGCATTACTGGTTCAATCCCGAGACGATGGAGCCACTCGTCAAGTCCGAAGGACATCGGCGAGCCATGCAGGCGTACCTGGATCTAGCAAAACAGGGTCCAGAGGCGCAACTTGGTTGGGCGCTCGGCGAAGCGTGGGACTGGTTCCTCAACGGAAATGCGGTCTTCACCTACAGTTGGGGTGATGTGGCAGCACTTGCCGTCGAACGCACGTCGTTTGTCAAGGGCAAGATCGGAACCGCGCAGCTTCCGGGAACTCTCGCATACATCAACGCACTCACGGGCGAGGAGACGGCGACTCCCGAGGTTAATTACGCCGGAAATACGACCGGTGGGTCGTGGGCCGGTGTCGTGGCCAAGAATTCCGCGAACGCCGAAGCCACCTATTACTTCTGGGCCCTGATGGCTACGATACCGAAGCAGCAGTTCTACGCGGCCCGCGGAACCGACGGTGTGGACCCGGGACGGCTATCGCAAATGCCGGCGGATGTAGTCGACGGTGGGACAGGAAACATCGAAGCGTATCTCAGCCAGGGCTGGGATGAGACCGATGCGAAGGAATACACCCGGGCGTACTACGATTCGTTCGCAAACCCGAACCAACTTCCGTATCTCCGGATTCCTGGGACATCCGAGTACTGGAATGCTCTCGACATCCGCCTTGCCGAAGCTGTTTCCGGAGGTCAAACTCCGGAGCAAGCGCTTGAAGCGATGTATGGAGACTTCAACGAGATTACCGATCGGCTCGGTCTTGATGCGCAGCTCGCGGAGTACAAGGCGTCATTCGGATTGTGATCCGTTGACGACGAATTCGGCATGCTGAACCCGCGGGGGCCGGATAACCGGCCCCCGCGTAGCGGGTGTTCATTGTCCTCGGACTCAATAGCCGACCTGACAGGTCTTCATCCGTGAGGCCCCCAACGACGACAAATCCAATAGGAGCACAGTTGGTTCGAATCCAGGGACGACGAGCCGATCGAGACGACGTTCAACGTTGAGCACAGTCATTCGGCGTACGGAGCAGTAATCGCGAGGGTCCGACGATGGCGCGAATCGAGCATTCAAATCCGCCCCAATCCTCGGCTTCAACGTTGTCTCGCTCTCGGGTGAATGACGACGAGCGACGGAAGCGAAGCGAATTTCTGCCCCGTGCGCTATTTGTGGGATTGATGATCGGCGCACTCCTCAGCGCAAATCGCGTGGCCGCGCTCGATCTCTCCGACGGTTCATCGCTGAAGCTCGCGGACGTTGCAAGGAAGCTGAACCTCTCGGGGCGTGGCTGGATCACGAGCCTTTCTTGGCTAACGGGACTAGCTGCTACCGGAGTGTTCCTGCTGTTTCCGCTGACCGAGCGGTTCATTCGAACCTTCGCCTCTTCGTTGCTTTGCCTTGTCACTATGATCTTGCCGTATTACGTCATGACGCGGGATTCCTCGATCGATCCTGATGCGGATGGACTTGGATCAGGTCTCACCTGGATGTGGGTGTTCGTCGGTCTGGCAGCTGTCGTTCCCTGGGCTTCGTTGCTTTGGTGGAATCGCGAGGATCCGGTCTTCGGCCGGTTTTGGCTGAAGTGGCTGTTCTTACTGCCCGCGGTTATCTGGATTTTAGTGATGACGATCTTCCCTCTAGTGTATGCCTTTACCACGAGCCGATATGGTTTTCGCAACGGACGAATCAATCGATTTGTCGGATGGGATAATTACCGGCGGCTTTGGGAGGTTGAATCCTGGAATGACACCATTCAACGAACCGTCGTTGCCTCAGTCATTGCCGCCGGAGTCGTAATTCTGGTTGGATTGGTGCTAGGTTTCATTTCGAATCACGAGGTTGGGCGCTCTACGCTCCGAAGTGCGCTCGGGTTTGTTCCGGTCGTGGCAGTGCCGGTTGTACTGGTCGATTTTCTTACGCACACGTTGAAAGACCCACTCGATACGCAACTTGGATACACGGTTTCGTTTGTTGCCGCATCTGTATCAATCGAGATGTTCTTCGGCTTCCTGTTGGCATTGCTCATGAATCGTGAGCTGCGTGGACGGGCCGTGCTGCGGGCCGTGATTACGCTCCCAGTGTTCGCGGCGCCAGTGGGAATCGGTTTCCTGTTCCGCACAATCCTGTACGAGGGAGGGGGTCCGGTCAACACCTGGCTGGATCGGATTGGGATTGGGGCGAAACCCTGGCTGTCGAACCCGGAATGGTCTCGCTACAGCACGGTGCTGGCCGACGCCTGGTTGTGGATACCGTTCGTGTTCGTTATTGCGCTGGCGGGCCTGCAAAACCTACCCCAAGACGTCATTGAGGCGGCGGAGGTCGACGGCGCGTCCGCGTGGCAAGTGTTCCGCTACATGACACTTCCGCTCATGGCGCCAATTCTCTGGTTGATCCTGCTGTTGCGCACGATCGACGCGTTCAAAGTGTTCGACATTCCGGCGTCGCTGACGCTCGGCGGTCCCGGCCGTGCGACCGAGTATTGGAGCCTCTTCAACTATCGTACAGCGCGCAAGAATCTTAATTATGGTGACGCCGCGGTGCAGGCGTTTCTCCTGTTGGCGATCGTGGCGATCGTCGTCGGATTGCTCTGGAATAAGATCCAGCACGTCTACGAAGAGGAGGGGCTTAAGGGATGAGCGCCGCGACCTCACAAGCGCCATCAAACAAGCGACGGAGATCGGGATCGGCCCTGGGACACGCAATCGGCACCCTGTTTATTTGGTTGATGATCGCGATGGTCTTGGCGTGGACGCTGTTTCCGTTCTACTGGGCGTTCATAAGTTCCATCAAGGACCCCCTGGACAATTACGGCAACAAGTGGTTGCCGTGGATTTCGTTCGATCCTACGCTTCAATCTTGGCGGAACATGTGGGATGAGCGAGAAGTTCGGACTGCGGTCAAGAACAGCGCAATTGTCGCTTTTGGTGCCGCGGGAGTGGCAATTGTTCTCGGAACCCTAGCGGCGTATGGAATCGCTCGATTCCGCTATCACCGCCCGTCAAACGGCAGTCTGACCTCGTGGTTTCTTTCTCAGCGCATCATGCCTCCGGTTGTCTTTGTCACACCGTTCGTGTTGTTGATGATCCAGTTCAAACTCTACGATTCCCTGGTCGGCTTGATAGCGATCAACGCGACCTTCAATTTGGCGTTCCCGATCATCATCCTCACACAGATGTTCCGAGAGGTACCAGTCGAGCTCGAGGAGGCCGCACAAGTCGACGGTGCCACACGATTCGGCATCTTTTTCAAAATCGCGGTGCCGCTGGTGCTGCCAGGTATCGTGGTGAGCTTCATTCTGTGCATGGCGTTTAGCTGGAACGAATTCCTGTTCGCCATTTCGACGACTCAGGACAGCGCACGTCCCATGTCGGTGATGCTTGTCGGCGCCGAACAGACACGAGGTGTGGATTACCAATTCGTGGGCACGCGATTGCTGACAATGGTCTCGATTCCGTTGATCGCGGCGCTCCTCGTGCAGAAGTACATCGTGCGCGGTCTCTCGCTCGGTGCCGTCAAAGGTTAGTTTTCGTCCGCACAATGCTTTTGATTTGCTGGGGGTGGGCATGATTGCTCCCCCCGGTGCGCAATGTTTGGGATCAAGCGCACGCGGTTCTCGTCTCCTCGAAGGACGAATTCGCTAATGACCGCACGAAACGATTCCGAACCGCTACTCGTCGGCCTGGACATGGGCTCGACCAACGTCAAGGCCGTGATCTATGAGCCCAACGGCCGGGCGGTCGCCTTGCACAGCGTGCCGTCGATTACCCATGTACCCAGACCGACCTGGGCGTACTACGAACCGGCCGAGCTTTGGTCGCTGGCCGTGACCGCACTCCGTGGAGCGATCGCGAAGATCGATGACCCGCGCCGGATCGCCGGCATCGCGGTCGCGAGCGTCGGTGAATCGGGCATCACGCTCGACAAACATGGTGATGCGACGCACAATTCGATCGCCTGGTTCGACCGGCGAACGATCCATCAAGCTGATTGGCTGGCACGTCACATCGGCAAAGATGCGATGTTCGCGGTCACGGGTCTTTCGCTAGAAACTATTTTCAGTCTCAGCAAGATTCTCTGGATCAGAGAAAACGAGCCGGACGCGTTCGCCCGTTCAGTCCGCTGGCTGCATATTGCCGACTACATCGCGTTCAAGCTTTCCGGCGAGGCCGCGACCGACTGGTCGCTCGCATCGCGCACGTTGATCTTCAACCTGCGCAATCTCGATTGGGACAGTGGAATCCTCGAAACGGTTGGATTGCCTGGTTCGTTGATGGCTCCGCCCGTCGCGAGCGGCACGAGGATCGGGAGCGTCACCGCCGGGGCCGCCGCTCTGACCGGATTGCCACAAGGGGCGGCGGTCGGGGCCGGCGGGCACGATCATGTCTGTGGCGCACTAGCGGCCGGCGTCACCCGGCGCGGTCAAATGCTCGATTCGATGGGCACGGCCGAGGCATTGTTCCTCCCGCTTGATCAACCACTTTCCGATCCCGAGATGGGACGGCAGGGATATGCGCAAGGCGCGCATGTTGTGGCCGGCAGCTACTACGTCTTCGGCGGACTCTACACCTCGGGCGCTTGTGTCGACTGGGTTCATCGTTCGTTCGGGAACGATCTCGATTGGCCGCGATTGTTGGGTGAGGCCGGGGCGACTCCCGCTGGCAGCAACGGCGCGGGTTTTATACCGCATCTGCGATTGGCGAGCTCGCCGCATTCCGATTCACGGGCGCGGGCGGCGTTCATTGGCCTGACCACCGACATCGATCGCGGCGCGTTGATGCGGGCAGTGCTCGAGGGACTGGCGTATGAGGCACGGGCCAGCGTCGAATCTCTGCTCGGATTCGCGGGGTTGGACGAATTCCCGGAGATTTCGGTCATCGGCGGATCTTCCAGGAACGAGCTCCTGCTCCGGATCAAGGCGTCAGTGATGAACAAGATTCACAGGATCGTCGATCTGGAAGAGGGAACCGCACTTGGCGCAGCGATGCTGGGCGGCATCGCGGCCGGCGTCTATCGCAACGCTCAACATGCGCTAGATTCCGTGCAGATTCACCCACGAGAGATCGAACCGGTGTCGAACGACGTTGCGCTTTACGACCGCTACTTCAAGGAGGTCTACCAGGGGATTTTCGAGGCACTGCGGCCGCTGAACCACGCGATCCACGCTCTGTTCAGCGGCGATTCGGATGTCGAGTCGTGACCGCATTGATGGGGATCGATCTTGGCACCGGATCAGTCAAGGTGATTGTTGTAGACGAGTCTGGTCAAACGATCGGGAACGGAGCGGCCGAACATCCACTCCATCATTCGCGTCAGGGATGGTCCGAGCAGCATCCCGATGACTGGTGGCGGGCGACAGTCGCCGCGGTGAGCCAGGCGACAGCCGCCGCCGGTCAACCGAGGATCGATGCGATCGGTCTCTCGGGTCAGATGCACGGCGCCGTGCTCCTGGACGAGCATCGGATTCCACTTCGCCCTGCAATCATCTGGGCTGACACCCGGAGTGGCGCCGAGGTCGTTGAGATCACCCAAAACGTCGGTGCGGAACGCTTGATCGAAATTGCCGGCAGTCCGGTTGCAGCCGGTTTCCAGGCAGCCTCAGTCGCCTGGATTCAACGCCATGAGCCAGAGCTCTGGCGGCGGGTTCGAACGATCCTCTTGCCGAAGGACTGGCTGAGACTTCAGTTGACCGGGGAGCTCACCACCGAGCCCAGCGATGCGTCGAGCACCCTGCTGTTCAATGTCGTGGAGTGGGACTGGTCGGATGAGATTCTGACGAAACTCAACATCGATCGAGCGCTATTACCGGAGGTGTCGGGATCGGGCGATGTCAGCGGGAGGTTGGCAACCGATCCGGCGTTGGAGCTTGGACTCGAGGCCGGCATTCCGGTTGCGGGCGGTGGCGCGGACGCCCCGCTCGCCGCGCTGGCCGCCGGAGTGGTTCGGCCCGATCAAATGGCGCTGACGATCAGCTCCGGATCGCAGGTCATTGTTCCGCTGAAGAGATTCGTCCCGGATGTTCGCGGCCGCATTCATACCTGGGGCAATTGCCTGCCGAACAGTAGTGTTGGCGCAGCCTGGTATCACATGGGCGCGACCATGGTTTCCGGGTCGGCGCTGCGCTGGTTGCGTTATTCGATCTTCTGTATGGATGAAGCGAATGCGTACGCCGTGATGACGGCCGCCGCGGCCGAAGCCAGCGTCGGAGCTGGCGGGCTCCTTTTTCTGCCTTATCTCTCTGGGGAGCGCACACCGCACATGAATCCCAACGCTCGCGGGATGTTTCTCGGTCTCACTGCCGAGCATGGCCGGGGTCATCTCGTCCGAGCCGTCATGGAGGGTGCGACCTTTGCGCTCTTCGATGCGTTCGACGTGCTGCGTTCGCTCGGTTCGACTCCGACGTCGGTGGTGCTATGCGGCGGCGGCGCTCAAAGCCCTCTCTGGCGTCAGATCGTGGCAGATGTTTTCGGCCTCGCGGTCAAACCGCTCCTGACGGTCGAGCAATCGGCACTGGGCGCCGCCCTGCTCGCCGGTGCTTGCCTCGACCTGTTCGATCCAGCGATTGCCGCCCAACAGTGGGGAAGGTACGACAGGCTGGTTGAGCCAAATCCTGAAGCGCGGGCCACGTATTCAGAGTTGCTGCCGGTGTTCCGATCTGCATACGCCAAACACATTGCAGATTTCGACACGCTGAGCCGGATTGGATCGGTGGGCGCGTCCACGCGATTGTAGGATGAGGTGCCACGCGTCTTGACGACGTATCGTTCGCGGCGCACGACGAAAACCCGGTAACCGGGCTTGAGATTCGCGGCTGAATGATGGACCTCCGGAACGCGGCTAAATGCGCGATGTCCGCATCAGATCGATGAGCGAGCGACGTCGATCCATCTGGAAGGCAGTGCGGGCGTCAGGCACCGGCACGACTTCGGCCACAATGCCGGGACGCCACCGCTCCGAAAGCGCGGCCACGGTTTCTCCGCGCAATATGGCCGCGATCTGGATCGCCGCGCCTCGCGCCACGTGTTCATTGCCTCCACGCACGGTGACCGGTTGGCCGGTGGCATCGGCAATCGCTTGTTGCCAGCTCTGATGGCGTGAACCACCACCGACGAGGACGATCTTCGGAGCGGTGACGCTTACGCGATCGAGTGATTCGACACAATAGGCGAGGCCCGCCGCGACACCGTCCATCGCGGCCCGGAGCATCGAATCAGCGGTCAGAGCAGATGCGGTTAGGCCGTGGAACGTTCCGGTGGCGCGCGGCAAGTTTGGCGTTCGTTCGCCGCTCAGATAGGGCATGAACATGAGGCCGTTTGCCCCAGGCGGCACATCGCCCGCTCGATTCAGTGCGGCAGTTCGTTCGATTCCAAACATTTCGGCGACCGAATCGAGCACGCGCGTGCAGTTCAACATGCACGTTAGCGGCAAGAATCGGCCGGTGGCATCGGCGAATCCGGCGACCTCGCCGCCGGTATCGGCGGTCGGATGATCGCAGACCGCATAGGCGGTTCCGCTCGTGCCGAGACTGACGACAAGTTCGCGATCGGTGGCGCCGACACCAACCGCCGCTGCCGGATTGTCGCCGCTTCCTGGACCAACTGGGATTCCCGATGGAAGTCCAAGCTCGCGTGCAGCGGTATCAGTCAACCGTCCGGCAAGTTCTTCGGGATCGAGCACGCGGGGAAATTGAATTCTCGCCGCATCGGACTCTCCGACCGCGAGCGCGAGCAGATCGGGGCGCATTGTACCGGTCGCCGGTGACCACCAGCCCGAACCGGATGCTTCTCCGCGATCGGTCACGAGCTCGCCGGTGAGTCGCCAATTGAGATAGTCGTGCGGAAGGGCGACCATTGTGGTCCGGGCGAGGTCCTCGGGAGCGGTCCGAGCCAGGTGCGCCAGCTTGGTGATCGTAATCGAAGCGACAAGTCTGGTTCCGACCGCCGACGCGAAATCGGCCAAGTCGTTCAGTCGCTCAGCGTCCGCGGCGGAATCGAGATTATTCCAGAGTGGAGCGGGCCGAACCGGTTCGCCATGTCGGTCGAGCGTGACCAGACCGTGCTGCTGCCCGGCAACAGAGAGTCCGCGTATTTTGAACTCCGGGTGGATGACAATCGAGATGGCCAGCTTGAGCGCGGACCACCAGTCACGAGGATCTTGCACATGATCGCCGGCGTGGGGTGCGCGGCTCTCCGCGAGCTGCTCGCCTGATTCAAGATCGACGACCAGGACTTTGGTCGATTGCGTGCTTGAGTCGATTCCGAGCACGACCTCGCGGGTCATGGGGCTTCCTCCCGGAGACAGCAGATGATGGCATGATACCCCTAGTGTATTCTGCCGGACATAGCGGAGTTGTGTTTTTGTTTCACCCGGCCAGCGTCCAGAATCGATCGCCTGGGGTGTGGAGGTTCTTGTGTTCATTGTCGACGCGGACGTTCACGTCAACGATACGCCGGGAGCGCTGGCGCCGTACTGCGATCAACCCTGGCGGCTCTCGCTCGAGGAGTTGGGGCGCCATGAGTGGGGTTATCTCGATGTTCCCGGGTTTGCTCCGAGCTTGAAACTGGACCCGCCGATACTGGGAGGACACCCCGTCCGCGGTGTCGGTACCGCGGCGCAAATGCGCTCGGAGCTTACGGAGCTTGGAATCGATGCGGCGGTGCTCTTTCCCGACCATATGCTGCTTTTCGCGCCGATTCCTCACATCGAGTATGCAACGGCGCTCTCGCACGCCTACAACCGGTGGTTGATCGAGGAGTGGCTGAATCGCGAACGGCATCTTTACGGCGCGCTGTTGGCCTGTCCTCAAAACCCTGAGGATTCGGCGCGTTCGATCGAAACGTACGGCAAGGAGAAAAAGATCGTCGCGGTCTACTTGCCAACGGCAGGGGTCAATCCACTCTGGGGCCACCGCAAATACGATCCGATCTTCGCCGCCGCCGAAGCCATGGAGCTGCCGCTCGCGCTCCATGGCGTGACGCTCGTTTCGCCGGCATTCCCGTGTCAGCTCGACCAGTTCGAAAATCATTTCGGCCGGCAGGTCGTATCGCACGCATTCGGCATGATGGCCAACTTGGTGAGCATTATGCATACCGGGGTTCCGGCCCGCTTCCCGAAACTCAAGTTCGCCTTTACGGAGGCGGGTGTCGGGTGGGTGCCCTATTTGATGTGGCGGATGGATCGCTATTTCCGCGAATACCGGCGCTTCGTGCCATTCCTGGAGCGTCCGCCCAGCGCATATATGCGAGAGCGCTTTTGGTTCGCGACTCAACCCGTCGAAGAACCGGACGAGCCCATGCATCTTGTTGAAACGATCAAACACTACGATTCGGACGGCACACGAACACTCTTTGCCTCCGACTGGCCGCACCATGACTTCGATCATCCTCGGGCGATCAAGAATCTGCCAATGTCGGATGAGATGAAGCAGCGCATTCTCGGACAGAACGCGGTCGATCTCTATAACTTGCCGGTTCCAGCGGCCGCGGGGGTCTCCTGATGGCGGTCTATGAAGTCGGATCAATCGAGGAGTTCCCGGCCGGTTGCCATCGCGTGGTCAACCTCGGCAAGATTGAGGTCGGCGTCTTCAACGTCGATGGCGCGCTCTACGCATTACCGAATTTCTGCCCACACCAGCAGGGACCGCTCTGTTCCGGAACGACCAGCGGCGAGTGGCGTTGCTCCCAACGCACCGGATGGCTGCATGAATACGACCGGCGCGGCGAGATCGTAGTTTGTCCCTGGCACGGGATCGAATTCGACATCACCTCCGGAAAGTGCCTGAGCTCCCCGAAGATGAAAGTTCGGACCTACACTGTCGAGGTGGTCGAGGGCAAAGTCACGGTGTCGACTGATCGCGTGTAACGGAGCATGAAGGAGGGGCCTGAAATGAACTGGTACCCCATCAAGTTGAGCGTCCACATCCGTACCTACGCATTCGGTGAGCGGCTGATTCCGGAGATGCTCGGCAAGACCGGGATGCCAGATGGTGTCGTGGCGGAGGTTTGGGAATACACGGATCACGCCGATACCTCGGCGATCGTGCTGAATGGTGAGCTGGCCGGCACCTCGATACGCGACCTCACGTTGACCTATCCGGAAGAATTTGTCGGCACAGGGTGGCGGGGCCCGCACTTTCCGCTGCTCGGCAAGTTCCTGGATGCTTCGCACATGCTGCCGGTGCACCTCCATGCCGACGATGAGACGGCCGCCCGCATCTACAGCGCGCCAAACGGCAAAACCGAAGCGTGGCACATCCTCTGGGCCGCGCCGGGCGCCTCGATTCTGGCAGGCACCAAGCCGGATAAAACGCGAGAGCAGTTGGTCGCCGCGTTCAAGATGCAGGACTACGACGCGGTGATGCCTCGGTATCCGATCTCAAGCGGCGACACCGTGTACGTGCCGGGGTGCATCTTGCATTCGTTTGGACCAGACACGCTCATCTTTGAAATTCAGCAAACATCGGATCTCGGCCGGATGGTGATGCCCACGGATTTATTCGGCAACGAGCTGAGTCCGGAGCAGTGGGATGCGGATATCGAATCGGCGCTGGCCGAGCTCAAGACCGACTTCTTGCCGCAGCCGAATGCTGGTCTCGCGATAATGCGTGGTCACAACCGCTATTCAGTCGGGGCGGCGGGAAAGTACTTCGCGCTCGAACGATGGACGCTGAGTTCGTCGCATACGGAACCTGCCCACCCTCAACGCTGCCTGGCCGTTACCAACCTCGGCGATCCGGTTCAGATCCACTTTCCAGGCGGAGTCGAAACGCTTGCTAAAGCGGAGTCGTGTATTCTGCCCGCCGCGATCGGTGAGGTCACGATCGCTCCAACCGGCAAAGGCGACCTGATCGTCTGTTATGTCCCTGATCTCGAGCGGGACATCATCGAACCACTGCTCGCCGCCGGCCACAGCCATATGCAGATCAACGCTCTAGGATTGGCGTCAGGACGCTGACCAGAATCTCTCGCATGTTGCGTATGGGGTATGTGCTCCCCGCGCGAATGATGTTATCCACTTCTCTTCAGTCGGCCGGTTCGTTTCGCGAAGGTTTCGCCCGCACTGAACACCAACAGCCCCAGCGGCACCAGAATCGCCCCGATGATCAACAATGGCCAGATCGATTCCCACAATTCGCCGATGCCTGCTTCGTCGAGCAGCGCCGACCTAATCCCTCGCAGCGCGTACGTAACTGGAGAGAGCCGCGCGAGATGTTGCATCCAGTTCGGCAGGACGCTGATGTCGTAGTAGACGCCGGAGATCAAGAGCAAGAGCGATCCGAAAATGAAAGTGACCTGCTGCCCTTTCTCCGGCGAAAGCAGCGGCATCACCGCGGCGCACATCCCAAACCCGACCAACGAGATGCTGCAGGCGAAGAGCACGATCACCGCGCCCAAATAGTTGGCGCGATCGACCTCGAGATCGAAAAAGAACGAGATCACGACGAACATCAATGCGGTGCGGATGATTCCGTAGATCACCGCGAAAATACTCGACCCGATCAAGTGCGTGGCGCGGCTCGCGGGCGCCATGAACGTGTATTCGATCGTGCCTTCCCATCGCTCCCAGCTCACCGTTTCCGAGAGCATGTCGAAGAGCATCGAGAGATAGCTCCAGAGCATCGCGCCGATCAAGAGAAACGTGGTGATCCTGGTCGAATCGCCCGCGGTCGACTGCTCAACGCCTACGCCGATGAAGCCAATGCTCATCGCATTTGCGATCGTGTAGGCGAGCCAAACCAGCTCCCACATGAAGTATCGTTTCGTCAGATAGTAGTTCCGCTGGACAAACCCAAAGGTCGCGATGACCTCGTTCATCCAGTCACTCCTTGCCGGCGCGACCGGGGCAATCATTGGTCGTCATCCTCCTCGGCATCGGCATCTTCCAACGATGTTCCGGTGGCGGCCATAAAGACTTCTTCGAGCGTGGGCAACACGCCATTGCTCTGATACTTGCGCTTCAACGCATCCGGGTGGTCGAGTGCAATGATCTCTCCGTTCAGGATGATCCCGACCCGGTCGCACAGCTCCTCAGCTTCGCCCATATCGTGCGTGCAGAGCAGGATCGACGCGTTGTGCTCGCCGCGAATGCTTCGCACCACCTCTTGCACATCCTTTTTGCTGCGGGGATCGAGTCCCGTGGTCGGCTCGTCGAGCAGCATCAGCATTGGACTCGTCAGCAATGCCCGCGCGAGCGCGATTTTCTGTTGCATTCCGCGCGAGAGATGCTCCATCGGCTCCGATGCTCGCTTCATGTCGAAGCCAATGCTTTCCAGAATCTGGGTGATTCTCGGTTTGGCGGCCGAGGACATTACCCCGTAAAGCTTCGCGCCGTAGGTCAAGTTCTCGTATGCGGAGAGCTTCTTGAAGAAGCTCGCTTCGACGCTGACCCGGTTGATCATCCGTTGCACCCGGCGGGGGTCACGCAGCGCATCGGCGCCAAAGACGTGAACGCTGCCGGCATCGGGAATCACGAGCGTCGAGATCACCCGCACGAGCGTGCTCTTGCCGCTGCCATTCGGACCGAGGATGCCGACGACTTCACCGTGCTCGATCTGCAGCGAAACCTCGTTCAGCGCGGTGTGATAGTCCTTGCGCTTCTTCTTGAATGACTTCTTGATGGCTCGTAAGTCGAGCGCGAGATCGCTCACCGGCCGGCTCCTCCAGGTTGAGTTCGAAAGGGAAAGACAAAAGCCCGGGCGGCGGACCCAGGCGGTGCGGCGATGCTGTTCGGTTGTCGCTTAGTGAGGAGTCAATACCTCTTGGTTGCGACGACTGCAGCAGGGCACAAACCGGCCGGATTGAGCGCCGTGGGTGCTTTGATTTGGCGGTCTATCCATGCCATGCGAACACCTACTGGGGTAAGGGGCCAGTCATGCGAACGGGAGACTACGACATTTGCCGCGGCAGATCAACAACGAATCGTGTTACGAATTATCTGCAAAGCGTGCTCTACGGCTTTGGAGCCGGATTCTCCTCGAGCGATCTCAAGTAATTGACCATATCCCACCGATCGGCATCGCTCAACGCGACATCGAATGCCGGCATATCCGTGCCGCCGATGCCATAAGTGATAGACCAGTAGAGATCGCCGTCGCGCTGCTTGACCGTTGTCCGATCGGTCAGGTTCGTTCCCCCTGAGTGCGGGTGCTCGGGGTCGCCTTCGTCGATCCCGACGGCGCCCGATCCGTGGCACTGCAGGCAGAAGGTGGCATAGAGATCCTCTCCTCGCTGAATGGAGCCCGCCTCGACTGCATTCAAATTGACCAGGTTTGTCCCCGCGCTCACCGGAATTGCCCGCCGGTAACCCTGGACCGCGAAACCGGCCGTGATGAGCGCGACCATCGTCATGATGATCGCAACCGCGAACGGTTCGACTCCCGGCAGCAGCCGCACAGCGACAACTCCTCCGATCAATACCACCATGGAGGCGGCTATTAGGAGCCAGGCATCGATCGTAACTCGCGGAAGCCGCCACGAGTCTTCGACCAGTCTTGGCGGTTGCGCACCGGTGTTGGTCGTGTCGATCTGAATCATCGTGGAAACATCTTCGACTCCGGCCCGGCGGGTGATGATCTCCAGATTCCAAAGTCCCTTGAGTCCTAGCCGGAGCGCGGGGAGAACATACGTGCCTGTCGACCCAGCGAGCGGCTGGGCATCAAACCGATCGCCTACCTGCTCATCATTGATCTGAGTGGACGTCTGCACGATAACCCTCTGCAGGTTCTCCGGCGGTTTTCCGTTCGTGCCCGCGACGGTGATCGTGTACCGGTCGTTGGCGGCGCCTGTGAGGCGGCCCAGCAGCCAAATCGAAAGGTCTCCAGATTGAGCACGTTCGTCGATCGTAATAGACGTGGACGCGACATCGACCGCAAGGGGGCCATCGGCCGGCACGAGCTCTGTAAGTGCGGCGGCGGCGAGCAGGATCATGATCGCCGCTGCGATCTCGGCACTGATGAACTGTCGGGTCGAACGAAATGCGGAAGCAACGACCGCAGGAACGTTGACTGACTGCGCCTTGCGCATCCGAGGCACGATCACCAGGAGATTGGCGCTGGCCGCCACCAGAACAGGAACGAGCAGAAGGTGCTTGGCGATCAAAACGCGGCCGTAATCGGCGTCGACCAGCGTTTGCGGTCCCGACACTTGATCCGCCGCCCGGAGAAACCCGGTGGCAACGATAGTCCCCATGAGAAGCAAACCCAGTTTCGAAAACCTGCCGATCATGCCGGCTAACTGATTGATATCCCCGGGGGGACTGCTCGAGCGCAGCAATCGCAGGGAGAGCCATAGATATGGCAGCGAACCGAACCAGCAGGCAACCGTTGCGAGATGAACCCAATCGATCGCGATGCTTCTGATGGGGTGTGCGGTTGCGGCCGCGTGTCCGGCATACGACAGACTGCCAAGTGAAGCCAGACCCGCAGCGAACGCGACGATTGCGTGGGCCGCTCGCAGCTCCTTCCTGAATGTGATGGCTCCGATGAGCGCGGTGGCAATCGTGATCGCCAGCCAGGAACGACCTGACGTCGCATGGAGAATCAGGTCGCGATAGATCGGGAGCCCGGGTGGGCTGAAGAACCGCGAGCCGGTCGCGGAGACTCCCAGGTCGTATCCGGCTTCGAGCAACGTGACCATGAGCAATGCAATGGCCACTCGCAGCAGCAGTAACGAAGCTGAATCGGTGCTCGCAACCGGTCGGCGCGAAACGAACAGCGTGAAAAAGCAGCCGCCGACCAGTAGTGCCAGCGCCGTCAGCTCGCTCCACCGAATCGCGATTCGCCACCAGGGCGGTCTGGATTGATCGCTTGACGAAATCGCGGCAGGAGCGACCCCTGTGCCGGCGCTGAAGGCGATGGTTCCCGTCGTAACGTGGCCGTCGGCGCCCGAGAGCACCCGCCAAACCAGAATGTAGGCGCCTGGCGGCAAGGTTGGTGCGTCGGGGATCGCAATGCGAAGCGTTCGCTCGTCATCGGTCGTCGAAAGTGATCCGAGAGTCACCGGTTCATCGAAAACGGTCAGCAGGTTGGCCGCGCAGTACTGGAGATCGATCTCCTCACTGAAGGTCAGGACAATCTCCCATGGCATCGCGGAGAGCGCGGTGCCTGATACAGGAGTCGACTCGATGAGCCTGGCATGCGCCTGAGCGGAATCAAACCCGATCGACAGCCACAGGATCAGAACCGCGGACAAAACAACGAATCGCGCCGGACCACGAATCTTTGCCGCTGAGGAATTTTGAAACCGCATGAAACTGCCGATCCAAATGAGAATGAGCATCCGGGTACGTTTCGGGTGGCGGCGATCGCGGGTCTGGGACGATTATACGGACGGTGCGGACGCGCGTGGTCCGGCGCGGTCCAGGAAAAGGGCATGAACGATTTCAAACAACGATTTGCCTGGCTGCGGCGACGTGGCGCAAGCATGAGCGGCAACGGTGAGCACGATCGAATCAGCGGGGTGGATTCCGGCTACGCTGTCGTCGGAGATCTCGTTCGCGACGGAGAACTGATCTGCTTGCGCAAGCATGTGCCCCAAAACCGATCCTCATTTCAGCGCTGGTATGCCGATCCAGAGATCGCCAGGCTGCTCCGGCACGATCAACGGCCGCTCAACGACATTCAGTCACGGGGTTACTTCGATACCCTGATCTTGCCGAGCTCAGCCCGAGGGATGTGCTACGCAATCCACGAGCGTGAAACCGATCGATTAATCGGTACGACCGCGCTCACGGACTTCGAAGGAACCTCTCGCCGCACCGCTTTTTTCCGGATCGTCATCGGGGAGAAGGATTGCTGGGGTCGCGGATATGGAACCGCGGCAACAGAGCTCGTCATGGCCGAGGCATTCGAGCGACACGGACTGGACGCGGTCAAGCTCGAGGTCTTCAGCCACAACGTGCGGGCGGAACGGGCTTATCTTCGCGTGGGGTTCCTGCATACCGGGCAGCACATCGAGTTCGTTGGCCGCGACCGATGGGAACTGCACGTGCTCGAGATGAGACTCGAGCGCGATCGCTTCTTCGCATTGATCCCCGGTGAGACCACGCCGGCAGAAAGCGCCGGCAGCTCGCGGGCGGACCTCCCAGATGAAATCCGATCCTAGGGCGCCAAGGTTCCCAGATCCTCACGATATGTGCCCATCTGGCAATGGAGAGACTTGGCAAATAACAACGAATTTCGATCTAGTTCCGGAGAGGGGTCTGCGACGTTACGGTCGGAGCGTCATGTTTTTCGCTGGAGCCCATTGACGGGCCGTCACGCGATGCGATAGACTCGGTGGCGTCGCACTATCGGGATGTACATACACCCACATCGTCACATGGGCTGATGACGAATGGGGGCGTCCGAAGCGTCGACCAAGACAGTTCTTTCGAGGGAAGGGAGAACATTTTGAACGAGCCACAGACCGTGGATCGGCTGGAAGCGCGCGATCTGCTGTTGCGGGCGTTCGGGGTGATTGCGTTGATGGTCATTTCCTTCTTGGGAGTCCAGGCAATTTAGCAGTCGAAGACCCCGCGGCGGTTCGCCGGAGCGGCCACTCCGGACAAAAGCGAATCGCGATCACTTGAACGAGAAACGGGCGGCCGAATGGCCGCCCGTTTGCATGCCCTGGGGGCCGATCCATCTCGTCGCGTGGCGCCGGTCGTCAAACGTGCACATCGGTACTTGCGGGCATCCCCGCGGCCGGGCGGCGGGGCAAGTTCTTGCCGGTAGAAGAAGTGTCGTCGAAGCCGCACGAACGAATCGGGGCCGGTGGGCATTCCCCCGACGGCTCCGATCGCCAGGATGATGATTTCAGGAAAATACGACCACCTTATGCCTGACGGCGGCCCGCGAATACCGATGCCGCCCCGATGGTTCCAAGCCCAATGAGCAGTCCGGTGAACATCTCCGATGAGCCCGATCCGGCTCCGCCGATTCCGGTGTTCGGCAGGGTGGTGACGCCGCCGTCGTCGTCATCGTCGTTGTCGCCATTGCCGCTCAAATCTTCCGGCGTGTTGTACCAGTCGCAGACAAGCTCGCCCGCCGGCGCATCGAAGCTGACGCCGATCCCGGTCGTCGTGACATCGATCCCCTCGCCGTCCTGCGAGCAGTAGACAAAGGTCTTCGCGAATTCGCCCGGAACGCCGCCGGAGATTTCAACGGTGCCGGGTGTCGTGGTGAACGTCGCATTGCTCGTTGCGAGATCGGTTTCGACCGTTTGGTCGTCCGAATCGCTCGTTAGCGTGAATCCAAGGGCGGTGCCGACCAGGTTGTCGTGACATTGCGCAAAATAGTCAGTAATGGCGACATCAGTCGGGCAGAGCCGGTGATGAATCGTGATCGTTGAAACGTCGGCGGCGCTTGCACTAGACGCCCCGGACAACAAAGTGGCCGCGGACAGCAAAACAAAAGATCCCGCTGCGACGATCGATCGAATTCCATTCATGTTTTCCCATCCTCCCAGATTATTCGAGTTCATCCCGGCTCACTGCTGGGATTCGAATGCATAACGGCCTTCGCTGGTGTTTGGTTTCGCGAGTTGGCCAAACCGTTACAAGCGCCTGGCCGGCGTGGCCGGCCCGCGTTTGAGGTTTTGGAGAAGGTGCTCAAATTCCGGTCGTTTAGAGCTTGTTTGTCACCAATTTGCAGATGGCGCGGAGGGTTTCGAAGACGCCGTTGCCATCGACCGCGGTGGCTTCGAATCTTGGAACGCGGATCGTGTTGAGGTAGCGGTCCAGGACCGGGGTCGGCAACGCGGTGGGAAGGTCCATCTTGTTGTATTGCATGACCAGCGGAAAATCGAGGAAGCGCTTGCCCTGGTGTGAAACGTTGCTCGCGAGCTCGCGCAGACTCTGTAGATTGTCCGAGAGGCGGTCTCGCTGCGCATCCGCGACGAAGACAACTCCGTCCGCGCCATTCAACACGGCAATCCGGGTGCGCTCGTACAAGACCTGACCGGGAACAGTGTAAAGGTGGAACCGGATCGTGAAACCATGCACCTTGCCGAGATCGAGCGGCAGGAAGTCGAAGAAGAGTGTACGCTCGGTTTCGGTCGCAATCGACAACAGATCCCCCTTGGTGCCGGACGGGATCTTGCCGTGAATATATTGCAGGTTTGTCGTTTTGCCGCATAGACCGGGACCGTAATACACGATTTTTCCGTGGATCTCCCGGGCAGCGACGTTGATGAGCGCCATAAGTCCTTCCTCAGCCCATCACTTCTCGGAGTCGTCCCGGAAGAGAAGGTCAATCGTGTCATTGGCAACGATTTGCAACCCGGAATCCTTCAGACGTGGGCGCAATCTGTTTTTCTCTAGTGTGCGAATAAGAACTTGATGAAGGTCGACGGTTGCACGGCTGCAAAGCACTTTGACCAAACCCAAATGGGTATGCCGTCCGAAAATGATTGACACGAGCCATTGATCTCCGACCGCCTCGGTGAAGATCTTCTCCCGCGCGCCCTCCTGGAGAAGGGTTCGGAAGCTATTCTCCTGAAGGATGCGCGCCACCTCGCGAGTCGAGGCGTACGTCCCCGCGATCAGGGCGCCAAGCTGCATCCGTTGATCTTCATACGTCGGTCCGTCCCAGACGATGATCTGGCCCGCGCGATCCAGCACGAGCGCCGTGGTCGCCTGACTATCCTTGATCAACTGTCGCAAGACGACGTTGATCGAGGAGCAGGTCTCCTCGTCGACGATGAGTTGCGTGAGATGTGGGTCAAAATGCCCGAGCATCAGTCTCTCCGCCAACCTCGTTGAACGCGCTCGAAGTGGAGCACGCCACCGGGCAATGCCCGGAACGGCCCGCTCACGCAAGTCCCCTGACGCGGCGATCGTCGCCCCCGGCCGCAACAACGCGACCGACCACCCGGCTCTCCGGGATCATCGAAAGCGCTGTCTCAAGCTCTGCCGGATCAACCGCCGCAACAAATCCAAGTCCCATGTTAAAGACCTGGTAGCGTTCCATCTCACCGACTCGCCCCCGTTCATTCAAAAAGCTAAAGATCGGTAGCTCGGTCCAGGTCGAGCGGTCGAACTCGGCCGCGAGACCATCGGGAAGCATGCGTGGCACGTTGTCGATCAGTCCGCCTCCCGTAATGTGCGCCATACCGTTGATAAACCCGCGCTCCAGAGCCGGCCGGATCGCCGCCAGGTACGAGCGATGCGGTTGCATCAATGCCGATCCAATCGACTCGCCGTTGCCGCCCGGCAATTGCCCGGCGAGTCTTGCCCGGTCGACATCCGCCTCGCCGGTGAGCCCAACGATTTTTCGCGCCAGACTGTACCCATTGGTATGCAGGCCCACGCTCGGCAATCCAATCAACAGATCGTCCTGTTTCACAAGATGACCGTCGATGAAACGCTCCGGTTCGACCGTGCCGACAATGAACCCGGCCGCGTCGTACTCGCCATCCGCGTAAAGACCGGGCATCTCCGCGGTTTCCCCGCCGATCAACGCCATCTCGTTTTCAGCGCAGGATTTCGCCATCCCACTCACCAAACCGACAAGCGTGTCCGTTTCGAGTTTTCCCATCGCGACATAGTCAAGAAAAAAGAGCGGTCGTGCTCCGCAGGCAAGAATGTCGTTCACGCAATGGTTGACGAGATCGCCGCCGACCCTGGTATGCATTTCCCCACCGAGCAGAAATGCCAGTTTGATCTTCGTACCGATTCCGTCCGCGCTGGCGACCAGCAATTGGTCGCCGCCGGCCGGCAGCCGGTAAACACCGCCGAAATGGCCGATTGGCGCCGCTCCCGACGATCCGAATGTCGCGTGCGCGTGAGATTTGATCCGTTCAACCGCGGCGGTTGCCTTTTCGATGTCGACACCCGCGTCGTGGTACGATGACGAACCGGATGCTCTCGCGCTGGTCACGTTAAGCACTCCCCGCCGCGGTGGCGCTCAGGTGAAACGATCGTGTCGTCTTCACCTTGTCGATCATCCAACGCCGCGAAAAG
>CAYJPA010000026.1:0-3083 GCA_964371945.1 uncultured Sphaerobacteraceae bacterium | reverse complement strand
CAGGTGAAACGATCGTGTCGTCTTCACCTTGTCGATCATCCAACGCCGCGAAAAGTGCCCGTTAAGCAGCGACCGCGGCCGATTCCAAGTATTGCGCCTGGAACCGTCGCGCTGCGAGACGCAGACGGCCGAGATTGACGGCATTGCCGGTCAGCATCACCAGCACCGCTCCATGCTCGAGCGGACAAACGAGCACGGTGCCCGCCTGGTACTCGATCGTCAGCATTTCTGGCTCGCCGCGTTGAAGTTCAACGCCGAGCGCCATCATCATCAAGAAGCCATCGCCTGCCGTGGCACAAATGCCCTCGCCGTCGAATCCGGCCGCAAAATCCGAAGCGACCATCAGGCCGTCGGCGCTGATCGCGGCCATGTCGAGGTCGTTATCCGCCCGGAGCCGGGCGAGCATTTCGTTGAGCACGTCGACCATTGAACCCCTCTCTTACGCATGGTCAGCTGGGCGAGAAAAACCCGACCCGGAGCCGAGTATAGCGACGCGGTACGTGCCCAGGAACATACTGGAAGAACCCTTGCGGGCTTTCCGTACGATAGTCCTAGCAATGTTGACGAGTGCTAACGAACAAGAATTCCGAGCCCGATGTGACCGCTACGCGGCGGTTTCGGGCGCCACAAGAACCGGCGTTTCGCGCTCAGGTCGCGCGGGAGACACGATGGCGACAAATGGTGCAAACGCCGAAACCATCGCCGATGGTAGCAGCCCGCTCAGGGTCGTACCGCGCTCATCGAAACTCGAATCTTCGACCCGGCCGATCTTGTGGAATCGATCGACCAGATCGGTGCGGTTGTATGGCACAACCAGCGTCACCGGCACGAACTCCTGCTCAACCTCGAGCAATCGCTCGATCCCCGCCAGCAGCTCATCAAGTCCCAACCCACGGGCCGCCGAGATGGCGACGACATCCGCTGGTAGCTTCAGCTCCTGCCGGAGCTCCTCGATCGACGGCACGCCCTGTTCTTGCGCGAGATCGATCTTATTCAGGGCCACGATCATCGGCTTTCCGTCGGCGCCCAGCTCTTCAAGCACCCGGTTGACCGTATCGACCTGTTCGGCGGCATTTGGATGGGTGATGTCGACCACGTGGACGAGCACCGCGGCTTCGTTGATCTCTTCGAGGGTCGCCCGGAAGGCGGCCACGAGCATTGTCGGCAGGTTGTTGATGAATCCCACCGTGTCGGTCAGGAGCACATTGCGGCCGCTTGGCATCGCCGTGCGGCGAGTCGTTGGATCGAGGGTGGCAAAGAGTTTGTCCTCCGAGAGCACAGTCGAGCCGGTGATCTTGTTCAACAACGTGCTCTTGCCCGCGTTCGTATAACCGACGAGCGCGACGACAGGCGCCTGCTTTTCGCGACGGTAGTCACGATAGAGCTGGCGATGGCGATGAACCTCGCTCAACTCTTTTTTGATCTGCGAGATCCGTTTGCCGGCTTCGCGGCGGTCAGATTCGAGCTGCGTTTCACCGGGACCGCGCACGCCGACTCCACCGCGCGATTGGCGCGACAGGTGGGTCCACATCCGGGTCAACCGGGGCAGCCGGTACTCGAGCTGCGCCAACTCAACCTGCAACCGGCCCTCGTGCGTCTGCGCCCGGCGGGCGAAGACATCGAGGATCAACGCTGTGCGGTCGAGGATCAGCACGTCGAGCTGCTTTTCGAGATTGCGAAGCTGCGCCGGCGTCAATTCGTCGTCGACGATCACGATGTCGTAATCGAGCGAATCCTTGAGCTCGACGACCTCTTCCAGCTTCCCTTTCCCGAAATAGGTGCCGGGAATCGCGTGCTGCATGCGCTGCGACACCAAGCCAACGACTTCGACGTCGACGGTTTCAGCGAGGCGAGCGAGCTCTTCGAAGGATTCCTGGATGGTCCACTCCGAACCGGGGATGTCGACTCCGATCAACAGAGCCTTTTCTTTCGGTTCGTTTGTTTCCAATATCGTGCGAGTTATGTTCTGATTCCTTTAGTTGAGCTGCGCTCATCCGAGAGCTTGCTCCGGCGTCCACAATGACTACATAAGTATACGCTGGCACTTCAAGCACCCCATCCGTTGCGAATCGAATTGACCAATACTAGGCTGCATCGAACTTGTCGAGCCCTGCCCCCGGGTTCGTGATGCTGAGGCACGAAGCGTCTCGCCGGGAGGCCGTGAAACCCTCACACCGGGTCGACTCGGGTCGACGGACGCCCTCCGGGGAGACCCTTCGTTCCTCAGGGTGACGGCGGGGCCGGTACTCCCATGTCGGACGAGAATGGATTGGAGAGGGCATTGCGCAATTCGTGGCCAACAGACTTGCCGGCGGTTCAGGTCCGGATCGCACGACCGACCGATCAACTTGATGCCGTCGTTCGCTTTTACGTGGACGGACTCGGATTGCCGCAAATCGGCGGCTTCTCCGGTCACGCTGGATACGACGGCGTGATGCTCGGTTTGCCCGGCCACGACTACCATCTCGAGTACACCCAACACGTGGACGGCAGCCCATGCCCGGCTCCCTCCCGCGACAATCTCCTGGTCTTCTACATTCCAGATGAGTCAGCAATCGTGCGAACCGTCGAGCGCCTGCGCTCCATGGGTCATCACCACGTCGAACCGGAGAATCCATACTGGCTCGAGAAAGGCGTGACCTTCGAAGACCCAGACGGATGGCGGATCGTACTCATGACCACATCAGGAATATGAACCGCACCGATCGCCTCACCGGAATCTGGCTCGCACTTCAAGCTGGCCGCACTACCGCGGCGGAATTGGCGACCCGATTCGAGGTGTCGCGGCGAACGATCCTGCGCGACGTCGATGCGCTCTCCCAAATCGGCGTGCCGGTTGTCGCGCTGCCGGGTGCGACCGGAGGCTACGAGATCGCCGAAGGCTTTTGGCTCGCTCTGCTGCAACTCGCCGCTGACCACCTGCCGAAGTACGGCGAGTTTGAATGCGCGGCTGAATGCGCGCCAGCGTGACATCGAAATTCCTCCGTCTGACGTTCATGTTATCGCCGAATCAGAAAAGTTGACTTTGGGTAAGTACTCAGACTGGCGTGAATAGTTGTGCGACAATAGCCGTCTTGACAGCG
>CAYJPA010000025.1:0-62129 GCA_964371945.1 uncultured Sphaerobacteraceae bacterium | reverse complement strand
CCCAGAGATAAGACAAATGATGAATTCTCAGCGTCCGCGATTCCGGGGCGAATCGTGGTACGGATCTCTACGAACGAACTCGAATAATGCGAGCAATCGTCAGGAATTCAGTTATTTTGCGCATAAGAGTCCTTGTGCGCAAGATCGAGTTACAAGCTTCCAGCCGCGTTCAGGAAATCCGCTTCGCTAATGGCATCGACCATCGCATCGCCATCTTCCAGTGCCCGGCTCAAGCCGATGCCGCAAATCGTTCCCAGCATCGCGATCCCGGATCCCATCGCTCACTTATTCCTCCAGGCGTCCGGCGCCAGTAGCCTCCGGGCACCACGGCGCTGTCCGGGCCGACTGTCATCCAGCGGTAATACTTCCAGTCCCTCAATTCACGTTGTTCATTTCCGGCACCCGTCGACGCGAGCTTATCGAGTAGCCAGGGATACCGTTCACGAACAAGGTCCATGCCCGGCTCGTATTGGATCCCATGATCGCCCGGAATTGGCACATCGTGTGGACGATTACCCATGAGGATCTCCGATGGGATCCCGCTCGGAAAGGCATCGCAGACGACGCCTTTGAAGTGCGCGCATCCGCCACAGCCCAACATCTCTTTCAGCAGAGACAGACTCTTCGAGCTAAGCACGCAAATTCCTCATGTCACTCAACTTCGCTGCGCCTAATCTCGACCTTACGAGCGGCTCTATTGTTTTCTCCCCTCGGCCGTGTTCTTGACTTCTTCAATCATCCCAGACGTATCACACTCAGGCATGAGACCATCCATGAGCGCGAATTCGCAGAGCTCAAGTCGTTGTGCCGGCATTGCGACCTGTGCACTTGTCGTGAGAGTCACTATGGGTGTCGTCGTGTCCCATGGCTTCGAGGCAAATAGGGCCAGCTCTCTCGCTCGACGCGCAGCAATCAGCCGAGTCCGATCGGCGAAGACTGCGTCACGGAGTGCCACGAACTGCTCAAGTGTCCAGCACTCCTGCGGTAGTGCAGCACAGCCATAGCGGTTACCAAATCCATTGCACCCGGAACAGCAAAGCACTTGGTTGATCGCGTCGTCATACCACCCGATGGGGATGCCGAGTCGACGAGCCTCGCCCTGTGGCACGACGTGGTCAACCGACATCAAGAGCCAGTGATCATACGTATCGGTCAGCAGAACCCCGCAATACGCACAGCTTGATTGCCCCGTCAGGCGCTGAAGAGCAAGTCCGTAACCGGAGCGGCACGCCCCGGTCAGGTTCTGGAGACGTCCAAGTGATTCTCGACCCTGCTTCGGATATCGGCGGAAGAGATTCATCGTCATCCCGTTTCTCGTTCTCACTGCCCTACTGAAGAACATTAGCCGGTCGTCGTCTCTCCCACCGGCGCAGAAGCTCACTCGCCTCAGACACTGAGACCGGGCTGATCGTTACGGCTCGGAAGTGCAGGATACGAAGCGAACGCAGGACCGGATCATTTTCAAGATCGACCCGCAGCACCATGCCTTGTTGCGGTGTAGGGCGTAACTCGTCAAGCCGGATCCCGACCCGCAACGCGATGTCCTTTGCAGCAGGTTCATCCTCCGTCCATAGCGAGGGGACCGTTCCTGGAAGATAGCTTGGCGATGCGATGACTGAGCCCACGGCAATCAGTCCGCCACTCTGGGGCACACGCCCGTCCGCTCGCCACATGAACGCCTGATCCCCAACCGAAATTTGGTCTTGAGCGCTCTTCGGTACCGTCCAACCCAATTCTCTCGTGCTCCGAAACTGTTGAAGCAGGTAGCGGTCAATGTCGAACCGTTTCGGATTCCCCTGGAAAATCCATGCGCTCATCTCTTACTTGTCCCGTCTCAAGACGATCGGCTAAATCATGGACAACCAACAATCTTGGTATGCCTCAACACCATACGTGCCCGGCAGTAGCGTAGGTAGGCATGCGTATGAAGCAGTGGTCCTAATCAAGTTGGTCCCTATTGGTATGGAATCGGTTCTACAGTCATTGGGGGGCTGTTCAATTGGCGGCATGAACAACTATTAGTCGTTGAAAATCGTTCGAGTCCTATACAAGAGGGGGAAAGAAGACAGGCTGTGGGTGATGCGGCAAAGATTCGTGAAGAACATCAGCACCCTCGGTACACGCACTTCGCACGAGGGGGACCCGGTTGGGACTGCAGAGGAATAGCCAGTCGACCCGAGCACCCGCGAAGATAGGAAGAGACGGCCGCGATAGTCAGCGCCGATCGCCACTACAAGAGCTTGTGATGCGCCAAGGGAATTGCTCTATGCCGATCTTCGAGGTCACCCCGAGTCATATCGTCCCGCTTGCGATCACGTCATTCGAAAGCCAAGGCATTAGGGAACGAGCCGACCTGCAGCGTTTGCTGCGCGATCGAGTCGATGCCATCGTCCCTGATACGCTCGTCCTGACGGAGGAGTTTGGCGACTGGGAGGATTCGAGACGTCGGATCGATCTCCTCGGGCTGGACAAAGCTGCCAACCTTGTTGTCCTTGAACTGAAACGATCGGAGGACCGGGGAGCCACGGAACTGCAGGCGATCCGTTACGCGGCAATGGTCTCGGCCATGACCTTCGAGCAGATCGTGGCCACGCATCAGACATACCTTGCCAAGCGTGGGGTTGACCGCGATGCGCAAGAGTCGATCCTGGCATTCCTCGGCTGGGAGGCACCGGATGAACCGGAGTTCGCCCAGACGGTCCGGATCGTACTCGTGGCGGAAGAGTTTTCCAAAGAGCTGACGACATCGGTGATGTGGCTGAATCAGCGCGATCTGGACATCCGGTGCGTCCGCATGAAGCCGTACCTCTTAGATACTCGGATACTGGTCGACGTGCAGCAGGTGATCCCGCTGCCAGAGGCCGCGGAATTCCAAATCCGTATCAAACGAAAGATTCAGCAGGAGCAGGCGGCGAAAACTAGTGAGCGCGATCACACCAAGTACGATCTCACAGTCGGCGACAAGGTCTACCAGAAGCTGCCGAAGCGTCGAACGGTGCTCGAAGCTGTGCGGCATATCTGTGCGAGCGGAGTCGCCCCGCACGAGATCACGAGTTTGCTCCCGGATGGAGCTCGGCGTTGGAGGTCGGTGGACGGTGAGGTTGATTCCGAAACGTTCTTGGCACTGGCAACCGCTGGAGCCCAGGCCGACGGGAAGTCATTTGAAGAACGGCGCTGGTTTTGGGACGACGATGAGTTGATCCGAACCGGGGGACGGACCTACGCGCTTTCAAACCAGTGGGGGAGCGGGCGAGCGGAGTTTGTTGCCTTCATGCACGCATTGTTGGCGGCATTCCCAGGACGTGGCCTTGTGTTTCGGGAGAGCGAGTAGCAACAATCCTGGTCCAAAGATGTGCTCGATGGGTAACTTTCAGGTGATTCTTGGATCATCGCGCTTACTCGACTCTCAGCAAAGGCTGAGAGGTAATCACCTAGCGGCCAATATTTCCACAGTTGACTCGCGCTCCTGAATAAGGCCTAACCGAACGATCTTGTATAACGTGCGGAGCTTTGCTTCTGATTCAGGAGTGGGCGGAATCATGTTCAGCGGGATGGCGACTTCCGACTTCTTCGGGTCGTTTGCTTGAAGTCGAGTCGGCGCAAGGTCCAGAATCGCGCGTCGAATGTTGAGGTTTACCACCTCCTCACGTAACGCAGGGTGATTCTTGCCAAGGCTTATCCAGAGGTATTCATTACCCAGAGTCATCGGGGCGCCAGGGACACCGGGTAGCGACATCTTTGCTCGCACGATCCCCCGTTCGTTCTGCAACGGACTCAGCAAATAGCCCTCGGCATCCGAAACCCGCACAACAAGTCGTGCGACCTCACGGAACGTTTCAGCTATGCCCTCGATAAGCGCATCGCGCCCGATCGGCTCCGATTTACCAGGGACTCGACCTTCCCGCTTCTTATCTCGCGCCAGTTCTGTCTGTCCAATCACATGGGGCACGAGTGTGCGGAGTCCTGCTGGACCTGCTGCCGCGAACTGACGAATCTCGACGGCGAGCACCTCGATTTGCGACATGTGCAGATTCAAGAATTCCACAATCCGCCGTAGCGAAGGTGGGATGCTGTCAGCAACAAAAAGCAGACGGATCCGACCAATGCTGAGATTGCGCCGAGCAAGCTCCCAGAATGCCTGTTCGTCGCATTCGTCATCGGTGAATGTAGCAAGTTCGACTGCGGGGTCTAACCCAGCCATCGTGCACCGGCGCGCAAATGCCTCACGCATTCGATCGACGGGCCAGTACTCAGTAGCATTGGCGGCATAGTCGAGCATTTGAGCGACGACCTCGCGACGCGCCCGCGTATCAGATGCTCGTTTGACCTCGACAAATGTGGGAACCGCGTCCTGATCGAGAAACAGATGATCGAGTGACCATCGGTCACTTGTTTCTCTCTCCGCCGGAACGCCCATCTCACGCTGAATGAATAGCCACCGTCGCGGATCACTTGGGTCGATCTGATCGCCTGCAAGCAAATCGGGATGATCCTCGATATATCTTTGAAGAAGCCCCTCTGATGCATATGCCTGCGCGATCATTTTTGTCAGAGAGTTATCGTCGTGAAGGAGATAGACGCCTGATTCCATGGAGACAACTTCCTTTGTTGATTCCTGTGCGGAGGTCTAATTCTTCGAGACGTCAGAGCTGCAATGAGACAGCTGGGGTGCTCATGTCAGTTCGAAGATGGCCGGGGCTCAAGGACTCCGCATGGCTGAAGCACTTCGGACGGCAATGAGATCCTTGGCGGAGAGTTCTTGTTGTCCGGGATCATTCACCTGAGTAAGTCGATGACAATTGCCTGCCCGACATGCTGAATGAACAGACCTTCCGGAAGTCGCACGCGTTGCAAATGTCCACTCCAGCAGTGTGTAGGTCTCTCGGAACGGAACGAAGATCAACTGCCGCTGAGACAAGCTCCCCCCGTTTCGCTTCCAGTTCGTCTTCCGTGTAGGTGACTTCAATCCGCTGATTCGCGCCTACAAAAAACATGACTGCTCGGCTCGGGGTCGGCTGAATGTCCGTGAACACCTCCCGGCAGGCGAGGAGATAAATGGGTAACTGCCATCCGTCTTTCACCTCCGCTGGAGATCGAACTCGCCGATCGGTTTTGTAATCGACCACCTCGGTCGAGCCGTCGGGCAATCGCTGGACCCGATCGACCACACCCCGCAGGATCGTGTCTCCGATCTTCAGAGAGAACGCCTCCTCCACCAGGAGCGGTGTGGCAGTCGCATCGGGCGATGCCAGATAGGTGTCGATCAAACGATTTCCGCCACTGCCACCCTCAAAAGCTGGCAGTGGTGATTGGTCCCCTACCAGTGCGGCGTCATGCTCAAACCAACGACGAACGGACGCACGCTCAACGAGCTGGCCGGCTTCGCGTCTGGTCGCCTCGGTTGCAATCGCGTTGTGAAAGGCGGTTCCGATCGCGGTTCCACTCCGTGATGGGATCCCTGGCAGATTCGCGACATAGCGCAGGTAGTAGCGATGCGGGCACGTTTCATACGTTTCGAGTTGCGTATAGGAGATCGCTCCACCGGACGCGGATGAGATTTCCGCATCGTCGGCATTGCGCGCGTCGATCGCCTGGATCACCTGTCGGTGTTCACGCGTTGACGACCGCTCTTTGAGAAAGCGGTCGACCGCCACAGGCACGATCGTCGGGTCGCCTCCAGCAAAACGCCATTGACCCTTCAGTGCCTCGGTAAGATTGACCGCCGTGGCAGGATCCTGATCGGACGCATTCAGCAATGGCGTAACGTTCGCCATCAACCTCGGCGCGATGTCTCGAAACGCTGGTACGCGCGTTGCTGCATCCTCTGCGGGCCCCGCGTCGACATGGGTGCAGAACTCGGCGGCTAATGCCAGTGCGGGCAACAACACAACATCGTTTTTGCGGTCGGGATGCGTCCGCGACCACGAGATCGTGAGGTGTTCACGCGCGCGGGTGAGCGCGACGTAGAGCACACGCAACTCCTCGAGATCGTGCTCCCCATCCTCCCAGGCCTTCACCGCCTTATCAAAGGCACGCTCACCTTGGCTGTCATCCGCGAATTCCGCACGGTCCGGCCGGCCAGGCGCGGGATGTGAGATCACGCGTGGAAGGAGATCGACGTTCTTTTTGTTGCGAAAATCGTTCTTGTTCGCACCGGCGACAAACACAATCGGCCACTCCAGTCCCTTACTGGCGTGCGCCGTCATGATCTTGACCGTATTCGCTTCATTTGGATCGAGCTCACCCGCGGCCTCATCTTCGGATCCCGCGGTGAGGAGCAGATCGAGATACGCGAGGAGATCGGCAAGTCCAGGTCGCTCAACCCGGCTCTCGGCGAAGGCGCGCACGATCGCGACGAAACGCTGGACATTCGCCAGTTCGACTGGATCGTACCCACCCTTACGTAGTGCCACGATCTCCTCGACCAACCGTCCCAACCCAATCCGATACGAGCGCCCGGTCAGATCGTCGATCGACTGCAAGCAGGTGGTGAGACCTGAGCCTGCTTCGCCGCCGGACGCAACGCGGCGAGCGGTTTCGATCAAGGTTTCGCCGCGTGCCCGCTCCTGGGCCAGAACATACAGGGCGCGTTCGTCCAGTCCCCACCGCTCCGTGCAGAGCACGTGTGCAACTGAAGGATCGTCGGCGGGATTCCCGATCGCGCGCAGGTACGAAATGAGCTCCCGAACCTCAGCGGTTTCAAAGAGCGACGTGCCACCGATCACCTCGCACGGGATCCGCCGATCTCGTATCCCCCGGAACATCAGTCCTTTGAAGGCATTTTTGCGCACGATGATCGCCACATCGTTGTAGTTTCGACCGCTCGCGACATGGCGCCGGATCTCACCGGCGATGTACGCGATCTCGTCCTCCACCGCCTGGCATTCGACCAGGACCGGTTGTTCCGCGACCTGATCCACGACTGAAACCAGGTTTCCACGATACGGGCCGGCTTCATCGCGCCAGACGGCGTTCGCTACATCCAGGATCGGTTGCGTCGACCGGAAGTTCTGGCGCAGTTCAACCGTCACCGCGGTCGGGAATTCCTGATCGGCAAAGCGATCCAGATTGTCCGGCGAGGCGCCGCGGAAGGCGTAAATCGCCTGGTTCGGATCGCCGACGACGCAGACATTCGCGCGTGGATTCCCCGCGAGCCGGCCGACCAGCACACTCTGCGCGTAATTGGTGTCCTGAAACTCATCGACGAGCAGATATCGGTAGCGAGCCTGGTAGCGCGCGGCAACGTCGTCGTGCGCGAGCAACTGACAGGCAAGCGCGATCTGATCGCCGTAGTCGATCGCGCCGATTTCCCGCTTCTTCCGCTCGTAGACCTGGAGCGCTCGGAGATGATCGCCGAGCTTGGCATTGTGATCGTCATCCGGAGACGCCGTCTCGAGATACGCGTCCAGCTCCTCAAGCGTGGCAAGCTCGTCTCGCAAGCGGCTCCCCAGATTGAGCATGTCGTACAGCGGACTGCGCATGAATCCGAATCCGCGTAAATGCAACAGGTCGATATGGCGAAAATCGACCTCGTCGAGCGAGCGCCAGAGCAGAATCCACGCTTCCGGCGGGGTCAACATGATCGGTTCGGGCGGAAGTCCAATTCGATGTCCGTGCTCCGCGACGATTCGGCCGCCGAACGCGTGGTAGGTGTCGATATCGACGCGCTCGCCCTTCGCCTCGGGAATTGCGGAAACTGCTGTGTCGATCCGCTCACGGAGTTCTTCGGCCGCTTTGTTGGTGAACGTGAGCGCCAGAGTCTGCGATGGTGTCGCCCGGCCGTCGCGGACCAGCCCGACAATCCGTTGCGTCAGCGTGGTTGTCTTTCCGGTGCCGGCACCGGCCATGATCCGGAGCGGACCGTCGCCAAACTCGACCGCCATCGCCTGCTCTGCATTGAGTTTTTGCGTGCTCGTCACCCGTTACCCCTCGAACCGAAGATCTCAAGACTCGACGTTCGTGACTCCCCTACCCTTCCGGGCACAACCATCGAAATCTGCACATCCCGCATGTCTGCTCGCTCGGCCGGGGGGTGAAGTCATTCCCCAACATGCCGGCCAGGAGACCGTCGATCTTCGCTCGCATCGTCGCGGCCGTAGATTCCGTATGCTGGTGTCCGAGGTTTTGTTTCGCGATCCACTCAGCTCCCAACCGGAACCCCTTGTCATCCGGGTGACGCAGCGCATAAAAGCTCACGCGCGGTGTCACGTTCGGATGCTGTTGTTGCCAGGCGTGGTCATACAAATAGAGCTGCATCGACTCCGACGCTTTGTCGATATTCGACAGATTTCCGGTTTTGAAATCGACGATTTCCACCGCCCCTTCGGCATCTTCAAGGGTGAGGTCGATCCGTCCGGTCACCGTGTGCAATCCATACGGCGACCGAAACAACCCCTCCACCGCAATCGGTTTGCGCGTCGGCAATCGCACTCGCTCCCAGGCGTAGTAGCGGCGGAGCATCCCATGTGCGCGCAGTCGCAGTTGTTCGCGCTGACCGGCGAAATCGAACCCGGCTTCCGGCCAGACCTTGTCAATGACGGCACTGATCGACGCATCGTCAGGAGGATTTCCGAGCTCACGCCACCCTTGATTGAGCGTAGTCAGCGCCTCGTGGACCGCGGTACCAAAGGTGCCGCTGGAAAACTCGACATCACGTTCAAGCCCGAGCACCGACTGGTAGAGATACTGACGGGGGCATTGTTCATAGGTGCTCAGCCGGCTGAACGAAAAGCGCAATGGTGCTCCATCACCGTACGGTTCCGGAATGAGCCGGTCCCGCAGGAGCGTCGTGCCATCGACCACACCGTTCGCCGCCCACTGCGCGAGCATCAGCGCCGCAAGATGATCGGCAGCATCGGGCCCGTCGACCGACGCGGCCAGCGCGCGCTGCCGCCGAGTACGCAGCGCACGGGCAAGATCGGCAGTGGTCGCGGGCGGCCCGTCGTCCAATGCGCCCGGCGTCATCCGGGCCGGATCACCGAGACCCGCTTCTGCGACGAAGGTCGACGGAGTGAGGCGTTTCACCCCGGCGGCACGAGGAACCATGAGGTGCATTTCCGATTTCCCGCGAGTCAGCGCAACGTACGCTAACCGGCGCTCTTCCTTGATGTAGGCGGCAGCCCGAACCGATTCCGGTTGCGAGGAAAAGTCCTGCGCAGGATCCCAGTTGGCGAGCTCGTCCAGATCGAAGTCGCGATCGAGCCGCATCGGCACCGGGAACAATCCCTCGGCCAGACCCGCCACAAACACGACCGGCCACTCCAATCCCTTTGCCGCATGGACCGTCAGGAGCTGGACACCGTGTGGATCGTCCGGGGCTTCGTCATCATCCCCGTCGTAACCGGCCATAAGCTGCGCCAGGAAATCTGTCGCCGTCGCGCCATCATCGGCGAGTTTGACCGCCTGACCGAGCATTCCGGTCAGAAAGCGACCCGTTTCCGCCGGTGCGCCATCACGGAGGTGACCTGAGACCTCCATCGCGCCGTAGACGAGCTCCGGCAACGCGTGCTCGCGATACCCGCGCGCATTCGCGGCAATTCCGGCGGCGATCTCGAGTGCCGATCGCGCATCAGGGTTCAATCGCGCCAGATCTGTGGGCGCTCCGATGAGTGAAGCGTCACGTTCGGCCGGTCCGAGTAGCAGCTCCAATGAACGCAGTGCCGGAGCCGCGGCACCGCGAGCGACGGCGAGGCGAGCCGCATCCGCCCAACCAGGGGGGCCGATCACCAATCGCAACGCGGCCAGCAGATCCTGGACGACGTCGTACCCCACCACGCGATCACGGCCGAGGCGATACGGAATCCCGTTCGCCGCCAATGCTCGGACGATCGGTTCCTGGGAGGTTTTCAGACTGCGCACCAGAATCGCGATCTGGCCGTACCGGCGTGGATGATCCGGATCTCGGACCAATCCGAGAATTCGCCGCGCGATCAGCTCCGCCTCGTGATCGACCGATGCCGCCTCGGTGGCCGTGACCATCGACGGAGCAGCTTGATCACTCGACATGAGCCGGAACGGATCCGGCTCGTCGTTGTACGTAATAAGTCGATTGGCCGTGTCCAGAATTGCCTGACCTGAGCGGTAGTTTTCGGTCAGCTCGAATGATTCCGCGCCGGGAAAATGCCGAGCGAACTTTGTGATGTACTCCGGATGACCGCCGCGAAAGGCGTAAATCGCCTGATTTGGATCGCCGACCACGCAGAGGTGGCCTCCGTCCGGCACCAACAACCGCAGTAACTCGAACTGCGCGCGGTTCGTGTCTTGAAACTCATCCACCAGGAGATGCTGAAACCGAGCTCGTGTCCGCTCGCGGAGCGCTGGATCCTGGCTGAGCGCATCGACCACCTCCATCGCCAGATCGCCGTAATCGCGCTTGGTGTCCGTGATCAGACGCGATTGATAGGCGCGAAACGCGATCGCGAGATCATGCAGACGACCGGTCTCGTCTTTCTTCGCAACCGCGTACCGGTCGATCGCCTCTGGTCCGAGCAAATGCTCTTTCGCGCGATCTGCCAGGGTGAGGAGGTCCGTTGCCAATTTCGACGTCGCCGATGCGCCGCGGTAATACAGCAGCGCGGATCCCGGAATCGTGCTGACGACCTGACCGGCAAGCCAGCGCCGCTCTTCATCGCTGATGATCCCGATGCTCTGCTGTCCTTCTGACCGGCGCCAATCACCGATCAGGCGAAGGCAGAACGAGTGGAAGGTCATGATCGAGAGGTCGCGATAGCCGCCGTCGAGTTGCGTGAGCACCCGGCTCCGCATCTCCTCGGCCGCTTTACGGGAAAAGGTGAGCGCGAGGATCTGATTGGCCGGCACGCCGCACTCACGAACGAGGTAGACAAACCGCGAGGTCAGTGTCTGGGTTTTGCCTGTCCCCGCCCCCGCCAGGATCCGCATCGGCCCGCCGGTGTAGGTCACCGCGGCTCGCTGCGCGTCATTGAGCTCGAGTGATTGGAACCAGGTCGATTCGGGGGCCGTCACGCGATTGCTCGGGGTGCTGGGAGTTGTCCGAGCACGACGACATGGTGTTTGGCGCGGGTCAAGGCAACGTGCATGAGGGCATTGGCGCTCGCGGCGTGAGCCCGGTCGGGCTCAGCCAGCACGACGACTGGGGATTCCATGCCTTTGAACGTCGCGATTGAGCGACACCGAACCTCGTTGATCCCCGCCACACCCCAGGTGAGCGCGACGTTGCCAAATCGCATGCCTTCGGTGAATTTGCTCGTTCGGTTCGAGCGTGGCGTCAGAACGACGATTTCGTCGAGCGGCACCCCTTCGACGGTGACCAGTTCGTGCAGGGCTTTCTTCAATGCCTCTGCTTCGCCTCCTGCAGCAACGACCAGTTCGACTGGTTTCCGGCCTTCAGGGCCATCACAGCAGGCTGCAGCGCCATTGGTCAAGTACCTGGAGGCGCTCAGGTGAATCGCACGAGTGGTCCGGCAGTTCCTGGTCAAGGTGCTGTGTGATTCGGAAATCGGCAACGCTCCGCTCTGTTCGAACAGGCGTTGATTCTCGTCATAAAAGATGAACAGGATGCCATCGGTTGGGCGTTCAAACAGGTCCTCCAACGTGACCCACCAGATATCGGCGAAATCCTGCCCTTCGTCGACGACGATCGCGTCAAAGCGGTGAGGAAGCGTCTCGACCGCTCGCTGAAAATACTCGGGCAACGTCTCGTTGTAATACCGGGTCGCGTCGTCGGTACTCAAGCGGGCGGGATCAGGCAGCGCGATGCCGGCCTCCTTCGCGTAGCGGGCGGCGAGATCGTGGTAGTTGTCCACCACGACCTGTTCCATGTTGGGACCGAGCTCGTGCGCGAGCGTCGTCTCCACCGCCTCTGCCAGCGCTTTCGTGAAGCAGGTAAAGAGCACCCGAAAGCCCTGGCGCGCCATACGTCGGGTCGCTTCCATTGCGACCATGGTTTTGCCGGTCCCAGCGCTGCCTGATATCGCGACCCGGCGATGGCCGCTGACAAAGTCGAGCACTCGCATCTGCTCGGTGGTCAGGGTGAGCAACTGGTCATCTTCGGCGCGCATGGCGCCCACCAGCCCTGGCCGGCTCAGCTTGATCGGAGGGCGCAAGACCTTGATGAGCGCCGCAACCGCGGCCTCCCCGTTAGCGCCTTTGGCAGGTGATCCCCACGCCCGCTGCAGTCCACGCACGATCGTTGGCAGATCGTGGCTGTCGATGATGATGTCGCGCGGCGCGTCCGGCCCCAGGACCGTGTCGTCGACCAGGACGTCGGGAAAGGCCACTGCCCGACCGAGATGATAGCGATACCCGCACGAAATCTCGGCTTCAGCTAATTTGTCGCGCAGGCTATACATGCTGTTCAAGGCCTGCTCAAACGGATCCTTGATCGGGTGAACCGTCCCCTGCGTATCCTCGGAGAACCACTCCCCGCTGATGCCGTCGCGGCTGATCGTGCCCCCTTTGACCTCAATGATGAGCACGCCGTGACTCGGATGGGCAATCACGAAATCGGCTTCGCCGTCCTGGTTGCGACCGCCTTCGCGAGAGAGCCAGGAAACGGAATGCAGCACGACGTAGTCATCAGATAGCTGTCGCTCCAGTTCACGGTAGAGCGTCTTTTCCGCCGAACTTTTGAAGCCGTCGGGCCCTCGAGGTGGGATCATGCGTGCCACGGAGATCAGTCCTTGCTAATGAGCAACGCCGCGGAGATGCTGAGATAGGCGCTGAATCATCTCGCTATGTTAACTGAATCAATCTCGCCTCGGTACATGACAGACGTCATGCGCTGAAATGACCTTTGGCGACGTCGGCGCGACAAGACTATGCCTACGTTCCTTTTCGATTGGGACATATTTGAAAGTCTGGCAAAAGGAAGTGGAAATGACGAGGATCATTACCGGTGTTAATAGCCTGTATCGAATAGGCGGCGTCTGGGAGAAACATCACCAACGTGCAACCACTTGGCCGGAGCGACTTACGATAATCTCTCGAAATCCATTGCGAGCGGAATCGCGATTAAGAAACGTTATCGACTTATTGAAGTCAGAACTTCCAAGCACATCTTATGCAACTTCCAAGGGGATTCGAATATACTTCCAACATGGCTACGATGGTTCAGCACCGCAATTCTTCAGATCCATGGTACTCCTTCCCGGCCATTCGAGGGCTGCAGGCCGGGAAGGAGTTTTACGTTACGATGTTCCCTCTTCGGGTCGTACCGAAACTGTTCGTCTTCAATGAAGACGAATTGCGACCGGAATTAAGGGCGCAGCGCACACTGAACCGGGCGCGCATCCCTGAGCTTGCTCGATACATGGTTCAGAACCCGGAAAGCTACATTTTCTCGGCGCTGACTGCATCAATTGATGGTGACGTCGATTTCACTTCCGTATCCGAGCACGGGCCGCAGTCGAGAGTCGGGGTTCTTTCCTTCTCGATGGCGTCGTCAATCCTGATCAACGACGGACAGCACCGGCGGGCAGCGATCGTGGAAGCGATAAAGGAGCGACCAGAACTTGGCGATGAGTCGATCGCGGTTGTGATGTTTGTTGATGCTGGGCTCCGTCGCAGTCAGCAAATGTTTGCCGACTTGAATACCCATGCCATTCGTCCGTCCCAGTCGATTGGGATTCTCTACGATCACCGTAATCCGATGGCGGACCTTGCGCGCGATCTAAGCAACTCGGTTCCCCTCTTCCGCAACAGGATCGAGCTTGAGAAAACGTCGATTTCAAATCGCTCGACGCGCCTCTTCACGCTGAGCGCGCTGTACCAAGCGTCGCAGGAATTCCTGGATACATGGACAGACGTTGGTGAAGGGTTCTCGACTGACCAAGAAGCTTCAAGGGCGATGCTCCGTGCGTATTGGTCCGCTCTTGCTGAGGTGATTCCTGAATGGCGGAAAGTTAAAGAAGGATTGCTAAGCCCGGCCGATATGCGCGCGGACTATGTTCATGCCCATGGTGTCGTTTTGCAGGCGTTAGGACGTGCCGGCGGCGCTTTGGTCGGTTCGGATCGGAAGGGCTGGGAGGTTCGCCTTGGGGCGCTCAGTGCCATCGACTGGAATCGTGGGAACACGACGTGGGAGGGCCGAGTGATGTTGGAGGGCCGACTCAGCAAGACCCATAGGCACGTACTGCTGACTACGAACGTGATCAAACTGGGCTTAGGACTACCACTTCAACAAGACGAACTTGAGGCCGAACATGGGTTCGTGGCTTCTTCTCGTCACGCAATGGAAGAGGATGGGGACGAGCACGATGAGTAATTCCGGCAGTCCCGGTCCGGGTGATTCATTACTACCAATCGGGGTAGTTCAAAACGGATCGGTATTCGACCGAACGACGCTTGCAGAGATCGCCAACGAGATTAGAGCGGTTTACCTCGGTGATTCGCGCCCATGGGTGGTTGGTTTCAGCGGCGGCAAGGATTCCACAGCCGCGTTGCAGTTGGTCTGGTACGCACTACGCGATCTCTCGCCTGACCGGCGCGTGAAACCAGTTTACGTGATTGCGTCGGATACGCTTGTAGAAACCCCGGTGATCGTCCAGCGAATCGACGGCATCCTGGCACGAATCAACGAAGCTGCTACCGTCGAGGGCATGCCATTCCAAGCCCACAAAGTCCAACCTACGGTGCAGGACAGTTTCTGGGTGAACCTGATCGGGAAAGGCTATCCAGCTCCGACAAACAAGTTCCGCTGGTGTACTGAGCGGCTCAAGATCAAGCCTGCCAACCGCTTCATCCTCGACCGTGTCGCCGAATTTGGGGAAGTCGTGATGGTGCTCGGTGTACGATCGAGCGAAAGCGCAACCCGTGCCCAAGTCATGAGCTTGCACCGCCGGGAAGGCAGCAAGCTCGCAAGGCACAGCCAGCTTCCCAATGCCTATGTGTATCCTCCTATTCAAGACTGGTCTACGCAGGATATCTGGGCTTATCTACTCCAAGTGGAGTCTCCTTGGGGTCAAGACAATCGTGACCTGGTTTCGCTCTACAACAGCGCTCAAGCAGGCGAATGTCCGCTTGTCATCGACAAAACTACACCTTCATGCGGCAACAGCAGGTTCGGTTGCTGGGTATGCACCGTTGTCAGCCGCGACAAGTCGATGGAGGCGCTGATTGATAGCGGTGAATTCTGGCTCGAGCCATTGCTGGAATTTCGCGACTTCTTATCAAGTACGCAAGAGCCAGAGAATAAGATCCTGTTTCGCGACATCAAACGACGGGATGGGAGTGTCAAGACGACACGGAGCGGACGGCTCAGCGTCGGACCTTACACCTTCGAGGCATGCAAGGACATGTTGCGGCGAGTGCTGGAGGTTCAGAAGAGTCTGAGAATTGATGGCCCAGATCCTGAATCAGTGGTCATTAGTCACGAGGAGCTTCAGGAAATCCGCCGAATATGGCAAGTCGAGCGCCAGGATTGGGAAGACTGCGTTCCCCGCATCTACCGCGATGTCGTCGGTGAGGAGCTGGATTGGTCGCTGGAAGATGCGAGTCGTTTTACACGGTCAGATCGTGAATTACTCGACGATATCTGCGGAGAGTTAGATATTTCTTCCAGACTTGTCGCGAAACTCCTCGATATCGAACGCGACATGATCGGCCTGGGCCGACGTTCAACGATTTTCAAGCGGATTGATTCGGCATTTCGAGAAGAGTGGCGTGGGCGAGGGGAATTGGAGCTTGAGCTGCTCAACATGGTCGGTGTCAGCATAGGGGACGATGTGATCGACGAGTCACAGGAAATCCTGTGATTCTTTCCCGCATTGTCCTATCCGATATTGGGGTATTCGGCGGTAGGCACGCGATCGAACTTCGCCCGATTGACTCAACGAGGCCGATTGTCTTATTCGGAGGCAAGAACGGAACCGGCAAGACCACGATTCTCGACTCGGTGCGGCTCTGTCTCTACGGGCGCCGGTCACTCGGCGCTCGCACCAGCCTGGCGGACTACCACGTCCACCTTTCTGATCTGATCCATTGCGCACAACGCGAGTCCCCCTCATTGAAAAGGGCTGCAATCTCCCTTGAATTCGAGCACACCCAAGGTGGAACGAGAACGGTTTACCGAGTGGATCGGGGCTGGGAACTCCGCGGTAACAACATCACTGAAGATCTCATGGTGCTGAGTGACGGTCGACCCCTTGAGTCGTTCGATCAAAGTCATTGGCAGGATTTTGTCGACACGCTGATCCCGCCTGCACTCTCTGGACTCTTCTTTTTCGACGGCGAACGAGTTCGCGCGCTGGCGGAGGATGGCGACAACGAAATCGAGATCGCCGGAGCGATTAGGACGCTGCTTGGCATCGACATCATCGACCAGCTGAAGCAGGATCTACGGGTTTATGAGAGCAGGCAGGCGCCAGCACCGGGTGACGATTTGAGCAGTCGGCAACGGGCAGTTAGCGATGAGCTGGTTCGGGTTTCTCAGAAACGAGAGGAATTGGCGCAATCGCTTGGCGAATTGGGGAATCGGATCGCCAGGCAAGGGGTGGCCATCCAGAGAATTGAAGATCGACTTGTAGCCGAAGGAGGGGCATTCGCTCGAGAGCGAGAGGCGCTCACCGCGCGTCTTGCGCAACTTGGCAAGAACCGCGAGGACATTATCGAAGAGATTCACGAACTAAGTACGGGGTTGCTGCCGTTTGCGGTAGCACCAGATTTGATCAGAAACCTGGCGCGTGTCATCGAGAGTCTGGCTATACACGCGGAGACTGAACAACGCTGGCAGGCGTCAGCCATGATGAAGAAGGCCATCGAATTCGAGTTGGCAGCACCAGATTTTTGGGAGGTGTCGGGGGAAGGAGTAACTGGAGAGGCACTACGACAGTTGCTTGCTCCACGGTTTGCCTGTGTACTGGAGCGTGTCACACCTGGTCAACCGACGTTGCTTGATGCGCCGCTCGGGATTGCGATGAGCAAGGCAGATCAGGCTCGAGTTCTGCAGGCATTGCGGCAAGCGTCTGAAACAGTTGCGCCACGCGCTCGGCTGCTGAAGCAACAATTAGAGGTGATCGACGAGGAACGAATGAGGGTGATGACCGACATCCAGCGTGCACCCTCCAACGACGACCTGCGCGAGATCGTCGAAGATCTGGGCAAACAGCACGCCGCAATGGCTGTGTTGAGCCGGGAGCGGGACGAAAAGGAGCGAGGTAGATTCGAGCTCGTCGCGCAAATTCAATCTCTGGCGAAAGAGGAAGCGGATTTGCTTGAGCGGCGTGCGCGTGAGTCGGACAGCCAGCGGCGCGAGGCGCTTACCGTCAAGGTTCGTCAGGCTCTTGATGCGTTTCGTAATCGACTCAGCGAACGACGCATCGCGGAGTTGGAGCGCGCCCTGGCTCATTCATTTGCCCGATTGGCGAGAAAACCAGATCTAGTTGATTCGGTTACGGTCGATCCCGAATCGTTTCGTGTGACACTGCGGGCGAAGGACGGCAGCGAGGTTCCTCGCACACGACTCTCTGCGGGGGAAAAGCAGATTTTTGCGATCGCATTACTTTGGGCACTAGCGCAGGTTTCTGGCCGCCGCCTGCCAGTAATCATCGACACGCCCTTGGGAAGACTCGACACAGACCACCGAGCCAAACTCGTCGATTTCTACTACCCCTTCGCCGCTGAACAAGTCATTCTGTTGAGCACGGATAGCGAGATTGACCAACGACTCTTCGCTCGCCTTTCACCGTCGGTGTCGCGAGTCTTCCACATCAAGTATTCGCCGGCGGACAAATCATCAGTGATTGAGAGCGGTTATTTCCAGTTCGAAGATCCGCAGACGGGACCTGCTGTCGATGCTTCCTCGATTGGAGGACAACTCGATGGTGGTGGATAAAAATAGAAGCGAAGTTGCAAACCGTGAGATCCGTCCGGCTCGCTGGAGCCGAATGCGGCTCTCGGATGAGTTGACGTACCGCTTGCGGGACAAGAAGGCGCGTACCGGACTCACGCCTAACCTCCTTTGTCGGCTCGGTTTCGTCCTGTCGCTTGCGGATCCGCAGGTTCCTGACCCGGCAGCATTCGAAGAAAATGGACTGGAATTCAATCGCGTTACGCTCGTGGGTGAATGGGACCTCCTTTTCGATGCGTTGCTTGTCCAGCGGCTGATTGAAGATGGATTGGACCCAGAAAACGATTTTCTGGCTCAGTACCGTGCGCACATGAATCGGGGAGCGAACATCATTTGTAATCGAGTGCGAGATATCAGCGATATCGTGGGCCTTGTGCCAGCACATTCAGGCGAGACTAATAAAGGAGGTGGGAGGTGATCGAGCGGGCGACTGTTCGACCGATCTATATGGACCACCATGCAACAACGCCAGTCGATCGCCGTGTATTCGACGTCATGCTGCCATTCTTTCTTGAGGAGTTCGGGAACGCTTCAAGTAGCGACCATGTTTTCGGAGCGCGGGCGAGAGCGGCCGTCGATACGGCTCGCCAGCAAATCGCTGACCTCATCGGAGCTCGCGAGGCGGAAATCACCTTCACTAGCGGCGCGACTGAGTCAAACAACACCGCGCTATTCGGAGTCATGGAGTCCTACGCTGGTCGTGGCGATCATTTGATCACCTGTGTTACGGAGCACAAGGCGATATTGGATACGGCGAAGCGTTTAGAGCATTTGGGCAAGTGTGTGACCTATCTCCCCGTCGATCGTTTCGGCTCGATAGATCTGGAGTTGCTTCGTTCGTCAATCACGGAAAAGACAATCCTGATTTCGATCATGGCTGCGAACAACGAAATAGGCACCCTGGCTCCAATGGCAGAGATCGGTGAAATTGCACGGGAGCACGATGTTCTCTTTCATACTGATGCGACGCAGGCGGTAGGAAATGTGGCCATTGACGTCGAGCGCATGCACATCGACCTACTCTCACTTTCCGCACACAAGATCTACGGTCCTAAAGGTGTAGGTGCGCTCTATGTTCGACGACGAAGTCCGCGGGTAATGCTGACTCCGTTATTGTGGGGTGGAGGTCACGAGCGCGGACTTCGGTCCGGGACTCTGAATGTCCCTGGCATTGTCGGGTTTGGTCAAGCAGCGAAGCTGGCTCAGCTTCTTATGACTAAAGAGTCAGAGCGTCTTCGCGGTCTACGAGATCAACTCCTTGCCGGGTTTGAGGAGCGAGTGCCAGACATTGAGATCAATGGGCATCCTTCCGATCGCCTTCCACACAACCTCAGTATTTTTATTCCAGGCGTCGAAGCGAAGGGATTGGTGGTCGCGACACCTGACATAGCGTTTTCAACGGGAGCGGCATGCACATCGGAGCGGGTGGAACCATCTCATGTGCTGCTCGCGACGCACCTAGATAAGGCACGGGCACACCAATCAATCCGCTTTGGACTTGGGCGATCAACCACACCAGAAGAAGTCAACTACACCATTGTGCGCCTTTCCGACGAGATCAGTCGCGCTCATCGCCTCCGCGCGTGACACACTCGTCTCGCTGGTTGGCTCGATGAGAAAGATCGGAATCCGCGACTAGGTCAGTCTTTCTCACTGAAGCTCGTCTCAACGCCTACAACAGACTGAACACTACAGACCAGACAGCTCGGTGATTAGTGCGTCGAGATCTCCGGCCTGCTCACGCACTTCCGTATCAATAATCAAACGGGTCAGCGCGTCGAGCGTCGAATCGGCTGCACTCATTTGAGCGAGAGCGATCAGCCCTGCGTTCGCATACTCTTCAAAACGCTGAATCCGCTCGATAAGTCTTTCGCTACTGAGTGCATCGGCATCATCGACTTGGACGGCCGTCAGCATGTCGACTAGCGCCTCATTGCCAGGGTGATTTGTGAACACCTCCCAAGCAACCGGCTCTGCCGTTTGCTCAAATGGCTCTGGCTTTCCAAGCGACCATCCAAGGGCTGCCGCAAAGCCTAGTAGATCCCGGTAGCTGGCGAAAGCCTTACTGCCAGTCGTCAGCTCCTCCATAAGGTCGACTTTGTCCTTCGGACGTCGCACACGGTAGGGCGCGGAGCGGCTTCCGCGACTGCCATCACTCCCTGTAGCCTTTGTCATCGTTCTTACACCTCTCGAAGTTGGGCCCACTCGGATGCGGTACCTGACGGCGTGATATACGGAAAGCGTTGCTGGCCCAAGTCTATTGTTTCCGCCTCAGCCCCCGGCTTCGTGGTCTGATAATCAATCACGAATCGCCGGTCGATTCTCGGTCCCAGCTGTTGAAGCACGATTCCGAGTCCCTGGCTCTTCGATACAAACACGACGATTTGCTCTGCCAACGCTGGAATAGCTGCGGCAATTTGCTCGCGATAACCTTCATCCAACGCTCCGAAGGGTGAATCCATCACGATCGGAAAAATGCCACCTTCGAATCCCCCGATCGACGCCTGATTCTTCGCTTCATCGTGAAGTTCACGCGCATATGCAGCGACCGCTCCGACAAATGCGAGGCTCAATATTTGGTTCTCGCCAGTGGATTTAGCCACTGCTGCTCGACGACCACCAACGTCTTTGAACAGGTCTAAACTGAAATCTTGCGTTAGTTCCGGCGTGTAGTCTTTGAACGAGATCGACCGGTAGAGTTCTTTAATGCGTCGGTCGAGTTGCTTGCGCGTGTCGTCAGTTTTGATTTCGAGCAACTTGACGAAGAACTCGTATGCTTCAGAGGCGGCGCTCTCGCGCTGACTAGCGATGTCAGCTTGGCCAATTTGCGCTGTTTTGACGCGCCGGGCTTCAATCAGCTGCTGAATTTCCCCAGCGAGCCGATCAACGTCACCTTGGAACCGTCCGATCTGCCGATTCGTCTCTTGGATCCGCTCCACGAGGTTCACTTGGCGACTTGCCAAGTCTTGGATCTCGGTGGAATCAGTTTTTCCGAGGAGCGTTTGAATCTCTCCTACGCGGTCCCGCAGTCGGCGATATTCCTCGGTCAGGTGTGCGCGTTCCGCTATACAGCCGCGCAACGTCTCCAACAATTCCTGGCGATCAAAGTTGAACTGCTTCGCTTGCGCGCCCAGATTTGTCCACGCCTCCTCAGCACCCGCAGCAATCGCACGCTCGCGCCATTCGGCGACCGCGCGGTGCGCCGCGCTGCCTGGGTCGAGTGGTGTTCCGCAAATGCAAGACGCGCGTTCCAGAAGGTCCTCAACGAATTGCCGTTTGATCGGTGTGGGGATTTGTCCGCGCTCGCGCACCTGGTCGACGCGAGCCAACGTTTGCGATGTCAGTGAAGGCGTAAAGGCCAGAAACCCTTTGCGGGAAATGATCGCTTGTTGTCGAAGAGTGATTTCAAGCAGCCTTTGTTGATTTCGTTTGAGCGTGGATTCTAGTTCGTCTCGCTCCTTCTGAAGGGCACTCGACTGCTCATTGACTCGTAGAGCCTCTGCCACCGCTTCAAGTTCGTCTTCCAATGCTTCAAGATTCGCCCGCTCGCCTTGAAGCTTGGCTTTGCAGTCATCGAGCTCAGCTGTTTTCGCCTCGATGCCAGTCAGCAGAGCCTCGACCTCCTTTTTGACGGCAGCAGGTAAGACCTGAGCAAGTTCTCGGTCAAGCTGTCCACATGCGCCCTTTAGGTGGTCGATGGCGCGTTCGATACGTTCAAGTCCGAGGATCTTTTTAATGGCTTCGTTGATGTCTTTCGATGATTTCTGTTTTACCAGGTTTTCCATCCGCTCACCATCGAAGAAAAATGAGCGATGAAGCTCCATGGGCAAGATTTGTTGGATCTTATCGTTTGGATTTGTCACCGAGCTGTCGGTTTCGCCGGTTGGCTTCATCACTGAGACCCGCAGGTCTTTGTATCCGCCATCCCGTTCGGTGGTGACTTGCCCTTGAACTTTCCGCTGCGTTTGAGTGCGCTCGAACTCGTAGGTGTAGTCGTCATGCGAGAAGCGGAGCATCACTATTGCGCTCACCGAAGTCCCTTCCAGTGCTTCGTTCCAAGCGCGCTCGTTCACAAGCTGTTTCGGCGACTCAAGCGCCGGCGGCATGACACCATAGAGGCACCAGGTGAAGGCCGAAAGCAGAGTTGTCTTACCGGCCCCGTTGGCCCCGAAGACGATTGTTACGTTGCGGTCCCTAGTGGCCGAAAATGTGAGCTCCTGCCTGCCGAAAAACTGCCGATAATTCGATAACTCCATCGAGATCAGTTTCATGAGCTCGTATCCTTTGATGCATTGGGAATTAGATCTTTAATGTGCTTCACGATGGCGTCACCGAGCTCCTTATCAAGCACCTTCGTTCGCGCTTGGAAGCTATGTTCTCGCTCCAACACTAATACCTCGCTCGCTATTCTCCGAGCGAGCGGGCTCAATCGCTCATCAAGCTCCTTCATTCGCGGATCAACTGGCATATACCCTCCTGATCGTGTTGCTAGGTTCCCAAATCCAATAGCCCATAGCGCTTCCGCAAATCGAGCAGTTTCTGCATCGCTTGGGGACCGTTTTCAGCGATTCCTGCAAACTCGACGATGCGCTCCAGTTCCCGTCGAACGAGCCCACGCTCCGTTCGAAAATCCGCGTCATTGAGTCCACCGAACGGAGGTATTGCAATGAAGTCGTAAAGCTCTGCCCGGCTTTTCCCAGGGGCTCGCCGAAGAATGCGGCCGCGTCGTTGAATGAATTGCCGGGGATTCGTGCTGCTAGCGAGAATAAATGCTCTTCGGGTCTCCGGAATATCGACGCCTTCGTCGAGGCATCGTATTGCCACAACGGCCTGTAAGCGTCCTCGCCCAAACTCTTGAAGGATGGTACGTCGGTTGTTGATGGCCGTGGCCGAGGTGTACTTGGAAACCTTCATCTTAAGGTCGTTTCCGAGCATTCGAGTGATCCCACTGATCTGGCGCAACTCCTCATCGTCATCTGTTTCACTATCGGCTGGCGTCCGTCCATCGCCGCAGTAAATGAGGTTATGAGTCGTCTCCCTATGATCATTCATAATCTGCTTCAGAGCGGGGATCTTCCCCGATGCATTCGCTAATAACCGAGCGCGCTTGATCAGCATTGCCTTCAGTGGTCCGTCGAACTCACTTTGGTTAGTGTTCTCTTTGCCCGCGCTGATCTTACGAATTTGTTCAGTGAGCTTTGTGTATGCGGCCATTTCCTCGACGTCAAGTTCGACTACCACAGGAAAATACCGATAAGGGGTCAGCGCTCCAATTTTTATCGCCTCGGCAAGTCCTAATTCGAAGACTGGGGGACCGAAATAAGCAAAGAGTGCTTCCGTTCCATCATCGTCATGCCAACGCTCCGGGGTTGCGGAAAGGCCTAGCCGGAATGGAGCCTTCTGGGGCAACGCGTTCCTAGTGGCTGGTGCGCCGGCGTTGTGCATCTCATCGGCCACAATGAGCAGATGGTTCTCAATTGCCCTCAGTTGCGCTTGAAAACCGTCCGTTTGGAAGGTGTCATAGGTCGCAATCGCGATCCCGAACGGACGACCGGCCAATACGGCCGTGATCTGAGCGGAAAGCTGATCTTTCCAATAGGATTGACCACGGTAGCATCGAGTTGGCTCAACCCCAAACTGTTCTACGTTCTCCGCCCACTGCTCGACTAAATTCTGGTAGGGGCAAAGAACTAGCACGAAGAGGGAGCGGTCTCGTTCTTTGAGAGCGGCTGCTAACTTGGCAATCAGGGCCAATGCAGTAACTGTTTTTCCAGTACCCGTGGCCATGCGTAACGTCCCACGCAAACTGGCTTTAAACCACGCACGGATCGCATCTTCCTGATAGGGACGAATGTCGAGGCCAGCCGGTACTCGCGGCATGAACGCAACGCCCGGGGATAGCCTCTCGGGCACTGGGAGGATCGCATTCCCGTCGCCGTCGAATTGCGGTCGATGCTGGGGGCGCTGACGGATGAGCGCATCACGCAGCGCTGCTGGAAACGGCATGATCATCAGCGACGTGGTCTGATCGGACCATAATTTTTCGAAATCGGCGATTTTCGCGTCGGCCCGGGAGGCATCCTCGTCGATCCAGGATCGGTAAACCTCGATTGACTCAAAGTTGATGAGCAAACCGCCGGCAGACTCATTTGCAGAACCCGTGAAGACAACGGCATCCCCACGATCGTCATGAAGAATGCCAATCTTTTCATGATAGAGACCGACATTGCCGTCTTGCTCCAGCAGAGCGATCTTGATGTCGAGCCGTCCTTCAGCAATCAGCCAGGCCAAACAAGTAACACTCGCTTTTTGGGGATCAGGCATTGTCGCTGAGAGCACCCGTTCCAACGCCCGGGTCACGATGTCTTCGCGGGACTCGTAGCCTTTCCTAATCGCCTCTGCATCGTCGGGAAGCAAATATGGTGATGCGATCAGTCGCATGATGCCGCCGCGCTCGATGAACGGACCTAACCCACGACTTGCCTCGGCGAGCGCAGAACTTGTGAAATAGCCAACTGCACGATCGTAGGTCGTTGCCCGAGCAAGGCATGGCACCAGAAAATCTCGCCCAATGCTGTGCCGATCAGAGCGATAGGTTGGCTCTAGCGAGAGAGACCGGAGCCCAAGTGGCTTATTCTTCATCTAGTGGTTCCCGGAAATAGAGCGCAACAGTTCAGATACCGCATCCGCATCGGCCTGCCCGTCATTAGTTGAGACATCGATTACCCATCGGCGAGTCGAATTCGTCGGCACACGCAACTGCCGCCCACAATCGGCGCAAAAGACGTCGTCTGGCCGAATCCTGGAGTTGCAGTAGGCGCAGCGAGCAGAATCCACCGAGTCGATAAGATCGAGCGCGCTGGTCAAGATCGACAGTTCACCGACAGTCAATCGCAACATCGACTTCGCTAATAGCCTTCGTAGCTCTTCTTCGACATCGGTCATTGCCGCGACTCCTGTCGAAGTGACCGTCGCGCGGCTGACGCGTGAATCCATACGATCTGGAACTCGATTTAGGAATCCCAGCCGCTCGAGGCGATCAACCAAGCCAGTTACAACGGCAGGTGTCACCCCTAGCTCAGCAGCGATCATGCCGAGCGGGGGATCTTTCAATGACACGACTACATGGAGCACTTCCAGCTGCCGCCATGTAAGGCCCGTCGTATCGGGCGATTCGTCGACTTGCCACTCAGCCCATCGTCGCAAGCGAGCGCCGACCGAAATGATCCGCCTTGTCACACTTTCTTTCGTTGCTGAACTGCCTTCTATTTTCATGAGGAGTTCTCCTCCACAACGCGCCGCCTATGTATATTATCGTTGCCTACACTTGGAACAGCCTTCTTCTGACAATGCATGCGAAAACTGAAGTGATCTAAATGAGTTGACAACAATCGGTCTTCCCTCGCTTTGAGCCCTCCTCAAAACGAGCTCAAGAGTTCGGACACAGCGTCCACCTCGCCTTGCCGATCAACACTGATCGGGTCATCGTCCCCTACTGCAGGAAGGTACTTCATGAGTTCCGATTCCATTCGCTCGCGAAATCTGCTGCGTACTTGGACGCTGGTGGCCTCCGCCATAAGTCCGATTGCCTGTGCAATTGATGCGATCGTTGGGGATAAACTCGCAGGCAGCCCAACCTCATGTGCAAGGCGCCAGAGTCCGGTCGACTGTTCACGGATGAAGCGCGGAGATCGGATAAACCTCAATTGCTGATCACGCGTGCGACAGATGAAGAGATAGTCGTCCGGTTCGGCCTGCAATGCATGCACAACTGCACGTAGCGTACCGATCGTTGCCCCTGTAGGAGTACGACTAATGCGTATCGAGCCAAAATCGCTCGGATAGACAACCACGGAACCGGGTTCAGTTGCGCCCAGGTGTACAGCGAATGCTGTGGAGATCCCACTGCCTGATCCACGGACGGTATCTGCCGTCACAACGTAGCGGTACGCCCAGTGGCCGTCGTGAAGGTAACAGCGTCGAGACTTCTCAAGTGGTCGGACATTAGATTGATCGGCTGAACGGCGCGCGTTCAGGTAGTGTCCGTCGACATCGCGTGTGAAATTTACGCTGTTCGCCAGATATGCGCGCACTGACTGCTCCGCAACGCCGAAGTTCGCCGCAAGCGTCATTACCAAGTGGCTCGATGTTGCTTGACCACCTTGTCGCTCGATCTCCTGCTCAATTTCTTCCTCGATGGTTGTATATTCCTCGAGTCCCCATGATCGCAATCCAATTTCAGTCAGTGAAACGCGCATAAATCGTAGATCCGCGGGTAAGCTCGAGACCGGCCCTCGCGACACCGACTCTCCGACACGCCTAACAATTTCGTCGCGGGAAAGTGGCTCACCAGCAAGCAAGAGAATCTGTTCAGCCTTGTCAGCAAAACTACCTGACCACCGGATGAAGGAACCGTCGCGGAACTGAAATCTTCCAAACGAATTAATCCAGTCTTTAACGAACGCCGGGAGGATTCCAAGCCGGCCGACCAGCTCAATGACTGACTCCTCTGAAAGCGGTCCACTCTGGGTCGCAGACTGCAATAGGGCAAGCGTTTGCGCTGCGACTTCTACATTTTCCAGGACCAACCAACCTGCCTGCGACTCTCGGTAGGGACCTGCTAGCCACAATAACGCCTTCTCCAACGTGGCCGATAATGGCAACAAGTCCGGATCGGACTCAACATCAATGTGAAGAGTCTCCGTGAGCTCGCTGATTGGGACAGCACGACCTAGTCGCTGCCGGAGTCGACCAGCCGCGCGAATAAGCGGACGAGCCGAAGGCGATGTCGCTTCTTGTAGAAATTGTTCACGGACTTTCACTTCGAGTTGACGAACTCGCTCGCGTGTAATACCCAGCTCGTTCCCCAATTCCTGGAGCGCTGCCGGTTTTCTACCGGTATAAAGGACCCTCTCTGTCAAAACTCGGAAACGACGGACCCGCCCAATGCTAGTTTCGTCTTCTTCCGATGGTGAACTCTCGGTGAAGATGTTGAAGATGCGCTTGAGGACTGGAATCGGATCGTACTCGGTTAGGAATTCACGACCGATAACGCGTGCGTCGATTTCTTTCAACGTGAGCCAGGCATGTTCTATTGTGGCTGGAAGCGTCTCAGCTGTGTGGAGACATCTCAATGATTCGTCGAGATTAGCTGCTTGATACTCGGCATTCGCCCATGCAGCAATTTGGCCTAGGGCTATCATAGGTTGGACAGCGTCTGATAGCTCGTTAAGCATCCTAGGATGATGCCGACCGTGATCGGATATGGTCCCGGACAACCCAACTGAATTGTGAACAGTGAGTCCATCAGTTTCTTCGTCTGATTTCCCATTCAGACTTGGATTGGTAACAATTAGTATTTCGTCTTCTGTAAATGTCCTCCATACCTGTTCAAGTGACTCGTCCGCGTCGACAGGGAGTGGGTCAGGTGCAACTTGTGCAGTAGCATCTTCATCGAACGAATCAATTAAGAGCGCAGGTATTGACTTGCCAAACAGCTCACAGGCGAGTCGAAGGCCATTCCGGTCAAATGCTGCTTGTTCAGTAATGCCCGATGCTTGAAGTTCTACACCAAGTTCCTCAGGTTGATTTAGATCGAGGTCAGCAATCAGCTGAATTGCGCGGTCCAACGCAGGAGTCCAGATGCACTCGTCCCAGAGCGTATCGATGACACCTTCGGCAGCTTGGGTGCATTCATCCCGGTCAATGCCATTTAGCCGAACGACTTCATCAATGTCGACGGCTGATCGGCCCGACCATCCAAAGAGGTCGATGACGCTGACTACCAACGAAGGTTTTGCAACCACACTGACGATAGAGAACAACTCCTCCTCTAAGGTAACGTCAACGAGGTAGTCCCCATAGTCGGTGAGACGTGTTAGCAGATGTGCTACGTGTGTCGGCTCTAGCGCCTCGACCACGAAAGGACTGTTCGCGAGGAGATCAATGAATTCGTCAAGCGTCTTGACTCGTCCACTTAGATAGGTCTTGAACTCTTGCGTAAACCAATCGAATCTAGGGTCGGTCATTGCGATTTCAGTGAACCATGACCGCCCCAGTAATTGGGCAGTCAGTTTGGTCCAAAGTCGGTCCGGTTGATCAATGTCCGGCGGCGCACTCAGGTCAAGGTCCATAAAATCGGCAGGGCGGGTTACTTGAAGCAAAACGGTTCTCCTGCCATCCCCTACGTGTTGGCACGGCGCTCGTTCGACACACATAGTGAGTCCAACGGTATAGTTAGCACACAAGTATATGCATTATATCGGTCACCAAATGCGGATCTGACTTAGTAAAGACGTCCCGTTCTAAATCTCGCCATGCCATCCGGTACACCGGGCAGTGGCACTGTTCGCCGATGATCAGCGTACACGAGCGGCACTTCGACTCAAGGTGTTCCAGGTCACTGAAACGATCAGCCGCTACACCATCGTCAGTGGTGAAATGCGACGTTTGTCTGTGCTGGCATCGGCCAGGTTTATTGCTGCTCTACGCCTCGGATGTGACAGCGAGGTCTGCCTTCGAATGTCCGCGAACGCAGAAGCGTCGCATCCGTGTCAGACATCGCTCCCTCCTACTAGTTCGATGCTCCGAGGTTATCTGTGACGCTCGGCTCAGCGGCGATCGCCTCAATCAACGTGCGGCTCACCCCCTGGATTTCGCCGAGATTGCGTTTGAGCACTTGACGATCTTCGGCCCAGGTCGCGACATACGGAAAAGAATAGCCGCTGGTATCAAGACCGAAATGGGTCAGCACGACAAAGGCGCTGCTCTCGGCCACGGTTTCGGCATCCCGCCGCTCGACCTGCCCCCGGTGATCGGCCACATAATGGGCCGCTTCGTGGACAAGCGTTTTGGTCTGCTGGTCGCCACTCCCTATATGACTCAATGCGATTGTTCTGGTGGATGGCCGGTAAAAGCCGCGAGCTCCTCCGGTCTCCTCTTTCGTGAGGGTGAGTCCTTCATCGATCAACCAGCGCGACAACCGCAAATCGATGGCCATTCCGAGATCACTCGTGCCGGCGATCTCCTGCACGGTGGGCGGTTCCGGTAGTGGGTCGCCCTCAGACTGCGCAATGTCAAAAACGGTCCCGAGTCCAAATCCAGTTACGGCGCCAAGCGGCGCTCGCTGTTTCTGGACTTCTTCCTCCTCACTCCCCTCCTCCGGATCGGTAGCACGCGTGACGCGTCGACGAAATGGCACGAAGATCTTGATCCCGGTCTCGCCCTTCCTGACCTGACGGCCGAGCGATTGCCACATGCGATACCCGGCTACCCTGGTGGCCTCGGGTTGTTGGATGAGGATGAGCGCGACATTGGTGGGGCTATAGCCGGGGAAACGGGCCATCACCTGGAGATAGCGGGCAAAGCCGTCATCATCGAGGATACCCTCAATTCCCGCTTCCAATTGCTGCAGGATTCCACTGATCCTGTCCGAACCGGTCTCGCCGGCGTGGTCTCTGCTAGATTGTGGTGTGGGTTGTTCGGGATTCCTGTTCGGGAAACGTTCGTGCATAGATTGAGGGGCAATATTTCAATCATAGCAAAATGGTCAGTATTATGTAAACATATCGGTGTTCTCGACGAGGTTGATGTGTGTCGATCGGTGCAGCACGTCTGCCCCGTCGGACGTTTGTCGTGATGGACTGGGCAGTTCTCTGGATCTGCCGCACGACACCTGGACCGGGGGTTAGCCGCTGTCACCGCAGGCCGTAGCGAAGCGGAGGAGCCCAGGGCTTGACGACGGTCAGGGGCACACTCCCCTGCTCTCCCACGGTAGCCGAATACAGATCTGGAGGGAACGAGCGAGGTACGAGCTCTCCTCCGGATCGTGAAGGTGACGGTGGGTTCAGTACTTGAGGTTGAGGAGTGGAGGCAGACGATTCGCGTGCAGCGACGCAGGAGCGAAGCGAGGAAGGTCTGCCGGTGCGAAGAAGAAGCGTGGCCTGGCTACAGCCGGTCGTCGTCTTGTTCGAGCAGGCTGAGAAAGTCTCGCGGGGTCAGGATGACCATGTCATGGTATGTGCCTAGCGCCAACAAACCACGATCGCCTGTGACCAGATGGGTGACTCTGCCGGCCACTCCAGTCGCCAGCACTAGATCGTCTTCCTCGTCGTCGGCCACACCCTGAACCGTGGCGACCGGGGTCACGATCGTTCCCCGATCCCGTAGGAGACTGAGTGCTTGTTGGGATTGATCACCTGAGTAGCGTGTGCGGAAGTAGGCATTGGTCCAAGCCCGATCCACTCCGGTCAGGATGTGCTCGGAGAGGACTAGCTCGTACTCGCGGCGCAACCACCGCTCGATGAGGATGGCTGGGGTACCCGCCGGCGCGGGAAAGCCAGAAACGAGCACATTGACGTCCAGAACCGCGCGGATCATCACTCGGCGGCTCGCTGCTCCCGTTCTGCTCGCATCTCTGATCGGACCTCGGCCACGGCCCGTTCGGCCTCCCGCTCGATTTCTTCGGGCGGCACGTCCTTAAAGGGCGCACGCATGGCGTCAAGCACGGCCCATGCCTGCTGATCCTGTTCATCCAATCGATCCAAGCGTCGCAGATCCTCTGTTGAAACGATCCCCGCGACCGGAATCCCGCTTTTCTCCACGACCACTCTGGTTTCCTTGCGGTAGACGCGGTTGACGAGCGTATTGAGCTGGCTCCGCACATCGGAGATCTTCATCGTTTGACTCATCGGTTGTTGCTCGCGCATGTCACCCCCTTTCGAAAGCGCATGATTCGTACAAAAACGTCCTTCATAAGCGTATTCTAGCGTAAAATAGAAGGCGTTGTCAATCATTTCGTCGTCTATCTGAGAAATTGAGCGCACTATAAGCAATTTATGCGACTGCATTCTGTCATTGACTCGACAAGCACCGTCATTACCATGATTCTGGAATCGAGGTTAGTCGACAACCGGTCAGCTTGTCCGTGACCGATTGTCCTGGAGGAGCCCGTCTTGCTCACGTGGCGACTTATCGTTTCCAAGCGCTCATATTCGAGCGCATCGCGCGGCACGCCGAGCTTGGTTACTCGCATGACGTATATTGTCGCGAAAGTATGCCGGCGACAATAGCAACCAATGCTTCGTCGTCTGGATGGTAAGAAACTCGTAAGAAACTGCTATACCCCTTGTGGTTCTCGCCCCCCATTTTCTATGATGGGGTGTATGAACTCCCCTGCTCTGAAACACACGGTCTTTGTGCTCTCGCCCACCCATGAACCGATCCTGCTCGCACTCGCTCGCTATCGCTATCTCACGCAGCGTCAGTTGCAACGCCGCCTTTACGGAGCCGGCTCTCGCTCCTACCCGTCCAAGCGCCTAGGCCCATTACGAGACGCTGGCTATGTGATTGAGATGCGACCGCCCCGTCCGACGCGAGACGGCTCGACAGAAATGGTCTATTTCCTCTCCGGCAAGGGTCGATCGCATGTGGAAAAGCTTGGGATCGACATTCCGGAACGTTTCCGTCCGAGTGAAGAACAGCAGCGCACGTATGAGCATTGGGCACACGCCCTATCTATGATCGATGTCTTCATCCTCGCCGACCTTCTGGTCGAGGTTGATCCACGGCTCACCATCGAAGAGATGCTTCCGGACCGGGTGATCAAGCATCGTCCCATGATAGTTACCCTCTCCTCCACCGATGTGCTCACCGGTGAGCTCTCCACGAAGCAGGCGAAACTCATTCCCGACGCATTTCTTCTTATTCACTTCCAAAGCGATATGTCGCGGACCTTTCCGATCCTGCTCGAGCTGGATCGCGGCACTGAGGGGCAACGTTCCTGGCGAGAAAAGATTCGGGCCTATCTTGCCGCGCTCGATGGCGCCTATCAGCAGCGCTTCGGACAGGAATTCCTGACTATCGCCATCGTGACACCGGCTGGCGATAAGCGCGCCGCGCAGCTCCTCAACTGGACGGAAGCGGAACTGACCACACAAGCGCGAATCGATATGGGTGAAATCTTTTTGGTCACGGGAGTCGACCCGGCCTCGGCCGATCCCCAGACCTTCTTTCTTTCACCGCGGTGGCGCTCGCCTGGAGCGCAGCAATTCTTCCCCTTGTTGGAGTTGCCCACGACCACGTGAGCTGGCCCTGGCGTCGCTCACCGCGTATTCCCATTGGAACGATTGGCCGCGCTCCGTTCTCCCGCTCGTTCTCCCTCTCGCTCGATGACATTCGCACGCACGCCCATGTGCTGGGCAAGTCGGGTTCGGGCAAGAGTTACTGGTTGACAAGCTGGGTGCGTGCGCTCATGGCCTCCGGCCACGGTGTGATCTTTCTCGATCCGCACGGGGATACCGCTCGTCTCATCCTCTCTCACCTGGTGGCGGAGGGGTTCTTCGATCAGCCCGATGCGTACGACAAATTGCTCTACCTCGATATCCCGCGGGCGGCCCGGTCGGGCCGTTATCTTCCCCTCAATTGGCTCGCTCAACCGCGATTCGGCCCTCACGCCCTGGCCAGTAACATCAAAGAGGCGTTCCACCGGGCCTATCCAGAGCTCGCAAGTGGGGCGGCGATGTTTGACACCCTCGTTCAAGATGGGGTCAAAGTCCTGATCGCCAACAACCTCCCGTTGACCAGGCTCTACGGATTGCTGACCGACAAATCCTTTCGGGATCAGTTGCTGGTCCGTGAGGATGATCCGGATGTGATTGCCTTCTGGCACGATCAATACGATCGGCTCAAGCCAAACGAGCAAACCGATGCCGCCGGCGCCGCATTACGTCGCGCGCATTTATTGACGTTCAACCCAATTCTCAAGTACAGCTTAGGAGCTGACGATCTCCTGCTCTCCTTTCGTGAGCTCCTCGATCGGGGCACGAGCATCTTCGTCAATCTGGCGACTGAGGACGACGAAACGCGTCGGTTGTTGGGATGTTTACTTACGGTGTTCACTGAGCAGGGAGCCTTGTCGCGATCGGATCTGCCGGCAGACGCGCGTCATGGCAGCAGCTTTCTCGTCATCGACGAGTTTTCAAGTTTTTCGGCAAGTACGGCGGAAGCTCTTTCGACCATGCTTTCCCAGACGCGCAAGTTCGGTCTGTTCGCCACCCTCGCCCACCAGAACTGGACCCAGACCTCAGAAACATTGCGTGGCGCGCTTGAAAACGTGGGATTAGAAGTGAGTTTCCAGATCGGGCGAACTGACGCGGAGCGTTCGGCGAAGATCATTGGTCGGGTTGATCCGGATCGGATCAAGCGACAGGAGCCGGTCTACTTCGCGCACAAGGGCGAGCCAACCGTGATCGACTACCGATCCCACGAGGAGACGCTTACAAATCAATGGGAGCGTTGGGTGCAGCACTTAACCGATCTTCCGCGCGGTGTTGCCTACGTCAAGACCGGGCACGGGCATGCGGTCAAAATCCAGAGTCCGCGACTTCCCGATATCACAGTTAATACCGAACTGCTCGCCGCAATTGAGGAGCGCTACCTGACAACCTACTTCCGCCCAACAGGGAAGATGTTGGTGGCGACCCCGACTGTTATCTTCAAGGCATCATCGCTGCCTTTGCTCAAGCGCTGGTCCTAATCAAATCAGTGGACCAGACCACCCCTCGCGACAAAGCGGGACGACTCTCTATGCATCGCCGAAGTCTTGGACGATTAGCGCCATCTGGGAAATTGCCCGTAACCTTAAGTCAATGCGCTCCAATTCCTTGCGGGCATCACCACCTGAATAAGTGACATCTGCTAACGCCGCCCGAGCAGCCCGGAGTTCATCAAGAATCATTTGGAGTCGCTCGGACTCGATCGCGACCTTCGGCTCTAAAGGTGAATTATCGAGACCATAACGCTCATCAGATATTATTTTTGCGGCGGCTGTAATACGGCCAGCACGCTGCCAAAGGCTGCGGCGGATCGACTGTACTTGCTGAGCTAAGTCCGTCGTGAGTTTGGAGTCATTGCCCGCCCTACGCGCAATGGCGATGCTTCGTTCAAGTGAAAAGAGTTCTCCAGACGTGTCAAGTACTATGGAGGTGATAGGCCATGAAGGTAAAGCCGTCCGAAGACTCCGGTGGACCTGATCTTCGTCTCCGAGTTGCGTATAGATGCTGAGCGCCTGTTCGAGATTGCCACGTTCGGATGACCGGTCAGCCAATCGAGTTTTACGCAAGGAAGATCGTTCTCTGCGCTCAGTCGGAAAGAGCACGGAAAGGGCATTAACGAGACGATCATTCTTCATTCCCTCTCCAAACATGAGCGAACCCACGACTACTATCACGCATGCTAGATAACCCAATATGAACGTTCCAAATAGCTTTGGAACCCAAAAGGCATTAAATCCGAAGAGATCCCACTCGCTATCGAGTGGCCAAAATATTGCCCACCAAAACCAAACAGTAGCAATTGCGAGGACTGCGGTCAGGGGGAAAAGGACTACTCCAAGGATGATCGAGCCCGAGCGCATCAGTCGCCTACTCCTTATGTTGGTTGATATCAGAACGTCTCAACTCATAATGACGCATCAATATAGCGTTGCCGACTTCGAACCCCACAATTTCGAATCCCTATTGCCCGCTCACTGACACCTTCACCACCATATAAACTTGACAATTATTATTAATCTTAATAATATATCTGGTGTGTTAGAGAACATAGAAATACCATCAACCCAACCTGTCGAATCTCCTCAACCTACGGACTCCAATCGGCGCGAAGGCTTGCGCGCACTCGTCACCCGGGCATTTAGTCGTGAGCGAGAACTGCGGAAATTATCACCAGAAGCGGCGGCGGCGGCTCGTCTTGTAGACACCCAACGCAAGCTCGCAAAATTGGACACGGAGATCATAGAAGAGAAGGAGCTTAAACGTGCAGGAAGCGCAGAAACCTGGGACAACGCTCAAAAAAGCATAGCTGCCATTAAGCAAGAATCCGAGCACGCACGGGTTCAAGAGGAACAGCGACAAGTTGCCGCTTTGGCACATACCAAGGCAAAGATAGCAACTATCAATGAGCTTGATCGTCAAGCGAACATCAAAAAAACACAGCGAGATCCTGAGGCCTTGGAGAGGCTCAAAGAGTTACGAAGCCAATGAGGCCCTAATCAAGAAAACTTTTTCACTTCCAAGACTCTTAATTTCACTTAATGGCCACGTGACGATTCTGTTATGTACTTGGACTGGTTCCCGCGGTGCCACTGTTTTTCAGTGCGAGAATCTCGCTCGCGAGATCGAACTCCTCAAGTGCTGGTGCCTCGTAATCATCGCCCTCTGTCTCAAAGGCGATGGATCCCCCATTCATTAGCGCCTGGACCTCGAGTTCAACGTCGGGATCCTCAAGTGAGGCGAACCTTGCATCGAACGACTGGGTTGCCATCTCCAATTCAGCTGCCGCCTGCGCTCCGACTCCCCGTAGCTTTCGGCTCATTCGATTAAAATCCGTCTCTGGATCAAGGGTTGAAAAGCTCGATAAGGTCGCCGCAATTTGCCCTGTTGCACGAGCATGCTCTTGTGCAGCAACCATCTGATCACGCAAAGCGATCGTATGCTGATATTTGCTTCGAATCTGGCTCATCGCCCGTTGAAGCAGAGCGACGGCTTGCTCTTGAACCTTATGCTGCTGCTCATGGAGTTGAAGATTCGACTCAGCGTCACGCTTTCGGAGTATCGCTTCGCGAACGAGGTCAACTTGGCGAGCATCGCTGGCTGCTTTTGCCTTCCGGCCCCAGTCTGAAACAGTCCGCCGCAAAAACTCAACTTCGGCTGCTAATTTCTTCTCCTCGGCAATCATGGCAAGAACCTGAGCATTCCCCGCCTCAATCCCTTGCTGCATTTCGCGCAGGAACTGATTCGCCATCTTTATTGGATTTTCGGCCTTATCAAGCCTATCGTGAATATTGGAACGGATAATTTGTGAAAGCCGATCAAAGACATCCATGGATCGTCTCCCTCCGTCGACTAGTTATGGACAAAATCGCTGGTCGCCACTGTTCGATTTTGCTGAGGTTCAGTATCGCTGGAGTAAACGCAGGATGCTTAGGATATATCGCTCCCAACATCGTCACAAGCCTCTCACTTGAATTTGAGGGGCAGCGGTTAAGTGGACTGGTGGCGATCTTCCGTTACAACGCGCAGGCCGTAGCGACCGATCGCCGCGTTGAGTTTATGCTGAAGATACGTGGCATTATCGGCAAGTGGCGTGCGTCCTTGGAGACCATCTATCAGCATTGAACCTGCGACCCGCAGAAGCAATTCGACCGGCATATATCGATCGGAGAGCCGGGGTTCAATCCCATCTAAGTCAGCACAAGCCTGTGAGCGCTCCATATTTGGATAAGGTGCTACCGATGGCCGCGATGTCTCAAGGCTAGCACGGTCTACTTCCGCTCGGAGCTCTTCAAGGCGATGCACAATGCCGATGAATTGATAAACAACGGGATTCTCCCTGTGCTCATGGGGAATCCCGAGGGATTCCGCAGTCCCTGAGAAGCCATCATTATGTGGCTCACCTAGGCCTTGCTCGAACTGGCATCTTACATAGTCACGTTCCATACAGTGCGGGGTTATTACTGGTATTGTAATAAATTTTCATACAGGAATCAATAAACCGCTTGGTATGCCTCTGCCGCGATGAAGGATGTCTCCACATTCGTAGTGAGAACGACGGCTCAACTATCGGAAAATCGCTTAATGGGTGGCCGCGGCGGGCGATGCTGCGGCGTTTGCAGACCGTTTGCATCTGCGTCTCGATCCAAGACAGACGGAAGCACGAGAGTTTGCCGTTGCCGGATTGTCATTTCCACTTCCGCGCGTGTCCGGCCCACGGAACGTGGTAGGAATCGCTTCCCATGAGCTGCCGTTACCAGCGGACGAATCCGGTACTCAATCAAGTCATTGTCGCGCCGAATACCGACCATGGCTGTAAAAGGGGGTAGCGTCGCAAGCCGATTCGCAATCTCGTTCTGGATGTCCGCATAGGAGCGATCCGGTCCCGGCTCCCAGCGATACCGCTGGAGTTCCACTGACCCCGTCGGGCTCACCGCTGACGTGGCGACATCGCGCACCGGACGATCGTAGAGATAGCTCTGCTTCGTGACGGTCGTGTGGCAGCGCACAAGACGCTCGACCTCCGGGGTGAGGCGAGCAATCTCCCGCGCTAGCGCTGTGGCGCGGTCCAGCACCCACGCAAGTGCTTCGGGAAAAGGAGTGATTTCCCAGCGTCCAAAGGTGGCCCGGCCAAGGCTATTTCCATACGGCTCTCGGCCATGCCGATAGTCGGGATCAGGGGTAAACCAATACGTGGCTTGTTGCTTGTAGGGACGCAGCATCACTCGTACTTCGTTAAGCAGTTCGAAGGCCGTTGCGTCTGACCTGCTCGTTTTTTCGATAAGTCCGATTTCGATCCGGCTCAGACACTCAAGAGGGAACCGCCACCGTTCTCGACCTGAGCGCTCCCGCTCCACGATATCGGGTGGTGATTCGAAGCGTATCCGCTCCCAATGGTCAGGATTGAACGGCCGATGCATGTGCAGCGGATTGTCAAGGCAGTTTCCTTTCCACAGCCACGCGAATCTCGCTCCACTGGGTTCATCTCCTCCGCTTCGAGCACGAGTAAAAGCGCCCTCAAGCAATGCGTATTGCAGCTTCGCCGCTTCTAGTTCCTTTCTTGCCGCGATATATTCTGCTTGCGCGGAGGGAGGATCCCAGACATCCTCCGTCCAAGTTTTATAGACGGGTTCAGTCACGATCTTGGGAATCATCTGGACGGGTGCGGGGTCAATGCGAAACTGTTTAGCCAATTCTTCCGCATCCTGTCCGGTGATTTGGAAAAGCACGAGATTGACGGCACCCAACGGTGCTCCGCGATTGGCCTCGTCGAGTTGGTCGCGTCGCTGATGTGCGATTGTGGTCGCGATCCCGTATTTGCGCCCTTCGTCAAAGAGTGTTCCAAACGATGGGGTTGCGAATCGCTGATACTCGTCGGCATAGAGCATGAATGGTCGGCGGTCTGCTTGAGGAAGATCCTTCCGTGAGAGCGCCGCGTCCAATAACTGACCAACAATGACCCCGCCAAGAACAGCCGTTGGCTCGGCCAGTTGGTTGTCGAGCTTGACCAGCACGACCTGGCCGGTATCCATCGCTCGTCGCCAATCGACGCTATTTTCGATCTGACCTACGATCGTACGGACCAGGGGATGAGCGGTAAACGCATCAACTCGGTTAAGGGTCGATTCAATCAGCTCTGGTTTGTCCCTATCAGGCAACGCTTCGAAGAGCGTCCAGAATCGACGGACATCCGCATTACCAATCCTTCCGACGACCATGCTGCGAAAGTCAACGTCTGTCAGCAGCGGATTTATCTCCAGCATCGTCAGATTTGTTTCGATCAAGGTAAGCACGATGTTGCGCAGAAAACGTGCTAATCGCGGTGTGTGCGGCCCGACATCAAAGACTTTGGCAAAAACCTCCATTACCCGCGCAACGGTCTCAGCAATCCGAATCGGATCGCTTGGGTTCAGGCAATGAAAAAGATTAAGTCCAAAAGGCCGTTCGCTCTCGCGCAGATCAAGCAAGACGACATCGTGCTCGCGGCCGAATGCTTCAACGTGATCAAGAATATCGGTAGTCAGATCACCATGGGGGTCAAGGACACAAACACCTCGTCCCGCAGCTAGGTCTTGCACAATAAGGCTGAGCAGAAACGTCGACTTCCCCGTGCCGTTCTTCCCGAGGCAGTACAGCCCTTGTAGCCGGCTGGTAAGAGGCATCCGCGCTAGCGGTTCATGTGCGTCAAGTGGCTCGGTGTGTCCGAGAACAATGAGATCAGTGACACTCATCCGACTACTCCAATTTTGGCCGTTATCGGGAAGAGTTGATCGTCGGCTACCGCAGAATCACTCCCTCAATACATCGTAACAAGTAGACGCTGCGGTCATGGATCTGATACGCAAGAGAACATTGTGAGAAGCTCGGGAGCTCTAGCTACGTGCATCTCCTCCACGCACGGGTTGACGTTGCAAATCGGATATGATCTCGCACCGCCCATCACTGGAGTTTACGTTCAGGAGTATGGGAACGAAAAGCATGTTGTCTTCAAGGAACACATATTTACTTTATGTAAACTTAGTGGTATGATTCGTGTCAAATCTTATGCACAGATATCGATATCGATCAGAACTCGATCCGACGTCCGTCAGATCAGATCAAAGGGGTGTCGCTAAGGGTAGTCCAAGCGTGGAGGTGGCGCGCGCATGAACGTCCAGCGACTGCTCAAGCTGCCCAACGAGGAACTCATCGATCGCTGTGTTTGGTATGGCATCACGATCACGATCCCCTACTCCCAACTTGAAAGTGACGCCGTTCTCCACGGTGTGAGCGTCGACACGGTCATTCGCGATTATCTCGTCCTCAAGCTTCAGGAGGTGGAGGGGTTGTGACCGAACGGCCCAACCCTACTCCCCTGCCTGCGGAAGGAGCCAACTCGTGGGATGCTGCTGCTATCGCCGACACCCTGGACGCTAGGGCCGAACCTCACCTCGATCCCCTCCACGGGAGAGGGTCTCGCCTGCAAATCGGATTGCCCGCGGACCTTAACCTAGAACTCTTCCCCACCTCCCAGATCGTTCGCCTGCGTACTCCGAAACTCTCTCTCAGTTTGGTCCAAGAACAGGAACCACGCTTTGCCCCTCGTGGCGTGATCTTTGAAGCGCCGCAACGCGTCCTCTCGATCTCGTCGGCCGGTGACGTCTTGCTTCGCCTTGACCGCCCCCCCGTGCGAGAAACGCCGTCAGAGCCCCTTGACAGTGCCGAAGAGTCAATGACTCGTGAACGCGAGGAAGCAGGCCTCCTAGACGATTCTACGGCCCCAGACGGGCCATTCCAGAGCCCGATGACAGAACGGCAAATGAAGGAGCATGCAACCCGTATCCAATTGGCAGGCCGCCTGGGTACCAACGTCCGCTTCCGCACCACCGCCAAAGGCACGACGATCGCCTCGTTTGCCCTCGCCATCAGAGAAGACGACGGGTCCACACGCTGGCAGGACGTCCTGATGTTTGCTGAGCGTGCCGAGAACCTCCGTGCCGGCGAAGCTCCCACAAAGGGTCAATACTGCGAAGTCGTCGGCTATCCCCATCAAAGGGAGGTGAAAGGCAAAGACGGCACGATACGCATCGTTGAGGAGATCTACGCGGTGGTCGTCAAGCCGCGGTAGAGATGCCTGGCGAACGTGAACCACTTCGCATCCCTCCCTACCAGGCCGTCCTCGGGGCCTACGAGCGCCTCGTCACGGGATACCTGGCCGATCCTACCCCGAGACAGTTACAGCGTGTTCTGAGCCACCATGAGCGCTTGGTCCAGGAGTATTCTCAACCTGGTCGGTTTGATCTAGGCTACGTCGTTCAAACTCCCGGCGCCCAGGAAGCGCTGGACGCGGCCTTTCACTCACCCGTCGAGTTTCTCCTCCGCCACAAACAGGGCGACTGGGGCGAGCTGGAACCAGAAGACCTCCTCGAGAACGAACGAGCGCTGGTTCACGGCAGTCGTCTTGTCTCCGCCTATCACACCCGGCAGGACGATAAGCTCTGGGTCATTACCGAGTGGGATCGATCGGTAACCACCGTACTCCTCCCGAGGGAGTACTAGGCAACCTGGCCCGGCGAGCCCGAGGCGGCAACGCGCGAGGGCGAGCGACCAGGACGCCGGTTCCAGGCGTTCTGGTCAGCCGGGCCAGCCCCACGCGCCGAGCATACCGATTCAGGCTGAGCATTGGCGGCTCCCCCCAATATCCGTGGGGGGAGCGGTCAGCGCTCAATGCGCTACTTCCCGGTCACCTGCGAGCGAACTGATTTCAAGAATCCGTTCGGCTGCGGCTCGGCGCTCTGTTCAACGACGGAGAGATAGTCCATCGTCTCGTTTGGCTCCATCTCCGCGCGTAGCAGCGCCGCAGCTTTGCTCGCCGAGATGACCACGAAGACCTTGGTGATCTTGTATTTCGGCATTGCCATTCACCTCCTTTCCGATCGCGTCGTCGCGACCAGCCTCCCCTCCCCCACACGGCCGGCTGCGGGGTCAAGGGTGTGCGCGCGTCCCTGCGCGCCGAGGTCGCGCCCCGGCGACCGAGCCCTTGAGGCCGCTGCGTCCGCCGTGTGACATCCTGGGAGGACTGGGCGACGACGTAGGTAGCGATGGGCATCATGGGGGCGGTAGCCGGGTTGGGTGGGGCGGATAGTTCCGAGATCGGCCGCGCAGCGCTGCCGCCACCGGGCCGGAAGGAGGGTTCAAGGGGGGAATGCCGGCCCGGTGGTCATCCCCCCAACGGGGGGTGGCCGGAGTGCTCGCTGTGCCAGAGTACGTTTCGTACTCTGGGGGGCGCGAAGCGCGCCGCCGCGCAGCGGTCACCAGCGAGCACTCCGGACGGGGGGGTCAGCGACAAAACCCCGACCCATGGAGGAGGTTTAGCCCTTCGGGCGGGGGCGCGGGGGGGGGCGGGGGGGGGGGGCGGGGGGGGGGGGGGGGGGGGCGGGGGGCGGGGGGGGGGGTGGGGGGGGGGGGGGGGGGGACCCCCAAACACCCCCCCCCCATGGCGGTGGTTAAGCCCGGGGGGGGGGGGCGCGACCCCCCCCGTCCGCAGGACACCCACGCGCGGAACGCGCGTCCTTCCCCCCTTGCTCTTTTTCGCGCAGTACGCGCTCCGCTAGAACGTCCATTCATACTCGACGTCATACACGAGATTCGCCAATCCCCAGGCGCATTGAGCACATGTTTTCCCCGTTCACCGCTCCTGTTCGATCGCATGCCATCGTCCTGAGGTCGTGCGATCCGCTGCGATCGGGTACGGCTCAGGTGATCCCGATCCGTAGCAACCGCATTGGATCGAGCACCGCCTGATGAGCGTCAGGCGTTATGGATGTGGTGTCTGGTTGCCACCGTCGCGGAGTCCGAGCAGATCTTCAAGGACCGCGAAGTAGTAGGCCGCTTTGTTCTTGGTTGGGAACCCGGACTCGCTATTCTCGCCGCGGCTGCGGATATTGCCGGTCCGCTCCTTGACAACGGCCCGGGCAGCGTAGAGCTGCGCGATGAACGCGTCCTGATCGAGACCAGAGCGTTTGAAGAGGTTGTAGGCACGTGTGGTCGAGGTCTTTAGGGGCGCCTTGTCATTGAGCTCACGTGAGAAATCGGCGATGTAGGCCTGGATCACTTGGTACGTCTCATCCTGTTGCGGAATTTCGCGCATCCGGCGCGGTGCATGCGGCTGGATCGAATCCGACGCTCTCGTTTGATCAGCTGCAATCGCCATCTCCCCATCTCGAACGGCCGCGCCAGTGCGGTCCAGTCTCGACTTTCGTGCGGCGATCGTTTCTCCTAGAGGTATTGTCGCGGTCACTGCCCCCACCCTCATCGGCTCCTGTGTGCCGTCCTCGATTCTCTTAGATCTAGCTTCCTTCTCTCTCTCAATTCTGTTGGAGTCTCTTGAACCACTTCGATCTAGTGATGTCTTTCGAATATTCGAAAGGTCTATTCTTTCTTTAGTTTCTTTCTCTGATCGAGGTGCAGATTTAGCACCCCTACCCTGCAAACTTTGCATAGGCACCTGCAGACTTTGCACCCCCTGCAAACTTTGCACCCCTGATTGCAGATCTTGCAGTTGTGAAAAATCCTTGGACTCCTGGGCGGAATCACGCATTCGCAAGCTGTAGGACTTCTTCACACGGCCACGATCGCTGTTATCCGTTTCCTCTTCGATGAGTCCGTCTTCGACGGCTTTCCGAATTCCGTCGTAGACCGCTCGTTCGCTCAGACCCGTGCCCAAGTCCATCCGCTCACCGTCCTGCCGGCGTCGTCCATGCACAAACTCGCCGATTGTGATGTGCTTCTTGATGCCATATTCCTGATATCCCCAGGTATGGCGCAGGATGTACTCAACGACTTTGAGCTCAGCGATGCTGTTAATTTGCGCGGTTAAATCAGTCCAGGTGTTAGGCATGCGGAAATAGTTTGATTCTGGTCGGTCAAACCCCACAAAACTCGTTGGCTGGTCTTTGTTAGTTCGTTTTGCCATAGTTGGTTTGGTTGTGACTGAGAGCTAGCATGCTATCACGCTAGCAATGCGGCTAGCACTTGTGCCAACACGCTCCTTTCGCCGCGCTCGTGATAGTCACTGAGGAGATAGTTCAGCGCTATGCGCTGAACTTCGTTCTCGGTCGTTCGTTGGCCTTGGCGTTTATATGTGTAGACGATGTCGGCCAACTGCGCTTTTTCCTCAGGCGTGAGTCGTGTGTACGACACCTCTTTGCCGGGCACCTTGACGATTTTGCGGATAGTAGCAACCACGTCGATTTGCTCGCTTCGAGCATCGTGAGCGAGCCTGCTCGCTGCAGACGAAGCTCGCGCCGGAGCTAGGGAGCTTGCCACCTGGAGCGCGGGCTCGCTCGTTGCGGAGCTATCTAGCTTGCTTGCTCGCGTGCTAGCATTAGTGCGAGCAGGATTGGCAGATGAACGTGAACTTCGAGCAGGTGCTAGGCTCAGGCCGTTGGCCAACAGAGCGGTCACGCTGTCGTTGCTGGAAGGTGATTGGATCGACGCTGGAGTAGGGGAGTCTTCGGCCGGAGTGGACGGTAATGAGTCGATCACGTCAGCACGTTCAGGTGATGGCTGCCCTCCAGGAGAGTAATCCCCGAAGAAGAGATCGGCGCCTTTGCCCTTGAGGGAAACGCGCTTACTAGGCATGGTCGACCTCCTGGGCGAGATTGGCGTAGGCGCGAGCGACATCATGGTTTGGTTCGTAATCAAAGATGGAGAGACCAGCTGCGGGGGATTCCTTGACCCGCACGGCGTTTTTGATCACGCTCTGGAAAACCTGGCCCGGAAAGGACGAGCGCAACTCGTTGAGGATTTCGTTAGCGTGCGTCGTTCTGCCGTCAAACATGGTGGGCAAAATGCCTTCGATCTTGAGATCGCGATTGAGGCGCGCCTGGACCTTCTCAAGCGTCTTGAGGAGCAGTGTGAGGCCGCGGGTCGCCAAGTATTCGCATTGCAGGGGAATAATGACTCGGTCCGCCGCCGCAAGGGCGTTGATGGTGAGCAGACCAAGGCTGGGCGGGCAGTCGATAAGGATGTGGTCATAGCGGGGTCGTAGTTTAGCGACGAGCTCGCGCAGCACCAACTCCCGCAGGGTCATATTCACCAGTTCAACCTCGGCCGCGGCCAAATCGATCGTGGCGGGGAGGATGTCGACGCCTGAGAGCGTTTCGTGGATGATCGGGATCGGATCGACGTGCTCGTCAAGCAGCGCTTGGTAAATACTCGAGGTCAAATGCGCAACCGGAATGCCGGTGCTCGCAGAGAGTGCGGCCTGAGGATCCAGGTCGATCAAAAGCACACGTCGACCTCTACGGTGGAGCCCAACACCCAGATTGAAGGTCGTTGTGGTTTTCCCAACACCGCCTTTTTGGTTGACTACCGCGGTGACGATCGCCGAGCGTTCCGCCGGCGCGAGCGAGTTAGTTCGTCGTAACAATCCCGTGACAGCAGCCTCGGGAATGCGATAGTCGCGCCCTATGCGGGAACCAGTGAGCTTGCCGGAGCGCAAGTAGCGAAGCACGGTCTTTTTGTCGACTGAAAGACGATCGGCGACTTCCTGCGTCGAAAGGAGACGTTCCATTGGCATTTGTCCCAAGTTCCGCTCGGAGTTTGATGTATTGGGTTGAATTGAGGACACTAGAACCAACAATATCAAGTTGTGACAGATTTGTCAACTACGAAAATAGTCGCTCCAAGCAGACCGGATGAGCCTAAACGACATATCCCAACAGAGAGATTGCTATCTGGGTGGGGGTTGGGTGAGGGAACTTAAGGGATATGTCCTATGAAACTAGAAGCTTCTTAAAGAGCGTTGCTACAACGCATGCAGTTGGAGTTCCCTGTCCATCACATCACGCGCCAGGTCGACATAAAGCGATATCGACTCCAGGGATTCATGCCCCAGAGCTTGCTGAACAACGCTCAGCTTGGTGCCCTGGCGTGTTTGTGCCATCGCGAAGGTGTGGCGCAAGCTGTGCACGGACGCGTCGGCAATCCCTGCTTGCTTTAAGTGCTTTTCAACCACACGCTCAATCGCCCGTGGCCCCCATGCCGCGGTGGAACTTCGTGACGAAGAGGCGGTTATCCTCGGAGTCCGGCCGAACCGCCAGATAGGCGGTGATCGCCGTCCATGCCTTCCAATTGAGCGTCACCGTGCGCTGCTTACGTCCTTTGCCGGCCACATGCACTTCCCCCACGCTTCCCGGCTCGTTGGTCGCTCCCACGGAACGCGTCATTTCGGCCGGCAACTCGACGTCCTCAAGGCGGAGCTGACTGAGCTCGGAGAGGCGAAGTTCGGTTTGCAAGAACACTTCAATGATGGCGCCGTCTCGGGGCTCGTGGCGTACCGACTCGATAAGTCGCTTATATTCCGTTTCGGTCAACACCCGCGGTTGGACGCGTTCTCGCAGCGGTGGCACAAGCTCCAGAGCAGGGGAGACGGGCAGGAGCTCGTGCTGATGGAGAAAGCCAAAGAAGGAGCGGATCGCAGCGACCACGCCTCGCCACGACATCCTTGACACATAGCTGTCCTCAGCCGTGTCAGTGCGGGCGAAGTGCTGAGGTCCGCCTATAATGGCCCTCTTGCCACACGGATGTTGAGTCGAGCCCAGGGCGAGCGGCATGCCCCCACGACCGCGCGTCGAATCCACCGACGACTGGCACCAGATCGCCTTGCTCGTGCGCGAGCCGGGACAGCGCAGCTATGAGCTCATCCGCCCCGTCGTGCTCTTCGGGCAATCTCCGGCCGAGCGATCCGCGGAGACCGGTCTGTCCGAGCGCACCGTCTTTCGACAGGTCGCCCGCTTCGAGCAGTTGGGGATGGCCGGCCTCGCCTCACCGCCCCGAGTCGAGAAGCATCGCTTGCTTCCACCCGAGGTTCGCCAGGCGATTCTTGACGCGAAGCGCGAGCACCCACCGCTCACCACCCATGAGTTGTCTACGATCTGCTGGGCACGCTTCGACCACCGTCCGAGTGCCCGCACCGTCAAGCGAATCCTCGCCGAGAGCCCGCCCCAGGCCCGGACCCACCGCCGCTTCCGGCCCTACCACGCCGAGTCCGATCCGATCCGCCGCCGGCTGGCGGTCGTTCAACTCCACGTCGAGGGGTGGACGGCCACGTCGACCGCCGAGTATCTGGAGACGAGTCGGCAGACGGTCTACACCACGCTGAAGCGCTGGACCGAAGAGGAGTTCGCCGGCATGGCGGACAAATCGCGGGCCCCACACCGGCGCGGGACCAAGGTGACGCTGCGCGCTATCGTCACCGTCAAGGAGCTCCAGGAGAATCCGCTGCTCGGGGAGTTCCGGGTGCATGCTGCGCTCAAGCGGCTTGGGATCCATCTCTCGCCGCGTACCTGTGGCCGTATCCTCGCCCTCAACCGCAAGCTCTACGGACTGGCGAACCCGGCGCCGGTTCCTCGCGAGCCCAAGCCGATGCCGTTCAAGGCTGCGCGCCGCCACCAGTACTGGTCGGCCGATATCCGCTACATCGACCACGGGTTAGGTGACTTCAAGGTCTATTCCGTCACGATTCTCGACAATTATTCGCGCGCTATTGTCGCGAGTGGACTCTCCCGGACACAAGATCTCGGCACGTTCCTGATGGTGCTGTTCGCGGCGATCCGGCAGCACGGAGCACCGGAAGCGATCGTGACCGACAGCGGCAGCATCTTTCGCGCGAAGCAGTTGCTCGCCATCCTCGACCGACTCGAGGTCACCAAGCACGAGATCGAGCGGCGCCAGCCCTGGCAGAACTATATCGAGGCGAACTTCGGGATCCAGCGGCGCCTGTCCGATCGGGACTTCGCGCAGGCTGGTAACTGGCCCGAACTCCTGGTCGTCCACGACCACTGGGTGACCGAGCACAATTTCCAAGACCACTGGGCACATCGGGAACGGCCCGAGGACCGACGCGCTCCCGCGGCGGTCTTGCACCGGGTCTGCGGGAAGCTCGTCGCGCCGGACGAGCTGCATCGCATCTTCTACAGCACCCGCTTCGGCCGCGTCCTCGACCGAGCTGGGTATGCCCGCTTTCGGCGCTGGCGTGTCTTCGCCGAAGACGGGCTTCGGGGCAAGCCAATCGCGGTCTGGCTCTATGCCGAGCACCTCACGCTGGTCTACAACGATGAGCCATTGGCACAGTACCGAGTGACCTATCAGCCCGACAAACGACGGTTACAGGCCGTCACCCCGAAGGAGCGCTTCGCCACCCCGTACCGTTCTCCACAGGAGCCGCTCTGGACGTGGGAGGAAGATGAGTGGCTCCCGGTGTTGCGGTTGCCCGCCTACGCACCGCGACGCCCTCGCCCAATCGCGGTCGAGCAACCCGCCCTCTTCTCGCTCGACGACGTCAGCGCGTAGGATGTGAAATCTGAGGTTACTGACACGGCTGAGGACAGCTGCATGTCGTGGCGAGGCGTGGACTGGTAGTTAGGCTTTTGGCAAAGAGACGGCGTAAGATGTCCATAGGGGCTCTAATCCGATTATAGGAAAGAGCTCCGTCGTGGTTATCTAGCGGGCGACGTCACGTCGGAAACGATAGCTGTACCAGTACTGACCGCGGGGTAGTGGTTGCCAGCCCTGCCCTGCCATATAGCGAGTCACTTCTTGAATGGCGGGTCCCGCTGATCCAGGGGCAGAATGCAGCATGCGGATACCGTCCTTGACGTAGTACGTCGTAAAACCCGGCTTTGCCTTGAACTTCCGCGAGGAGAAGACGACATACTCTCCTTGGCTGCCTACCGCTAGGGCGTGGAGCACGAAGTCGGCCATTCCTTTTTGCTCAATCTCTACCTCGCAGTATTCCCAGACCGGTTCCCTGGCCTGTGGCGGCTCGCTACGACTATGACTACTCTGTGGCTGGCTGACCTGTGGGATTGACGCGACTGGCTTTGATGGTGCAGATGCTCGAAACTGAGTTAACCTCAGTTCGTTTGCGGTATAAGGTCCGACCTGCCTAATGAAACTGTCAACGCCTGCCCTGGTTCGATTGTCCCATGATCCATAGCGATTCATGCTATCCACCAGCATGAATACGGCATGACATACGAGGAATTCCCTAAGCATTGGGTACTGATTGAGGTTTGCAAATTGTTCAGCTGTAAAGCCTGCCGCAGCCTCATCTCGAAGTTTGAGTCCCGTCAAGAGATAGCCTACGCCCTCGTCGCTAACACTGAGGAAGAAAATCTGGCACTGGATCTGACGACCGTTCTCGCTGTAGTTTGTATCGTTAAATCGTCCTCGTAATATTCTTATCGTGTCATTTATGCATCCCAGTAGTTCGTTGAAACTCCAATATGGTTCTTCGATGATCTGATCTGGATACTGTCTTATCGCTTTTAGAGATGCATCGCACATCTTTGAAAAGTGTTCATGTAGCTCAGGTAATGCCCGTGATCCCGGTTGCTGTTTTGCGGTCATCATATGCTCTTTAAGGAGCTGTTCGACAGGGTGGAAGTTGATGCCACCAGTCACCGACGAAGATAGCTCCTCCCCATTTGGCGCACCGAGGGCGCCTACTGAAAGAGCCCTCCCACATTTAAAGCAAAAGCGCGCGTCCTCAGGAATCTGCGTCCCACAGTGGATACAAAACATGGAGGTCTCCGATAGCACGATCTTGGGCAGATAGGATTAATGATACAACCTAGGCTTAGCGAATATTTGGCTCCGGTGCCCGCGGCGTGAAGGTGAGTATGAAGGCCTCGGCATAGTCCGGTGACTTCCCCGTGCGCTTCTCGAGAACCTCTTTCGGCTCGATCTGCAGGACCTTGTCGGTCGAGACCTTGTACTTGACCAGCTTCCCGCCGGCGCTGACCCACTGCGCCGACTCCCAGAACGCCTGAGCCTGGAAGTTCTTGTAGCGCGTCTCGTCGATCGGCTTCTCCCCTACTGACACGCCGTTGACCGCCAGGTGCATTTCCTTCAGGCGGTCGGTGACGCCTCGCCCGCACTGACAAGGCTGAGGACAGCTATGTGTCAAGCATGTCGTGGCGAGGTGTGATCGCAGCGACCTTGCGCCGACGATAGGAGACCGCCAATCCGCGCTCATCAAGATACGCGAGGTAGCGTTCCAGGTGACCTCGCTCCACGCGGTCGATCGTCTTGGTCGTCGGTCGATGCTCGCCAAACCAGGTGATCAGATCCTCGAGATCTCGCCGATAGGCGTCACGGGTGAGCGGGGCGAGATGACCTCCGGCGAGAAACTCGACGCGATACAGCGCCAAGGCCCCAGCAAGGGTAGGGGATTCTCTTTGTTTGATCATAGAGTAATTTCATCATAGCACCGTCGTAGAACCCCATGTCAATACCTCCACGCTTAGAAGAAACGGGCCGATTGATTCCTGACCAGCAGCGAGGCAGTTCACTTACCGTCCATGAGTTCCCACTTGGGACCGTCAAGAAGGCGAGAATGAACGACATCGATCTCCCGTTTGTATTTGCCGAGAATTGCTCGCAGGAACAAACCTACTCACGAGCGGAGCGGGGCGCGTCGCTCTCCGCGGAGAATCGCGGGAAGATCGAAGCCTGGCTCACGGCGACGGCCCCCGACTAGGCGATGCTCCCACTACCACACCTATCAAACAGCGAAAGCTCGCCCATTTTCCACTCATCTGGGTCGTTCATGTCGGAAAGATCTCCGTAAATTTCGTTGTAACGAGGCGCCTTCCGGATTGAAGGCATCGAGCCGGAAGAAGGAACGCAAGCAGGGCCTACTTCGCCTGGAGTGGTCTTTTCATACCAAGTGAAGCCGTGGCCGCCGGGTGCTCCCATATCCCAAGCCCCTCGCAGGACGAAGCCCGGTGGGGCGGGGTCCAGGCGAGCCGAGTGATACGTCTCGCTCCTCCACTTCACGCCCACGTCAAGATTCGGGTACCGTGCAAGACCGATAACAGTGCCTTCCGGCAGACTCTGTTCAGCGTTATTCCAGTCTTTGTCGTCACTGAACCATCCCTGATCCGCGGTCTCATACCAGTAGAAGCCGCAATCTCCTCCATGGTCTTCGTCCTTGCCCTGCCGACGAATCACCCCCCAGTCCTGTGGCGGTTCGTCACAGATAGGGTTGAAGTCGAGGTAGGTCACGCCATTGGCGTTGGCTTGGTGTGTATGACGAAGCGCCAACGCCAGGCCTGGAGGAGCGAATTTCGGATCAAGTTTGTGCTCCCAAATGTCCCTAGCCATCCACCAGTTCCACTCGCAGCAGATGCCCTGGTCTTGTGTGAAGAGAGGCACAAAGTGATAGCTGGTTTGGAGCGGTGGCAACGCGAATCTGTTAACAGACGGGTTACTGTCAGCGAACAAGTTGTGCCAGAGACCTATGCACATGCCCGGGACAACCATGGGACCGTCATAGTGTTTGATTTCCGACTCGACTTCGCAGTTGGAGCAATGCAGATCTTTAAAGGCGGCCAGTTGATGTGACCATTGCCCAAGGAGGGCTCTGTAATAATCGTTCTCGTGACATTCGTCGTCGTCGAAATAAAATCGATAGTCAAATATAATTGCAGTTTCATCGTTCTTTTTTCCTGCGCGTGGACCACCTGCTTGGGGCGGAACAACCCAGTCAAATTTGAGCCCCTCCGTGAGTTTAAGCAAACCACCAGGCTCCAGATTCTGGATGGTTATCGGCACATTCACGATTTTCTGGGCGTCGCGTGGACTTCCATATGCATACCAATTTCCGTAGACAATAAGCCTCATTCTCACTGTCCCCGATCCACTAAAGGGAAGTGCCCCTGCATTGCGAAAGATTGGGAAAAACTCAAGATCAACTGGAACCTCCAATGGCACACTGTCGTCGCCGGGAGTGAGACACCACGAGAACGCCTCAAGGTCAACTCCATATTGCATATACATGACTCGCACCTCCAGCACTCATTGCCCTGAACTCTCATACATCAATCTTTATCTAGAGGTAGCTACAAACAGCCCGCCAATATGGCAATACTGTGGCAATGCGTTCCCGAACGAGTGAGCAAGCGAAGCGTAGACTCTCGCATATCCGTGAGTAAAACCGTTCTCATCGCGGCATCGCCACGAATTGCTAAAAACCGCATGAATCCAGGCTTTTCGGCTCTTCCGCGTCGGTGTCAGTGAGTAAATGTCGGGGTTATCGTGTCCGAACCGATCTCAAAAAACCGCGGAGTTACGGGCTTTTTCGACCCTCCCGCTGATCTTAAGGATATTAAGAAGAGTAAGACCGCCCAGGCGTGATCTAGCGATCTCCTGGGCGCTTCTCTACTGTGAAGCCAGCATGCGGAGCCGACGCGTTGCCATTGGCGCTACACGGAAGGGCAAACCAATGCGATACGAGACCAGCGCCGTGAAGACGAGCTCCCGCCCGCATGGAACGATCCTGCCCAAGCGGAGCATAGCCGACGCTTCCGCAGCGCGTAGGCGGCGACCTTGCGTGTTCTCCAGTTGGATACTGCAAACAATCGAAAGTGGACAAAGAACCTACTCCGGTTCTTTGTCCACTTTCGAAGGAGTGGATCTCGCTCTAATAAATTCGGAGGGTGCCCGGGGGATGTGGCTGGCGCTCGCCGAACGGCCAAGGAACGCTTGGCTCCGGAGGAAATGTATTCCTGGATTTCACATATCCGGGGCCGCCGCATCGGGTTGACTCGGGAAAACGGCTGCCCGGGAGCGGCCGGTACATCCAGGAATAGAAGCACCGACCGCTCTGGCGGCAACAATCGCAAAGCGGAGCGCTGCGTTCGCGGTCTGGGAAATAGACGACGCGGTCGGCCCTGAAGGGTTTCAGGGGAGCGACGTTTGTGTCGGTGGCGTTCATGGTGTTCTCCGTTGCTCTGTTGATCGATGTCACGGTGGTGGTCAACAAGTGACTGGGGCCCGGGCTTGAGCCCGGGCCCCAAGCGATTCAGCGACCGGAGCGCCGAAAACACCCTAGCCACTAGCTACCGAAGAGGCCCCCAGTCCCAGGACCCCGCTCCCCACCGGGCTTCCAGTAGTGGGTATTGTTTGCATATCCGCTGCCCGGGGAGACGTCGTTAAAAGACACGGTGGGAGCACCTCTACCCTTATCCGGGCCGAAGATGGTGACATGTGGTTCACCCGCGAACGAATGGCGGCTGTTGAAGTCGAGGTTGAAGCCCTTTGCCCCCGGCGGCATGAGATTCCCGCCGAACGGCTTTGCACCAAAAATGACACCGCTTGGAGGAAAGTACTGGCTCACTTTTCTGCCCCCTTTGGATGAGAATCTCGAAACCCTCCAACTGATTTGGAGGATTCGGCAACAGCGACAATCCGGCGTTGCGTAGCTGTAAGATTACACATACGCAACGCAACGCAACCACTCTTTAGGATACGAAAATCGGTACTTTAGTACCGACGGATCTTTGGCTCATCATGCGAAGCGAAGGAAGCCAAAGTCCAAGTTGGTAACGGTGCATTTGCATTTCCTCACCTCTTGCAAAAGATATGCTTAGATATTCTGTATTTTGTAATACAGACATCGTTACTGCTATGTCGTTGCATTGCGTTGCACGGCTGTGAGATACTCGATGAGTTTGAGTGTCGGTAGCATGCGAGGGTCGAGGGGGAAATGGGCCGAAAAACAGGAAATCCTGAAGATGTTGTTGCGGTTGATGGTGCTGTGCTTAAGCAGTTTCGGCGTACACAGCAATTGTCTCAGCAGAAGTTGGGTGACCTAATCAGTCTTAACAAATCTTCAATCAGTCGACTTGAAAACGGAGAGATCAAAGTTGGCCGAGACACCGCTTATCGAATAGCGGATGAACTAAAAATGGATATCAGTCAACTCGTCCCGGAACTGACCATGAAGGGTACAGAAGTAAATACTCTTGCAGTGATTGAGAATAATGCCAACACCAGCGGAGACGGATTTGCGGCGGATCCGTTCTCATTTGCAACAATCGCCTCAGGCGATTACCAAACAGCACTTCAGGTCTACAACGTCGTCTTTACCCGAATTCGAGCGCAGATGGAAGACATCGAGCGTAAAGAGCGGGCGATGGCCAAGCGGCGTCAAGTTTTTTTCCAAGAGCTCGAAGATATGGAGCAGGAGTTGGAGAAACTCGCGGAAAGCATGCAATCACAACTCGATGAACTCAAAAGATTGGGCGATTTTGCGAGACGTCACCGGCCGATAAAGCGTTCGAATCGTCGTTACGCGAGCGGCGACCAGTTTGCTCTTCAAGTATTGGCGGAATCTAATGGGGACGACTGAACCTAAGGACACCGACGTTTTGGCCTCTGTCCTGATCAAGTGTGCTGGCCGATCCGCACTGGAAATTGCCCGTCAGATTCGAGAGATGGGCTTCGATGCTTTTGGGGTAGCTGGAATGTGGGACGTTCTTGCCAATATCAGTGCGACAGATCGAAAGGCGCTCGGAAGGATCGTGATTGACCGAATTCAAGGTATTTCCGGAGTTGAGGAAACCCTAACGCTTTTTCGTATTGAGTGATTTGTGGACTCGCCTTCCGCGGGGCCAATCCCAGAGGCTTCCGACGCGTTGGGTATATCGACTTCACGAGCTCGCATCAGACCAATCCCACTCGTAACGCTCGCCTCGAACCGTAAGACGTGGTGAGTAAAGAGCCGCAGTCACCATTTTCGTGATTTTCTCACCTCGAATGTTCAGCCACGAATGCACGAGCTCTTCGAGCATACAGACGGCGGCATGGTCATAGCGCGTGATCGTTTGATACATCCTCGCGAGTCGTTTGGCATCAAGAAAAATCATGTTGTGCCCAGCGCTTGCGATTGGATCTTGGCTCATGTCGGCAAGATAGAGATCGTATCCAGTACCAACGTCGACCGCGTAAATCGGTGGCACTCCGAAGACGAATCGAACGATGAACGGATCGCGAACTTCAGCCCAAATACGAGAGACCGCGAGTGCGAGTGACATCCGAATTTGGCTGGCATCCGCAGGGTCAAGGGGCGTGCTGTATGTGTGAATGAACGGTCTGGCATCTGAATCGACTGACGAGCTCAGCTCATCATTGGGACGAGATACGGCCAATTCCTTTAGGAACTCTGAAACGACGAGATCAGCCACCGTCATCCCCTCCCAAACAGCCGGCGAATCAGTCCGCCCACCCGTGACGGCCGATGCAAGGTATCAGGAGTCATTGCGCCCGCTTCTGGCGCTCTTGGGCCCGCGGGTGAAGCCGTATGCGCGTCCTGGAGAAAATCATCCCCTGCCGGCAGCGCCTGGGCGAGCGCCTGAGCTTGCTGAACCAGAATGCGCAGCTCGCGGGCGCTCTCTTCTGATCGCGCCGCCTGCTCACGCCACGCGTTTCGATCCTCTGAGAGCTCAGTCGTGAGGCGCTCGAGCCCCGCAACCCGCTCGCGCAAACGGGCGAGCTCGATAGCGTCTCCCCCGACCGTCGCGGGCTCTCCTGGCGTCTCTGAGGCGCGCTCACCCGTCGGGAAGGCGACACGCCAGACAAAGCCCTGAGGCGTCGTCTCATGCTCGCCTGTCAGCTCGCCCCGTTTGAGCCGGCGCCGCACTGTATCTGGGGAGACGCCCAGGCGCTCTGCGGCTTCTTTGATCGTGACAAGCTCTGTCTCGTGCATAGCTCCGCCCGTCTATGCGCTTGCCTAGCTGATCGTCTAGGCGTTGCCTATGTGATGCCTAGGCGGGAGTGTACACTAACACATCTTAGTGTAGTCGAGTTACTTTCAGTTGAGCTCTCGGTCCGGTGCGGTATCTCGGTCACTAGGGCACTAGCCTGCCCACGAGCCAACCTCTCAGCCGTGTGTCAAAAAGGAGGGTCTGTGAAGCTGTCTCAAAAAAGTAGCGAAATCAATTCCGGCCCAACCAGTCACTCGGCAGAGCCGCAAAATGAACTGAAGCGAGTTAATCGAGTAGGGGATTGAGCATCGAAGCTTGCTGGATGTGCGCGCGTTCCGACGTAGAAGAGTGATTCTACGTCGAACGTCGTTAGCTCAAGAACTAGGACCACTTGCTCACAATCAGGCGCAGTGTTCAGCAACGTCCGTTACCGATTCTTGCAATCCCACTTTTCTATAATGTGCATCGACATAACATTTCACTCTTTTTAGCAGCAGTAAGAAGCCAATAGGGGAAGACGAGGCCGGATAGCAACACTTTGCAATCACACCTTGCCAAGACTTCCTTTACACCGGTGGGATGCAAATCCTTAGGTCGTCACATTCACCAGAAGATCAGTTCAGAGTAAAGCAATGGTGCGAACGATTTCACGGATAGAATCCTCTTAGTCCAATGCAACCGAGATCAGGCTACAATAGATATCCGAACATGTGTTCGTTTTATAGTGAGGCGAACCAGTGATGGTCGACGAGTCGATTCCAAGAGATGAGCAAGCGAAGAAAACGAAAATAAAACCACATTTTCCTGATCAAATAATACTTCGCTTTCTAATGGCACTTGGAGGACTTGCACCCTTATTTCTCCTTTGGGCGATCAGAGGAACTAGTCTCGTTCCTCGACTAAATTTCATTCTCATCATGTTGGCTCTCGCAGCGCTGCCCAATCTCTATGTGTATTGGCGGATCACCCGAGAGAGTAAGCGCAAGTACACGTCGGGTCTGAAGATCGTCAGCTTCGAGGATAAAAAAGACGGCGTACTCATATACTTAGTTTCCATACTTTTGCCGTTTTACAGTTCCTCAATGAGTACATGGCCGGAGTTGATTTCTTCGGTCGCAGCCTTGGTGTTTATCGTGGTAGTGTTCATTTACCTTGACCTTCACTATGTGAACATCATGTTTGCGATCACGCGTTTCAACATCTTTCTCGTCCGGCCGGATGGAGTGGTGAAGAACACTTCGAGTCGACATAATGTAATCGTCATCACCAAGCAGACGGACCTGCGCGAGGGGTCGATAATTCAGACGCAAAAGGTTACCAGCAGAATCTATGTCGAAGGGCAGGGGACGAATGCGCGTTGACCCGGCAGGTTCAACTGACGTTACGCTCGTTGCAGGATTGTGGAACGGTGACGAACTCAAGCTGTTGAAAGTCCCGTTCGAAGACCGGGTGGGTGATCTGCTCGTCGAAATGGCCATCAAAACGCGAGCATCTTTTAGTGGGATCGATGGGGAACCGCAGCTGTTCAACCCGTCAGAAAAACCGGCTGCTGAGGACAAGGTGTATTTGCCGAACACTGCGGAAGACTGCCTTATTGCGAACCTCTGTTATGCCACCGTGGCCTACGAGGACGACCCACATGTTTTGGCAAATCTCAGTGAGATGAGGTTCTACCTGGCTTCTATCGTGAACCCGAACAATCAACGGGTGGTGTGCGTGAAAAGCGCCGGCGTGTTCAAACGGGTTGGGACAAGAAATCCGCTCATTGCGCTTATCAACGATCGCTTGCAGGCATATGAAAGCCCGATTTTTCAGTTGGATAGCGAATTCGATTTCGTGATCGAGGCCGACTCAATCTACATCCTGAAACCGAAGCAGTTCATTTTCACCTGTCAAATGCAGGAAGCGATCAAAGCGGCCGCCCCTCATAATGTGGAAGCGATCCGTGAGTTTCTACCAAGGTACAACCTGAAGCCTATCGTCGATGTCTCGCAGACAACTCGAGTCGCAAACCTTCTCGCATCGATTCGAAGTCTTGATATTTTTGATGACTTCAGTGTCGATAAATTCCATCTCCGGTGCATTCAAATTGGAATCGAATTCATCCAGAGCGATGACGGCTTGGCGCCTGGCGAAGAGCACCTAATCAAGTTCCTGGAAGTCCTCGATTGCCGACGCTACTCGACCGATTTCACTAATGGAGCGCCGTCCGAATGGGTGGCCTCAGGGCGCAACCGAGCCTGACACTCGATAGCTACTCACTAATTTGTCTCCTGTAATTCAGGTATTGCTAAGTTCGTGCTTTGTCGACACAGCGGTCGGCTCTGAAAAGTCGCGTTCCAAGCAAGGGTAACAATGCCCCAATTGAGATTAGTGGTTAGATTGTTCAGAATCAGTCTTATCCGCAAAACATGTGTTTCGGGTCCATCCGAACTTATCTGGCGATCGCTACGCGAGATGGAGTCCCGACGATCAGCCCGGCGTCCGTGACGTCTATCATCCGGTGATGAATGCGAGGATCAGACCAACGACGATTCGCTTCAGTTCTCAAAGCGTTCCACCCAGAGATCCCGTGGACCGCGTAGCAGGCCATATTCAATCTCGAACGGAACCCAGCTGCGATCTCGATAAATCGGCCGTGAGAAGCAAAATGTGCCTGGGTGCTCAGCACAGTACCGCTCCATCCGGCGATAGATTTTCCCCCGTGCGGACCACCCGCGATTCACATCCCGCCGCTGTGGGAACAAATTGACATCAGTACTGCCCCCCAAGGTATGGGCTAAGAAGTGCCCTCGATCCATCGGGATGACTGTGTCTACTGTGTCGATGAGGCTGGGCCGGTTGAGGTTGGCTCCCCGAAGGAAGCCGCGCATCCGCGATGCGTCACGCTTCCGATTCACCGGCTTGGAACATCCAAAGACGGCTACGACGCGATCGTCGACCCTTTCTTCCGGAAGCACTGCTTCGGCCTCAGAGCCATGATCAAACAGGACTTCAAAGGACCCGTCATTGAATTGACCGATCTTGCTTCGGCCGCCGACCATGTCGTCGTAAACCTCACACCACCGCCACGGTAACTCTTCGAGCAGGAATGCGATCGTACCCTCTAATTCAGCCGAGGGGGAATAAGTGATACCGGTGGCGTAGTCGATTCCGAAGTCGATCATCGTATTGTCTCCTCACCGGTGGCCGGTCTCTGCGCGCTCGCGCTCACCTGCATCAGCGCCTACGCGGCAGTAATCCAGTTTGGGCTCACCTTCCGACTCACCCAGGCACGCTACTACTTCCCGGCGGTCGCGCCGATTGCGCTGCTGGTGCTCCTCGGCTCGGGCATTGTTGCCGGAGCGCGCGCTTCGCTACGGCCAAGCTGCGGTTCTCGCCGGTCTCATCGTGCTGCACATCGCGATCTACTCGCAGTATGTCATCCATCGTTTATGAGCAGATATGAGTGATCGACCTACCTGTTTTCAGACGCTATCGATTCCTTCTAATCGCGTCACTTGCGCCCTGATCAACAGCGTCACGTATATCCCTCTTTTGCTGGTAAGAAAGTCCGCCACCCGACCCGCTGTTAGAACTGGTCAATGCCACGATACCGACGATGATGAATCCGACTCCGAGACCAGCCAGCATCCCCCAAGGAGTGATGAGGAAACACATCCATTTTTTTGCTGCGTTTGAGAAATTCCACTTTTGGTCACTATTACACCACCAGAAAAGCAAGATACAGCCGACTGCGGCTGCGGCAAAAAGCACCGCGAAGATAATGGTCTCTGGATTGTCCTCGCGCTCGCTACGGCGTCCTGTTTGTTCTGATCGCCATTGCATCCAAAGGCCGGCGCATAGTACTAGGTGACCGACTGTACCGAATACTAAGTTCAGTTGAATCAGAGCCCGTATCATCGCTTATGTCTCCGCTTTCGAATCATAACCGATCGTCGCAAAAACGAGGGTATTTGAGACAGTCTGAAAAACGTATCGAAACTAATTCCGGCTCCAAACAGTCGCTTAAGATGTCCGAAAACGCTCATGGAGCGAACTAGTCGAGTAGGGGCGAGTATGTGCGAGCGGATCGACGCAGAAGATCGGTACACCGCGTCTCAACACGACCTCGAAACCTTGACACGCGATTCCGACGAACAATGAGGACCAGCTCTCTCCTAATCCGGATGTGGCGACGAGAGATACCAGCCCGATACGTCACTCAAGCGCACACGCCATATTGGATGGGCAGCCGCATCTAAAGAAGTTCCATAGACGCGTACGTCACGCAAGTGAATGTACTCACGATCGGGTTCGGCCTGATTGCCAAAGAGCTTGTCACTTCGTTCAAACTCTTCTTGACGGGCGGATTCTTCCGTCAAGGTATAGAGAAGTCTCTGCGGCCGAGCCTGCACGTGTTGCCTCAGTCGCTCTTGAATTTGCTCCCCGAACCGTCTGAAGGCCAACTCGCGATCGTTGCCAAATCGTGCTACTAGCTCCTCTGACCAGCCACGCTGTTTTTCCACTCGAGCGCGAAGCTCACTATGCCAATAGAGATCGGAGAGATTGCGAGATTCGCTGAGGACTCGTTCACCCAGGCGGGCGAAGTACTCTTCGTCGGCGATCGGCGTGCCGACAATAAGCACCCCGCTTACTAAGAAGGTCACCTCAATTGATAGTCCGAATGGCGCCAACGCGACGAGATCATCGAGCAAATATGCGAGAACGGGATCAACAGTCCGTGTCATAGCACATTAGCAAGCTGGTTCAAGAACGCAATGAGATGATCTGGTTGAACATCTTGAGCTTCATCGAGACGATATCTTCGCCAGATTTCAATCACCCGCTGTTCATCGTCGTTTGCCCGCCGACCACCAGAAGACCCAGCACATCGAGCGGTGGGAAGTGCGAGATTCACATCACGGTTTTTGATTTCTACAACAACGCACGGCGACTGCTTATCTGCCTGACGATCGAGAATTTGCTGGGTAATCCAACTCTCTTCAATATTCGCGATCCGGTCCCACCTTCGCTCTACGCCCCCGATCTTTACCCGAAGCATCGCGTACCTCCTCGAACCGGTGAGATTCTCCTCAGCGAGGAGTATACTTGCTAAATAGGACATGTGTTCGGGAGGGAGCACGCACTATGAATGAAACTCAGTGGCAGGAACTGATTATTGAGCGACACGGGATCGCGCCGCCGCTCTCAGACGATCAGTTTCGAAGTTGGATGACGGGACGGCACATCTTTATCAGCTCTGTCATGGATGCGGAAATGAATCCAGATCGACTGGCACTTCGCTCCTGGGTCCGCAGCTGGGGGGCAACTCCGGTGATGTGGGAGGAATTTACACCGCGGGATGAACGGGCGGCCCATGCTTATCTGGATGGGGTCGATCGCAGTCAGCTCTTTCTGCTGCTGCTCGGGACATCGTTTGGAATCAGTGATGCAGACGGGGCCTCACCAACTTACCGCGAGAACGAACAAGCGGCGCTTCGAGGATTGCCGCGGTTGCTTTTCCTCAAAGATGGGGTGAGCGACGTCGACCGTGATCCAAAACTTACGCGGTGGATCCGTTCACTCTACAACGAGATTTCGGCGGCCCGCTATCGTGACCCAGTGGATTTGACGCAGATCCTGGAGCAGCGCCTCAGGGAAACTGCCAGTGCTCAGGAATCACCGTGGATCAAGTTGGGACCGATTATCTTTCCTGGCAAGGTCCGGAAGCGAATCGTCTCGGGAGAGACTCAATTCACGGTGACGGCAAGCGTGCGCGAGCGTAGGGTGCGTGTCGCACTCGGTGAGCTATCTGGTTGGCAACGGCGAGCGGGAACCGATCGACTGACGTCAGGGTTCGAGACGTGGCCAATAGAGGTCGTCGAGACCGAGATTGACAGCCAAAAGCTCTCGTCAGATGAGGTCATCCTTACCTGCCGGAGCGATGCTCGTCGAAGTGATGGCGGGATGGGTTTCGGCAGCTTCACAGATCACACTGGCCGGTCAGCCGGGCCAGCGGATCAGGCCGTTATGTGGGCTGATCAAGCGCTCTTCGGCGGTCCGCGGCCATCCCGGCAGAGTGGACTCAGCATGGAACGGTGGGTTGCCCCGGAGGGGCCGACCTTACCAGAGATCATCGCACGTGAAGACGCGCGAGCTTGGCTCGCGGAAGGACTTGTACGGCTCTATACGATCGAGGGCCTTGTCAAGAAATTCGGTGGGCAATTCGATCGTCTTGATGTTGGTCCGGCCACTGCAAACGGCGTGCGAGTGGACGCTGTCTTTCAGCCAGGCGGACATAGCCAAGCGACTGCGGCAATTCGCGGCATCGTTCCGATACCGAACTAAGAGACAGAGAACCCGTCCAGCGCTTTAGCACTTTGCAGTTGAGAGGAATCCCATGGCGGAAGGGTTCGTGGTTATGCAGATCGGAAACGCCGATCTCGATCAGATATGCAATGACGTGATCTTTGGTGCCCTTCGAGCAAGCGGGCTGGAGCCCCGCCGAGTCGATCGACACAATGAGGGCGATCTCCTCAAGAGCGAAATCATTGGCTTTATTGAGCGGGCAGAGATCATCGTTGCCGATCTAACCAATGAGCGACCGAATTGTTATCTTGAAATTGGATACGCGATGGGACTCGGGAAGAAGAAGAATCTGATTCTCACAGCTCGTGCGGATCACTTTCCAGGTGATCCGGCATATCGGCAAGATGGACCGCGAATTCACTTCGATTTACAGGGGTACGATATTTTGCGCTGGCGCTTCGATGCTCTTGATGAGTTTCGGACTGCACTCGAGCATCGAATTCGCAGACGGCGCGGAATACTGGCTCCTCCAGCAATCGCCGAAAATGCTACAGGGCCTTTCCAGTCTTCCGTCAATGCAGAATGGCTGGAACGGAACCGGGACAGAGCGCATGCAGGGCTGCAACACGTTGGCTTGCCGGGCTTCTGGGAGACAGTGGTCACGACTTCTCCTCAGGGAGAGTGGCCACAACTAGCGCTACGTCAAGCCGTTGAAGCATCGACAATCCGCACGTTCGGGTGGCCAATTGGCATTAGTTTTGACCGAGACGGAGAACGCCCACAGCCGACTGCGGGTGGAGTCGTTGCAGAAGTTGCCATCCCGGAGGGTTATCCACGACTGGATCGGCGGAGTTATGACTATTGGAATTTACAGCGCACAGGCGATTTCTATTATTTGCGGTACCTTTTCGAAGACTCGCGTGGGCAGCTGAGCGAAATCTTCTTCAACACCCGAATCGTTCAAGTCACAGAGATGTTGATGTTCCTAGCCCGGCTTTATGGGCAGCAGTTGCAATTGGCCGACCCGACAGTCATTGCAATCAAGATGGTCCATGGCGGTTTACAAGGACGTTGGCTAACAGCAATCGGTAAGTATGTCTCAAACGGGGACGGACCCTGCGCTGAAAATGAGATCGAAACGACTTTGACGACGACCGTAGCCGATCTAGAAATCCGTTTGGTCGAAAACGTCAAAGAGCTGCTTGTGCCGGTATTCACTCTTTTCAACTTCGCGACGATTGCGGATCCGCTCTGGTCTGACATTGTCGATCGTTTTGCTGGAGGCGAGGTGTAACAGATAGACTGGGCGAACTGTCTCAAAAACGACCCATTTTGAGACGATCGTGGAGCGACATTCCACAATGACGTCCTAAGCGTCTGTCATCTTCAGCGCTATTTGTCGCGAGTTTTCAGCGCTTGCTGTCGTCT
>CAYJPA010000024.1:0-62418 GCA_964371945.1 uncultured Sphaerobacteraceae bacterium | reverse complement strand
GACCCGTTGCTCGGTCTTGCCGGAGCGGACCAGCCGCTCCAACTCGACCACATCACCTGCTGAGACTGTCACCACCCCTGATCGCCTTGTCATGACGACAGTCTACCATAGCGATCACCGTAAGTCAACCCTAGCACGGGACACAACACTAGCATCGGCATTATTTTCCGGCAGCTCTCCTGCCGGCGCGCAAGATTCATCGGTCAGCATCGTCGATTTTGCGTTTTGTTCCGCCACGATCACGGTCGTGGTCGGCTCGACCGTTACCTGGTCGAATGACGGCGCGGTCTCCCACACGGTCACGGCGGATGATGGCGAGTTCGACTCGGGAGATCTCGCATCCGGCGATTCCTTCAGCGTCACCTTCGATACGCCGGGCACCCCTGGCTACCACCTTCAGATCCATCCCGATATAGTTGGCACGGTTATCGTTGTCGATGCGAGCGACAATGGAACAGACACCTCCGACGACACCACCAGTCTCCCGACAGCTGGTATAGGGTCACCTCCCAGCAATCAACAACTGAATCTCTCCCCCCCGGCTAAAAGTCGCGGCTTTCGCGGTAGCGACCTCGTTGGGGCGATAATTCCGGTACCGGCTACTGAAACGGTCAACGGCGCGATTATCCTGTTGCAGATAGTGATCCCAAAGAGAGCGGATACCGTAATCTCCTCGAACCTGAAGGAATGGGACCGCATTGAATGCTATGCACCAGTGTCGCCGACTCGCAATTGCCAGCGCACTGATTTTGTTACTGCACGTGATCACATCTCCGGCAGCGATCGCTCATGAGCTCAGCACAAGCGATGCGCCCGTCCCGATCTCGTTTCCGCGTGACGATGGACCCCACGACGCCGGAATCGAATGGTGGTACTACACCGGCCACCTCTTCACCAGTGACGGCAATCGGTATGGCTTCGAATTCGTTGTTTTCAAAGGGAAGCAGGCACCGGTAACCGCTTATGCATCGCATTTCGCGATCACGGATAACGAAAAAGGAACCTTTCAATACGATCAACGTCTCGCATTAGCGCCGGTCGATGCAAGTTTCGAGCGCCAAACGGGGTTCGATCTGAGTGTTGTCGACTGGCACATGAGCGGCGTTGATGGGAACGATCGGCTGGTCGCGGAAATGCCCAGCCATAGAATCGAGCTGAAACTCTCCAGTTCGAAACCCCCGGTCCTCCATGACGGCGACGGATACATCGACTATGGCGAAAACGAGGGGTCTTATTACTACTCCCGCACACGCATGGACGCCTCCGGGGTTCTGACGATCGCTGGTGTTTCGGAGGCAGTGACCGGCGAGGCGTGGTTTGATCATCAATGGGGAGATTTCACGACGTATTCGAGCGGAGGCTGGGATTGGTACGCGATCATGCTCGATGATCAAACCGAGCTGATGCTCTATGTGACGCGCGACGAGAATGGCGAGACATCGATCACCGACGGCTCATTTGTCGATCAGAACGGGGCATTGACTGTGCTTGAGGCTGAGGACTTCTCAGCCGGCTCGACCAGCACGTGGACGAGCGCAAGCACGGGAGTGACCTACCCGTCCGGATGGATCGTGTCTGTGCCATCGCTCGAGCTTGAATTGACGCTGGCGCCATCGTTAGCCAGTCAAGAGCTGGACACGACGGCCAGCACGGGAGTCACCTATTGGGAAGGCGAGATTGTCATCGAAGGGACGAAAGGCGGCGACCCCGTGAATGGCCTCGGCTACGTCGAGTTGACAGGATACGCACCGGCCGTGCCGATCGGTGCGACACCGATCGCGGGTTAGTCATAGCACTCAGAGGTCACTAAAGGTTGTAGATCGAGGTCAAGCGCAGACGATCCATCCTAACCGAAGGACCTCATATGAAAGCAATTGACGAGGGGCCGGTCATTGACCGGCCCCTCGTCTCTTTCGCTTAGGAATTCGCAATCGAGGTTAGTTCAGTTGCTTCTTACGAAGCACGAACGCGCTTCCGATGACCGTCAGCAGTGCACCGGCGATCAAGAGCATCCCGTTTGACGAACCGCCGGTGTCACCAGCGCCTGTGTTCGGCAGCGTGATAGTTGGCGTCTTGGTCGCCGACGGAGCCGTCGTTGCGGATGCGGTTGGTCCCGTGGTCGGCGTCTGCACGACACCTGCGGTCAGGTTGTACCAATCGCAGACGACGTCGTCGCCGGCCGCGGCCGTGAAGCTGATGCTTCCATTCGCGGCAGAACTGTCGTAGAGAACGTGCTGGGAACCCTGTTCGGAGCAGAAGACGCGAGCGCCGTCGTAGTCCGCGAAGTCAGAGGGATCCTCGGTGATCCACACTGTTCCCGGATCGACCACCGCTCCGGCATGTCCATTGGCGTCGGTGGTGACGTCGTCGCCGCTGATGTCGAATCCAATCCCCGCGAGTCCGTTGTCGTGGCACTTGTCAAAGATGTCAGTTCCGGTGCCGGCCGGGCATGTCGCCTTGTGGATGGTGACCAACACATCTTCGTCCGGTGCGGAGGTCGGATCAACGGTCGGCGCCACGGTGGGAGCCGAGGTGGCGGCGGAGCCGGTCAGGTTGTACCAGTCGCAAACGATATCATCGCCGCCCGCGGCTTTGATGTTTACGCTACCGGTGGGCGCGGAAGCATCGATCAGCACCTTTTGAGAGCCTTGCACTGAACAAAAAACGCGGGCCCCCACGTAATCGGCGAAATCGCTCGGATCCTCGGTGATCGTCACGGTTCCGGCGTCGACCGTGGTTGTTGCATGGCCATTCGATCCGGTTGTGACATCTTCGCCATCGATATCGAACCCGATACCGGCAAGCGCGTTACCGTGACATTTCTCGAAGATGTTTGCTCCGGTACCTTCCGGACAGCTCGCCTTGTGGATCGTGATAATCGCTTCACCGGCCGACTGGGCTTGCGATCCGGCTGCGCTGAATCCGATCAATGCCAACGCGGCTACGAATGCCGCCAACAATCGAACCGCGGTTCTCGTGCGGGTCATGGGGCTCCCTTTCCTCGATGGGCAGTTTCGGATCCTGTATCGCTTGGCTCCGATTACTACCCAATCGCAAACCATTGTAGGAGTAAACAGCGACAATCCGCCACTAACAGTACGAACTGTCCATGCAAAAAGTTCCGAGATTCGTGTAGGAGTGCTTCTCCTCCCAGTAGTGCGGCGCCAGCTCGTCCGTGCGGAGAAATCATGGTGGCGGATGCCTCATCGGTGCCTGGCATGGACCGTGCGCTGAGAGCCTTAAGCGGGCTCGTGCCGCGAGGTGGAAGGGGGCCGCGGTCTGGCTACAGTCACAGAGCTCGACTCCAACAAGGACGTGCGCTTGACCTCGATTTCCGAGGTCAAGTTGCGCGCATGCGGCCTCTACGGGGAGCTCAAACGCGATCGGGTGACAACGCTCGCCGTCGCGATTGCCTACAACACGGTTTTTGCGCTGCCGGCCGTCATTCTGCTCACCGTCATGGCCGCGGCCGTGGTCAACCAAGTGACCGGCATAGCTGTCACGGATCACCTTCGCGATCTCGTCCGTGACCATGCTCCGGCTTCAACGAGGCAGCTTCTAGACGATCAAGTCGACAACACAATCGCGAATGTTGATGGTGGTGGGCTATCGATCGGAATCCTGGTTGCCGCCACGATCGCGCTCTGGTCAGGTTCAAATGCAGTTGGCTCCCTGCTAAACGCGTTCAATCTTGCCTACGGAGTGGAGGAAACCCGCTCGTACAAGCGAAAGAAACTCATGACGATGGGACTGACATTGGCGCTCGCGATCGCGGTCAACCTCGCGTTTGCACTGCTTGTTTTTGGCCACCTGATGGGAGAATGGTGGGCCGCTTGGGTGGGTGCCGGCAGTCTATTCAACATCCCGGGGAACCTGGCCCGATGGCTGGCGGCAGTGGCCGTGGTTGGGAGTTTTCTGTCCCTCTTGGACTACTTCGGCCCGGATGTGCGGCAATCGTTCCGGTGGATAACCCCGGGCGGTGCGCTTGGCACGATCCCGTGGCTGATCGCGACCGCTGGGTTCGGCCTCTGCCTTCGACTCTCCAATCCCGGCTCGGCCCACGGGGTCGTGGGCGGTGTGCTCGTGCTCCTCTTTTTCCTCTATGTGTCCGCGATCATCTTCATCGCCGGCGCGGAACTGAACGCACTCCTGGCCGGGCACAAGGATAAAGACCTCAAGCAGGACTCGTAGCCTTCGAACAATTTCATCATTGAGTGTGGTAGGACAGGGAAGTGACGGGTTACTCTGTTCCCAGTTGACACAGCGAGCTCGTACACCCTTCCGCGTTCCAGTGTGAACCCGATGGTCCTATTGATTTCGGGACGGCCGAACTCTGGTCAGCCGCTAATCGGCCTGCGATGATTTTGCAAATAGGGGAGCATTACTAATGATGAATCAACGCAAAGTCTTGACCGGCTGGGCAGCGCTGGCGTTCGCGCTATCGGTGCTGCTGGTGATCTGGACACCAGGGGACAGGGTCGCCGGTGGAGCGGGTCAGCAAACCGTGCTCAACGATGCGGCGATCATTTCGCACATCGGAGCACCGGGCGATGCCTCCGTTGCAGGGGCGTCCTTTGTCGGAGTCGATACAACGTCACGTTCGGGCGTCATCAGCTTCTACAACTCGCAGTATTTCGTTTCAGAATCCGCCCTCGCCATGAATGCGGCGGTCTCAGGCTGCAATGAAGGCACCACGACCCCAGCGTTCAAGGCGGCCATTCTCCAGCGGATCAATTACTACCGCGGCATGGCCGGGCTGCCCGCTGCCACATCGATTGACTTGACCACGAGTGCCAAGAATCAAGACGGCGCGCTCATGTACGTCGCAAACGGCGCGCTCAGCCATGACCCTCCGAACAACTGGGTTTGCTGGACGGCGAATGCCGACGAGCAAGCACCGCTTTCGAATATTTCACTAGGTAACAATGGTTGGGACTCGATCGATGCATATATGAAGGACAAAGGCGCCGGCAACGAGCCGGTTGGTCATCGTCGCTGGATCCTTTATCCGCAGACCCAGAGCTTCGGCACCGGCGACGTGCTCGCCAGCGGTGGTGCCAATCCCTTGTATGGCGGCAAATCGAATGCTCTGTGGGTGCGGGACTCGCACCTTAACGACTCCCGTCCCGCGACCCGGGACTCCTTTGCCTCCTGGCCACCGCCGGGCTACGTGCCCTATCAGACGGTCTTTCCTCGCTGGTCGATCTCGCTGAAGGGCGCCAATTTCACAAGCGCTACAGTCACCGTAAGCTCAAATGGTGTGAATGTCCCGGTGACGGTAATCCATCGTGACGATGGGCTGCTCTATTCACCGGAGAACACCCTTGCCTGGATACCAACGGGAATGGCCGATGAAGCGGTCTGGCAGAATCCAGGTAGTGACAAGAATTACGATGTCCACATCACCGGCATCCAGGGCGCCGGCCCCGCGAGCTACGACTACACCGTGATCGTCTTCGATCCCGCATCCGCGGCTGGAACCGCCACGCCGACCAGGACCGCGACAGCAACTCCAACCCAGACGGCGACCCGGACTCCGACAAGGACACCGACGGCAACAGCAACTCGCACTCCGACCTCCACGGCGACATCGACCGCCACGAGAACTCCGACCGCGACGGCAACAAGCACTCCGACGAAGACCAACACGCCAACCGTGACGAACACACCGACAGTCACCAGCACGGCAACAAATACCCGAACGGCGACGGAAACGTCGACAGGCACAGTGGCGACATCGATGCCAACACGCACTCCAACGCCGACCGCGACTTTCACCAGAACGCCCACGAACACCGCCACGGCGACGGCAACGCGGACACCGACCAAAACCGCGACCGCAACGGCCACACGCACGCCGACCAAAACCGCAACTGCAACCGCGACGAGAACCCCAACCCGCACGGCAACACCGACACGTACCGCGACCAGAACGGAAACGCCGACCACGGCAAGCGGGTCATGTACCGCGACGCCGGCAACCGGCGCAGTCGGCGCCTCGATCAAGATCCAGTGCGTGAACATGGGCTCTGGACAGCAATACAGGTTCTATTGGGACTCGAGCAACAGCACGCCGCTGAAGACGGTGACCTCGAGCTCTGCCGGCAACGCGGGCTCCACCATTAGGATCCCGCGGGCCTCAGCTGGTCAGCACACGGTGCTCATCCGAGGCACCACGAATGGCGTACGTCTGAGTGTCAGGGTCACTGTCACTTCCGGCCCCGTTGCAACCTCGACTCGAACAGCTACCGCGACTCGGACTGCCACGGCGACGAGAACGCCGACCAAGACGCCGGTCAGCGGCGCCACCGCGACCAGGACGCCGGTTGCGAATCCCCGGTGCACCGCCTCACCAACGTCTGGAGGAGTCGGGGCCTCGATCAAGATCCAGTGCGCGAGTATGGGCTCCGGTCAGCAATACCGTTTCTATTGGGATTCGAGTAGCGGCACCCCGCTGAAAACAGTGACCTCGAGCTCTGCCGGCAACGCGGGCTCCACGATCAGAATCCCGCAAACAAGTGTCGGCACCCATAAGGTGTTGATCCGAGGCACGACGAACGGCGTGAGGCTCAGCGTCAATGTGTCAGTCACCAGCGTTAACGCAGCGTCGGCCGATGGGCCTGATCGCGGCTCATCCGGAAATCTCACATCCGTGAGTCATTGCTCCACATCCCTGAGCTCCGCAAGAGTGGGAGAGGCCGTGACGGTCACTTGCTCTCATCTGGCGTCCAATCAACGCTATCGAGTCCACCTGGACTCGCCAGACAGCAAATCGCTGAAGACGTTCGTTTCGAATTCCGCGGGTAGTGGCAGCGCGGGTTTCAAAGTGCCCGAAACGACCGGCGGCGAGCACAAGCTACTTGTCGCGGGAGAGTCGGGCGATATCGCACTCAGTATCGATCTGACTGTCGAGCCGAGCATCGAATTCTCGCCGAAGTCCGGGAGGACTGGAGCTCAGGTCAAAGCCTCGCTTAAGGGCTTCAAGTCAGTTGAAAAGATCGAGCTCGCCTGGTACATCGATGGCAGCCGGACCTATGTCGTGAGCAACGACGACCCCGTTGACGATGAAGACCTGAAGACCTCAGAGAAGGGCTCACTCACACTGAACTGGACCGTACCGTCCGACGCTTCACTTGGCAGCCACAAAGTCGAAGCGGTCGGCGAAGATGATTCGAAAGCAGATGAGAACTTCATGGTCAATTCAGCGCGGAGCGCACCGGTGGACAGCCTGACGGCCACTCCGACGCCACAGCCGGTGCCCACGGTAACCCCGACCTTGCTGCCTGAACCGACACATTCAGGGTAGGTCTACGTGGTACGAGTACGTCGAAAGCCCCTTGAAAATCGAGGAGCTTCTGACTCTCTGCTAGGAAAGTTCGCTCCGGCCGTATTTGATATGTAGCGGAGACGGATGGAACTGCGAAAGCTCTCGCAGCCAGACAGGTTCCAGCCGGTCTCAGCAGTGTGATCCGCTAGCGCTTCGAATAACTCGAGGACTCAATTTGGGGTTGGCCCGGGCCGGGCCCCTGCCTGACTGTGCTCGCCATCGACTTGAACCTGTCGACAAAATCCGGTTGCCCGCGTTCCTGCCACGCGTATGCCAGTCGCCATGACTCAAGCGCGAGCAGGATGCCGGCGATTTCATCGATGACGTAGTGCTCGCCAAGATAGACCAGGGCAAACGCCATCGCGCCAACATAGATCATTCCCACGACCCACCATGTTCGTCCGTATCCCCAAAGCAAAAGCAGCACCAGGAATGTAGTCGCCATATGGATCGAGGGCATCGCCGCGATCGCGTTTTTGTCGTCGCCTAGGGAGTAGTCATTGCCCTGTCCGAGCACGATCGTCGTCACACGATAAACGCGACTGGAGGCGTCCGCGGGATTACTGAGCGCGGAATCGGGTGTCAACCACGGTGGAGTTGTGGGTATGGCAAAGATGATCAGAAACCCGACCACGAATGTCACCGTTTTGGCGACCAAGAATGTCAACGTACGCTGCCAGTTCCGCCAGGAAACGACAATGCCCGCGATCAATGAAACGGCAATGAACGAGAGATGAACTCCGGTCACAATGTGGTCCATCGGTTCGATATGTGCCGGATCGAAGAAGAATCGCTGTAGCCGGGCATTGAGCAATTCGCCGCCAAACATGACGCGTTCGATTCGCCATGCCTTGTTTTGAACCGCATCAACCCACGGAGTCGAATCGGCGACCGCCCGGATATCGTGAAAAAGCATCCAGATCAAGATGTAGCCCAGAATGAACTGTGTCGTTTTCGCGTTCCGACCGCCGTCCGATCGAACCGCGATCAGGATGATCGCGGCGATGATCGCGCTGGAGATCGACGGATGACCACCGGCACCGGCAATGGCCGGTATTGCCCCCGCTCCGAAAACGATCAGGAGGTTTTGGAGCGCCGACTAGTATTGCGCCTCTGCCCGCGTGAGGCGGATCTGATCCGCCGGCAAGACCCCGGCTGCAACTCTTACCCGTGGTCTGGGCAGTGGTCTCTTCATCTTGGAGGAATCCCCATTGGTTTCAACCGTCTCTCAAGCAACGACATCGCATGAGAACAAGTCGTTGCTGCAGCGGCGAGCTAGCGGTGGACGTTGGACAATAGGTGAAAAGTCTGTTCAGCGGTCCAAATGCGAGGAACGAAGAAAAGAACCACGGGATCAATAAGAACGGGAGGGCCGAATGGCCCTCCCGTTCTCGAAAGCAGATTACGGCGCGAGGTTTACGCCTGTGCGGACGCCTCGTTGGGGCGGCGGGTTCGACGCGCCCGCTTCGAATAGCAGGAATCGCAGTAGACCGGCCGGGTCGGGTCCGGGCTGAAGCGAACTTCGGCCGGCTGCCCGCATTCCGAGCACTCGATCTTGTGACGTTGCGCCGTCACGGGATGAGCGACCGGGTGGTGTCGAAGCGCTCGATCGCCGTTCTGGTGAACCGGCTGCTCGGCCTGTCGCGATGGCTGTCCGCTGGAATGAACGATTGCCTCGCTGCCCGGAGCTCGACCAAATGTAGGCCGCTTCGCCCGCACCGGTTTGACTGCCGCTGGTTGTGCCCGGCGAGCGTGCGAAGGCAATGGATGAACCGGCTCGGCCAAAACGGCCGCAATCGCGTCCGCCGGCAGACCGGCGAACGCCGCCTCCGCGCCATTCCACAGCACACGAGGAATCCGGCGTCCTAGCCCGCGCTCGATCATGCGCCACTTCGGACCGTCTTCAGGCGCCAGGAGCGTGATCGCGATGCCTTTGCGTCCCATGCGGCCGGTGCGGCCGATGCGGTGCGTCAGGAGATCGGAGGATTCCGGGAGCTCGATGTTGATCACGGCGACAACATCACTGACATCGATCCCGCGGGCCGCGACATTGGTCGCAAACAAGATCGGCACTTGGCCGGAGCGGAACTCCGCCATGACCTGGTCACGGGCGTTCTGGGAGAGATTGCCCTGCAATGCGCCAACCGGGTAGCCGGATTGCTGAAGCTGGCGGGCGAGTTTCTTCACGCCGTGCTTGGTGCGGCCAAAGACGATGACAGAGCCTTCGCCGCGATGATCCAGGAGATCGCGCAACGCGGTCATTTTGTCGCCATTCGGCACATCGTAGGCAACGTGCTCGACCGGCGCAGCATCCTCGGGGTTCGGATCGACTGAAACGATATACGGATCGTTCAGGTGCTTCTCAGCTGTCTTGCGAACCCAATCGGGGAGCGTGGCCGAGAAGAGCGCGGTCTGGCGATCTGGGGTTGTGCGAGAGAGGATCCGCTCGACATCCGGCGCGAAACCGCGATCGAGCATTTCGTCTGCTTCGTCGAGCACGAAGAAGCGAACCTTGTCGAGCCAGAGCGCGCCCTGGTTGATGAGATCGAGCACGCGGCCCGGTGTGCCCACGATCGCGTGCACGCCTCGTCGCAGCATGTCTCGCTGCGGTCCGAGCGCCTTACCACCGTAAACGAGTCCGACCTTGACGCCCTTTGGCGTCGCGAGCAGCTCGAGCACGGTGCCGACCTGCATGGCGAGCTCACGAGTCGGGGTCAGCACAACCACTTGAACGCCGCGGATGCGGAGATCGATGCTCTCAATGGCCGGAATGCCGAAGGCGAGCGTCTTGCCCGAACCAGTCCGGGCCTGGCCGATGAGATCGCGGCCGTCCAGCATGGCAGGAATCGCGCCGGATTGAATCGGTGTCGGATTGGAAATGCCCATCTTGGCGAGGGCTTGAAGTGTCGCGTTACTGACGCGCATGTCATTGAACGAGGCAAGTGCCTCGCCGGTCGTGGAACCATTCATCGTGGAAACCAAAAACGATATACCTTTAACGCGCGGCGTTGCGCAAGAAGTTGAGTTCGAAGGCAGCGGCCAAGCCGGTCAGTACGGTTGGTCGACCCTCACGCCGCGCGGAAAATAGGGGAGGATTTTGCGTACTGCTACGTGGCGAAATCCACGTAGTCCTTATTGGCCGTAAGCATACCACAACCTTGCCTCATGTTCACGGGGTAATTCATAAGAGTGCAGAATTTTGAAAGTTTATGACCAGGGTCGGGTATCGGAAGTCTGTCGTTCAGCTCGGATTTTGGGAGAACAGATCGAAGAACCCGCCGCTATATTCGATCTCTGACTGCTTTGATTCGCGTCTGCCTGAGATTCGGTATCCTGCCCTCGAACGCGATCTTCGGTGTTATCAGGGGCAGGGAGTGTCAGATGGCGACCTGGAGCAATTGGGCCGGGAATGTAACGACGGAGCCCAAGCGGATCGCTCAGCCCGCGACATTGAACGAGCTCCGCGATGTCGTGGTTGATGCCGCGTCCCACGGGTGGACGGTTCGCGTCGCCGGCTCCGGGCACTCCTTTTCGCCCATCTGCGCCAGCGATGGTCTGCTGATCGATCTTTCACGGCTTTCCGGAATCGAGTCGATCGATCCCGCCACCGGTGACGCGACCGTCTGGTCCGGCACCAAGATCCACGAGCTGGGAGCGCCGCTCTTCCGCGCCGGGCGGGCGCTTATGAACCAGGGCGACATCGACCGCCAGGCGATCGCGGGCGCCGTCTCCACCGGAACACACGGCACCGGCCGCCAGTTCGGCAGTTTCTCCAACGCCGTTCGCACGATTGAGCTGATGACCCCAGACGGAGAGCTGATCACGATCGACGGCCAATCCGAAGGCGATCTGCTCACCGCGGCCGCGCTCAGTCTTGGCATGCTCGGCGTCGTCACCCGTGTGAAACTCGCGACCGTTCTCGCGTACAAGCTCCGGGAGCAGACAAAGGCGCTCGACTTCGATGCCTGCCTTGAGCACTACCCGGAGATCGAAGCCACGCATCGAAACGCCGAATTCTGGTGGGTGCCGCCGCTCGATACCTGCGTCATCAAGTCGTTCGCGGAATCGGACGACGAGCCCTTCAGCCTGCCGGAGGTCGAGCACCCGGTCGGCACCCTCGAACGCTATCTGAAGCCCGACAAGGTTGATTGGAGCTACCGTGTCTACCCCTCGACCCGATCGCTCCAATTCGTCGAGTGCGAATTCACACTTCCGATCGCGAACGGACCTTCCGCGGTGAGTGACATCCGCCGCTTGATCCAGGAGGTCCATCCCGAGATCCGCTGGGGCGTCGAGTACCGGACGCTGGCCGGTGAGCGTCACCTACTCAGCCCGACCGGCGGCGTCGATTCGGTCACGATCAGCGTCCACCAGGCAGTTGATCAACCGTACGAGCGCTTCATGCGCGCCTGCGAAGAGATCTTCCTGGCCCGCGGTGGCCGCCCGCACTGGGGGAAGCTGCACTGGCTGGGGCACGCACAGATCGATCGTCTCTACCCCGGAGCGTCAAGGTTTCGCCAAATTCGGTGCGATCTCGATCCGAACGGCCATTTCCTGAATGATCATCTTCGTCCCCTCTTCGGCTAACCGCTAGAAGCCCTTTTTCGTCCTCGGACCGAACGCGCCCGCGATCGCATCGGATGGAATGCCGGGCATCATGCCGCGACCGGTCGCGTAGGCATAGAGCGCCGCCGTGAAGATGCCTGACAGCGTCCGCGCGATCACCGCGATCGCAATCAGCGCCACGATCGTGGCCGCGACCGCCAGCGCGATCAACGGAAGGCTCTCGGTCATCACTGCCAGCACGATGAAGAATCCGCCAAAGAGCATAATCACGAAGCTCAGAAGCCCACTGGCGGCGCCGATGCCGGCATTGCAGATCAGCCCCTCGCCCCACGTTTTGCGCAGCAGGCTCATGCTGCGCTTGATGCCCTCGATCGGGCCGACATTCTCGACCACCAGCACCGGCACCACGAGGAATGTGACGACCGCCCAGGCGAGTCCGGCAAAAATCCCAAGAATGCGCGCCAAAAACCCCACCCGCTCTTCGATCATGCGCAGAACCAGTCCGACGCTCGCCCCGATCATCGAAAAGCCAAAAATCGCCGGAAAGCGCGCTGCTGCGACGCTGAACGCCTCACCAACCGTTACCTGGCTTCCGCTCAGCCGGATCAGGATCGCGGTCGTGAACGCGGCGTTGCAGTAGTTCGTGACCAGATTGAGGATCAATCCGAGCAGGAACATGACGACCCACATCTGCCACGGCGTCGTGCTCTGGTCGCTCAGCGATGACATCGAACCGCTGGTGGTCGTTGTCCCGGTTCGGAAGATCGTGTCGAAGTATCCGCCGAAATAGAGCGGCAGTAGGAAAACCGCGACAAAGAGCAGCGACGCGGCCCCGCTGATGACTGGGTAGATCGCGAGCGAAGGTTGCGAGCGCAGGATGCGCCAGCACGCACAGAAAAGTCCCCAACTTCGAAGCAGCACGACACTTCTCCTCACGGCGACTGAAAATTCCTTGCGACCGATTATGAAGAGATCAGCTGGACGTGCTGATCACCCGAAAGTTGGAAATCGACCGGTTCCATTGGATTTTCCGCTCCGTCAATGTGCAGCTTGAAGCCCCGCGCGAGTGAACGCCCCATAATCTGCTGCTGGATCGGTAAAATGCCGCCACCTTGAGTACCCCTGTCAGACTCATTACGGAGGTTCGAGCCATGGGAGTTGTGAATTCGACGGTGCAGGCGTGGCTCGATGAGGCCGCGGCCGATCCCGATGCGTTCTGGGGGAAGGCAGCTGACAAATGCCACTGGTTCCAGCCCTGGTCACAAACCTTTATTTGGGAGCCGCCGACATTCCGCTGGTTCGCCGGCGGCCAGACCAACATCAGCTACAACGCGCTCGATCTTCACATCGAACAAGGCCGTGGCGACCAGAATGCGTTGATCGCGCTTGATGAGCGCGGGAGCCGTAACGTCTTCACCTATTCAGAACTGCTCGCAGGCGTCAAAGAGATCGCCGCCGCCCTTCGCGGCCTGGGCGTGCGGAAGGGCGATCGTGTCGGGATCTACATGCCGACCACGGCCGAAGCGATCATGGCGATGCTCGCCTGCACCCGAATCGGCGCGATCCACATCGTCGTCTTCGCCGGCTTCGGCAGCGGCGCGCTCTCGGAACGGCTTCGCTTGGCCGGCGCGAAAGTCCTGCTTGGCGCCGACGTCGCCTACCGCAAGGGTAAGGATGTGCCGCTGACCGGCATCATGGCCGGCGCGCTGGCGGACCCTGAGTCGCCGGTCGAGCAAATCGTGATGTTGTCGCGCTCCACAACGGCGCCTCAGCTGGTCGATTCGCGCGTCATCCGGTGGACTGACTTTCTCAATGGCGGAGCAGGGCAGAGCACTGATCACGAGGTGATGGAATCGAACGATCCCGCCTTTGTGCTCGCCACCTCCGGCACCACCGCCGAACCGAAACTCGCGGTACACACCCACGGCGCGTATCAAGTCGGCATACGCAGCACCGGTTCCTGGGTGATGGCTCTCCGCGACACTGATGTCTGGTGGTCGACCTCCGACATCGGCTGGATCGTCGGCCACAGCTTTATCGTCTACGCGCCGTTGCTTGCCGGCTGCACGACGATCGCGTTCGAAGGCTCGCTCGATTATCCGGGTCTGGAGACCTTCTACCGGATCATCGCTGAGAACCGCGTCACCGGACTCTTCACCGCCCCGACCGCCGTTCGCATGCTGATGGCCCACGGAACCGATCCGGCCGCGGGACTCGATCTGAGCCCGGTCGAGCGCGTCTTCTGCGCGGGCGAAGTGCTCAACGCTCCGGCCTGGGAATGGTTCCAAAACGAGATCTGGGGCAAGGACGTCCCAGTAATCGACCACATGTGGCAAACCGAAACCGGCGGTCCGGTCTTCGGCAACCCGTACGGCATCGAACTGATGCCGGTCAAACCGGGCTCGGCCGGAATCGCGCTCCCAGGCATCTTTGCCGAAGTCCGGACGATGGAGGGCGAGCCCTGCGCCACGGGCGAAAAGGGAATCGTTGTCATCACCCGGCCCTTCCCCGGCCTCACCGCCACGATTTGGAGCGATCCCGAGCGCTATGCCTTCGATTACTGGGGGCGCATCCCGGGCGCCTACTTCACCGGCGACGCCGCGTCGGTCGACGAGGACGGCTACTTCTGGTTTAGCGGCCGCGCGGACGAGATCATCAAAATCGCCGGCCATAAGTTCGGCACGATCGAGATCGAAACGGCGCTCCTTCGTCACCCGGCCGTCGCCGAGGCCGGTGTCACCGGCCGCCCCGACGAACTGCGATTCGAGGTGATCTCGGCCTTTGTCGTGCTCCGTGCGGGCAACGAACCGACGCCAGAACTGAAACAAGAGCTCGTCGCCACCGTCCGGCGAGAGCTGGGACCGGTCGCCGTGATTGGCGACATCAACTTCGTCCGCGCCCTACCGAAAACCCGAAGCGGCAAAATTATGCGCCGCGTCTTCAAAGCCGTCGTGCTCGACCGCGATCCCGGCGACATCTCAACCATCGAGGATGCCGGCTCAGTCGAGGAAGCCCGCGCCGCCTGGAAGGAGTTTCGCGAGCAATTGAGCAAATAGCTCCAAGCCGCAAGCTCCAAGCAACAAGCCACGGCTCATCGCGAACAAATGGTTGCTCCTGAGACCCGGGCAATTATCATTTCTTGGAGCTTGGAGCTTGGAGCTTGGAGCTTGGAGCTTGGAGCTTCAAGCAAGTCGTACACTTGAATGCCATGGGGTACAACAACGCCAACCCGCTCATCGTCCAAAGCGACAAGTCGATCCTGGTCGAGGTGGACAATCCGCATTATGAGGAAGCGCGCGAAGCGTTGGCCCGCTTTGCCGAGCTCGAAAAGAGCCCGGAGCACATCCACACCTATCGGATGACGCCGCTTTCGCTCTGGAATGCGGCGTCGGCGGGCGACGCCGCCGCCTTGGTCGTCGACACGCTCGAGCGGCTCGGGAAGTACGATCTTCCGGCAAACGTGCGGACCGACATCCTGGACTACATGTCGCGCTACGGCAGGGTGAAACTACTTCGCGACGAAGACCGCCTCCGGCTCATTTCCGAAGATCCGGTGCTGTTGACGGAAATCGAGCATCATCGGCTCCTAAAGCCGTTTTTGCGTGGTCGACATCCTGCAGGCGGTCTGCTCGTCGATCCCGCACGACGTGGGCACATCAAGCAGGCACTGGTTCTGTTCGGCTATCCGGCGGAGGATCTGGCTGGATACATCACCGGCACTCCACTGGAAATTCGGATGCGCGCATCCTCAACCGCGAGCGGCGTTGCGTTCGGTCTGCGCGACTATCAACGCGAGGCCGTCGACATCTTCTATTCGGAAGGCTCGACGCGAGGTGGCAGCGGGGTCATCGTCATGCCCTGCGGCGCGGGGAAAACAGTGGTCGGTATCGGGGTGCTCGGGGAGCTTCAGTGTCATACATTGATCTTGTCGCCATCGATCGTGGCCGCCCGGCAATGGATTCGGGAGATTATCGACAAAACGACCGTTCCACCAGACGCGATCGGCGAGTACAGCGGCGAGATCAAGGAGATCAGACCGATCACGGTTACCACGTATCAAGTGCTGACCTATCGTCGCCGCAAGGAAGACGACTATCCCCATTTCAATCTCTTCAACCAGGGAGGGTGGGGACTGATCATCTATGACGAAGTTCATTTGCTTCCGGCGCCGGTTTTTCGAATTACGGCGGAGATCCAGGCGACCCGGCGGCTCGGACTGACCGCAACCCTCGTGCGTGAAGATGAGCGCGAAACCGACGTCTTCTCGCTCATCGGGCCGAAACGGTACGACGTGCCCTGGAAGGATCTCGAACGCCAGGGATGGATTGCGACCGCGCTCTGCCACGAAATCAGAATCACGATGCCACCCGATCTCCGGCTCGAATACGCGGTCGCCGATCCGCAGGACAAATACCGGATCGCCGCCGAAAATCCGGCCAAACTCACGACACTCGACCGACTCGTCGCCAGACACGCGGGCGATCACGTGCTCGTCATCGGCCAGTATCTCGACCAGCTCAAAACCGTCGCGGAGCGCTACGACGCGCCGCTGGTGACCGGCAAAACCGCCACCCGTGAACGCGAAAAGCTCTACGATGCGTTTCGACGCGGGGAGATTCGATTGCTGATCGTTTCGAAGGTCGCGAACTTTTCAATCGATTTGCCGGATGCGAGCGTCGCGATCCAGCTTTCGGGAACCTTCGGCTCCAGGCAAGAGGAGGCACAGCGATTGGGCCGCATTCTCCGGCCAAAATCTGACGAGCAGGTTGCGCACTTTTACTCGCTTGTAACCCGGGAAACGAGGGATCAGGAATTCGCCGCCAACCGGCAGAAATTCCTCACTGAACAGGGATATCAATACGAGATCCTGTTCGAGCACGAGGTTACTGCTTAGCGACTCTGCCGGCGACCCGGCAAGACGGCTTGTGTCTTGATCGTGCTCGCAAATTCCTGGAATAACGAAAAGAGAGCCATTGGTGCAATCAGCTGGAGTGCTTTCAATTTCAGTTGACGAGGATTTGGTTAGGCGTCATTGCGGGAGGGCCACCTTTGCGCGGGCGGATGCATTGCAACGCGAGGGCCACGTCTTCGCCGTACACGGTGATCAAGAAGGTCTGACCGCCAGAGTGCGCGGAACCTGGCAGCGGGTTGATGACGTCACGGTTCAGAACCGGGCCGGCCGGCTCCAACTGATCTGCTCGCGCGACGGTGTTGGGTATTGCCGGCACACCGGCGCAGTCCTCCTTCATCTTGTTCGAAATCCCTCATCGTTCCGCACCCCAACGCGGGAGAATTCGAGTTCTTCGTCCGATGTGGCCGGCGGTCACCAAGCGAATGTACTGGCCGGCGAAACGCCGGAAGAAGAGTACGCCCGCCTGCTTGAGCAGGAAACGATGGCACGGCTTCGTGCCATCGGCGCACGGCGCGGAATACGCGTGACGGGCTCCAGAAAACTCGACGCGGTGCGCCAATTGACGGCCTTCTTAACTGTGCCCGAACGAATCGAAGACGCGATTCGGAAGTTGAACAGGGAGGAGCGGCGCGCGCTTGATACCGCCTACATTGTGCAAGGGGTCGTCCTACACTCCCAAGCATTCGCACGCGCGTTCCAGGCCGTCGGTGGAACTGGCAATCCTCCGATCGCATCGGTGATCGAGTCCGGACTCGTGATGTCGCCCGGCAATTCGGAGCTCGGGACATTTTCCATGACCGTTCCGCGCGCGGTCATTGCCCATCTCGGTGTAATCGACGATCTACTGCAGCCCATCGACTTGCCTTTATCCGGGTCATGGGAAAGCTCAAATGTTGTCGAGTTGTTCCAGATTATCGAAGTAGAATCACGTCGCGATCCGATCACCATCGATCGATACCCAAAAAAGAATCCGGAACTTTCGAAACGCCATGCACCGCCTGTCGGTTTCGTGCTCGACGAATCTGATCGGAGGACGACTCAACAGTCCGGCCAACATCTCATCCCGCGGTCCTGGCTTGAACCGGAGCGCCGCCGGCAACTGGCCACCGCAACCGGATTGACGGAGGATGCGCTCGAGTTCGTGATTCGATTGATGTTTGGACTTGGAATCGCTCAGGGAAAGGCGGACGTCTCCGTTCGAACCGATCGCCTGATCGATCTATTGGGAATCTCCCCGGCAGATCGATTCCGCGAGATTGTCCAAAACTGGAGCGCGAAAGCCGGCAAATTTGAGTTCGGGCTGCTTGTAAGCGATTCCTTTCGGATTCGCCTCAATACCCGGCCGGACTATGGGTATGCTTCGAACGCCGATCTTTACTCGACCTCGGTTGGCGCCGCGATACGATTGATTTTGAGACTGATCGCGCGGCTTCCGCCGGGATCGGCCTACGATCTTGGATCCTTCGTCGATCTCATTCAGCGTCTTGCCCCCTATACTGCTCCAACACTTCAACGGCTCCATTCGCATGTCTCAACCTGGGAACCGCTCACGCTTACCTGGCTCCAGGAGAAGGACGGCGAAGAACCACTCGCCTTGTCGACCAAAGAAGGTTGGCCGCGCTTCTTGCGAGAGTTGGTGAAGATGATCTTCACTGGCCCGTTGACCTGGCTCGGCGCTGCGGATGCTGAGATTCGATCAGATCAAACGGGAACCATTTGGATTGGCCGCGCCGCCGGTTGGCTTAACGGTGCGAGCGAAGACGAACCCAGCGACCAATCTGACCGGATCACAATTGGCGAAGACCTAACCGTGCTGGTGCCGGTGAGCACGAATGACGGCAGTGTCCACGGCGTACTATCGCGAGCCGGCTCGATGATCGACGCCTCGGTGAATGGACGTCGCTATCAGCTCACTCGCGCGGGTCTGCACGGCCTCTTCGAGTCAGGTACATCCGGACCTGAATTCGTGAAAATGCTTGCTGTATGGTCCGGTAACGATGTTCCAGGTGAGGTCGTGCGCGAATTGATCAGTTGGTGGCAAGGCTATGGTGCCATACGGCTCTACGACGAGTTGACGTTGATCGAGTTTGGCGATGACGTTCTCCTGCCCGAGCTTCTGAGCGTTATATCGCTCGATTCCGCCTTGATCCATACCTTTTCCCCTCGACTGATCGCGATCGACCCATCAAAGGCGGATCAGCTCGTCGCCGAATTGGCGTCGAGGGGCTACGCATCCCGAATGGTCGAGGATGTCTAGATGAAGGTCTCCGCCACCGATCTGCTTCGTACCTACTCGGCGCCATCGCTGCAGCAAATGGCTCGCCATCGCCTTGTGCAAACGAAAGGAACATCGAAAGAGCGATTGATCGGGGCGCTCGCCCCTGTGCTCTATGACGGCAATTCGGTGAGAGCGGCGCTCGCCGAACTTATCGGACGTGAGCGAATGCTTCTGGACCGAATCATTCTCGCCGGCGGGCAAGTCCGAACCGCAATCGTAAAAGCTCAACTCGAAGACGAAGGAATTACGTTGCCTGCCAGGACAGACGGCAGATTCAATTCGTACTTTGGCTCGCGGGAGACCGGTGAGCTCCGCGTTCGCGATTCAACCAAGTTCGAAGATCTGGTGGCGCGGCTGGGTGCGTACGGTCTGGTCTTCACAGCGGAGCCCATCGGCACGAGCGGGTACATCGTTGAAACGGGCCGTCCTGGCCACAGGCTGTTCATTCCGGACGAGATTCTGAAGCATTTGCCGGCCGTCAACCTTCCAGTTGAGATCGTGCAGGAGCCAGAAGTTATCGTCACCAGTGATCCGACCGAGTTTCTTCGCGATCTCTATCTGCTCCTGAGTTATGCATCGCTGAATCCGATTGCGCTCACAACGAAGGGGCTGATCGTCAAGCGTACCCTGGCCAAGATTGCCTCGACTCTGCGGCACGTCGAAGATGTCTCATTGGCCAAATCGGAAGATGAGCTCTTTTGGCTACCGCTTGTTCGAGCCATTGGCGAAGAGCTTGGCCTCCTGGTCACCGGAGCGGGTGAGCTGGCGATGGACTCGCGGGCTCCGGAGTTTTTTCAGCTTCCGGTCGAGGTGCGCCGCCTACGCATCTTTGATGCCTATCGCGTGACCGCGCATTTGAGCGAAATCTACCAAATACCTGATTTGGTGATTTCTGGCAGAGGTATCTCGCCACGATTTGCCCTGCCTGAGGTTGTCATTGCTCGCCAGCGCGTTCTGAGAGAGCTTTCCTGCATGCCGGTGGGTGAATGGATTAAGGCCAATCATCTCGCTCACCGGATGAATCTCGGTGCATTTGAGTTTCTGATCGCGCGGAACAGAACCAACTCCTACTACTCCTATTCCTATGACGATGTCAACGCACCCTATGCCGGTTACAACACGCTTGGATTGACCTTTCGCTCGGTCAATGACGTCGCTGTTGGCTGGAATGACGTCGAGGCGCGATTTATCTGGGCAATGCTGGAAGGACCGTTGCACGCGCTTGGAATAATCGATCTCGGCGGAACTGAAACACACATCACGGCAATCCGCATAACTGAGGACGGTGGCCGCCTACTGCGAGGGGAACCGCTCCCACCGGTCGCGAGCGAATCGAATGTCGTGGTCCAACCAAACTTCCAAATATTCGCCTTTGAGCCAACGAACGAGGATGTGCTCTTCAAACTCGATTTGATTGCGGATCGGATCAATGCCGATCAAGCAATCGAGTACGAATTGACACGCTCGTCGGTCCAGCGAGCATTGCAGACCGGCATAGATACCGCCGCGGTAATCGATTTCTTAGCGACGACGAGCACGGTCCCGTTGCCTCAGAACGTGCAGAGATCTATTGAAGAATGGGGTGGCCAGGTCGAGCGGATAACGCTTCTCAGCCGGACGCCGGTCATCCAGGTACTTCGACCACAGATACTCGACGAGCTTTACCAGGACCCCGAGTTTGCGCTGTTGCTGGGCCGCAGGGTTTCGCCAACCGCGGCTTTGGTTGCAGATGTCGATATCCGCAAGCTCTGCAACACGCTGATCGAGCGCGGCCACCTGCCTTCACGAACTGAAGGTACCGGCGATCCAGCCGTCAACGGCGCTCGTGCGGCAATTCGTGTTGATGGACGAATTGAGTTTTTCCAGCAACTTCCGAGCCTCTTCGATCTCGCGATGGTGCGACCGTTTTCCGAGGGACCTGACGGCGGATTGAAGTTGACGCCGGAGAGTTTGCGGCGCGGTGCGAAGCGGAGCCTAACGGCTGACGACATCATCGCCGCATTGGAGCATCTCCAGGCCTGTCCCGTCAGCGAGGAAGTTTCGGCACTCGTCAGGCGCTGGGCAAAGGATTGGGGCCACGGAGCCTTGTTCGAAACCGCGATCTTGCAGGTCGATCAAGAGGGTACATTGGCGGACCTTCTACTCGATCCCGAATTGAGGCCATGGTTACAGGCAATCCCGGGCGTCCCAACGATCGCGTTGGTTCGTCGGGAAGCGGTCAAAAAATTGCGATCTCTGTTGGCCGATCGTGGCATGTCGCTCTACGACAAACTTATGCGTTGACTGTGATCACCCGCGTGTCCACCAAAGTTCTTGCTCTCGGCTCCCTGATTACCTATTGATCCACCTTCATTAGCTTGCGATCAGGTAATGACCGGTTGCTGGAAATCGGTCGCGGTTTCCCTGCCGGGCGATCTCGCAATCTCCTTGAACACTTGGTGGAGGATGTGATGCTCGACCCTATCGATACCGGAGCTCTCGCACGCATTCAAGTCAGTGGCCAAGGAGTGGCCGACGTACAGTGGGCCGGCGTCTTCGTCACCTAAGGCGGCCATGGCGCCGATCAGTCGACCACCATCGTCTTCGAAATCGAGCCCGGCAATCGTTTGGGCTGGCACACCGGCCCAACCGGGGAAACGCGGTGCATCATCGCCGGCACCGGCGAGTTGCGCCGCGACGATGGCACCTTCCCGGTCGAACCCGGCAGCGTCTTCGTGCTGCCGGCGAATGTCGGTCACGATCTCGTCAACACCGGCACCGAGACGCTGCGAGCGGTCGTCTTCTTCGCGGCCGCCATGTTCACGCGGGTCTTCGACGAGGTGATGCTGCCACTGAGCACGCACGTGCTCGGAACGCCGAATCGAAACGGCGAGGGTGCTCCCCCGCCTCGAAAGACCTCGAAACGCCGACCAACGAATGTTGCGTCCGGCTGGTCAACCCACGTTTAGATCTCACCGCGACTCAAAGCTGAAGTCGAATGTCTCAAACTCAAATCACGCTCCTTGCCCACATCACAAACGCCGGCTCCCGAACCAAAATGAAATACGACGAGGCGTCAGATCGCCTCGTCGTCTCACCTTCCTGTCGCTTAATCGACTGGTCGTCTCATCGTCGCGCCGACTGGTCGTCTCGTCGTCTCATCGTCGCGCCGACTGGTCGTCTCGTCGTCTACTTCTCGTCGAGGTAATCGTCAAAGATCCAGCCCACGGTGCCCTTGTAATCGACACCACGGTAGCCGTTGGACATAACCAGATCGTAGTCGATCACCGTCGCGCCCTTCGGCACCACCTTGATGATCTTGCCGCTGGTGTTCGGATCCTTGCGCAGATTGACCGCGGAGGCGGTCACGAACGAGATCGGTCCGTCGCTATCGCCCTGGTCTAAATATTGATCGTAGATCCAGCCCGAGGTGCCGTCGAAGATCACATACCGATAACCGTCAATGAGCCAGTCGCTGATCTTGACCGATCTGCCCTTTTTGACCACTTCGAGCACGTCATCGCTTGTCGACGGACCGGTGCGCAGATTAACCGCACTCGTGGTCACGGCGTCCCCGATGATGTTGACGTCGGGATCATCATCTCCCGGCACCACCTGTGCCAGATAGTCCGAATATGCCCAACCGACGGTGCCGTCGTACCCGACCTTGAAATATCCATTGCTCGACTGACCATAATTGGTGACCAACGAATTGTATGGGATCACGAGCAGAACCTTGCCGCTCGGGCTTGCCTTCGCCCGCAAATTGAGGTTTGCGGTCGTCCTGTAATACCCTGGTCCGCTCGTTGCCAACGCCCCATTAGTCAACACGCCGCCCGCGACCGCCGCGGTTCCAATACCCATTACAAACCGCAAAACCCGTCGTCGATCCATACGTGTCCCGAGGCCGCCTGCCCCAAGTTCCAGATTCACTTCTTTTCCTTTCGTCTATTCGCTATTGTCCTGTCCATGTACATGTACCGGCATCAATAACGTCATGTATGTCCAATCGGTTTCTCCAATTAGCGAACCGATCTGATACCTATTTTGGATGTCATCGTGATCGACCGCATCAGTAGAACGCCGTATTTGCGGCGTCATCTGCTCACGATTCGTCTACATACTTCTGCTGATCGTCGCGTGCCGCGGAACTACACGTCGATTGTTCGTCCAATCGGCGTTGCATGAGCGCCGACCAATTCCAGAGGGATCTTGAGTTCCAGCCGGCCTCCCATTTAGGCCCGTGTGAGGGACACAACTTCGTCCCAAAACTCCTGCTTTTGGATCCCTGTGTTGACGACCATAACGCTGAATAAAGAGCATTTGGGCCATTGATTCAGTCGGTGCCCGGCAGTGATCGTGTAGAGCGTGCGGCTCAAAAGTCAGGCCCTGAGGCCGTTGAGTTTCTTGACTTACTGATCGCGAGAGGTAGGCTAATACGCAGCCCATGGACTGGGCTTGCAAACAGATGGGAAAGCGAAACTAACGAATCATTTCGCTTGGGCTTGCTCGAAGAATTGATGACTCGAACGGGAACAAGTCAACCTTACTCATTTGTTGCGTCACAGAATCTCCGCCTTAGAGCAATGATCTAGCGGTCGGGAACCCACATTCGCCAAAGCAAGACGGGTGGGCCCGCACAGGGCTCGCTCGTTTTGCCTAGCCCCGACCGCTTCTCAATTGCTCCAGCCTCTCGTGCGTGAGACCTACTGCGATGGCGTGCTCGATTCGGTCTGGTTGATCCGATCGGACCACGTCGACTCCGTGCTCCCCGCAGTAGCCGATTAGTTGTCCCTCTAACTCTCGTCGATGTTGGGGGCTGATCGATACCGTGGACACAGGATCAGTCACTACGATGAGTGGGAACTTGTATTCGGCTCGTAGGTCCTGAACGCTCCGAACAACGTGGTCAACGCGGTTTTGGCTGTCGGCTAGTTCATGGTCCAGCGACGCTGCGATCGATCCGAAGTGAACCCCGTGGTTGACTATCGCAGCATCGAGGCCCCTAAGCGCTCCGCGCTTCGTTGGAAGTTCTGTTCGCTCAACAAGTAATCCAGGTTCCGGAAACTGAAAACGGGACATGAGGATCTGACGAAACAATTGTCTCGTTTGCGCCGCGATTTCGTCTTGCCTGACCTTCCGCTGTGCGGGGTGTGCCAGTACCTCCACCAAGTCCCGAACAAAGAGGGGTCCAAAGTCGGCAACCCACTCGGCAGCAGTGGCGTCGGCGAACTCAGGCGTTGTTACCCGCAGTGCGTTCTGGTAGTCATCAGACATATTCTGCAGTTCCTCAATGCTGAGATCCCCAGGAATGAGCGATCCATTGATGCCGACTCTCGACTCCAGTTCGCGGACAAAGTCCTCGAGGAATTCGATCGACCCATCGGCGAATCGTCGGACCCGGTCCCACTGACGGACAAATGCACATGATTTGCCTTGACCATCCTCGTCCAGAGCTATGATACCGATGGTCATACGGTCGTCGCCGAGATTATCGGCCGCATACTGGACTAATGAAAACAAGCATCCCATGTCATTGCTCCTCCTGAAAATACCTGTCGAGGAGTTGGAGCCTTCGTCGCTCAAGGTACGCGGCTAGGGATATCCGCTCGATCTCTGAAAGGTACCAGTCTTCTGGAAGCGATGCGATAGCCCTCGCTATCTGACTCTTGCCGATCTGCCCGAGCGGCGCTACGGCATCCCGCAATTCATTCGAGCTGAACCTAAATACTTTGAGCAGGAGCGGATCAGCGAAGCATTCGATTCTTGCGTCGAGTATGCCGACGTCCCACTTGGGCCAAAACCCATCGCGACCGTCGAGTACGGCGCGACCCAACGCGATCGTGTACCCGTGATCAAATGACCAGTTTCGGATCTGTTGTCTGAAATGCAAATTGGTGATCGATCGTGCAATAGAGCCAGCCGTGCAGTATGGCAAGTGACGCGAATCGGGGTCGATTGGCGCGTTGGTCTGTCTTCGTCCAGAGTTCCTTTCGATCTTCCTTGATCGGGCCTGCGAGGTGCTTGATCTCGACAGATCCGTGGTGTACCCCTGCGCTCAGTCGCGTTCCGGGAAATCGTCGTCGAACGTGATCCGGGACCTCAACAAGCAGGACGTCAGCGACAGGTGCGTTCATCAGCTTGCCCATTTGCCCGGCCACTTGATCGTTGACGGCCATGCGAGCCTGGTAGAAGTGAGTCTCGTCGCCATTAGGATCGAATCGAGACTGCTTTACATACGCGACTTGCTTGTCCTCGAGTGTTACTCGGCTGACAGTCGTGAACGATCGGTTCAAATTGCGCTTTTCCCAAAGCAGGTCGATCCATTTCGCCCGGATGATGGGCAGGGGATCGCTTTTTGCGCTTTGGATCAGTTCAAGCCAACTGTTGTCACGAGAGACGGTTTCAGTAGATGTCTCTGATCTCGCCGTAGAATCCCCCTCAGGTTCGTCCTCTAGCTCGATACCAGTTTCCATGACGACCTCTGAGCGCTTCTGATTGCCGGCCCTCTCCGCCTCAAGTGACGACATCCAAGGCACCGCAATGACGACTAATTCACGCTTAGGTCGTTGGTCGTTGGTCGTCGTCGGCGACGCGGACATACCAGCTTGTCGAATACCCGTCATACTAATACATTGTGCTGTTTAGCGATAGATACCGGAAACATATCCGCCAAATGCGGCAACATGCCCCAAAATTCGAAAGGTCAGAACTCTATTGGCCGCGAACATGGCCCTGGAGCGAAGATTCTTCCCGGATTTCCGCCACAAACGGGCAAGCGCCCATTGAACGCGGTGTTTGCGGTTTCATTTGCCCACGATTCGACTATGGAGTTCTACTAATCGGTTTCAGCGGAGTTGCACCTCGATTAATCGATCTCCAGCCGTTGCTTGAGCGCCGAATAAACTCGCCGGACACCTGAGCTCCGGCTGATCTCCCAGTTGAGGCTCCATCCTAAAAGAATGATGTTGGCAAAGCAATCACTGAAGTTGCTGCATTCAGTGACGAGACTGGATTTCTCGCACTTGTCTTGCGCCAGGTGTGCGAAAGTGTGCGTTTGTGTGACATTGTCCGGGTAAGGTGGTAACGCAGCACGCTGAATCAGGCTGGCTCCGTGCCGGCAGACTGAGGGGCACCGAGAATGAACAGACAACGGAGTTTCGATCAATAACGCTAATGGACTTCTCGTACTTACTTCGCGCCAGGTGTGCGAAAGTGTGCGTTTTTGTGACGTTGGCCGGGTAAGTTGGTAATGCAGCACACTGAACCTAACCGGCTCCGTGGCGCCGAATTTGCGCCCATCTGGAATAAACGAGCGACCGGGTTTCGTTCAGTGACGCAATTGGATTTCTCACATTTCCTTCGCGCCAGGTGTGCGAAAGTGTGCGTTTTTGTGACATTCGCCGGGTAAGGTAGAAAGGCAACCGGCTGAAGAAGCAGGAATCTTGCCGCAAGATCGAAGGGAACTGAGCATGAGTGAACGAGCGCCATATGTGCCGCTTCTGGGACTCGAGGAGATCGGCATCGGGAACGTGAACAGCGTCTATTGGACGCTTTCCACGCCCGCGCTGTACGAGCACATCATTCGTCGAAACGAGGGGCGCATTGCCCACCTCGGACCGTTGGTTGTCCGCACCGGGCATCACACCGGCCGGTCGCCAAACGACAAGTTCATCGTTCGCGAGCCAAGCAGTGAAAAACTCGTCTGGTGGGGCAAAGTCAACCGGCCGATGGAACCACATCACTTCGATGCGTTGCGTCGACGCATGATGGCTTATTTGGAGGGTCGCGATCTCTACGTCCAGGATTGCTTTGCCGGCGCCGATGCCGCGTACCGGGTTCCGCTTCGCGTCATCACCGAATACGCATGGCACAGTCTCTTCGCGCGAAACCTCTTTATTCAGGCGACGCCTGAAGAGCTCGCCAATCACAAACCGGGGTTCACAATCTTGAGCGCTCCCGGATTCCACGCGATCCCAGAAATCGATGAAACACGCTCAGAAGTCTTCGTCGTCATCAATTTCGCGGAGCGCCTGGTCTTGATCGGTGGTACTGAGTACGCCGGCGAAATCAAAAAGTCGGTCTTCACGATTCTCAATTACCTCCTGCCGCAAGAGCACGTGATGTCGATGCACTGCTCCGCCAACTACGGCGAAGCTGGCGATGTCGCAATCTTCTTCGGACTCTCAGGAACTGGCAAAACCACCCTGTCCGCCGCACCGGATCGGACATTGATCGGCGATGATGAGCATGGCTGGAGCGACTGCGGCGTTTTCAACTTCGAAGGCGGCTGTTACGCAAAGGTGATCAACCTGTCGCCAACGGCGGAACCTGAGATCTATGAAACAACTCGCCGCTTCGGCACGTTGCTCGAGAATGTCGCGATGGACAGCCGCACAGCTCGGCTGAATCTCAACGATTCCTCGTTGACCGAAAATACGCGCGCCGCGTACCCAATCAAGCACATTCCAAATGCGTCGCCGACCGGGGTGGGTGGCCATCCGACCAATATCATCATGCTCACCGCGGATGCGTTCGGTGTTCTGCCCCCGATCTCGAGACTCTCATCTGAACAGGCGATGTATCACTTCCTTTCCGGCTATACCGCCAAGGTGGCTGGCACGGAGAAGGGCGTCACCGAGCCGCGGGCCACCTTCAGCACATGCTTCGGCGCTCCGTTCATGGCGCTCGAACCGCATGTGTACGCGGACTTGCTCGGCGAGCAGATTTCGAAGCACAAGGTCGAGGTTTGGTTGGTGAACACCGGCTGGAGTGGGGGACCGTATGGGGTGGGACATCGGATGAAGATCGATCACACGCGGGCGATGATCCGCTCCGCGCTCGACGGCTCCTTGACCAATGTCGGAACCAGAACGGATCCCTTTTTCGCCTTCGAGGTACCGATTTCCTGTCCCGGCGTCCCCGACGATGTGCTCGATCCAAGGTCGACCTGGGCCGATAAGTCGCAGTACGACGCTCAGGCGCGAAAACTCGCCGGTATGTTCGCCGATAACTTCATGGAGTTCGCGAGCCAGGTGTCGCCCGAAATCCTGCGATCCGGTCCGCACTCGGATTAGGCATCCAGATTCCGCCTGGGTGCGTTACTTTGACTACCAGGGTCTCGTTCTCCGGCCCTGGTAGTCTCATTCCAGCTCGGTTCGAGGGATTCCACATGACGACTTCTCGTTGGCGGCTTCGATTCGTTTCAACTCTGGCGGTCGGCGGTTTGTTCGCTCTCGCTGCCACGACCGCGTTCGCATCGGCGCCCGGTTGGAACCGTGACGTCGCGGGCGCGCCGGGAACGGTCGTTGAATCTGGCCCTGCTTCGCTTTCGATCACGATCCGAACCTGTCCCGCCGGATACGATCCGTCTGGCAAGGGGGCCGGCTACGTTCGTGACTGCAAAGAGCCGGCGGGCGACACCATTGTTCAGCTCAGCCTCGAAGGAACATCTGGACCGTCAGCCTCGACTGGAACGTCGGGCGACTCACCACAGCAGTCGACCGTCACGTTTTCAAATTTAGCTGCCGGGATCTACAGAATCGCGGCGACGACCCCAGCCGACATCGGTGAAGCGTTCATTGGGAGCTGCACCAGCGACAGGCGGTCGTTTGAGGACTATCCGTTCGTTCCATTCGCCAATGTGGTTGAAGGCAGCGCGACGTTAAAGCTCGTCGCTGGCGAAACGCTTGCCTGCGATTGGTATCAGGTCAAGGCTGATTCCCAGCCGTGAAGAACAGATGGATCTCGTCGCTCAGGGCTCGTTGACGGACAATTGTCCAAGGGTGTCTGTCAATCGAAGGAGTCGACGAAATGTCCATGGCGCCCCCGGCCGATGTTCCTGGGATTGCTCGAGATGAGATCGTCGTTCGTCAAGAACGCGCGCGGGCGGCCGCGGAGGAGGCCGGGTATGACGCGCTCCTGGTCGTCGGACGTTCCTTTTACGACCGGCCGGGCGATTTGGCCTACCTGACCAATCACTTCCCACCGTTCCCGACCACCGTTTTCTCGGATGTCAATCGGGGCATGGGGCACGCGTTTTACTTGCTGACGGTTCAAGGAAATTCGACGCTCTTGACCGACCCGCGCAAACACAGAACCGGCCTCGTCGCAGTTTCGGATGTTCGCCATGCCGCGGATCTTGGGAAAGCGACCATCGAGCTCATCCAAGAGAAAGGACTGCAGCGCGGGCGAATCGGCTTGGTCGGCGACGACATTCTGCCGGCCGCGTTCGACCGTGAGTTCAGCGAGGCGCTTCCCGGGTTGACGCTGGACGTAGAGCGAGAGATCGTTGCCTCGCTCCGTCAAGTCAAAAGCCCAGCCGAGCTGGTCCTCATGCGACGAGCGGCGTTGTGTGCCGATGCCGCGCTTACGGCCGCGGTTGAATTGATTCGAGCCGGCGGCGTGACCGAACGAGAGGTCTGCGCCACGGCCATCGGTGCCGGCATGCGGTCGGGCGCTGACTTTATGCGCTACTTCCGGGTCCATTCGGGACCCTGGTCGGCGGCCGGATCTCGCTGGCCGCAGGCGATGGACCGGCAGATCGCACGAGGCGAGGTGGTCGCGCTTGATGCGATCGGCGCGTATCAGGGTTATCAGTTCGACGTTAACCGCACCACGGTTTGCGGCGCTCCGGACGGCGAGCGATTGCGAATGCTGGAGACTGTACTCGAGGCGACCAACAGGGCCGTCGAAGCATGCGTTGCCGGAACGAGTGCCGGCAACGTCGCCGAAGCCGCAATCCGCGTGGCGGAGCGCAGCCCATTCGCGAACGCGCTCGGACCGATGATGGGCCACGGCATTGGACTGGAAACCGTGGAGCTGCCCTACATTCAACGAGCGGATTTCACCGAGCTTCGACCCGGCATGACGCTCTGCGTCGAGCCGGGCATCTTTATTCCAGAATGGGCCGGCGCCTCGATCGAGATGGAAGTTGTCATTCGCGAGAGCGGACCTCCGGAGGTGATAACCCCGACTCCTGGGCGATTGTGGTAGTTCGCGTCGCTCACGACAATTTGCGGTGAGTACCGGGATTGCCCGGATGTTGACGTACCCGGAGGCATCTGCATTATGGCGACCGTTGAGCGGCTTGCCGGTTCTATTTCGGACGCCGAGCTCGAAGAACTGCGCGTGGTCACCGCGGAAAGTCTCGGTCCTCGCGGACCCGAGATGCTGTTCGACCTCTTTGCGAGGTTCGACGTGCCATCCGGGGCTCTAGTGATGGATCTCAGCGGTCACGATGCCTTGGATGCGGTTCAACTCGCACTCCGCTTCGACTGTCGGGTGCTGCTGATCGATGCCGCCGGCCGGGGAATGGATTCAGCCGCGGATCGAATTCGCGAGCACGGATTGCGGGACCGGATCATGACCGATCTCGGGCAGGTCGAGGCATTGCCGGTCGGAGATGGAGAGATCGACTACATTTGGTGTCGTGATCTTCTGAATCGGGTGGATCTGCCCAGGGCGATGGCCGAGTGCTACCGGGCATTGCGACCTGGTGGCGGCATGTTGGTCTATCAGAGTTTCTCGACGGAGTTGATGGAGACGAATGAGGGTCGCCGGATGTACGATGCGATGGGGCTCATTGGCGAATACATGTCGACCGAGAGCTTCGAGCGCTCGGCAAGACAGGCGAAATTCAAGACGCTGGAAGTCGATCAAATCAACAGCGAATGGCGTGAGCTCTGGTTAGAAGGCGGAGACCGCGACCTCATCGACGACTTGCTTCGTGTCGCCAGAATGCAGCGTACACAGGACCAACTTGTCGCGCGATACGGCAAAGGCCGCTTCGAAACGATGTACGCCAACAGCCTCTGGGGCCTGTATCAGCTCACGGGCAAGCTGAAACCTTGCGCGTACCTATTGACGAAAACATACGTCTGAACCGCATCCGGTTCTGGCTGATCGCCGGAACGGTCGGAATTCCACGGCAAAAGGGCGGACAACAATTCCGCCCCATTCACCGGCGCTTACAACGAGCGATCCACGGCAACAAGCCGTTCTGTCTGGACGTGAACAATTTGATCGGGATTCATCGTGGCCCCGGTTTGGATATCGACTTCAAGATAAGTCGTCGCCAGTTGCGCGGGAAGCGGTTTGGCAAAGTAGTACCCCTGACCGAGGTCGCATCCCAGTGCACGCACGCGCTCACGCAGCTCAGCGTCCTCGATGCCTTCGGCCACGACCACCATGCCGAGGTTATGAGCGAGATCAGTCACGGCCGAGATGATCAAGGTGTCATCGGGATCGTTGCCAAGTGCCTTGACAAAACCGCGGTCGATCTTGAGAACGTCAACGGGAAGACGCCGGAGATACCCGAGACTGGAGTAGCCGCTGCCAAAGTCATCGATCGCGAGCTGAACACCCAGTCCCTTGAGCCGTTCCAGCGTTTCACGATTCGCTTCTGCATCCTCAACGGCAAAGGTTTCCGTGATTTCCAGGGTCAACATCGCTGGCGACAGGTCGCAATCTCGGAGAACGCCGGCTACATCAGCAACGATCGTTTCATGCAGCAATTGACGCGCGGAAAGATTGACCGACATCGTCGGCGCGGCAGCGCCGAATGCCTTTTGCCATATCTTTGCTTGGAGACAGGCTTCCTTGAGCACCCAGATGCCGATGGGGACGATCAATCCCGTCTCTTCCGCCAACGGGATGAATTCTGCCGGAGGAATGAGACCTTGATCGTGTTTCCGCCAGCGAACGAGGGCTTCCATGCTCGCCACACGACCAGTCGAAAGATGGACGCCCGGCTGGTAGTGGAGCTCGAATTCACACCGCTCGATCGCGTGGCGCAGATCCGTCTCCAGTTCCAGCCGTTTCAGGGCCGCGGCGCCCATATCGGCGTCAAACACCGCGAAGGTGCCCTTTTCGTTCGCCTTCGCCTGATACATCGCGATATCGGCCTCTCGAAGCAGATCGAGACCGTCGCCGTGATCGGGCCGGCTGATGGTAATGCCGATGCTTGCCGTGACAAAGACCTCTCGCCCCTCGACCGAGAACGGTTGTCGGAGTTGCTCGCTGATACGATCGGCGGCAAGAATTGCCTCTTCCGGACGTTCCAGATCCTCGAGCAGCACCGTGAACTCATCGCCGCCTAACCGTGCCGCGGTATCTCCAACCCGAATGCTCAGCAGTAGACGCCGGGCAACCATTTGGAGGAGCCGGTCGCCTGCCTCATGACCAAGGCTGTCGTTCACGATTTTGAATCGATCGAGATCGAGGAAGATAACACCGGTTCCTTCATCACGCCGTGATGAGCGAGCCAGACTCTGATGCAGGCGGTCCATGAAGAGCGCTCGGTTCGGAAGATCGGTCAACGGATCGTGGAAAGCCTGGTAGGTCAATCGTTCCTCGGCCTGTTTTCGCTCCGAAATGTCGCGGATGTTGACGACAACGCCCCGTACCGATTCGTCGTGCAGCAAGTTGGTCATGATCGCTTCGACGTGATGCCAAACCTGGTCGTGGTGAAGAATCTGATACTCAAGCGCCTTGGTCAGACCAGGCGACGCGATCAACTCCTCGTGCGCCTGACGCACCGTTTCTTGATCGTCGGGATGAACGTAATCTAAACAGATCTGGCCCGTCACTTCGACCGAGGAGAATCCGAGAATGCGCTCAATCGAAGGACTCACATATTTGATCCTGCTGTCGACATCGAGGATCACGATGATATCGGACGCGTTGCGTACCAAGGAACGGAATCGATCCTCGCTCTTGCGCATGTGAAGATCTTCAGCGAGGGCTGTTCGTTCGAAGGCGAGTGAGAGCTGCGAGGCGAGCGATTCCAACCATCCGTGCTCGTGCCGTGAGCTTCTGCGCCCGCCGGCGATCACGAGCACACCGCGGATTTCGCCCTGGATCACGAATGGGATCATTCGAACCGAACCGTCATGCCTGAGCTTCAGGGAGCTCCGCAGCGACTGAGCGATCGACGCGTCGGCGATGGTCACCTTGTCGGGTCGTAGATAAGCGAGGGCCTCTTGGGGGAGCTCGAGCGACTTGAGCGAGACGTGGTCCGGCAGGGCGGTCGCGGAGACGATGCCGAGATTGCCGCGGTCGCCGAATGCGATGCGGACAACCGCGCCAAGACCACAGAGGGCGTGAACCGCCTCGGTGGCGGTGGCATAGATCTGCGCGCGATCGGTCGCGGCCACCAGGGATGCGGCGGCCTGGCGGAGAATCCGTTCACGTTCAACTGCCGCTTCGAAGTTATCGCGCGCCTGTTCAACCGTTCGAACGAGACCGCGCATGCGCCAGAGCACCAGAAAGAAGAGCACTCCTGAGCCGATACTGATGACCGTTTGCGATGAGTCGGCATCTCGAACTGCTTCGAGCAAGCCGGCGGCCGGAACCACCAAGGCGAACGCGGCGAGCATAACAAGCCGGCGGGTCGTCAGAGCCGGCGGACTGAACGGACTGCGCTCCGACACGGCGACCATGGAGGGGTGCAGCGCCGCGGTTCCCCACAGGACGTACCAGAGCAGCCAGCCGGCGTCGACCCAGTGGCCACGCGGCGGCGCTTCCGCGTTCCGAAGCGTGAGCTCCGCGAACACGGTATCGGTCAGAAGATTGAACGCGAGCGCGCTCGCGAAGAGCCAAAAGACAGGAGCGCGCAATCCGCCGCTGAGCACGAGCCGCGCAAGCACCGCCAGCATGACGACATCGATGCAGGGATACGCAACCGATGCAAGGCGCTGAAGGTTCGTCAGTTCAGGGTCGTTAGCGTACGGGACCATCAGGAAGATCCACGAAAGCACGCCGGCCGCGGTTGCGACAATTAGGGCATCGATCAAACTTCCGTTGTCTTGACCGGCAAACCGGCGACGGAGCATCAGGGCGAGACTCGCGGTGATAACGATGTTGCCGCCCATGAAGAACGCGTCGGCGATGTTCGGGAATCCCGGCTCTTCGCCGAAGATCCGCGTAAAATTGTTGAGCGTGACGTCGCCCACAACGAGCAACATCAACCCGCCCGCCAAGGCAAACCAGGGCAGCTTCGTGTCTGGTTTGTTGATGTACACACCGGTCAGGACGCCGGCAATGGCAAAAAGCCCGAAGAAGTCGTACCAGAAGAGTTGCTGATCCTGGGACAGCGAAAAGAATGCCAGGATCGCTAACAGGCCGAACCCAAAGTAAACCCGGGAAATTCGGCCAACAAGGGACAGCTGATTCGATCTGTCGCCGGCAGCAGTCGATTGCGGGGTCCGATCGACGGATGGCGGCGTTAAGGTCGCGCGATGCGAAAGGTGTGACACATTCTGATCCAAGCCTGCCAGAGTCGGTAAGGGCCCGGCCGAACTGACCGTCCTACTGGAACAAATCGTATGGAGATATTGGCTTCAAAGTAATGGACACATCGTCATATATCGCTCTTTTTCGCCTAACCAACGGGGCTAGGACCCCTGGCAAAGTCCCCTGTTCCTAAGGCGAACTGCCTGAGACATCGCCTTGAACGATACTGCCCGAAAGTACTAGGACTTATGACCCATCCGTGGTACTATCTTCCCATCCGAACGGGCTAGCCCGTTCGGGTATTGACGAAGCATTTTCCCGTAGGCTTCGAGAAGAGGACGAGATGGACGATTCACCCGCGAATCGCGAACGCGTTACTGCAACTACCTTCGTTGACTTTGGGTCACCTGAAACCAGCGTCGGGACCCCGCGTCCGATCCGCATCCGAATTCCGAGCTTCCCCACGTTCAAGCCGCTCGCGCTCGACGATCAGTACGAGATCGAGCAGTGGGTCAAACTTTTTCCGCCGTACTCGGACTTCAACTTTGTCAGCCTCTGGTCGTGGAACACCTCCGGTGGGTTCGAGATCTCCTGGCTGAACGACAATCTCGTGGTGCTGTTCAACGATTATGGGACGGGCGAGCGGTTCCTCTCGTTCATCGGAAGAAATGCTGGTGTCGAGACCGCATTCCGATTGCTGGAGTATGCGCGGGAGCGCCAAATTGCGCCCGAGTTGCGGCTCCTCCCGGAAGAGACGGCGATCTCGCTCGCGAATCGTGAGGGAATCGAGGTTACGCCCGCTCCCCACCACCGCGACTACATTCTCTCGGTCCCCGAATGGTGCACGCTCGCCGGAGGACAATTCCGAAACAAGAGGTATGAAATCTCATGTTTCGAGCGCGACGTCGCACCCGAATGCCGTCAGATCGATCTGTCCAATCGGAGCATCCAGCAAGCGATGACGGAAGTCTTTGGGCGATGGGTTATCGATCGCGAACGTGGGAATTTCCCAGCCACTGTGATCGAGTCATTGGCGGTCCGGCGGATATTCACGCTGCACCGGCCGGGCGATCTGCTCGCCATGGGCTTGTTTGTGCACGGGGCACTCGTTGGATATTCGATCAACGAGCGGCTCCCCAACGGCTATGCGATGGGGCATCACTCCAAAGTCGCCGGCAACTATTCCGGTGCCTATGCGCTCATGCTCCGGCAAACCTGCCGTCAACTCGCCAGCGAGGGGTTCTCGCTCATTAACATCCAACAAGATCTCGGCGAGCCCGGTCTGGCGTTGGCGAAACGGCTCTACCGGCCCCAAAACTACCTCTTCAAGTATCAAGTTGCTCGAACCAATGTGGGAGCGAAAGCAATCAGTGATCTAGACGTCCTAACGAGAGAACTGCCGGCTGCAGGCATGATTGACTCGGGTTGGATGGATGAGGCGCATGTCGGATGAGGCCTGGATCCACGATCTGGCCGCTGGACACATAGTCGAAGATCTCGCGTACTGGACGGGACTCCTGGAGGAGCTTCGTCCGAGGCGCGTTCTGGAGCTCGGGTGCCACACTGGGCGCATTTCGTTTCCGCTTGTGACGACGGGACTCTCGCTTCGTTCGGACTTCCAGCTTCTGGGTATCGAACACTCCGCTGTGATGCTGGATCGCGCACGCGCGCGGCAACTGTCGAGCTACCCGGCGACCGCGTCAGCGCTTCGTTTCCTTCAAGGAGCTGTGACAGTCTTCTCGCTTCGTGACAAGTTCGACCTGATCGTCTTTCCCGCGAACGGTCTGGAATCAGTCCTAGAAATCGAAGAACAGCGAAGCTGTCTTCAATCAATTCGGCGGCATCTGCTTCTCGGAGGGATCTTGGCGGTCGATCTCAGGGTGCCGTGCCTTTCGCGCCTCGCGGATGCGAAGCGCGGGGTAGCTCCGGTCGTTCGCCAGGAGCTAGATCTGTTCGGACCGGCCCCGGGCGTCGCGCGGTTTACCTCGTTTTCCAAGACGTCCAGTTATGACGCCGGCACGCAAACCGAAAACACGACACGGAGCCTGGAGATCTATTACTCGGACGGACGCCACCAATCTCTCGTCGATGAAACGTCAAAGCATCGATTCTTCCCCAGTGAACTGCGCCATCTCTTTCTTTCGAGCGGGTTTGTCCCAGTCGCCGAGTACGGTTCGTATGATCGCAATCCGTTTTCGGCCACGTCCTCGAATTATCTGTGGGTCATGACTGCCGCTTGACCTCAATCGGTGCTTCCTGCGCTCGAGCGGACTCAACGCGAGCCACTGGTGAGTGACAAGCTCCCCGGTCATTCGCTTCTCATCTTCGTTCTTGCGCCAGCGCTCAGTCCGACGTCGCGCCAATTAGGGGGTAGCTGTGCGCAACCCGCCCCTCGTTAGCCTCGTAGTCCTTTTTTGTCTTGAATGGCTCATGCTCTCCAGACTTTGCGGCTTCCGCGGTCCGTGCGAGCAGCGCGCTCTTCTCCGCTTTGGATAACGGGCTGAAGTTACGAGCGATCTCGAGGTTCTGCTCCAGGATCGCCATCGTATCCATTCCGCTAATCATCGTCGCGATTGGCAAGTCCATCGCGTACCATAGCGCCTCGGCCGGCGTGACATTGGCGCCGCTTTTGAAAATGTGACCATCCGCAAACGACTTCATGCCGACGATCGCAATGCCTTGTTCCTGGCAGATCGGAACGATCTCACGCTCGAAGCTCTCGTAGTGGGCGTCAAGGAGATTCAGCGGCATCTGCACGGCATCCCACGGGAAACCCTGAGAGAGCATTCGCTTGTGAATGGCGGGTGATTTGTGGCCGGTGAATCCGATGTAACGGACCTTGCCCTGCTCCTTGGCTTTGAGCATCGCTTCAGCCGAGCCGCCGGGCGCAAAAATCCAATCGGGGTCGTCGTCCCAGGCCACTTCGTGAATCTGCCAGAGATCGAGCACATCGACCTGCAGGCGGCGAAGACTCTGCTCCAATTTGACCATCGAATTCGGAGCTTTGCGATCATGCGCGCAGTCCTTGGTCATCACGAATAGCTCGTCGCGATTGCGCCATGATTTGATCGCTTTGCCCATTCGCACCTCAGAGATGCCGGCGTTGTACTCCCATGCATTGTCGAGAAAGGTGACACCCGCTTCAAAGGCGGCATGCATGATCCGGAGACTATCGTCCTCGGTAACCGAGGTGAGACCGATATGTGCCCCGCCGAGACCGAGCAAGCTCACATCCTCACCAGTGCGACCAAAGGGCCGGCGAGGAACGGATCCTGAACTAGCCATGTACAACTCCCATCACGGTTGGCGCCAAGCAACGTACTGAAAAATTGTACTGGCAACGAGTCGAGCTGTTTTGAACATGCAAACTGGCCGGGTTGGAACGTCGCCACCGAGGCCCCGACTCCTCGATGACGGCGCTCCAACCCGGCCACCAGGCTGATGGTGGCGGGCACGGGGCGGCTGGCTGAACCGCCCCGGCGTGCTCGCGTCGTCCCAAGAACGCGAGCGGAAAGAGGGGAGAGTAAAAAAGGAGGGTGTCTGTTGAGGAAACGTGCCGGCTGGGATCGAACCGTCACTGCCCGCTTATGCAATCTAGAGAACGATGAGTTCGTCTCGATCCGATGCGTTCCCACATCCGATGACGCCATTCGCTCGATTATTTGTGTCGCTCATGTTCACTATCCTTTCACGACTTAGCGATTCATTCGCGTCTCTGTTCCTGGAACCATCCTGCAACCGACGCTGTGCTGAATCATCGGTGAGATCACGTACCGGCTGTTCTTTGGTCACGTATTTCGGACTTGCTGGTTGATGCCGGCGCTGAACAAGTGAACAAATTCGGAATCGGTGGCGTATTCATTGCGACCGCTAGAATGCGAGCCGGCGATCGGAAAGAAGCCTGATGGAGTTTGAGATGAACCGGATCGTTGTGTTGGTAGTGTCTGTGCTGAGCATATCGATGAGCTCTGTAATTGCCGTAGCCCACGATGGAACGCCCGTCGCCGGCGGTTGCCCAACTGAGCACCGAACTCCCGCGGCGATCGTCGAAACCGCTGGATCGGGAGACTCGCTCACGCCAATTCCGGATGCGATTGTTTATGTCCCAGTCTCAGGGACACCCGCGGATGAATCGACGATCAGGCGAGTGTCTGAAGCCGCCGAACTGATCGTCGCTTGTGCCAACGCCGGGGACTACCTCGGATTCCTGAGCATGCTGAGCGACGATTTTCTTCGCCGGTTTGCCGCCGAGCTGAGCATTCACGATGTTGTAGAACTTCAGCGCGCGCCTGAGCCAATGGGGGAGGACGAATGGTTGACGCTGCGCGAGGTGCGCGACGTCACGGACCTCGCGGATGGGCGAGTCTCGGCACTCGTCGTGCTCGATCAGGGAGAAATGGAGAGTCCGGAACTGGTCAGCGTCATCACCTTTGTTGTCGGCGAAGACCGTTTACTGATCGACGATTGGCAGCCCGTCATCCTCGAGCCAACAATGGGATCGTGGGAGATCGTGGAGGGTTCTGGTTACGTTGGCGCGATCGTGCCGGTAAGTGAAGTGGAATCGTACATCCGAGGGTTAACCGGGGAGCTCGTTCAAGGCGCGTGGTATCCGACTCCGGAACAAGTTGCGGAGTTGGAGCGCAAGTTGATCGATGCGCTCGATGCGGATCCAAATGCAGTGCCGGACCTTTCCGTTCGTGTTGGCGAATACCGTCGCCACTACGCCGGATATGTGTGGGACGGGAAAGCATATCTCATGGTTAACGCATTCTGCACTCCGGGGAGCGACGACTGGGCCGCCGAACCGGTCTTTGTCATGGACGGTGGCGACTGTTTCTTCCATGCCATTTACGACCCAACGACCGGTACGTTCGTCAGCTTATCGATCAACGGCGAAGCCTAGCTGGCTGTCAAGGCTGATCGCAGGGTTAGGCAGTCGTCGTCGGTGCGGCTGAAGCGCCTCTCCTTTGACCTTCGGCGGGTCCCGAACCCTGAGCGGCAAGCACGCTGAGCAGCTCCCCGATATCGGTGGATGTGAGCAGTCCCGCAAGCCGGCCGCTCGCATCCAGCACTGGCATCGCGCGAACGCCGCTCATCGCCAACCGCTCCTGAGCGGCGGCGACCGCTTCAAAAGGCTCGGCATTCGGGAACTCCCTGCGCATCACGTCTTCAACCGATTGATTCGGATTGCCGGTCAGGGCATGAAGCAGATCGGTCAAGGTAAGTAGACCCACAACGGTTCCTGACGAATCGACCACCGGAAAATCGGATTGCGCCGTCGTCAACGTCAACTCGACAGCACGTCGAAGTGGGAACTCAGGTGACAGCGACCAGGGTTGACGAATCATCGCATCGTTGACTTTGGTTGTTCCGAGTAACTGGCGCAGACTCGTTTGCCTGCCTTCTTCTCCTGCACCCATCCAGACGAAGATCGCGATGAGGATCAGGAAGTATTGCCCCGTTGAAAAACCATAAAGACCGAATAGCAGCGCCATGCCCTGTCCGATCGTCGCCGCGATCGCCGTGGCGCGGGCGCGATCCATGCGCATGGCGAGCAGTGAGCGCAGAATTCGCCCGCCGTCCATCGGAAACGCCGGCAGTAGGTTGAACAGGGCCAGCAATATGTTGGAGAAAACGAGATATGGCAGGAGTAGGTGCCAGCTCGGATTACGCAAATCGTCGAAGAGATCGCCCGGCCATTGAAACACAGTTTCTCCCGCGATCCACCCGGTCAGCGCCAATACGACGACAATCGCCACGTTGACGAGTGGGCCAGCGATCGCGATGCGGAATTCCTTTACCGGGTCATCCGGGATTTCGCGCAGACGGGCAACGCCGCCAATTGGATAGAGCGTGATGTCCTCAACCGGGATTCCGTAGCCGATCGCCTGAACGCTGTGGCCCAGCTCATGCAACGTCACGCAGGCGAAGAGCAACAACGTTGCAGCTACTCCGAAGAGCGCTCCACGTGCGCCATCATCCGCGACGCTACTCCAGTAATAAGCTCCCCATATGAGAATCAGCGCAAACGTGACATGAACGCGAAGCTGAATTCCCTTGATCCGGACGATCCCAATTGACCAACTCATGACGTAACTCCTGGACACCGGATCGAATGCCGCCCGCCGTTGATTCAATTGTAGTGGCTGGGAGCGCTATTACTGAGAAGTTCGAGCAGGATGACGAGGTCCGGACGCGTCGACGCCCGGCGATTGTGTGCCGGGCGTATCGCAGGACCACTCGAGGGAAGGGGATCGACCGTGACGTGGCTGGCATCTCGGCCTGAATGGCTTAACTCAATAGTAGCGACTGCCGAGATTAAAGAGGGGTCCAAATGGATACATAATCCGGCACCTCCGATTGTCAATTCGACACACACCGGTGCAGGAGTGTCGCTCTTGCAGTACATTTTCAGAAAAACCGACGGTGGAATGCTTAGCCTGTCGCCAAAACGGTGATGTTTTGGTGTGACAACAGCTACTTATGCGGTAACAAGCACGATCGCGAATCCGTCGTGTCCCTTGGCGCCAACTGTTTGAATCGCGGTTGCGGAGACGCGCGGTTCGTTGGCGACCATCTCGTTGAGCTGGCGGATTCCCTTGATGCTCGGGTCAGAGCTATCCACGTCGATCACCCTGCCATTGCGAACCACGTTATCGGCAATGATTACACTGCCCGGCCGTGTCAATTTCAGTGCCCAGGTGAAGTACTCGGGATTACTCGGTTTGCCGGCATCGATGAAGACCGGATCGAATCGCCCGCGGTCATCTTCCGCGAGCCGCGGCAACGATTCGAGAGCGGGGCCGACGAGGATCTCAACAATGTGCGAAAGTCCAGCTCGCGCTATATTCTCGCCGGCGACCTTTGCATGATGTGGATTTGACTCGAGGGTGAAAAGCACTCCTCCTGGCGGTAATCCGCGCGCCAACCAGATGGTGCTATAACCGCGGAGCGTGCCAATTTCCAAGATGGATTTGGCGCCTAGCAGGCGAGCAAGCATCCAAAGGAGCTTGCCCTGGTTGGGAGCGACGTTTTGTGGAGGCAGTCCCGCCGCGGTGCACGCAGCAAGCGTGTCGTCCAATGCTTGATCCGGTGGCGCAAATAGCTGACTAAAATAGTCGTCGACCTGGGTCCACCGTGTTTGCGTCATCAGTTGTGCGCTCCGAGGCTGAGCGGAGCTCCGGGTCCCAGACGTAGCGTACGAATTGCCGTTGGCTGGACGATACTCGTTGCGCCGAAGTCGCGCCATCTTCCAATCGCGTTGCGAAGGACGTTCCGATGATCGAACGAACAAGCGAAGCCTATGAGCTCGACGACGAATTGACCGTCATCGGCGCCAAACTCCGACCCGGAGACACCGCTCCCGACTTCACACTTGACCATCTTGATCCCACATCGCGGCAACTGACGACCGTCCGGCTCGCGGATTCCGCGGGCAGTGTACGGGTGTTGAGCGTGGCGCCATCGCTCGACACGTCGGCGTGCCATATCCAGACCCAGGAGTGGGATCGACCGCGAGTCGACCTGCCAAGCGGGGTCGTGCTCCACACGATCAGCATGGATCTTCCATACGCTCAGGTACGCTGGCAAAACGCTGAAAATTCAATTCATCCCGCCATCTCGGCGCACAAAAATGAGCAATTTGCGACCGATTACGGCCTCTTGTTAAAGGAATGGCGGTTACTGCAGCGAGCGATCTTCGTGCTCGATGGCGCGGGAAGAATTCAATACGTGGAGTACGTTCGAGACCAGGGAGCCGAACCGGACTATGACGGCGCTGTGGCGGCGATCGTTTCGGCTGCCAATCCGTCGTGATCGAGTTATGACACTTGCGCTCAGCCTGTTCGAAACTCCGGGGTCATTCGCCGAACGGGCGATGACATTTCTGCTGCAACACGAAGCGGAGAACTGCCTGCTGATCGGAATAGTCGCGCAGGCGATTGAGAACGTGAGGCGATGGGACGGACCTGTTACGTTCGCCACGGTCGAGGACGGAGGCACGCCCGTGGCCGCAACTGTTCGCACTCCGCCGTACGATCCAGTTCTTTCCCGGATGGATAACCTGGCCGCTGTCACGCTGCTGGTCGGACACTACATGGAGCAAGATGTGGCCGGGGTCATGGCTCCGATCGATATCGGCGCGCTCTTTGCGGCGGAGTGGAGCCGGCGAACCGGGCAATCGACCAGGCTATCGATGCCGGAGCGGATTTACAAGATCGAGAACGTGAAGCTGGTCGATGGCGTGCCGGGTACGTTGCGCAGAGCATCAATGGACGACCGTGAGCTTCTCATTCGATGGAGTCAGGCATTCGTCGCTGAAGCGTTTGGCGACCGGGCAGTCCCTGAACAGGCTGAGCGAGGAGTCGATACTCGCCTGAGCAGCGGACAAAGCGGATTCGCTTTTTGGGAGGACGGCCGGCCGGTATGCATGGTCGGTTACTCTGGACCAACCCCGGACGGAATCCGGATCGGCCCGGTCTACACGCCGCGGGAGTTCCGGAGGCGAGGATATGGCTCAGCGGCGACAGCGGCGCTTAGCAAACGGTTGATCGAAGAGGGTCGGAAGTTCTGTGTACTTTTTGCCGATCTCGATAACCCCACATCGAATCACATCTATCAGGAGATCGGATATGAGCCGGTCGCGGACATCGGCGTTTACCGATTTACACCTTGAAATCGAAGTCGCTGATGGAGCGGCGCAAAATCCAGGCCGTGCGAACATCGGATGCCACACCTGGATCCCACGAAAAGGTGCTCACCGAAGGATCTCGCTCGAAAACCGTCATCAGAAGTTGTGGTTGGGGTGCGGTGAGTTTCGGTACTGAAAGCGGATGATGACTCGGGGACGGCAGCGATTGCTGCGCGGTCTCGATCACTTCGTTCCACCAGGACGCCTCGAGCGCATCCGCGCCAAGGTCTGTACCCGCGCGCTCGAGCATGAGCTTTGCCTGGCTCGCGAGCCGAAACGCGTTCTGATGCCTGTTCCGTACGAGGTTGACGCAGGCTGTCGCGCCCATCGCGAGTGAGTTTTTTCGAATGGTTGACCTGGTCCCGATTCGATCGAGCGCCATTTGGGCCGCGAGACCGTTGTTGCCGCGAAGCGACAAATGGATCGCCGACATAAGGTCGACGAGATCGAATCGACCCTCGGCCTTCGTGGCTTTGTCCGTGCGGGGAAGTTCGACTGCTCGTGTCAAGACATGATTCGCTTCGGACCATTCATGCCGATCCGAATAGTGAAGATAGAGGTAGTAGCCGGCTTGAATTGCCAGGTTGAGCTCGTCTGAATTCAGCAACCCATCCCGCCTGAACAGTGCCTGCTCTTGAGCTGCAATGACATCCGCTGGCCAGTTTCCCGGCGGTTCGACGCTGAAGAGCTCTTCAGCCCATCGAAACGACTGCTTGAGGACCTCGGCGGAGTCACCATTGCCGATGAGCATCCGCATCTTCGATCCGTCGCTGCTCGCGAGGCTGCCGCGAACCGGAATCAGACAAACGAACGCCCTGAGGAGATGGCAGCTCGCCACGACGGTCAGCGTCGTCTTCATCCACGCCAGCGACCCCACGCTCGCCAAAATGACGAGCGCGAACAGCGCCTCGGCGACCGGGCCGGCCAAGAAGAACCAGAAGAATGATCGCTTCCACTTCGGGTTTGAAAAGTCATTTTTGGCCAGGAGAACAAACCCCGCGTAGCCGGGCAGGCTTTGATTTTTGCGAGCGCTCATCGTTCTGTCGCGCCATTCGAACGCGATGGGACCGATTCCGATCTTGTAAATGGTTGAGCCCAGCGCGCGTGCGCACGCGGCATGGCCGAGCTCGTGAGCGGCGACGCCCAGCCACCAGAGCAGTATGACGAGCAGCGCCGAACCCGCCGCCACGAAGAGTGAACGATTCGAAAACCCAGTGGAGAAACCGACGACGGCGAAATTGAACATTGTGATGAGCGCGAACCAGGAGATGAGAGATCTCATGATTGATGCCCTGGCCCTATTTCCGATAATGACCGCGCGGATCACGGAGGCGGCGACGACGAGCTCATTATCCTGGGGCAAAGCAAAGCTCGAAATTCCCTAAGCGTCATCAATTTGCCGCACTGCTCTTCTTACAGATACAAGCCTTTTCTCCTTTGGGAGAGTAGTACCCTTCCGGCTCTTGGAATCGACCATTCGCCGGAGACGGTAATGACCACCGAAACCGCTCAGTCCGAGCCCGTGTCACCTGACGAGCTCGTCGGTGAGCGGATCATCGTCCGTGCCTGGCGTCGCTCCGATGCGCCGGCGCTATTTGAGGCCGTGGATGAATCGCGAGAACATCTCCGGCCGTGGATGATCTGGGTCGACAACCATCGCACGGTTACCGACTCTGAGGATTATTGTCTTCGCGTCGCCGAGACCTGGGCGCGACGGACCGATTTCGCGTTGAGCATCTGGCATCGCGAAACTGGCCGTCTTCTCGGCGGCAGCGGTTTTCACAACATCGACTGGGATGTGCCGTCATTCGACATTGGCTATTGGATTCGCGATAGAGAGGAAGGCAAGGGCTACGTCACCGAAGCCGCGCGACTGCTAACGGCGTTCGCCTTCGAACACCTGGGTGCTCAGCGACTCGTGATCACCTGCGACTCGAATAACACTCGCAGTGCCGCTATTCCGGAGCGACTCGGATTCTTGCTCGAAGCCCGCCTGCGCAATCACCACCGAAAATCGGACGACGCGCTCCGCGACACGCTTATCTTCGCAATGACGCCCGAGGATTATCGGGAACGTTTCCAGCCCTAGTGAGATTGTGGTGTCAACTATCGATCAATCCAAGTTGACGTAGCACGGCGGCCCCATCATAGAAGACGCGCATCTTGGCGAGTTTGCCGTCTCGCACCTGGTCGTTTTCGGCAAATTAGAGCTCGATCCGGCGGCGGGTCGCGGGCAAGACTCCGTTCGGCATTTGCAATGGACCGGCGTGGGTAGCGGTGCCGAAATGCTCCGTTGCCACCCAGTCGCCGTCCGAGATGATCCAGCGGAGATCAGCATGCGCATCTGGCGCGGCGGTGACCCAATTGCCAAGCCAGGCCTTGATTCCGTCTGGACCACGAAGGATCATTCCGGCCGGGATATCCTCGAGCTTGAAATCGTCGGTGACGATTGACGCGACACTATCCAGATTTCGGCTGTTGAAACCAGTGAAAACGATTCGAACGACATCTTTGGCATCTGTTGCTATTCCCGCGGTCATCGCACAAGCTCCTCTCTTGACTTGCCAATCGATTCAGTCTCTGGAGTTCTTCGGCAAATACGAAAACCCAAATCGGCGAGATCACGATTTGGCAGCACATTGCCGGGGAGGCAAACATCGCTTGCAGCTTGCAGCTTGCAGCTAGAACTCGGGCAAATAGGTGTCGTGCCCGCCGTCGATCAACAGTGATTGACCGGTTGTGAACTCTGATTCAGGCAGACAAAAGAAGAGAACGGCGGCGGCGATATCCTCGGCCTTGCCGACTCGTCCAAGCGGGATCTTTTTGGCGGCTGGCTCCCACCAGTCCGCGGGAGCGGCTCCCGGTCTCTCCGCGATGTTCCCAGGCACCACACAATTGACCGTGATGCCGTATGGCCCGAGCTCGTACGCCATGTTGCGAGTCATGACTTCGACCCCGCCCTTCGCACTGTCGTAGACCGCCGCGTAGGTGTGGCATGCTCTGGCGCCGATCGTGCTGGTGTTGACGATGCGCCCGCGGATTTCGCGCTCGATCATGAGCCGGGCGGCATGTTGAGCGAGAATGAACGGCGATCGGTAGTTGACGTTGACCTGCGTTTCCCAATCCTCATCCGTCACGTCCCAGAAGTTCCCACGGATGCTCATGCCCGCGTTGTTGATGAGGATATCAAGTTGTCGAACGGTCGCGAGTGTTTCACTCGCCAGCCGGTGAGCTTCTGAAGCCTGGGAAAGGTCGGCCGCGATTCCTATGGCGTCAACGCCCAATTCCTTGATTGCGTCGACCGAGGCTTGAACCGCATCGCTCTCGCGACCGGAGATGACGATGTTAGCGCCTTCTCGGGCCAACCATTCCGCAATTGTCCGGCCGAGTCCACGGGTGCTGCCAGTTACCAAGGCGGTTTTGCCGCCCAATCGTCCACTCAGTTGATCGCTCATATCACTCCGCTTCTAGCTCGACCGGTTTCATCCACTCGGGCTCGGCAAAGATCTCTTGAATTGACACCTCGAATCCTTTGAGAACGATCGAACGCGCGATCCCCTTCTTGGGTTTCAGCGCCACATATTGCCCATCCTTCCATTGATGGACCGCGACCGTTTGCGACTCCGGGTCGACAACCCAATACTCCGCAACCCCGTATTGGGCGTAGAGTGCTGCCTTCTTCACGAGGTCCTGCATGCGATTCGAAGGCGACAGCACTTCAACGACCATATCTGGCGCGCCGTCGACGAAGTTGTCTCCAAGCGTGAATCGCTTCTCCCGGCTGATGTAGAAAAGATCTGGCTCTACAACGCTATACGGTGAGAACTTGACATCGAACGGAGCAAAAAAGACCTCGCCGAGCTGGTGTTGTTCAACAAACGCACTCGTTCGATTGTTCAAGCGTGAGAGCGCCCGTTGGTGTTTTTTGTTTGGGGAGGGTGACATCGCGATCTCTCCAAGAATGAGCTCATAGCGATTGCCGTCCTCGGGTATCGCCAGGAGATCGTCATATGTCTTGAGCTCCAGATGTGCCAATTGAGGTCGTGTTGCTGTCAGTGCCATGATGAATCTCCTCGCGCAACGTGCTCCCTCGATTGTATCAGCGATCCTCGGAAGAACCGCGAGAAACCGTGGCTCGCGGTCCATGTTTTGCACAAACTCGCTGTTGACAAGTAAGTCAAAATGTCCCAAATTAGCGCTAAGACGTGAGTTCAACACAAGATCGGTGGAGCTCGGCCGCGAACGCTGGAGGCGAGAGATGGGTAAATTCTCGAATAGCTGGCGATTGGTGCAAGCAAGCTGGTCCGTGCTGAAAGCAGACAAAGAGCTGATCATATTCCCGGTCATTTCCGCGATCGCCGCCGCGATTGTGACACTGCTCTTTGCGGTGCCGTTGTGGGTCTCGGGTTTCTTTGACCGGCTCGACGAGGGCGGTTCCTCGCAGGTTCTTGGGTTCGCCGTGCTCTTCGTTTTCTATCTCGTGCTCTATACCGTGATCAACTTCTGCAACGCCGCACTGGTCGGAGCCGCGATGATTAGGCTCAGGGGCGGCGATCCGACCGCTGCCGACGGTTTTCAGATTGCCGCCAGCCATCTGCGGCCGATCGTCGGGTACGCGATCATCGGCGCGACCATTGGCGTAATCCTCCAGATCATTCGTGACAAGACAGACTTCCTGGGCGATCTATTCGCCGGGCTGGCGAACGCCGCCTGGGGTGTAATGACCTTCCTCGTGGTGCCCGTTCTTGTGGTCGAGGATGTCGGTCCAATTGACGCGCTGAAACGCAGCGCGTCGTTGCTCAAGAAGACCTGGGGCGAGCAAATCATCGGCAATACCGGCATCGGACTGGTGATCGGTTTGATTGTGGTGGCCGCGGTGCTCGTGGGCGCTGCCCTGATCGCAATCGGGTCAGCCATTGGTGGAGTTGTGCTCGCGGTGTTGCTGGCGGTGCCGGTAGTGCTCGCGGTCGCGGCGATCATCGCCGTCGGCGCATCGCTGAAGGGAATCTACACCGCGGCCCTCTACCGTTATGCGTCGGAGGGCGATTCAGGCACATTTTTCAGCGAGGATCTGATCCGCAACGCGTTCGTGCCGAAGGCAAGTGGGCGAAAAGGCTTTATTTAGCTTGAGTTGAGGCAAGAGAGATGGATGCGCGACGCGAAATCGCGGTCTCTCGTCCGTGCGCGTTCATTGACGTGCGGCGCCCAGCTTCTCGAGAAGTTCATCGCGCCAATTCGTGGCAAGCGCCTCGACGCTGGCCACTCGTTCGATGAGATCCTGCGATGAGTCCGGCAGAATCGCGAGCACCGCATCGAGCACCGTCGCGTCCTCTGCTCCACGCTCAATCACCGTGATCGGGCCGGCCACCGGCACGTCGCCCGGTTGGAGCACGCGCAGGTACCAGCCGCTGCGACCAGTTTCGAGCATCCGTTCGATCACGAGGTTGCGTTCAGTCGCGATCGCGAGCTTGTAGCACGGGTAGCGCGGCTGGCAGATCTGGAGAAGGGCGTCGCCCCATGACCAGATATCTCCGATTCGCGTGTCCGTTTCGAGCCAGCCGGCGATGGTCAGATTTTCGCCAAACGTTCCCGGGCCATACGTTGTGTCAGGCGTGAGCTCGTCGTTCCAAAGCGGCAAGTGCTCGGACGGATAGACGTAGACCGCCTTGTCGGGTCCGCCGTGGGCCCGCAAATCAGCCTGGCGATCGCCAGTAAGATTCTCGCGAGTCAGTGACAATGTGTCCGCGGTCGCGACCGGCCGTTTTCGGATGGCACTCGGAACCGGCTGCCCGCGATGCAATCCGATGATTTCGGGCTCCGCGACATTGACTGAAACAATCGTTACGACGTTCGATTCCGGTGGCATTCGATTCCTCTCGGCGATCACGATGAAACCGCAGCGTTGTTCGCGAGCACATAATCGACGAGCGTGTCCAAATCTCGCATGACAGGAACGGTGTGACTCGATTGATCGTGACGCGCGTAGCGGTCGATCAGCGCTGCATTCATTCCGGACGCGATCGCTCCGACCACATCCGACCTGGGTTGGTCGCCGATGTGCAATGCCTCGGCAGGGTCGACGCCGAGCGGATCGAGCGCCGCGCGGAACGTGCGAACGTCCGGCTTCTCGTAGCCGACCAACGCTGACGTCACGATCAGATCCATTTCATGCGCGAATGCCATGTGGGTACAGAGCTCAGTCACATCGTCGTCGGCATTCGAGATGACGGCACGCAGAACCCCGGCATCGCGTAGCCGCACGAGGGCGGGAACGACATCGGGATAGGCACGATATCCGTAGCCGAACCCGTTTTCCACCGCGGGGGAATCGAACTCGGCAAGATAACCCTGCCGGGCAGCTCGAACGAGGTGGATATCGACCTCTAGCCCGGCAGCTTCCAGCCAACAAAGTGTGAAGTCGAGCCGGAACGCTTCGCGGTCTGCTTTGGGGCGGTCTCGAATCGGAACCTGCGCGTTCTCTTCGGTGTAGAAGTCTTCAGCGACGATGTCCGCGATCCGAATTGCTTCCAGATCCGCGCGCACGCCGAGCTTGTCCAGTGCCGCGTGCATTCGCTCCCAGCGGGTCGGGTGAAGCTCGATTAGTGTGTCGTAGAGGTCGAATGTGACGAGCCGAATTGGGCAACGCGCCCACGGGAGCGATTCAAGGTTCAAGCTGCACGCCTCGTATTCTTAGCATCGAGCTCCTGGGCCCGAGGTTGTCGCGTCAATTCAGTTCTTCGCGCAATGCTGGAATGATCTCGTTTGCGATCCTTCGGGTCGAGGCAAGGCCAGCTTCGGTCAGCGGCAGATCGAACAAAATCTGACTAGCGCCGGCGTCGCGATAGCCGCGAATCATGTCAGCGAATCCCTTGTCGGATTCGAGCTTGTCCGCTCCCATCGAAATTGAGCAGATGATCTCGCCTGGATCTCGACCGATCTCCGCGCAGTGGCCGGCGATTGTGGAGATGCCTTCGCGCAGCTCGTCCGGTGTTCGGCCGCTATCCCAGATGTCGGCACGTTTGGCGATCAGCTTCAGCATTCGCGGCCGTCCCCCGCCCACCATGATCGGCATGTGCGACTGCACCGGCTTGGGCGAAAAAGGTGCGTCGTTGAACTGGTAATGGGCTCCCTGAAAGGTAGTCCGTTTCTCGGTGAAGAGCTTTCGAATGACCTGGATCGCCTCGTCGAGCATGTCAACCCGGTCGCCCGCGGACGGAAATGGGATCGAATAGGCGAAGTGCTCGCGCTCGTTCCAGCCGCTTCCGATTCCGAGGATGAGCCGGCCGTCGCTGAGATGATCGATCGTCACCATCTCCTTGGCGAAGATCGCCGGATGGCGATGCGTATTGCCGTACACCAGCACTCCGATGCGAATCTTGCTGGTCTTGAGCGCAAGCGCAGAAAGCAAGGTCGAAGTCTCGAGGCACGGGCCGTCCGGATCTCCGTACAGTGCCATGAAGTGGTCGAAGAGGAAGATCGAGTCGAACCCCAGTTCCTCGGCCAGCTGCCACTGTGCAACCAGTTGCGGCCAGGTGAGTTGATGCTGACCGGTGACAACACCAAATGTCAGTGGATGCCGGTAACCCGAAGCCATGTCGATTCCTTGCTCTTTGCCGGTGACAACATGGCTATGAGTTTACCAGAGCGAGCAATATCGGGGTCATTGAAGTGGGGAGGCTAAACCAGTGCAAACACAGCGCTAGGATCGGCGATCGGTTTGAGCATCGTTCCGTTCGCGAGCTGTTCCGCAAATTCATTTGCCGGAACTGCACGACCAAGGAGATAGCCCTGACCATGATCGCACCCCAGCCGGCGCAGCTCGTGAAGCTGTTCCGGCGTTTCGATCCCTTCCGCGGTAACCCGCGGGCCGAGCGAGTGACCGAGCGCGACAATCGCTTCGACGATGGCCGCTCGCTGTTTGTACTCCATCATGCCGGCAATAAACTGGCGATCGATCTTCAGAAAGTCGATCGCAATCCGGCTCAGGTACCCGAGCGACGAGTAGCCGGTTCCGAAATCGTCGATCGCCAGTCTGATGCCGGCAGCTTTGAGGGCGGCTAAGGTAAGGTGTGCTTCCTCGTCGACGAGCACGCTCTCGGTTATTTCGAGTGTCAATCTGTTCGTTTCGATTCCGGCCCCACTCATCACGTTGATGATCTGCTCAACAACGCCGGACTCCCGGCAACGGCGCGGCGAGAGGTTGATGCTCAGGTGAATGCTGTTGAAATAGGGAAACGCAAGATCCCAGGCCATGAACTGGCGACAGCCTTCGCTCAACACCCAGTTCTCTAGTGCCGCGATCAATCCCGTTTCCTCGGCGAGCGGTATGAACGTGTCAGGGCCGATGAGCGCGCCGTCCGGATGTTGCCAGCGAACGAGCGCTTCGAGCGCGATCATTTCGCCGCCAGCCATCTCAATGATCGGTTGGTAGTGCAACACAAGGCCGGTGTTGGTCTCGAGCGCTTGCCGGAGTGAGTCTTCCATTTCCAGCTTGGCCAAAGCGTCGAGACTCATTTGCGGATCGAACATGACGTAGCGACCGCGGCCGGACGCTTTAGCCCGGTAAAGAGCGGCGTCCGCATTGCGCAGCATTTCGTTTGGATTGGTCAGTGCGTCGCCGGAAAGCGCGATCCCGATGCTCACGCCGGTGTAGACCTGACGTCCAGCAATCGAGATTGGCTCGGACATCGCTTCAATCAGCCGTTCCGCGATGGTGACGGCGTGCCTGGGCGAATCGACTTCCTCGGCAAGAACGACGAATTCGTCGCCGCCGAATCGCGCTAAGGTGTCTTCCGGTCGTATTTGGCTCTGCAGTCGGGCGGCGACGGCGGTGAGCAATTCGTCCCCCGCCTCGTGCCCTAAACCGTCATTCACAGTTTTGAAGTTGTCGAGATCGAGAAAGAAGACGGCAATCGCGCCGCTCTGACGTTGCCGCCGAACAAGCGCGTGGGACAGACGATCATTGAAGAGCATTCGATTGGGAAGCCCGGTAAGCGCGTCATGAACGGCCCGGTGTCCCAACTCGTTTTCGAACTGCTTTCGCTCCGTGATGTCGGTGAGCACACCGTCAAAGCGGAACATGCCGTCTTCACGTCGAGTCACTACGACCCGGTCAAGCAGCCAATGAAGGCTTCCGTCCGGCCAGATCACCCGGATCTCCGTGACAATCTCTTTGTCTTCGCTTGAATGGATGCGCTTAAAGGCCTGCCGGACGACCTCGAGATCGTCTGGATGAATCACATCCATCCAGTGATCAGCGTTCTCGATGAATAGCGATGCGGGCAAACCGAGGAGCTTTTCGGCAACCGAGGAGAGAAAGATGTACTTGTACTCTCCGCCGGGCATCATCTCCGCACTATAGAGACAGTCGGTGACGGCATTGATGACCCGGTCGATTTCAGCATAGGCGTCTTTGAGTGCGGCTTCAGTCCGCTTGCGCTCAGTCACGTCTTCGATCTGCGACACGAAATAGAGCGGTGCTCCCGCGGCATCATGCACCAATGTGACGCTGAGCTGACTCCAAACGATGTCGCCATCCTTCCGGATGTATCGCTTCTCCAACTGGTAGGTTTCAATCTCGCCGCTCAACATCTTGCGAACATGTGCGATGTCGTCGTCAAGATCGTCGGGATAGGTGATTTCTTGAAACGATTTTTCCAGGAGATCTTCTTCGTCGAACCCTAGGATTTGACAAAGTGCTGGGTTGACCCGCAAGAAGCTCCCGTCAGTGCGAACCAACGCCATACCGATTGCAGCGTGCTCGAATGCGCCTCGAAATCGCTCTTCACCCTCTCGCAGAGCGTCTTCGGCCTCTTTGCGTGTCGTAATGTCGTTGGCCACGCCGACAAGTCGAATTGGACGGCCGGATGCATCGCGCTGCAACTGGCCCACGGCTTGTGACCAGATGAAGCCCCCATCGGGCCGAAGGACCCGGTAAATTTCGCGGTATTCCACACCCTGTTGCAGAATTTCCTGAACGCTGGCATCGACGCGTGCCCGGTCGTCTGGGTGGATGACTTCCATGAAATCGGCGTAGGTATACGTGTTCACGCCAGGTGACTTACCGGCCAAGCGCTCTGTCTCATCCGACCACGTCAGTACCCCGGAGACGAGATCCCAATCCCATGTGCCCATGTGCGCCGCCGATAGGGCCATTCGCAAGCGCTCGTCGCTGGTTCGGAGCTCAGTTTCGATTCGGACGCGTTCAGTAATGTCACGCACAGATGCAATCGTATTGACACCGTTGTCGCTGTCGAAAGGGCTCAATGAAATCTCGACGGGGAAAGTAGTGCCGTCTTTGCGTCGAGCGGTCATTTCCAGTTTTGCATCAAGTGGGTGGTCGGCGTAGTTGTGGCGATGCTCTCTGTGCGCCTCCCGAGCTTCTTCCGGGACCAGGATTTCGATAGGCTGAGCAATAAGCTCGTGTTGCCGATAGCCGGTCATGTGCTCTATTTGGGCGCTGGCAACGATAATCCGGCCCGAAGAGTCGACGACGATAATGGGATCAGGTGCGGCTTCAAGGAGGCGCCGGAAACTTGAATCCTCAAAGATTTGCGATTCTACATATCTTCTTGCGAATTCGATCCGTGCACCGATCGCTTCGGCGTCTACCGGCCATTCGATGAGCTCATCGGCCCCGTGCTCCAGATACGCGTCGGCGGTTCCGAGACGCGATCGATCCTCGACAAGCACGATGATCGGCAGGTCATCGCCTAGGCTTTCTCGAACCCAGCGGCAGAATTGGGGCCCTTCTGCGCGGAGTGAGTCCGCGACGATGAGCACCGCGTGAAACGGTTCCGCCCATTCGGACCGCTTTGCTTGTTCGAGTGTCTTGACCCGGCAAATGCCATGACCCGAATCTGCAAATGCCTTCAGAACCGCGTCCGTTGTGTTCGTCGGGCCTTCGAGCATGAGCAGCCGCATAGCTGACCTTTATCTCTCAATGCTCTTCGCAAGAGGCTAAGGTTTAGTCAAAATCGCATCCTGAGCTTATTCACGATCACCGTCAGGCGTCTAGACGACGTTAGCATATGTGGGAAAAGAGGTCGCACGCGGCGATCCCCCCATCCGTCCCTTCATGTCGAGGACAGGTGGAATGATCAATCTAGGACTGATGGTCCGTGTCTGAGATTGAATGCGTCACTCATGCAGGCTGAGAAGACGAAACCTGCTGGTTCGACGCGATTTTGGCAAGCGCGCGGTCGTGCAGCATCTCGGCCAGGAAGTAGCTCCCGAACACGAAGACGAACGCCAATGATTGCGCGCCCAGGCTTTCCCAGGTCGCGAATAAACCGAACCAAGTGCCGATCCAAAACGGGAACTGAGTCGGGCCAACAGGCGTGATCGGAGCCCAACCGACAATCTGGAGCACATGGACCGTGTTCCCGACCATCACCACGAGTACCACGGCGATCATGACGCCTGTGACGATCAACATTTTTCTGTGCGGCATTTTCTTCTGCATGACGAAGACGAGGATTCCAACGACCGCCGTCGCCGCGAGTCCCAACAGAACGCCCTCGATTACCACCGCGGTGCCGGCGTCGAGCACCAATGCCTGGAGAAAGAGAACGGTCTCCCCACCTTCGCGAAAGACACTCGTGAAACCAAGCAGCACTAGTCCTACGATTTGACCTGCCGCCCCACCGAGGATCGCGCGTCGGCGTGCATGGTGACCGGCGATCCACCTGGTCCAGTAGACCTTGTGGAAAAACCAGTTCATGACCAGGAGAAGGATGCCGATCGCCACCAGCGAAATGATCGCTTCCAGTTTTTCGCCGTAGCGACTTAGCGACGCCAACACGGAACGGGTGAGCAAAAAGAGCCCGGCTGATGCGAAGAGCGCCCCAATCGCACCGATGGCGAGCGGTCTCTTGAATCGATGATTTGCCCCAACCATGCTGGCCATCAACGACACCAGAATCAGCACCGCTTCCAGTCCTTCCCGGAACACGATCGTCGCGGCGTTGAAGATGATCGCGCCATCCGCCGGCCGGCCAGCGCCGAGCGTCGTCTGGGCCGACAGCAATGTTTTATCAAGCGTCAGGCGGGTCCCGCGGATTTCGGAGCTTGCCGAGTTGCTGGCGAGGAGCGTCGCGAGGCCCTTCGTGTCGCCCTTGCCTTGCCAGAAAAGCCCTTCGACCTCTTGCGCAAGGCGTGGTGAAAAGCCCATCAACCGCTTCTCGGGACCGACCTCGAAAATGGCATACGCTTCAAGCCGGGCCGACTCAGCTTGCTGATACTGCTTGGCCGCGACTGCTCTTTCCATTTCGTCCAAGAGCGAGGCAATTACGTCAAAATCGGCGTCGCCCCCGGGACGAGTCCACTCCTCTGGAAAAAGCGAAATCAACGTTCCGGTGGCGCTCTCTGCCGCGTCGCGAATTTCTGATGGATCGGCTACCTGTTGGCGAAGTCCGGCGGCGTGAAGCTCCACTTGAATCGTAGCGAGGATCGAGGCGACCTCAGCGGTTGCAACTGGATCCCGCGCGTGGAGGTCGATCCTAAGATCGTTGAATGCGGCCTGCGCGCCCTCGTAGAACGATTGCGCTTCCTGAATCTCAATGTCATTCGCGACCACTTCGAATTTGACCCCACGACCGTACTCGACGGGAATCAATGAGAGATAAAGGAGAAGTTGACCTGCCCGGCGCGCCTGCTCTTCGGCACTCAACGGAGCGGCGCGGAAGAGATTCAGTGCGTCCGTGACGTTGGGGAGGACAGCATGCGATGCGTCGGTGTCGCCGGCCGCAAATGCAGTCGCCAGGGTCGTGATCGACTGATCGAGCGCGAGTCGTTGGTCGATGCCGAACTGAGACTCATACAAGGGAGAAAGCATCCGCCAGTACCCGGCAACCAGACCGGCTGCTTCCGTGCTCCGAGTAAGAAGGCCCGATTCCAACGCTTCGACGCCGGTTGTGATCGATGTCTGAAGGTTCGCCTGATAGGTATCGAATAGATCGGCCCTAACCTCGGCGACCGCGGCTTCGGGGGTAAGGATTCCTCGTTCCAGATCGCGGAGCGCGAGCGTCGCGCCGGCGCTTGGTCGCGCAAAACGGGTCGACGGGCGGAAGTCGCGAACGAGTAACCACGCTTGCGCGGAGGTGATATCGCCGGCGCCGATCGCGGATATGGTGCGCTCCAGCGCACCCGCGAGAACCGATGTCCAGACCTGAGCACGGGCGAATGCCACACGGGCACTGTCGCCGAAAGCGGCCGCCGCCGTCGCCGCCGCCAAACCTTGAGCGAGTTGCTGTGCTTCGTCGCTGTCCCGGCCAAACCCGTCGATCAGCGGGTTGGCCTTTTGCACCGCGGAAGCCACCGCTTCAGCGGCACCCGTGGTGTCGCCGGGCATGAGCGCGCTTTGCGCATCGAACAGGTATGAGCGCACCACCTCCGCCGAGGTTGCGAGGCTCGCCGAATCCGCGCGTGCATCGATCGGAGCGCCGGCTGAGAGCGCCAGAATAATGAGCGCCAGCGACCATCGGAACACGGCGGCGGAGCGGAGCATCGGCGAATGAGACCTCGTCGACTAGACTTGAAGTCCGAGGAGCGCGATCGCTTGCGATATTTGGCCCGTCAACGCGGCCGCCTTGGACTGTGCTTCAGTTCCATAAAGATCCGCCTGCTCAGGCGTGAAGCGCGTGCCGTCAACCTCTTGCTGATAGAGATCCCCGACGAATGCCACAAGATCCGTGAAACCGGCGGTGATTTGCGCATGGAGGGCTGGATCGACTTCGGCAACGACCGGGCTGATCTCGCTGTAGGTCAGTTGCAGCCCGCTCACGATGCCGTTGACATCGAAGAGACGGCTCGTTGCGACGAAACTGGGTTCGGTTGAGGTTTCGCCAGTGACGAAGGAGGAAAGCTTCCACTGTTCGAAGTATTCGGACATGGTCGGGATCATGGTGACCAGCGCTGTGAAAGCGTCTTCGAGGGTAGGTTCCCATTCGTCGACCGCCGCCTGCATCTGGGCGGTCGCATCGTCGAGCGCTTTCGACGACGCGGCAAAGACGTTGGCTTCCGGCAAGACCTCTCCGAGCTCCTGGGTTCCGTCGCCGTCGATGTCGAGGCGCAGACCGACGAACTCCTCGGCGGTGCCCCAGATCAGTGGCTCTGTCAGGTGATGGAAGATGTTGCCGGGTCTGACGAGCGTTTCGCCGTTCGGCAGCTCGAGCGTCCAATCGAGCGCTTCGGCCGGATCATCGGCCTCGCTCGGACCGGCATCGATCCAGACGTCGAAATATGAGAGCGATGGAATGCCGGCAATGAGACCCTCGTTCAACTCGTAGTGTGTGCTCGCTTCGAGCCAGGTTACCTTTGCGGCAGCAATCAAACCCGCGGCTTCGGCGGTATTTGTGGTCCAAAGCACCTGGTAGTCGAAGCCGGCGCCCTCAGCGAGATCGTAGTAGCGGTTGGCAATTGCGAGCAGGTACTCCGTCGCGGCTTTCTGTGCGATCGCATGGTCCACCACATATTGCTTGACGGCCGCGAGGTCCGCTTCGCCAGTGGTCGGCGTTTGTGCGAGTACTGTCTGCCCACCGCCAACACCGAGCAGCACCGCACAAGAGATCAGCACGAAAATGGATTTCGATCGGCGAATTGGTCCGTTAATCACATGGTTATCCTTCCGTGAACGTAGAACCGAAGTAGGCGCACCGATCAAGTTGGCTGATCGCAATTGAAACCCGAAATCGGCATGAGGATCAGCCTTGAAAACACGGAATGACAGCAAAAAATGAACATTGGACCGTCAATCCGCAAATCCCGATTGTACGAGTCGGAATTCGCTGAATCCTAGCGAGCGGCGAATCGGGTTGTCAAGGAAGATCGTGCGTCGCTGCCTGAATGTGAGTCACTTGAGGGAGGGCATTAGGTTTGACGACATTGCATATGACAGATACTAGCTGCGCGGACGAAAAAATGCCCGAGCCCGAGGCGACGCCTCGGAAGTGAATCTAGCGGATCTGTTTCTGGCGAGCTCCAAGTTGGCGGGCGGGGGTGATCGGATCGACCCCGGGCTCCATGATCCAGTCGCGGAGATCGACCAGCGCGTCATTTGCCAGCCAGGCATTTGGGTCGTTGCGAATGGTTTCGACCGCGCCGGCCAGGTCGTTGCGGGTCATTCCACCGGCGCCCCACCAGGAGCGCTCGTTCTCGTCCGCAATTCCCGCGGCTGTGCAGCGGTAGACACGGAAGCACCAAAAACGGGGCTGATCCGGGTCGCGGGCTGGTTCCAGTCGAAACACGCGACCGCTGGGCGATACCTTGAAGGACATGCCCAGCCCGTCGCCGCCGCGCGACGCCATCAGCACAACGCAATCGGGCTCCGGATCGGCCGAGATCGACGCGGCAGTATCAGGGAACGTCAGCAACCCCGCGGGCGGATCGGAAACCCGCGAAAGAGGATCTGGCAAAGCAGACAGGTCGGTCATCGAGGCGGCCTTTCATGAATACGATGGAGCAGAAACGACGTCAATTCCTGAAGCCGACCCGAATGATCCTGCCTCTATCGACGCGTATGTGCATCCCCACGACTGAAACGCCCAAGTCAACAAATTAAGAAGGGCAAAGACATATCAGTATGGAGCATAGCACGGTTGGCTGTTCGGCCGCGCCAAAGGTCCTGACAGACGTGGCAGGAATTGGCGCGGATGGCCGCCAATGCGGCGTGCAGATCAGGGTAGTGCGTCGCGGTGATGTGCTCGCGCTCGAGTTGCTCAATTTGTACGGTATTCCGGACAGACCGTCCCAATCTTGTTTCGTTGATGACCGGTCATCAGAACACGAGAAAAGTAGTTATACGATAGGAGCGATAAATTCGACATCACCGCGACAACGAAAGAACCGGGACGGGGGCCGTGCCCGCGGTCGCGACGAGCCTGGTGTACAACATCCCGCGGGGACAGCGGATCGGCCGCGACCTCGACGAGAGGCATGTGAACCGGGTGTGCGGCTACCACGCATCGGAGCCCTACGCCAAGGCGATGCGGAAGCGGAAAGTGTGGGTGGAGCCGCTCTTCGCCTGGGCCAAGGGCTGGCACGGCTTGCGCCGCTTCCGCCGGCGCGGACTGCAGAAGGTCAATGGAGCCGCGTTGCTCATCGCCACAGGCCAGAATCTCAAGCGCCTACTCAGCAAACAGGGCTGGGGACGACGCCCATGGCCGGGTGGGGTGGCTGGCGTCGTGCTCGCGGCCGCAACGCCGCTAACTGCCGGATCGCGGTGACGAGGCACCGCCCGCCGGAATGCGGTCGAACCTGCTCCAGGCGGTGACGGCACACACCCTTTTTCAACACGCGGGAACGTTTCTGAGCCGCGTCCCCCCGGCTGAATGATGATCCGTCGTCAATCAGCTCGCTGATACCGGTGCGATGGTGGCCGCCGTGAGTGACCGTCCCGTATCGGCGGCAAAGAGATGGATCCGCTCCGGCGGCAGCGACACGGAGACGTGATCACCAGCGGTGACCATCGACTCTTTCCCGACCTCGATGGAGACCAATTTGCCGCCAATCGGCACGTAGACGACGGTCGATGACCCCATCGGTTCGACGAGCGAGATACTCGTCCGGACCGCCTGCTCTGACGCCGGCGCCAGGATGAGGTCTTCAGGGCGGATGCCCAGCACGACCCGTTGGCCACGGGCGAGCGCGTTCGCGTGCCCACGGAGGGTCACCGAGAACCCGTCTCCCTGAACTGAAACGCCAGACCCATCCGCGCCGGTCACCACCTCGCCGTCGAGAAAGTTCATAGGAGGAGACCCGAGAAAGCTTGCGACGAACCGGTTTGTAGGCCGGTTGTAAAGCTCCAGGGGAGGGCCAACCTGCTGAACCTCTCCAAAATTGAATATCGCAACCCGATCGGACATGGTCATGGCTTCAGCCTGGTCGTGCGTCACGTAGACGACGGTCGTTTCAAGACGGTCGAAGAGGAGCTTCAACTCCGCTCGCATCTGCACCCGGAGTTGTGCGTCGAGATTCGAAAGCGGTTCGTCGAGGAGGAATAACCGGGGCTCTCGTACAAGCGCCCGTCCCAAAGCAACGCGTTGTCGTTGCCCACCCGAAAGCTGGCGCGGTCGGCGTTCGAGCAAGTGCTCGATATCGAGGACCTTTGCAGCCTTCGCCACGCGCGCCGCGATATCATCCTTTGCCAGCCGCCGCACCTTGAGCGCGAATGCGATATTGTCGCGGACCGACATGTGCGGATACAACGCGTAGCTTTGGAACACCATCGCGATATCCCGATCGCCAGCAGGCAGGCCACTGACGGGCTCATCGTCGATATAGATCTCGCCCTCGGTCACCTCCTCCAGCCCGGCCAGCACGTTGAGTGTCGTGCTCTTCCCACAGCCTGAGGGGCCGACCAGGGTCATGAACTGACCGTCGGGAATCTCGAGGGTGAGCTCCTTGATCGCATCGACCCGGCCGAATCGTTTGCTTACGTGATCGAACAGGACTGATGCCACGTTCCCCCTCATTCCTTGTGCGGCCGCCACCGTACGCTATTCCTTGATGGCCCCCAGGGTCAGCCCTCGGACGAGGTATCGCTGAACAGCAATCGCAAAGAGCAAGACAGGAAAAACGGTGATCACCCCGAGGGCGGTCATCTGATTCCACAGCATGCCTTTGTCGGTAATGAACCCCGCCATGACGACCGGCAGCGTTTTGGCCTCAAGTCGAGTCAGCATCACCGCGAACAGAAACTCGTTCCACGCAAGAATGGCGGACAGAATCGCCGTGGCAACAAGCGCGGGGGTCGAGAGCGGAAGCACGATCTTGACGAATCGTTGCCACGCGCCGCAACCATCAATCATCGCGGCGCGCTCGAGCTCCGGTGGCAACTCGTCAAAGAAGCCCATCAGGAGCCAAACCACGAAGGGCAAATTGAAAGAGGTGTAGGTCACGATCAGGGCCCAGCGCGTATCCAGCAGTTTCAGATCTCTCATGATGAGGAAGTACGGAATCGCGGTGGCGATGGCCGGATACATCCGGGTCAAGAGCATCCAGAACGCGACCATGGAATTCAGCCGGAACGGTAGTTTTGCGCGCGAAAGACTGTACGCCGCGATCGCGCCGAGAAAAACAGAAGCCGCGGTCGATGCCAGGGTCACGATCAACGAATTCGCGAAAAAATGGCCGAGCTGGTTGCGCTGAAAGAGCACCCGGTAACCCGAGGTCGTCCATGACCCCGGGATCAGCCGCGGCGGATAGGCGAGGTAGTCAACTTCGCGCTTGAACGAGGTCGTCACGAGCCAGACAAACGGCACGAGCACAAGCAGCAGCCCCGCGGCGATGGTGACCCATCGCACCGCGCCCCAGATCCACTCAGCTCGGTGCGACCGGCGATGCACGCCTGGCGCATGCCGGCGGGTCGATACCGCGCGACTCTCGGCAACGGTCGTCTCGGTCACGATCAGTGCCCTCCTCAGCCCGTCTGGCTCGCACGCGCCCGAACCCGAATCACCAGCAACGCGAGCGCGATCGCCACCGCCAAGAAGAGCCAGGAAGCGGCGGCCGCCAACCCGATGTTGAAGTACCGCAACCCCTGCTTGTAGATGTACGACGAGAGCATCTCGGTTGAATAGCCCGGCCCGCCACTCGTGAGCACGTAGATCGTGTCGAAGACCTTGATCGCATCGATGAAGCGCAACAACCCCGTGATTAGGATGACCGGCCAAATCATCGGAAACGTGATGTAACGAAAGACCTGCCACCGGGACGCGCCGTCAATCTGGGCCGCGCGGAACGGTTCACCCGGCAGGGCTGCCAGCGCGGCGGTCATGACAATCAGCACGAAGGGCGTCCACTGCCAAATATCGACGAGCATCACCCCCGCAAACGCCCATCTCGGTTCCACGAACCAGAGCACCGGGCCGATCCCGATCAAATCCAACAGATAGTTTACGAGTCCCCTATCGAAGAGCAGAATTCTCCAGAGCACACCCACCACAACTGGCGTCATGATCATCGGAATCAACAGAATCGAGCGCACCACGCGCATGCCCATACCCTCACGGGCAACTGCCAACGCAAGGATCAAGCCCAGGACGAGCTCGGCCAGCACGGTCCCGAATCCGAATAAAGCGGTGTGGACAGCCGAGGTGCGAAAAACTTCGTCGCCCAGCACATCGCGGTACTTGCCGAGTCCCACCCACTCCGGGTCCATATTCGGACGGTTCAGGAACCAGTCGTAGAAACTCAAACGGAGCGTGTACAAGAGGGGATACAGGCTCGTCAGTGCGAGAAAGAGCACAGCCGGAAGCAAGAGGAGGACATAGGTCGGCATGTCACCTCGCCACCACGGGCGTTTCCGTGCTGGACCTCTCCGTTGCTCGCTCGCTGTCATGGAACATTACCCACCGTGTGAGCCGCGCTTCGCGTTTTTCCGGGAGCCGCGAGCCGGGTTCCCGGCTCGCGGCGTATCACGATGCGACTTACTC
>CAYJPA010000023.1:0-64287 GCA_964371945.1 uncultured Sphaerobacteraceae bacterium | reverse complement strand
ACCCAACAAGCTCGATTGGCTCCAATGCGCCGTGCAGAGCTCGTTCGTTCATGGTGGCACCTTTCTGGCGATTGAAGTCTCGGATGCTTGGAAGCTGGGTCAATTGACCGATCGGTATGATGATAAAGTAGATCAAATAGGAGGACGGCATAGCCACTCAGCAACGTGGTCGACCCAGGCAGGTGGTCAGCAAACTGGAGCTCCCCGCGGCAACGATCGCGCGGGTCATTCTGACCTTGTCGATCATCTGGCTGCTAACCAGGCTCTGGTCGATTCTTCTCCTGCTCTTCATCGCACTGCTTGTTGCAGCCGCGGTCTATCCTCCCGTTCGCTGGCTCGAGAAACGAGGAATGAAACGGCCGGTCGCGGTCGGCGTTGTCTTTCTCACTCTGATTGCCGCGGTTTTGCTTTTGCTCGGAATCGTGGTTCCACCGCTGATCGACGACGGCCGCGATTTCGCCACCGAATTACCCAACTACGTTGAAGACGCGCAACGACTACTCAGCAAAAACCCCGACATCTACGAGCGGCTCCAGAGCGCGGCCCAACGCGGCTCCGCTGATCCAGCCGCAATTTTCGGCGGGTTCCTTTCGGTCGGCGCTGGACTGATCGGGGCGATCAGCAACTTCCTGATCGTCCTCGTGCTAGCAATCTACATCCTGGTCGATGGCGAGCGCATCTACGATTGGCTGGTTCGCTATCTGCCGGCCCCACAACGCGAAAAGATGGATCGCGCGATACCGGAAGTCAGCACCGTTGTTAGTGGCTACGTCGCGGGACAGCTTTTTACATCCCTTTTGTTCGGTGGATTCACGTTCTTGGTGCTAACCGCGCTCGACGTACCTCAGGCCCTCTTCTTGGCGATTGTCGCCGCGTTCGCCGATGCGATTCCGATCGCGGGTGTACTGATCGCCACCGTGCCCGCGGTGCTGCTGGCGTTCAGCGTCTCCCCAACCGCGGCCTTGATCGTCTTTGTCTCGTATTTGATTTATCAACAGATCGAAAATTACATCATCGTCCCGCGGGTCTATAAGAATACTCTGCAGATTTCGTCGTTCGCGGTGCTTTTGGCGGTACTCATTGGTGGAGAACTGCTGGGAATCGCTGGTGTTCTGCTCGCTTTGCCGATCGCGGCCGCGATCCCGGTGATCGAACGGATCTGGATCGAGGATGACCATCCGTGGCGCGTGCGTGCCCGCAAAACTCCGGCCGCCGCGCCAGAATCAGAGAGCGCGAAAACGACTATTCCGACCGGGTAGCTCGACTTCAGGTTGTACACTTCCGAGTCGGAAGTCATGCAATAGCTTGTGCTGCTGCCACCGATTGTTCCGCTATGTTATCTACATCTGAGGACACTTCATGCAAACCATTTCAGAGCTCTCCAAAGACCAGATCATCGAGATCATCCGGCCGGTCAACGATCCTGAGATCGGGCGAAGCTTGGTCGAATTGCAGATGATCCCCAATATCACCATTGACGGCCGCAACATCACCATCCATGTGGAGCTCACCACGCCGGCATGCCCGCTGCGCGGGAAGATCGCTGACGACTTACGTGAGGCCGTGTCAGCCATCCCCGATCTCGGTGAGGTCGACTTCAAATGGACATCGCGCGTCCGGGCAAGCTCAGGCGGTCGAACCGACGCGCAGCCGATCTCCGGCGTCAAGAACACGATCGCCGTCGCATCGGGCAAGGGTGGCGTGGGCAAGTCGACCGTCGCGGTCAACATTGCGGTCGCCCTGGCGAAGGCCGGCGCGTCGGTCGGATTGCTCGACACCGATGTTTACGGACCGAGCATTCCGCTGATGATGGGCGTGCGCGACAAGCCAATGATGCGCAACAACAAGATCGTTCCGCTCGAGGCGTACGGCGTGAAGCTGATGAGCATCGGCTTCATTCTCGACCCGGACAAGGCCCTGATTTGGCGAGGACCGCTGGTTGCCCAGCTCATCAACCAGTTTCTAAACGATGTCGAATGGGGCAACCTCGACTATCTCGTTCTCGACCTGCCGCCCGGCACCGGCGATGTGCAGCTCACGCTGGTGCAAAAGATCCCGATCTCCGGCGCTGTGATCGTGACCACGCCGCAGGACGTCGCCCTGGCCGATGCTAAAAAGGGTCTCAAGATGTTCCAGGAGGTGAAGACGCCGATTCTGGGCATCGTTGAGAACATGAGCGGATTCGTTTGCCCCAACTGCAACACGATCCACGACATCTTCGGGAGTGGCGGCGGACAGCGGATCGCCGAGGAGAACGAAGTCGAGCTCCTCGGCCAGATTCCGGTCGAAGCGGTCGTCCGCGCCGGAGGCGACGAGGGCACTCCAGTCGTTGCATCGCACCCGACCTCAATCACCGCGCTCGCCTTCGAAAGCGCCGCGCAGCGAATTGCCGGACGGCTGAGCGTCGAGGCCGCGCGCAAACCACGCAAACCGACCATCATGCTGAAGCCGGTCGCCCGGTAACCGATTGTCACTCGTGTGAACGACGGGCGAGCTGTTTCAATCCGCCCGTTTCGTGTCCGGTTGGATGTGCATTAGTGAGCAAGTACACACTCCGTTCCTTCAATGGTGAGTCCGACATCGAAGCGGTCGTCGAGTTGAGGCTCGCGATCGAAACCCACGAACCGAGCTTCTTTCCAGCATCTCGCGAGCGGCTTCGCATGGCTTACCTTCAATCGCGGCCAGGTTGGAGCCGGGATCTGTAACTCTGGGAACGCGACGGCCGGCTGGTAGTGCTGGGCGATAGTCGCATTTCAGAGGAGCATTCAAGAGACCCGATCGCATATCTGCGCCTGCATATTCACCCGGACGAGGAGACCACTGAACTTGCCGGCGACGTGCTCACCTGGGCAGAACGAGCCGCGGCGGAGCGGTTCGGCAGCGGGTTCCAGATCGAAGCGTCAGCGAAGAGAGGATCCGATAGACGGATTGCCTTGTTGGAACGGCGCGGCTATACGATCGATCGCGTATTCCACATGATGAAGCGTCCGATCACAGAAGCAGCGTCGAAACCGCTGCCACTTGCCGGATATCGGTTGCGTCAGTTCAAAGGCGAGTCGGAGATCGATGCCTGGCTGGATCTCTACGTCAACGCGTTTCAGGATCACTACGACTTTCATCCGATCGTGCGCGAGGATCGAGTGCAATCGCTCTCGGCCGACGACTATCTGCCCGAATTCGACCTGGTGATCGAAACGGGGAACGGAGCACTCGCCGCATTCAGCATCGTCGACAAGAGAGTTGACTCCACTGGAGTCGTCGACTGGCATATCGATCTGATCGGAACGCATCGCGATCACCGCAAACGTGGGCTCGCGGAATGGCTGCTACGCCACACGATCGCGCAGGTCAGAGACTACGGCGGCGCGGAAGTTTCGCTCAAGGTCGACGCGGCCAGCCCGACCGGAGCCAACCGTCTCTACGAGCGCCTTGGCTTCGTGGTCACCAGCGAATCGATCGATTACCGCAAAACCTTCGCCTGATTCTGTTGTTATGGCTCGACCGTAATTTGCCCGGTCATGCCCACGATCACATGCGGCACACAAACATAGCGATACGTTCCTGGGGTCATAAACGTGTATTTCCACGATTGCCCGCGGCCGACGTACCCCGAGTCCCAGGGTTGCGCACCCGCCGGAATCTCGATCAGCGTCGCGTCGCGGACTTTGCTTGGGTCCGCGGTTGCCGTGTGAACCATATCGTTGTCGTTTGTCCAGGTGACCGAATCGCCTACCTTGATCGTGAGCAACGCTGGCTCGAACGTCATTTCTTTGGCCATCTTGACGGTCTTGCCCTTGGCCGACGCTCCCCCGCGCGCAGTCAACGTTCCAGCTGCCAAAAGTGTGACGAGGCCACCCAGTGCTCTCAGCACATTGCGCCGCGTCCAAAGTGCAGATCTCGATTCCGAATCCATAGTGGAGAAAGGGGACTTTCCAAGAACCAGTGCTTCGTCATCTACGATGTCAGATGACGAGGCACGTGAGATCACTTGCTATTTGATGAGCACGCCGGTGACATACAGCGCGAGCATACCCGCGGTAACCCCGGCAAACGCCGTGTAGGGCATTGCTTTCGATCCTTCGGTACCCCACACGAGCTTTTTGCCGATCGCATACGCGACCTGGAAAACGGCGCCCGCGCCGATGGCCAAGAAGAGCACGGAAAGTGCCGGCGCGGTGATAAAACCGCCGATCCAGGCTCCGAAGATGGCCGGCGCGCCGCCGGCAAGACTCAGCAATGCGAGGTTTCGGAGACTTGGACGATCTTTCGCGATCGGGATGACGATTCCCAACCCCTCGGTCACGTTTTGAATGATGAAGCCGATCACCAGAAAGGTTCCCAATGATGCCGCGCCGACCGCGTAGGCCGCGCCGATCGCCAATCCCTCACCCAGGTTGTGCAAGCCGATACCGGTCGCGATCAACCAGGCAAACGACATCCTCGCGCTTGCCCCGGTGCCGGCGGAGCCGGTCGGACGACGCCCGATCGCATCGAGCAGCAGAATGGTGGCAACGATCCCGATCGCAACGATGCCTGTTCCCTGGAACGGTCCGCCCAATTCGCCCGCTTGTTCGAGCGCCTCGACCGTCGCGTCGACCCCCAGGTAGAGCAAAAGACCAACCGTGCCCGCCATCAGGAACAGCATTGTCCTGGAGCCGATCTGCCGCAGCACCGGCAGCCACAACACGCCCAGCACGATTGGGATGATCCCGACGTAGAACCCGACCAATGTGAATTTCCAGAAGGCACTACTCGTTACACCCGGGGTTTCGGTGGCGACATCGATCGCGGTCGCGAATCCGACTGAGTTCGAAGAGAACAGCGTGATCGAATAGGCCTCGGCTTCTACCCATGGATAGCTCAACTTCACGGTCGCTTCCGAAAGACGAGGAATTGGCGACTTCGAGATTGTGAACGGCCAGATCGCATCATTGATGTTGAGCTGGGCGATCGTCACTTCTTCCTGGCTGGTGTTCCGGACATGGAGCACGATCTCGCCCGGATTGAGCACCGTCCGCTGAAAGGTGACTGTTTCAATTGGCGCCGCCGGCTCGACATTGAGGCCCGCGCCGTCGGTAAGTGCGAAAAGAGCGATCACTCCGGCGAGCAACACGATCGGAATTGCAAACATCAGCAGCGACCGAGTTCCGATGCCGCCGGGTTTGGTGGTCGGAGCGGGTGTGGTTGACATGGCTACTCCTTCACCTCGAAGACGCCCGTCCAGCCCAATTCAGCGAACTCGGTCTTGTGAGCGTGGAACATATAGAGCCCAGGATACTTGTAGGTGAATTCGAGAATGCCTCGCTGACCCTGCATCAACGCAATCGTGTCCGTGAACTCGCTTGGAGTCCGGCTCGTGCCGGTTGGGAAATAGTTGAAGAAATTCGCGTGCAAGTGGAACGAATTGATGAGGTCGTACTCGAGAACATTGACTAGAAAGACGCGAACCGTTTCTCCAACGTTGAAAACGATCGGGTGCTTCGTGTGGTCATAGTGGAACGGTATCGTGTTGACCGTGTACAGATCGTTTTCGCCGTCGAAATCGATATCGAATCCGGCCATGATCATCATGTATTCGCGGTCGACCGCCCGCCAGCCGTCTTTCGGATCGACGATGAAGGTGCCGTATAGCCCGTGTGCGATGTGTGTCGCCAGGGGAGCGGTGTGGCAATGGTAAAGGTGCAATCCCACTGGCTCGGCGTCGAACTCGTACACAAAGGACGCGCCGGGAGGAATCTGCCCGGACGCTGGATCGAACACCCCGTCCATCGATGCCGGGTGAATGCCATGAAAGTGCATGCTGTGGTGGTGATCGCCGCCATTGGTAAAGTTGATCTTGACGTGATTGCCCTCGGTTACCCGGATCGTGGGCCCTGGTACCCGGCCGTTGTACGTCCAGGCGGCATATCTGATCCCCGGAACGAGCTCGATCTCCTTGTTGACCGCGGTAATCCAATACTCGTGCTGAACTTGCCCGCTCGGTAACGCGGTGATCTCGCCCGCGTCGAAGTCGGTAAGAATCTCGCTCGGATCGAATCCATTGAACACGTGATCGACTTCGCCGACCACGCCCGGCATTACCATGGGATCAGAGCCCATGCCATTCATGTCGTGGCTCGGTGTCGGTGTTGCCTCCTGCGCCCGCACGACGAGCTGAAGGTCGCCAGCCGCGATCGCAAGCCCGCCTGCCCCGACCGCACCTGCGCTGCCGATTCCCGCTTTCAACAAACCGCGCCGGGTCACCAACGATTGCACAAATTGCCTCATTTTCGAAATACCTCCGGTGTTTTTGTGCAACATTGATGCGCCGTGACCGCCAGAACCGGCGACCACGTGTATTAGCCTCAGCTAATCTACGAAGTATTGACGGCTACTGTCAAGCCAATGGCACTGCTATTTCGTCTCTTGGCCGGACCATTCAACAGCTATTTGTCCGAAGACTTGACGGTTCTCCAATTCGTCATCAAGATGGATGAAATCGGGGATATCGTATCAAGCGCATTCGTTGGAGGACTCAGTATGAAGTTGCGCAATGCACTCCTCGCCGCCGCGGTGTTGTCTTCGCTTGTCGCGTCATCAATGTTTGGGCCGTCGGGCGCGGCCGCTCAAGACTCCGCCACCCCGGTGGCAATGGTCGCTCCGCAATCGCTCCTGCCTGCAACCTGGGAGGAAGCCGAGGGCCAAACGGTCGAGATCAACGGGGCCAGCATTTATTACGAAATTTATGGCGCCGGAGAGCCGCTGCTCCTGTTGCACGGCGGCCTGGGCAACGGCAAGTACTTCGCCAATCAGATTCCAGTGCTGGCCGAGCACTACCAGTTGATCGTAATGGATAGCCGCGGTCACGGCCGTTCATCGTTCGACGACAAGCCGATCACCTACGCATTGATGGCGTCCGATGTGCTCGGGTTGCTCGATCATCTCGCAATCGAGAAGGCGAGCATTGTTGGCTGGAGCGACGGCGGGATCATCGGCCTCGAGATCGCGATCAACAACCCCGAGCGATTGAACAAGGTCGTTGCTTACGGCGCCAATTTCGACCCAACCGGCGTGCGGCTCGATGTCGGCACGAACGAATACTTCAACGCCTACATCAATGCCGCATACGAGGACTACCTGGCGCTTTCGCCGGCTCCGGAACGATGGGACGAGTTCCTGAACAACATTTCGGTGATGTGGGCCACGCTGCCAAACTACACCGAGGAACAGCTCAAGGCGATCACGACGCCCTTCCTCATCCTTGACGGAGAAACGGAAGAAGCCATCGACCTCAATCAAACAAAGCTCATGGCGCTGCTTATCCCCGGCGCGGAACTGAACCTCATGCCGGGAACCGGCCACTTTGCCATGTTCGAACAGCCCGCCGAGTTCAACCAAATCGTGCTCGATTACCTGAGCGCATAAACGATCGAGCGCCCGAGCCACAACGTCCGCCTACGGCTGGTCCGGGGCGGACGTTCGTTTTTGCCTTCAGTGCGATTGATTCGGGATGGAATTGAAGCCCCGGCATGATCTGCTCGACACCTATTGGCAACTCGCCGCTGAACGTCAGGCGATCTTCTGCCGCCGCCAGCATGGCGAGCCATCACCCTGGACCGATGAACCCATTCTTCGGACCTACAGGTTCTGCAATGCCTATCGGGCGAGCGATCGCGTTTCGCAGTTCCTGATCCGTCACGTCGTTTATCAGGACGCTTACTCAGCAGACGACACGCTGCTCTGGATCATGCTCTTCCGGTTCTTCAGCAAACCGGCGACCTGGCAGCTGCTCGAGTCAGCGCATGGTCCGATCACGGTCCGGTCGTTCGACTTCGATGCTTACGATCGAGCACTCGAGGAGGCATTGTCCCGAGGGGACGCTATTTACACCGGTGCATTCATCCTCGCCTCAAGCGATGCCTTCGGCCATCGCCGAAAGCACACGAACCACCTGGCTCTTGTCGAGTCGATGATGCGTAACGGGCTCGCGCGGGAGATTGCAACGGCACGCACGTTCGAGGAGGTCTACCTGGCGCTGATTGATTACCCGATGATCGGCCCGTTCATGGCCTATCAGCTCGCGATCGACATCAACTACAGCGAGCTCACCGACTTCGGCGAGAACGATTTCACGATGCCCGGTCCCGGCGCCCGCCGCGGTATCGAAAAGTGCTTCGTCAGCACCGGCTCAATGTCGATGCAGGATGTCATCCACTGGATGGTCGAGCATCAGGAAACCGAGCTCGAGCGGCTCGGTCTTGAGTTCCAAACCCTCTGGGGCCGCCGCTTGCACGCCATCGACCGTCAAAACCTCTTTTGCGAAGTGGACAAGTACGCCCGCGTCGCCTTCCCCGACCTAACAAACAACCGCCTCCGCATCAAATCCAAATTCAACCCCAACCCCGAACCGCTAACGCCCTTTTTCCCGCCCAAATGGGGCATCAATCAGCCCATTTCGGCAAAGTTGAAGATTGCCTCGATCCTTGGGAAGGATTAGCGTAATTCCGGAAAGAGACTCAGAATCGGCCTAATTACCCGACACTGCTAGTGAGAATCAATACGTCGGTTCAGAATCTTGAAACGACACGGCATTTGTTTTCCGACAATACGACCAACGAACGCTCCAGATCGATTCCTGCGGCTTCGTCGCGCAAAAATGTTGTCAACCTCTTGCTGACCGGCAAGGCCGACTGATCCTTCAGTCGAAGAAATATCACTCCGATCGCGTTGCGCTCACGTCGGTAATAGATCTCGCCGAAGTCCTCGTCGAGGGTGATGATGATCCGGTGCTCTGCTCTCGCGTATGAAACAACTTCGTTGTCAGATAGAAAGCCGAGCCCCTCATCGATCAATGAGATGACATCGATTTCAAGTTGTTGCCGAAGTCTTGTGACAATGCTCGGAGACAAATTGGCGTCGAGCAAAAAACGGAGCACGAACTAAGAAGCTAGTTCAATCTGCTCGCGAGACCGCGATTCCGCGTATTGAACAGCGCTATCGATATCCTCTCGAGAAAGATTTGGGAAATCTGACAGAATCGCCTCGACAGTGTAACCATTCTCCAAGTAGTTCAAGATCAGAGAAACCGGAATCCTCGTCCCACGCACGACAGGTTTGCCGACCAGTACGGCCGGATCCCGAGTAATTCTGTTCTCCGGGTCATTGCATTTCATCGACTAGACAATCCATTCCGATCATTTCCAAAATGATATCACCCTCGTCAAACCACAGTGTCAGTCTTGATCCCTTATGAGTGGCACGTTGACGTGGTCAGTTTGGGACAACAAAGGCTCTCCGCTCACCCGCCGTAAACGGGTTGTTCCAATTGGTGCCGGCCGCGACGAACCGATTCGGTGCGAACGGCGACAAGTTAAAACCGGGGTCGCGTCCCGACAGTAGGTCCGCGACGATCTTGCCCGTAACCGCGGCCCACGAAAACCCGCCGCCATTGAATCCGGCGGCGAGCGTCAACCCGGGCGACGACTCCGAGCGCCCAATTAATGGCAATCCATCGGCGGTGAACCCCATGATGCCTGCCCAACAGCGCACCACCTTGATATCCGCCAACGACGGAAAGAGCGTCGTCAGGCATCGAGCAATGCCGGCAAGCACCGGCCGCGAAACCCGCTCCTCGTAATGCCCCAGTCCCTCATCAGTATCGAGCCGCCGGTAACCCCCGCAGAGAATCGGACCGCCGGGTACCTGGCGGCCATACTCTTTGTCGAAATTGTTTCCGAATGGGTGCGGCAGAATCGGTGGCACCGGCTGCGTGACCAGAATCTGACCGCGAGCGGGCACGATCGCGCCCTTTGGCAGCTCCGGCAGAAGCGACGGTGTGTAGGCGTTCGTCGCGAGCACAACATCGTCCGCAAAGATCGATTCACCATTGACGACCACGCCGGTGACGCGATCTCCGGAGCGAATCAACCGCTCAACCGCTTCACCGACCCGGAACTCGACACCAAGCCGGCCCGCCGCGGCTGCGAAGACGTGCACCAAGCCAAAGGGCCAAAGGTGACCGCGGCCGCGAGCGAACTGAGCGCCGAGAATTGCATCGCTAAGCGCCGGCATGACTGACTGCGCCTGGTGACGATCCATCATCTCGACCTCGGGTCCGCTTGCACGCTGGACCTCGGTGCTTTCGACAAGATGCTTGAACTGCTCCTCAGTCGTCGCGACATCGAGCGTTCCTGGCAGTGTAAGTTCAAAATCGGCGCCCAATTCCTCGGGCAACTTCCGCATCAGCTCGAGATTCGCCGACGTGACCGCGTAGACCGCTCTGCCCGCGTCCGAGTACATCGCGGAACCGGCCCCGGTCATGCCGCCGTTGCGTCCCGAAGCTCCCGATGCCAAACCGCGCCGCTCGATCAGCAAAACGCGCTTGCCGGCTTGGGACAAACGGTAGGCGATCGAACAGCCGACCACACCACCGCCGACTACGATCACATCTGGTCGCCGTCCTGAATATTCCGGCAATTCGCTCACACGGTCCATGGGGTTGTCGCCTCGTTTGTCGCTTCGGAATGATCGTGCTCTTCTACGACGCCGGACGTGATCGGTCAAGCGGCCGGCAGTGAATCGCTATAATCATCAACCATGCGCAATCTTCTTGGCCGCCTCAATGCTCGCTCTCCCGAAGAACTGAGCCGAATCGCGATCGCCTGGCGGGTGCCTGTTTCAGGTGGCGACAAGTTGGGACAGGTCGCCCAGCTTTACCGTTCCCTGGCTGATCCGCGGGCAGCGCGCGATCTCTGGTCACGGCTGCCTGACGAAGAGCGAACGCTGATTCGATTGCTGGCGGTAGGGGACGACGCGGCTCGCCCGCTGGCAGAGCTCGCCGAAGCGTTGGGACTCTCCGCGTTGGATGTTCGAGAGATCGCCACACGCCTATATCACAAGGGAATCATCGTGCGAGAGGGCGACGACGATCCGCTTCCGGTCGGCGAGGCTCCACGGCTCTTTCTCCCACGAGAGCTGGCATTGCTCTTTCGCCGAATTCAGGAGGAGATTTCGCTCGGTGACCTTAGCGAAGAGCCGCTGCAGACATTGCTCGCGCGGCGTGACGATCGCGAGATAGAGGAAGCGGCCGAGCACTGGGGCATTCGCGTCATCCCCGGCCTCCGGCCTCGAGGTGAGTTGATCCTGCAAATCCTCCAGAACATAGGAGATCCTCAGCGACTGAGCAACATTCAAACCCACCTGAAACGTGATGCCGCTCAGATTTGGCAACGCCTTCGTGATGCGGGCGACGGCAAGCCGGTCCCCATCTCGGAAGCGGCATCGGCGGCAGGTCTCAACTCCGATGAGCCTCGACAGGTTCAACGATTCCGGCAGGCCCTGGCGGAGCTGGAAGCGATGCTGCTTGTCTGGCACACATACAAGGCGGACGGATCACGCTGGCTCTTCGTGCCCCAAGAAATCAGTTCACCTCGTGCTCACTCGGTGGAGGAAAAACCAAAGCCGAAACCAGTGGAATCCGTATCGACTCAAACGAGCAACTTCAGTCCTTATGCCGTTGCCTGGGATCTCCTGACGCTCCTGCGCGCGCTCTCGCCGCCCCAGGACCAACGCATCCTCGATTTCGATGAAGCGCCGCCCCGCTGGCTGCAATGGCTCAACCAAATGCTCTGGAATCGTGGCGCTGATACACCACCCAGCGGATATCTCGAGTTCCTGGTGGACCTCGCGAGAGTCGAAGGCGTCCTCACCGGCGGAGACCCGGCGGTCGACGAGCCGTTTCAGGTCAGTCCAGTAGTCCGAACCTGGCGTGATCGTTCGTTCCCCGAGCAAACCAGTCGTTTGCGCTCAACCTGGCTGAGCAGCTCCGCCTGGATCGAGGGATCGTCGCGAGACGACGTTGAGGTTTGGGGAGCGGATTGGCCGGGTTTCCGATTCAAGCTGCTTGCGCATCTCGCCGTGTTGGAACGGAGCGCGACTTACGAGCTCGAGGAAGTCGCAACGTGGCTCGCTGAACGTGACCCAAACATGCTCGGCGCAACCTCGCAAGTAGCGACCGCTCGAAACCTCGATCTGGCGACCGGCGAAGAAGCGAACCGGCGGGCAGAGATCGCTGAGGTTGCGACCGTTGCGCTTGCCACCGCGTTTGCGTGGTTCGGTCTCGTCGAGTTGATCAGAATTCCCCGCAAGCCGCTGCTCGTGCGCCTCACTCCCGCCGGCGCGGCCCTGGCGCACACGGAACCCGCGCCGGAGGAACCGGCTGGCGCCGGTCCAGCGATTCGTGTCGAGCCCAACGGTGAGATTCACCTCGTGCAGCCGTCGCCTCTACGCGTGTGGTCGGTCAGTGCATTCTCGGATTTGGTCGAGCTCGGTTCGGAGAGTCGATATCAAGTGACTGAGCGATCGATTACCCGCGCTTTGCGGGCCGGCTTCGAAATTCGCCATGTCGAAGCGTTTCTGAGCAATCAGTCAGGATCCGCGATTCCGGGAGTTTTGCTCGATTCGATCCGAGGTTGGTCGCAATCAGTCCGGCGCGTGCGCCTGTCGCGAATGGTACGGCTCGTCCCGGACGACGCCGGTCAACTTGTCGAGCTGAGGGATGCGTTCGAGAAGAGCGGACTCGTTGTGACCGTAGCAAACGATGCGCTGTTGGTGGAAATCGAAGACGTGGCCGAATTGACGCGGGCGGAATCCGCGGTCCTGAAGCTGCTTCGTGAGATGGGATTTACGCCGCGGGGTCTTGCGGTCGGAACGACGATGTCGGTCGCGCGGAAAAAACACACGGATCTCCGGAGTCAGCAGCGCTGACAGGGGTGTCCCGCCTGTGAACTGATCACTCCCTGGAATCCGGGACGACGACATTCCGGGGAGTGTCAGTGGGAATCCCGGAGCGCGGAAAGGGATGCGCGCTCCGGGTCACAGTTTCTAGCGACGACTGGTCGACCGCTCGCCTTCGAGATCTTGAAGCACGCGATCGAGCAGGGCGAGGCCCTTTTCGAGCGTCTTGAGCTCATCGGCTGAGAAGTTCGCCATCTTGGCGCCGACTTCGTCAATGAGCCGCTGCTCCGCCTTCTCGGCAGCCACGCGGCCTTCCGGCGTCAATGTGAGATTGACGCGACGCCGGTCTCCCGAGCTGCTGAGGCGGCGAACATAGCCGCGCTTCTCCAGCCGGTCGATCAAACCAGTTACTACTGCCGGTGTCACCATGAGGCGGCGCGCAACGTCTCCGAGCGTCGTCGTCTCATCTTCAATCATCTGAAGGGCCGACAGTTGACGAAGACTGAGCTCCGCCCCCAATTCCTCATGCACAACCCGCGTTTGCGCCCACCGTGTGAGCCGCGGAATGAGCCTGAGGGTTAGTTCTGCCGGTCGATGCACCGCGCTTGCCGAGTCTGCACGTGTCATGAGGGCCTCCGGGTTGCCACTACGCTGACGAGCCGCACAAGTTAACGGACCCGCTCGATACTGGCTACATAGCCTAGCCAAACCTAGGCTAGCTGACGTTCTCTACCGCCAACGCCAAAGGTTTTACACCACTACAACAATAATCACAAGTCCGAAACCCTAGTTATCGCCAACAAAGCCCAAACCGAGCACAGCGGCGAGCGCAACAGGGTCGACCTTTACCCGATGAGCGGACGACGAATTGGCCAAACCCATCTGTCTGGAGCCGCCTCGATTCTTGCGGTGGACACGGACTGACTGCTATCGGGAGCGATCTGTTCGGCAAGCGCGTCTGATCGCGGGAACAGGCTCAATCACGCCATGTTTTCTCATCGACCGAAGCAGTGGGCCTGACCAAGTTCATGCTGGCGAATCGATCTTTGTTCGTAGAAGCGCTTGTCTCATCAGTGTGGTCAATGCGATCAACTGAAGGGCACTGAAAGACATAAAGAGGATATTCATTATAGTGTCGCGATTCGACGGGAGCTTGGTAGTCTCTTTCACCTTCAGCGTCCAAACGCAATCGCAACCGGCCGCGCGGACCAGTGATCAGCGCTCACACATCCGGGTCGTCAGCGCGGCAAACTGGGTTCCGATCGCTAGAAAAGTCACGGCCTGATATGTCTTGCTGCTGGATCCGACTTGCGCCGAGATCGCCTTATCCGGCTCCGGGCGACGGCGCCGTGATGGAGTCCAAGGTGAGCGTTTCAACGATGTCAACGTTCTCGATATCACCGGGCGATGTGCTTCCGGCAATCGCGTATATCGTTCCATCGACATATGCGGCCGCCAGCCCATGCCGAGCAGTTCCCAGATGCGAAAGCGTGTCCCATTCACCCGTTTCGATATTAAACCGATTGACATTGTTGTAGAGACTGCGGCCTCGTTCGCCTCCTATGACGACCACGCTATGTTCAACCGCGACCCCGGCCAGACCACTCCGGCCGACCGGCAACCGAGCCAATGTGGTCCAAGTATCTGTTGCCGGATCGTATTGCTCGTTGGCCCCGCCGAATGTGGTGCTTTCATCGCCGTTCGCCCGGCCGCCGATCGCGAAAATCTTGCCCCCGTTGGCGGCCACCGCAAGATGTTCGCGCTCCGTGGGCATCGGCCGGAGCTCCTGCCATGAATTCGCCAGGACATCGTAGCGGAGGAGATCGCCGCTGGCGGGTCCCCCCAGGTGCTCTCGAGCGCCGCCAACGGCAAACAACCCGCCATCCATTCCGACGAGTCCTAACGCGCCCTTCGGTTCCGGCAGTGACGCCAATTTGTGCCAGATGCGTGTTCCGGGCGCATGAGACCAAAGGTGTCCGAGGGCATGGTGACCGTCGGGAGAGAAGCCACCAGCCACGTACAGGACGCCGTCGATTGCCGCGACCCCAGGGTGGTGAGCCGCGGCGGGTAGGTTGGGGAGCTGGGTCCAGCTCTGCGTCAACGGATCAAAGCAATCGGCCCAGGAACCGTCGTAGAAACCGCCCACGACGTAGATCTTGCCGTCGATCACCGTTGCCGGCATTTCGGAGCGTGCCCGAGGTATAGGAACGCCAATGCTCCACTCTGCACCGGCGCTCTTGACTCGCCCGCGGCTGTCGCCGGCGACGACCAAGCCAACAACAGCGAGCAAGCCGCCCGTGGTCAGCAGCTCCCGGCGGCTGACGCTAGAGAAGCCGAGCCGGCGACTGTTGCCCATGTTTCACTCGCTCTTCAATTCGATTGAGAAAATCATCAAGGACATCCAGGTAGCGCTCTTGCTCCTCGACATGCGGCATATGTGAGCTCTCGTCGAACAGCACCCATTCACAACCTGGGATGCCATTCTTGACGATCTCGGCCTGCATTGGCGTGCACTCGTCATACCGCCCGGAGGTCGTCAGGCTCGGAATCTCGATTTCGCCAAGCCGACACCGGATGTGCCACGCTTAGAGTGCTCCAATCACATGAAACTCGCTTGGGCCGTTCATGGTTTCGTACACCTGCTTACCGAGCTTTGCGAATGAGTTCGTAACGTAGTCAGGATTTGGCACGACTCGGCAGACGTGACGCGCGTAAAAAACCGCCATCGCTTGCTCATATGCGGGATCGTCGGTTGAGCCGTCCGCTTTATGCTTGAGCAACGTCGCCTGCACATCGGGGGAAGTTCGGCGCGAAGTCGATTCGCTTCTTCAACCCAGAGCAGCATACTCGCGGGTGACGACGCGATCGTCAAGCTGACCCCACCGTCCTGCCGGGTCAGCGCATACTCCATCGCCAGCAGGCCGCCCCAGGACTGTCCCAACAGGTGAATCCGGTCCAGTCCGAGCGTTTGCCGCACGACCCGAAGCTCGTCGAGAAAGAGATCGACGGTCCACATCAATGGGTCGTCTGGCCGATCCGAATTTCCGCACACGAGGTGGTCGTAAAGATCACCGGCCTGCCCGTTGCCGCAAACGGTTGAAGACTCTCGAGATAGTCGTGGCAGGCGCCGGGGCCACCATGGAGCATCAGAATCGGGAGCTTGTTATCTGGGACATGGTCGCGATCGCCCGCGATCCGATATCAGGTGCGAAAGCCACGAAACGGAACAAACCCTCGATAACTGGAATCTCCGGCATTGGATCGTCGTCCTTTCGCGGTAGCTTCAGGATCAGTTCTGTGCTCGATTGTACCGGTCATGGCAAGGCGGCTTATGACGCGTGCATTCTTGTTCGGTGTATCAGGGAGCGCATCTCGCCGTACGACGGCTTCGTTCTCAACCCTGGAAGGGTCGGGTGCCCTCTGGGCGCGGCGTAGCCCGGTCAATTTATTGCCGGGCGATGCACGACAGACAATAGTCCGATCAATGACGCATTCTTCATTAGCCGCCGATTCCAATCGCGATCACCCCTGCAACGACCAACGCACATGCGCCAAGTCGAGTCGTCCCAAGCGACTCGCCGAGCAATCGCGCTCCGAGAATCGCTCCGATCACGATGCTCGTCTCACGCATCGGCACCACGTACGAAACCGGAGCGAAACGGGTCGCTGCCATTACGATCACATAGGTGCCCAGCGATCCCGCTCCGCCAACGACCACCGGCCAGGGTCGGCCGATCGTCAATTTCACAGCAGCCGTTCTAGTATGCAGCACGTAGGGTGTCATGATCGCGCAATTCAGGACGAATACGACGTAGAGGTAGACGATCGGATTCGCGCGATGGACGCCGGCAGTGTCGTTGATCGAATAGGACGCGATCGTCAATCCAGTAAGCAGAGCGGGTACGGAAAGGAGATCGCGGACCTGACCGCGATTGACAATCGCGGCGAACACCGGGTGGTGAAGCAGGAGAATGCCGGCAACAACCAATCCGATGCCGCCCCACGCGATCCCGGTCGGGCGGTCACCGAAGATCGGAACCGCGAGGATCGGCACCAGCATCAATCCAGTTCCACGGGCGATCGGATAGGCGAGCGAGAGATCGGATCGGGAATATGCGAGCGCGAGCAGCGCGAAGTAGAAGGTGTGGAGCACGCCTGAGAAGAGCGCGAACCGAAGCCAGTCCCACTCCCAGGTTTCGCGTGGAGCCAGAACGGCAAACGGGACCGCGAATATGACGAGCGACGCCGCCGTGATCGACCAAAAAAACGCCAGCGCATCGTCGCTTCGCTTGGCGAGCATATTCCAGACCGCATGGATCACCGCCGCGGTCATAACCATTGCGATCGCGACGAAACTCATCGATTCCCCATTCCCACTCGCTGGATCTCACGGGATGATCACTTAATTCGTCGATCAAGATGGCGACTCCTTATACGTCCTCCTCATCCGGGACATCGGTACTTCCTCCAATGGCCCTCGTAGGCCATAGGACCTTTGGGTTGCCACCCGTACTATCGGGCTATGCCGACCGGGTTCGACTCGTCAGACCAACGTCACGGTGAGTCGGAATCGAACTGCCCAAATCACTCAACGCGGGGATGGCTGGCAGGCACGTCGGGGGAGACGATGATGTTGCAAACATGGACCAGCCGGCTCGCAACTAGCCGGCGTCGATCCGGACAGGCGGCGGTCGAGTTTGCGATAGCCGGATCGCTCTTTCTGCTCATCAGCCTCGGCATGATCGATTTCGGACGCTCGATTTACGTCTACTCGCAACTCAATAACGGTGTTCGCGACTCTGCGCGGGTGGCCAAGGTCTCGGTCGCAAACGGCATGGGACTCGATTACAACGCGCTGAAGCATCGGGTTCGGGTGGCTCAAAATCCCGAAACAAGTGTCGAAACCCCTCGACCAGGGCTCGGCAGCACCGATGTCACCATCACCTGTACTGGTTCATGCACATCGGGTGACAAGATCACGATCTCCGCGACTGTTCCATTCCAGGCCGTTACCCAACAAATGCTCGGCATCTCGCCCTTCTCATTGAAGGCTGGCGCCACGGTGACGCTCGAATGAATGCCATACGCATTCCCTCCCGTGCGCAAAGCGGGCAAAGCGTAGTCGAGATGGCGATTGCGATGCCGCTCTTGCTGCTCCTCCTGCTCGGCACGATCGATATTGGTCGCGTCTTCTTCGACTACATCCAGATGCGCAACGCGGTCGTTGAAGGCGCCACGTATGGCTCCCGTCATCCATTTGATGCGTCCGGCATATCGACCGCGGTAACCGACCACGGCTTACCAGGCGACGCCTCGATCTCGAGCGCGACGACTGGCGACTGCGGAACGCCGCGGGGCGAAGGCACGATCAACGTCTCAGCCCAGAAAACATTCACGCCGATTTACATCGGTGCTCTGGACGCCGTCTCCGGCTCGATCTCCTGGAGCTTCACCATTTCGGCGACATCGTCGATGCGGTGCATGACATGAGGGTAGACGATGAAATGGCAATGAAACCCGCTCCAAACGCTGGTGAATCGGTTCGACGAGATCTCCGTACCACCTGGATGCCCGGCGGATCGACGACACCGAGCAAATTCGAGCCACTCTCCGTCGAAGAAGTCGAACCAGATGGCGCCCGCCGCGGACAGGTGCTGATCATGTTCGCGATCTTTTTGGTCGCGATGCTGGGGATGCTCGGTCTGGCGACGGATGTCGGTTACGCCCTCGCCGCGAAGCGGTCAGTTCAGGGCGCGGCCGATGCCGGAGCGCTGGCGGGAGCGAGACAGATCGCGATGTATACCCAATCGGCGCCTCGCTCGGCGATCGCCGAAGTCAACGCGGTGGTGGCACAGAACACCTTCGCGTCGTTCGTGCCGTCCGTTTACTCATGCCAGTACATCGGCAACAACTGGAGCGTTGTCGGAACCTGCGATCAGAATGTCCCCGCGAACGCTGCCGGCTCGCGGGTTCGCACAAAGATCACTGTTCCAACCTACTTCATGCGGATTTTCCCAGCGACACCGGACTATCTGTCGATCGCGGGCTACGCGAAGGCCAGGGTGCAGAACGCATCGAAGCAGCCGTCCGATGCTCCCTTCATGATCTGCGGCACCAACGCCTGGGACGTCACGAGCAATCCAACGGGCATGGGGCCGGCGATCGGAAGCAACTTGAACATCCTCTCCAGCACATCGCCGTTCAAGGTCAGTTCGAACGCGGCCGGCAAAACGTTCCGGATTCACGATTCGCGGCTCAGCGCCAAAGGCAATGCCGATTGCAGTTCCGTGGGTGATAAGTTCACGGGTCTGGCCGATCAAGCCAAAAACGCGAGTAAGAATCCTGGCTCCTGGTTCAACTATGCGATCACCGGCTCGCCCGGATCGACGATCACGAAAGTCGATGGCGTAACGGGCTGCGTCAGCGGTGTCAGTCACCCGTACGGCTGCGTCATGATCCTCCCGGTCGCCATTGATACGCCATCCGAATCGGGCACGAGCCAAAAGCTCTACGTGGCCGGATATGCAGCATTCTCCATTACCACCGTCGACAGTGAAACGCACAATGCGACGCTGCTCGATGACTTTATCGTAAGCGGGACCGGCGCCAGCAGTTGGTGCAGGGACTGCGGCGGAGTTGTGGTGATCCGCCTCATCTGGTGACCCCGTCCCCCCGGGGTAGAACATCGGGCGCGGGCAGTGTCTCGTCGCCCGGTGTTCGTTTAACACGGCGCCTCGCCCTTTTACTCGGAAGAGAGACCGCGTACCATCATTGCGGCGCGGCTCGCATTCACGGCCGGTGTCCCAAGGAGTCTGAAACAACATGCGAGCAGCGAAACCGGCCAGATCGGGTCGTACTTACCTCTCTTGGGCTCTCTTTGCGCTTTCGGCGGCGCTATTCATCGCCGTCGCGGTGATCTGGTATCAGGACAGAGACGAGGCAGCGGAAGAACCGCGTCCACCAACGAGTGTGCCGGGCGAGAACGAAGCGATCCACGTCAAGCTAGCCCTCGAAGCCCAGGGCTTGAAGGTGACCTTCTCCCCGGGCGGTGGTCGCTCCGATGAGCTAGCGGTTGCCGGGCAGCTCTTCGATGTCGACGGCGAGCAGCTCTACGTCTTCATCTACCCACAAGGAACCGCGCAGCTCGAGGAAGAAACAACGGGCGTCGATCTCGCGGCAATGACAATCATGAACACTCGCGGCACCCCCGTGCCCGGCGGTCCTCCTGATGCGTACATAGGTAGCAACGTCGTCGGAGTGCTCTATGGAACATCGGACGAGATATCGAGCAAAGTCAAAGAAGCAATCGAAGGGTTACCGTAAGTCGTGAGTGACAATTCTGAAGAAGCCGTTCCCGAGCGTCCCGCCACAACGCTTTCTCAACCGGAAACCGCCGGAGAAGGGCGGATCGGCTACGGGAAGTACGCAAGCTATTCCCCGTTGGGTCTCGCGCTTGTGATTTTTATCGCCGTCGCCGCGATCTGGTGGTGGCGTTCCGACTCGCAGGACGACCCGGTCATCGCCGGCGGGTTTAGCGGCAAGCCGGTTCCGGATGTCACGCTGACCACGTTCAACGGCAACACGATACGGCTGCCGGAGCTCCTCGGCTCCGTTGTGGTGGTCAATTTCTGGGCGGAATGGTGCGCGCCGTGCAGAGAAGAGATGCCCATTTTTCAGGATGTCTATGAACAGACCAGGATGACGGGTGAACCAGTCGTCTTCCTGGGGGTCGATCTCAAAAGCGATCGCGAAGAGAACGCACTCAAGCTCATCGCAGACCTCGGCATCACCTACATCACCGGCCGGGATGCAGGCGGCGACGACCCGCTCCACGGTCCGATCCAGCAGGCATTCGGCATCCCTGAAAGTTATCCAGTCACCATCTTCATTCGCCCCGACGGCAAAATCGACACCGTCCGCATCGGCCAACTCGATGAAAAAGAGCTCCGAGAACGAATCAAGCACGCCGCGGGGTGAGGAGTCGCCGAGTCGACCCGACGGCGTGGAATCGCCGGCACTTCAAGTAAGCTCGGGTTGATTGATCAGCCTCGGAGAAGCTTCACGAATTAAGCTCGCGGCTCCAGCATGATGAACGCTTAACCGGCATCAACATCGCCTTACCGGCTTACCGCCACCGGACGTCGAACCGGCGTCAGGAACGAGGCGTAGCGGGCGTCTTTGCCGCGAACCACGTTGAAAAAGATGTCGCGGATCATCGTCGTGATCGGACCGCAGGTGGCGTTGCCAATCGGGCGGCCGTCGATCTTCTCGATCCAGGCAATTTGAACGCCGGTGCCGCAGAAAAACGCCTCATCCGCGATATAGAGCTCGGTGCGGTCGATCTCGCGTTGTTCGACCTGGATGCCGGCCTCTTCCGCGAACAGCATCACTGACCGGCGCGTGATTCCTTCAAGGATGTCCGCGGTGATCGGTGGAGTGATCAGGGTGCCGTTGCGGACGATGAACAAGTTGCATGCGCTGCCTTCAGCGACTTTGCCGGAATTGTTCAGCACGATCGCCTCGTCTGCGCCCTTCTCCTCGGCCTCGTCCTTGATGAACGCGGAGTTGACATAAGAGCCTGAGAGTTTGCCCCGGCTTGGGATCGCATTATCTTGAATTCGGAACCAGGAGGAGACAATTACATTCTGACCGCGTTGCAGATCGAGGTAATCGCCCAGTTGCAGCATGTAGACGGCAAGCTCGTCCCCAACCCCTCGCAATCTCGGAGTCAACTGCACCGCCGGTTTGTAGATGAACGGCCGGATGTAGGTATCCCCGGTGGGCGCGTTTTTCTCCATCAACGACACGATCACATCAGCCAGCGAGTCGCGGTCATATGGCAGCTCTGACCGCAGCAGCTTGGCAGAGTTAAGCATGCGAGCCGTATGGTCTTTCAAGCGGAAGATGTTGATCGTCTCGCCGTCGGCATCGAGATAGCCACGAATGCCCGCAAAGGCGCCCGTGCCGTACTGCAGGGCATGCGTGCCCACGCTCACATTTGCCTCCGAGAAGGGCACGATCTTGCCTTCGAAGAACGCGTACTCGAGCATCGGCGATTTCATGGAGGCTCCCTTTGGCGATACGGTCGCGGCCATTGAACCGGCCAGACCGATTGAGTCATGGTCCGCTCGATCGCGGAACCGCATGACTGTCAAGCGAGGATCACGGCCGGATTATGGCACAGCGCCAAATCGCAACCAATAGCCATTCCGGAGAATGGACTCAACACAGGACGTAGAGCGCCTGATCGCGTCAATCCAGCTTGAAATAGCGAAAGTCCTCGGCATACTGCACCGGAGGATTGGCCTTCTTGCCGTCGGCGCTGTTCCATTCTCGAATCGGCTCGCTCGGATCCCAATCGCCCATCTGGCTGACATGCGCTCGCAACGCTTCAATCTTGAGATCCATGTACGGCGTAATGTCGACGAAGACATCCGACTCCGGGGATCCCGAGACGTAAATCTCCTCTACCCGGTGCGGCTCCAACCCCTCGTCGAGGAGCTCCGGGAACACCCGGTGATTTCGCGCCGCCGGGAAGACCGCCTCGAGTACCGCCTGCCCAGCCGCCCGGTGATCAGGATGGTTGATGTACTCGCGGGCGACAAACCAGATCGTTGGGTCCGGACAAATCACGATGTCAGGCTTGATCCGGCGGATCACGCGAACCAGCTCGCGCCGGAGCTCGAGATTCGGTACGAGCATTCCGTCCGGTTGCCGCATGAACACGCAATCCTGCACGCCGAGTATCTTGGCTGCCGCGAGCTGCTCAGCTTCACGGATCACAACCAGTTGATCGCTTGGAATACCGCGGTCGTCGCTTCCTTTGTCTCCGTTGGTGATGACGACGTACGTAATGTGGTGACCCTCCGCCGCCCACTTCGCGCACGTGCCGGCGCAACTGAAATCCGGATCGTCGGGATGCGCCATCATGACGGCTATTTTCTTTGGCGTCGCGCCGGGGGAGACGTGTATTTCCTGTTCTGACATCGGGTACGGTGCTCCAAAGCCTATCGAAGACAGTGCCTTCGCGATCGAAAATCGCTGAATTGTCGCGGATCAGGCGATCCAGCTCAACGTGCGAAGCGTTCAAAAGCTCAGGTGTTTAGACATAATCGGGCAAAACCGAACCTGACGTTGCTTGACAGGGCTTGTCGCTGGCAATGACGATTCGTCCAACGTGCTCCAATCGGCCACGAATTTCGACGGTCGAGCCAATCAGCGAGGCTGAAGCAAACAGCGGGCAATTGCCCAGGTCAGTGAAATCGTGCCGCAACGCAGTCAAATGCCAAGTGAATCTCAGCCCTCGGATCAACCGAGGGTGACGCATGCGATGGAGGATTATCTGAAAGCGGTCTACCGTCTTCGGGATAGCGGCGCGCAGGTGACAACCCAACGATTGGCGGATGAACTGGGAGTGACCGGCCCGTCGGTCACAAACATGGTCAAACGACTCCACGAGCTCCGCCTTTTGCGTCATTCCCGGTATCGCGGCGTTGAGCTAACCGAAGCCGGAACCAAGATCGCGCTCGAAGTGTTGCGCCACCATCGCCTGCTCGAGCTCTACTTGTCAGAGACGCTCGGTATGCCCTGGGATCAAGTCCACGACGAAGCGGAACGCCTGGAGCACCATCTCTCCGAAGAGTTGGAGGAAAGGATGGATTCCGCGCTCGGCTTCCCGACGCACGATCCCCATGGCGATCCGATTCCGAGCCGCGAAGGCACGATCGATCACGTCTCCGTGGTTCGTTTGCTCGATCTCGAGCCCGGGGACCGCAAACTGGTAACGCGCGTTTCCGATCGCGATCCCGAGCAGCTCCGCTACCTGGGCGGACTCGGACTCTTCCCGGGCGCCACCGTCGCTGTGCTGGAACGACTGCCGTTCGAGGGACCGATTCGAATTGAGGTCGACGGCGTCGAGCACATCGTTGGCCGGCCGCTGGCGGCCGCAGTCCACGTCGGCGAGGAGCCCGCGTAGGAGCCTACCCCTGGAGGTTCGCCACGAGCCGGTCGATCGAGCCGTCCGTCGTCGCCCAACTCGCCGCGAAGCGAACCACCCCTTCGCCAAACATCGGCAACTGGTAGACGAAGTATCCGGCCCTATCAAGCCTTCTCTTCACCTCATCCGGCAGTTCGACAAAGATCAGATTGACTTCGACCGGTTTCACGATCTTCACTCCAGGAATCGTTCGCAAACCGGCTGCCAGCCGTTGTGCGGCCGCGTTCGCGTGCCCGGCGCGTTTCCGCCAGCCGTCGCTCTCGATCCAGGCCAGCAGCTGCGCGGAAAGAAACCGCGTCTTTGACGGGTGGTGACCCAGCAGCGCCTGCTTTCGGATAGGCCGTTCCGTGACCGCGGGATCGAACGCCACGACCGCTTCAGCCGGCAGCCCGCCATTCTTCGTTGCCCCAAGGGAGAAGATGTCGACGCCCGCGCGCCAGGTGATGTCGGCCAGGCTGCATCCAAGCGCCCCCGCGGCATTCGAAAAGCGCGCGCCGCCGAGACGAACCAGCGTTCTTGCCTCGTGCGAGATGGCAGCCGGCGCGCGCATCTGCTCGAGGCCGTAGATCGTGCCCGCTTCGGTCGCGGTCGTCAGGCTGAACGCGCTGCCAGGGGGCAGGGGCGATTCACGTTCGATTGCCGCTCGAAGCGTTTCGGGCGCGATTTGGTCGCCGTCTCCGGGCAGTCCGACCATCCGGCAGCGAGTGATGTAGGCTGGTCCGTCGTTTTCGTCGATCAAAATGTGCGCATGCTCGTGGCAGAAGATAAGACCGCCATGCTCGGTGATCGATGCCATCGAGAGATGATTCGCCAGCTTGCCGCTGAGAATCGGCACGACCCCGACCGGATGCGGAACCTCGAATGGGCCGGTTACGACCGCACGCGGGCGATCGGTCCACGGGTCCTCCCCGGACGAGAGCACGTTTCCCCGATTGGCTTCTTCGATTGCGGCGATGATTTCGGGAGCGGCCGGCGCGGTATTGTCTGACGCGAGCTCGCAGTTTATTGACCGTTGCTGCTCCCCGAAATGGTCGATGCCGGCGACAGTTCCGCGCGTCTCGGCGGTGACTCGATTCCGGCCCGAATCGCGCCCGCGGAGAGCATCGTGTCTGGATCCCCGACGCGTTGCCGCAATCGTCCCAGATCGCTTTGGACGGCCTTCAACGATTCCTCGATGCTCAGGAACTTCGTTTGCTGATCGCGAACAAAGCGTGTATACGGCGCGATCGCGTCTTCAATTCGGCTGACCGAGCGCGCGAGCTCATGCTCGAACTGCTCGCTCATCACTTCGGCCAGTCGTCGCTCGAGCTCATCAGAACGGCGGCGGAATTCCGCGCGCGCCTGCCGCCGTTTTCGCGGCAGGATGAATAGTCCTAGTCCGGCAACGAGACTCGCGGCCAGGATTCCGGTGATGTCGACTGCCACGGTGCTTGCGGCCGCAACGATCAATGCCCCCAGACCGACCGCGCCGGCCTCAGCCACCGCGACCTGCGCCACGGCGCTCCGAACCGACTGCGAAAGATCCTGCGCCGCTTGCTGATGGTCGTAGCGATCGACCTCTTCATGCGCGCGATTCGACACGGATTCGAGCAACGCCCTGCGATCGTACCTGAACTGTCCACCGACCTCGCCGATCATCTCCTCCTCGTATTTGGAGAGCCGTCGACGGTCGATATAATCATTGACCGCTTCCCAGGTGCGGAGATCTTGTTCGACCATCCAGTCGATCAATTCGTCGATCGTGGTGTCGATCTGTTTTTCGGTGTCCCCGACCACCTTCTTCTCAAAATCGAGTCTGATCTTGTCGGAATTGAGGAGATCGAAGATCCGTCCGAGCCGGATCGTCTCTTCGAAGAACTCGTCGCCGCGGGCGTTCATCTTCCCGATGATGTTCTCGATTCGGGTCAGGTGATAAGCAAACTGACGGCGCATATCCTCTTGATAAAGGAGGAGCTGGCGGTCGATGTTTTGGATCGTGGTGACGTCGTCCTGCAGGATGGTTAGCCGGTCCGCTGTGGCCCTGAGATAGCGATCGGCGAGGTGAGTCCCAATACCCAATGGACTGAGTAGCTTCAGTCTGATTCGTCCCTCTTCGTCGAGCGTTTCCAGAATGTACGTTTCCAGGGACCCGAACCGGCTCTGGACCCACAGCCGATCGCGCTCGGATGGATTACGATCGCCCAGGGTCTTCGACTGTTGTGCCAGTAAAGCCGACACGGGGAAGATCTCGGGCCGGAACCCGAGCAATCGCTCGATGTTCTCTTGCACGAACTCGGCGATCTTCTGAATATCCTCTTCGGATTTGATGGTATCGATTTTGTTGATGATGACCGTGATTTTCTTGCCCCACTCCCGAATCGACGCCATGAACAATCGTTCGCTCTCGGTGAACGGGCGATCGGCGGAGGTGACGAAGAGAACAAGGTCCGAGCGCGGCACGAATTTCTGAGTGAGCGCTTCGTGCTCGCGAATGATCGCGTTGGTGCCTGGCGTATCGACCACGGTGATTTCGTCGAGGAAGGCCGCCGGGAATGTCCGTTCGATGATCCCATTCGGCAGCATCTGTTCGGTAATCGTGTCGCCATAGTGCAGCAAGTTGATGACCGAGGTCGTCGGCGTGACGCCTTCCGGCATGATCGGGCCGCCGGTCAATGCATTGATGAACGCCGACTTGCCGGCGTTGAACTCGCCCACGATGACGAGCAAGAAGAGCGAGGTCAGTTGCTCCGCGGCATCGGTGATCGCGTTCTTGTCTTCGTCAGTCGCCGGGTATGCGTCGAGGATCGCCGAGAGACGCTCCAACACGGCAAGCTCTTCGGTCAACAGCTCGTGTTGCTGTTGATTGAGGATCGCATCGCCGTCGCGGCGATCTCGCCGCCGCAATCTGAAGATGTCTCGCACCATGTGCTCGTGTGCTCCTTCCGGCAGAGCGCTTATTCTTCGTCGACTCAACGACCTGCCGTCAACGGTGAGTTAGGCGAAACCGGCCTTTCCGCCGGGCGACTCAACCAATACAAAGCATAATCGTCGACGCGGAATCAAACACGGTGGACCGGGAATTGCGGTTCGGATGCTGAGCTCGCTTCCATCGGGATGAAATAGTCCATCGGAAAGAAAAAGTCCTTCTCCACCACGATGAAAGTTGGATGGACGGCGACGATCTTCCCGACCTTGTCGCCTTCCGACCCGAAAACCTCTTTGCCTATGGCAAAAATCCATTGTCCAACCGTGCGGTCCAAGAGACGACCTCGATTCACCGGTCGCCAGCGGGCTCAAAGCTCGATTGACAGATGGGCGATAGGAAAAGGTATGCAGACGCCTTGCAAAAGGCCGGGACGAACGGACATTCGCGATCTGCAGTTGACGGTGGTTATGCCTTGCGACCGGCTTCGAGTGGGTCGCCAAGCAGGTTGCTGCGAGGACCGGAAATGAGCCAGACCGCGTACTGAGACTGCTGATCTAGTCGGTTCCGCCAGTCGCTTGGAAGATAGAAAACCGCTTCGATCCGATTCATCGGCAGACCAAGAATGGATGCGACCCGTTCCTGAGCGGCATCAATGGCCTCAAGTGAAACTTCACCGATCAACACCAGCGGAATTGGTCCCGCGCTGGCCTGATCCGTATCGGACTGGGAATCGAGTGGAAGCACGCGCGCCAGGAAGGCGGCCTCCAGTCCCGGAATGTCTTCCAACGCGGCGCTAAGCGCTTCCTGCTGGCCGATTCCTTTGACCACGAGCGCGGTCAGCTCCCGCAGCACCTCGCAACTTGCATTAACGCGGTAACGTCGCGAGTTGCCCTCGCGCCGCCCCTTGATCACGCCCACCCGCTCGAGCTTGTAGCACTCGTGCTGCAAGCTGCTGATCGGTAGGTCCAGGATTCGGGAAAGCTCGGTCAATGAAAAACCGATATGCGCGCGTGGCAACATCTGCCCAAGCACTGCAGCACGAACCTTCGAGGAAAAGAGTTCCGCGAGTATTTCGCTCACAGCCCCGCCCGTTCACCGTCAACGTACACGCCCCGCCAGCGCTTTACGGCTACATCGTATCATAGCTATGCAACGCCAATGGTCCAAATGATTCGACCTGCCGTGCGAAGCGTCCGTACTACCGTCCGCGAGCGTAATGACGAAGCAGATCAGAACGGCTGATGATCCCCACCAAGTGTCCGTCGTTACAGACCGGAACGCGCCGGATGCCGTGGAGTCCCATCAAACTGACGATCTCTTCGACACCAGAGGTCTCGGTCACTGAAACGACGCCTCGACTCATGATCTCGCCCGTGGTCGTGCCGGTTTTGCTGATTACATCGTATCCACTAACCATGCCCACCAGGGAACCGGTTTCGTCGACCACGGGTACCCCGCCGATGGCGTTCACAAGCAACAGGCGTGCGAGCTCCTCCGGCGGCATTGTTGGAGTCGCGGTTATCACCGCTCGTGTCATTAGCTCGCCTGCCGTGATCGGCGCTAGATTGGAGCTCGCCATGGTCTTCCTCTTGAATTCGAATTGAGCGTGGCCCGCGCGGCGTCGTCAGCTCAAGAGTGTAATCGTCGGTGCATTCGAACCCGAATTGGATACACTCACCATGGGCAATCGTGACGTCGCGATTCCGGAGAGCCATGCCCCCATCAGTGATGCCGGCCGAACACGCGATATTGGGACTGCTCGATCTCGACGACGGATCTGGGCACGGCTACGACCTTGCCCGCAATTTCATGGAAGGGCAACCGCTTGCCGGTGTGCTCCATCTTGAGCCCGGTATGCTCTACCACCACCTGAAAAAGATGGAAAAGAGCGGTTGGGTCAAATCGAGCGTTGAGCAGCAAACTTCCCGCCCCGCGCGCCAGGTCTACCACCTTACCGACTCCGGCCGCTCCGAATTGCAGCGCTGGCTGGCCGAACCGGTTCGCCACACGCGAGAAATTCGGCTCGAATTTCTGGTCAAACTCTATTTCGCCCGTCGCTCCGACGAGTGTCTCACCAGGGAGCTGATCGCCGGTCAGCTTGAATCATGCCGCGGCTGGGAGGGTTCCTTGATCGAACAGATCGCCGCCGTCGACGCTTCTGACAACTCCGAATCGGACCGAGCCTTCACCCGAACCGTGCTCAATCTGCGCATTGCCCAAACCCGCGCCGCCATCGCCTGGCTCCTCGACATCGGCGGCTACGAGACATAACAACTCCGTATTGAATTGCCAGAATGTGCTTCGGCCAAATCGCTCGGAGCGGGAGCCCGTGGATGGATTTCATACAAAGATGATGGTAAGTGATACCGATGTTACCGTAGGGGATGGACCTGTGCCCTCCCGCGGTAGGCGCGAAGCGCCGACCTGCTACAGCCAACAATCAACCAAGGCGACAGCGGGCAGTCTCCCATTGAAAAATGCCGTCATCGGACCTGTGTCAAGCAGAAACTCATTCACACAACATCATCGAGGTCAATCGGTGGCGTAGGAGTGCTCTCATGACGGATGCGATCCAACTCATCCACAGCTTCGTCCCAGTCCAAATTGCTCCACGATCCGATCGCCGCAAGTGCACCTTGAAGCACCTCGTCATTCGTCGATGATGGACTTCCGCGTTCGTCGACAACATATCTTGTAACAAGCTCTCCATCTTCGAACTCTGGCAGAGCGATCAGCGTCTGGCCTCTTCGAACGACAATTCCCCCTGTGAGGTCCGTATTTATGCTGGTCATCTCAATACTCCACTCTTTCAGTGGATATTAGCATTTGCGTCAAACAGGAAGGCTTGACTACTCGATCGTCCGCCGCGACGTAATCACCCCGGTGTTCATCCCAACCAGGTTGAGACCGCCAAAGAACCGCGCGTGCTCGATCTTCACGCAGCGGTTCTGCACCGTTTCCAACCCGGCCTCGCGCGCGATCCGCATCGCCTCCTCATTGACCACGCCGAGCTGCAGCCAGAGCACGTTCGCGCCGATCACGACCGCCTCCTTCGCAACCTCGACGCAGGCCTCGGGTTTGCGAAACACATCGACGATCTCGACCGGCTCCGGAATCTCCGCCAGCGACGCATACACCTTCTGGCCGAGAATCGTTTGCCCGGCGAGCTTCGGGTTCACCGGGATCACGTGGTAACCGTGCGAAAGCATGTAGATCGCCGCGAAATGACTCGGCCGCATCGGATCATCTGACAACCCGGCCATCGCGATCGTGCTGTAGGTCGTCAGCAGTCGCAGCCGTTCATACGCGCCGGCGGTCGCGACGGTTGTTCCAGCATCAGCGATATCAGTCATGTTATGCCCCCGCGGCCGTGGCGAATGAAGTTGCGGTCGCATGCCGTAGCGCGCGGTCGAGATCCCAACAAATGTCATCGACATCTTCGAGACCGATCGACAGCCGAATGAGGTCGAATCCGACTCCGGCGGCGATCAGCTGCTCGTCGGTCATTTGTTGATGCGTGGTGCTCGCTGGATGGATGACCAGCGTTTTCGCGTCCCCGATGTTCGCGAGGTGTGAGATCAAACGCAAATCCTCGATGAATTTCGAGCCATTCTCTCGCCCGCCGTTTACCCCGAAGGTCATCACCGCGCCGGATCCCTTCGGCAGGTATTTCTGCTTGAGCGTGTGGTAGGGACTGTCCGGCAAACCGGGATAGCTCACCCATCCAACCGCCGGATGCTCCGAGAGGAACCGCGCGACATGTTCCGCGTTGCGAACATGCCGCTCCATCCGCAGATGCAGCGTTTCGAGTCCCTGCAGGAAAAGAAACGAATTGAACGGACTCAGCGCCGGCCCGAGATCGCGCAGATTCTCGACCCGAGCCTTCATCAAATAGCCGTATTCACCGAAGGTTTCGGCGAACCTAATACCGTGGTATCCGGGCGACGGCTCGATCATCCCTGGAAATTTACCGTTATCCCACGGAAAGCGGCCCGACTCGACGATGATCCCGCCGATCGAGGTCCCATGCCCTCCGATGAACTTCGTAGCGGAATGCAGCACGATATCGGCACCCCATTCGATCGGCCGGCAGAGATACGGTGTCGCAAACGTGTTGTCGATCACCAGCGGCACACCCGCCTCGTGCGCGATCGCGGCCACTGCCTCGATATCGAACACATCGATCCGCGGATTCCCGATTGTCTCACCGTAAACACAGCGGGTCTTGTCGGTGATCGCCTGCCGGAAGTTCTCGGGGACCTTGGGATCTACGAACACGACATCCACTCCCCAGCGTCGCAGCGTAATATCGAACTGGGTGTAGGTGCCGCCATAGAGCGCGTTTGAGGCGACAATTTGGTCCCCGGGACCGAGCAATGTCGCGATCGCAATGAACTGCGCCGCCTGCCCCGACGCCACCGCCAGTGCGCCGACGCCACCCTCGAGTGCCGCGACTCGCTCCTCGAAGGCCGCGGTGGTCGGGTTCATGATCCGGCTGTAGATATTGCCAAAACGTTGCAGCGCGAAGAGCTCGGCAGCGTGGTTCGTATCCTCGAACACATAGGAGCTGGTCTGGTAGATCGGCATCGCGCGAGCGCCGGTGGTCGGGTCGGGTCGTTGCCCGGCGTGGACCGCTAACGTGTCGAATCCGAAAACATGATCGTCCTCGGTCCTCGATTCGGTCGGCCGGGTCACGCCATTCAGACCCGGGTGCTGAAGGTGATTATTCATCCGGCGTTGCCTCTCGGATTAGGGGACTTCGATCGAATAGGACGTCGAAATCTCCGGCGGATTGCGCAGGGTCGCGCCGACGACACAGTAGCGTTCATACCGTTCCAGCAGTTTGCGAACACTCTCTTCTGGCGCGTCCGCAACGATCTTGATCTCGGTGTGGATCTTCGTGTAGCCGACCGGGGTTTCGCGGTCGATCCCGAGTGTTCCACGGGCATCCCAATCACCGCTCACCGTCAGCTCGAGCTTCTGAATGTCGATCCCCATCGCGACCGCGACCAGTCGCAACGTGATCTCCTGGCATGCCGCGTACGACGCGATCAAGATGTCGCCGGAGCAGGCCGCATCGTGATAACCGCCGGCTGATGGGTGCGCGACCGCGTCGATCCGAGTCTGGCCTGCGTCGGTGCCGATCTGAACCCGCATCGGATCTGAGCCCGTCGTGGTGCTGAACACGCGGGTGACCTGCTTGGCGGCTGAAGGGTCGATTTTGTAGCTCTCTTTGAGCGGTGCCTGGCGCTCGCGGACAGACTCGCGGGTAGTCATCGTGGGTGAATCCTGATCTTGATAATGGCGGCCTTAAGCGGCCGCGTCGATCAGAGATCGTAACCGATCCTCGTCGACCAGTCCTTGTCTGACATCAAGGACACGCCCATCCGAGGATGCTACGACCAGCGCGGGAACCATCAAGATTCCGAATCGGCCGGCGAGTTCCCGTTCGTTGACTGCGTCGTGGTAGGTGACATCGATCGGGCGCGTCCATGAATCCCGCGACTCCTCGATCACGGATCGTTGAGTCAAACAGTCCGAGCACCACCTGCTCGAAAAGACGAGTAGCCTCGGTAACGCTCCATTCGAAATCGGAACGATAGCCGACGCTGATCGAGCAACTGTTCGATGTCGTACATACGCTCGCACCAAGAGCCCCAGGAAAAGCGCGGCGATCGTAATGGCGCCCGCGAAAAGAAAACGCTCGATCACGAAACGAGCCCCGATTTGTGAAGTTGATAAAACATGAAGCAGCCGGCGCAGAAGCCGAACACGAGATTGACCAGCGCCAGCGTGAAGACGATCCAGGCGAGAATCCAGCCGGCTGTGGTCGCGCCGGCGATCAGGAAGACAGTCGAGACTGCAAGAAACGAGGCGCCGACCGACTGCGCGAACCGATGCGGAGCGGGGTCCTTCTGACGGATCTTCGGTTTCACCAGCCCGGTCGCAATCACCGCGTGTTTGTAAAGCAACTGAAATGGACCATGTCCTGGCCGGACGACTCCGATCGCCATCGAAATTGCAACCGCGCCAACGATCAACGCCCCGCCATTGCCGGCGCCAAGAATATAGGCCAGAACAACGAACGCAATAATCAACACCTGGCTCGTGCGGAGGGCCGTGAGATCGACCTTAGGACGGGTGGTGGGCAAGTTCGCCGGCGTAGTCATCTGTGCAACCGCCAAGAAAAATAATTCTGGACCAACAACTCAATTATCGGTCGATCCATCTCAGTTTGCAAGTGGCGGTTGTTGTGCCTATCGCTGTTACTCGGCGGCTGCCATTTGAGCGTCGAGCATCGCCTCACTCCAGAAAAAACTGCACCCTTCGGGTCCGACCAAAGCGGCGTGCTCCTGATAACCGGGGATCACGAGTTTGTCTCCCGGTAGGCACCGATAGGTGCTCACTCCGACTTTGACCTCCATGCTGCCATGAACCACCGCAATTAACTTTGTCGTGGGGTGTTGATGAATTGGGTAGACCTGTCCTGGTGGGTCGTTCACGAGAGCCGGCTGCCATCCTTCGTGGACAAGCACTCGCTCGATCGTCGGCTGATCGAGCCGCCAAAAGAGACCGGGTTGGTGTTGGGTGGCATTCATGGCGATCCTCTTTCGCGAACGGTTGTCGTTTCTCGGCCCGAAAGCGGCATCGTTCGACGACTCGATTATCCCTGCTATCCCCTCTCGACAATAGCAACAGCCGAGCCGCTAATCGTGTCAAAGACATGTACGGGGAGCGCCTGAAGAGTAGCGTGTCAAAACAACAGTCACATTCACGGCGCTTCCCCAAAGTTGACTTCCCGTGAGCCGGTCGACCGGTCATCTCACGTCCTCTCGTTCGATGACCATCAAATAGCAGGGATCGACATGCTCAGGCGGCAGCAACGTGCGCAAATAGCGAAACCCGGCCTTTTCATAGGCTCTGATAGCGATCGCGTTGTCCGGAAACGGATCAATGATGCATCGGCCCGTCGATTCGTCGCCAAAGACGACTTCGCGAAGCATTGCCCTCACCAGTAAGGATCCCAGTCCGCGATGCTGAAAGCGCTCCTCACCAATGAAGAGATCGATCCCCGCCGTGTCGTCGGCTAGATCCTGCTCGCCCCAGAAGTCGGGATGATCCCGCGTAAAGTAGCGCTGGACGTAGCCGATAGGCACCTCGTCATACTCGGCGATCAGGGAGAGCACATCGCTCTGTCCACCAAGTCGAGGACCGTACGCGCGCTCAACATCTTCGCAAGTTTGCGGTTCCTGCGCATACCAATGCAGAACTTCGCCCTGATTGAGCCAGCGATGCATGAGCGACAGGTCGGTCTCGACCATCTCACGAAATCGAATCAGCGCTGGATCGAAGCTGCTGTTCATATGTTGCTTGATTGCCCCCGGAAAGATTGGATAGGCAATTGGACTGGTATACTCGCGGGCCAGTATGGGTAACCCGAATTGTCCACAATCAGATTGGCTCCAGGCCAGACACCGCCGCCAAAACCGGTGTTGCATGCCATGATTGATTCCATCGTCCCCGAGCCAATGTCGTCGTCGGAATTACGGCTGGAAGTGCGGTTGAACCAGCTCCTGGCTGGAAGCACCGCTCTCCAGCTCGCGGCGGCGGAATCTTGTACCGGGGGTGAAATCGCGCACCGCATCACCTCGATCGCCGGAAGCTCGGACTATTTCCAGGGCAGCGCGGTTACCTATTCCAATTCCGCAAAGACGAAACTGCTCGGAGTCCCCGGTTCCCTTCTTGAATCTGCCGGTGCCGTCAGTGCCGAATGTGCGGAAGCGATGGCCAATGGCGCCCGCGGGCTGTTTGACGCCGGCATCGCCGTTTCGACGACTGGTATCGCCGGTCCCGGCGGCGCGACCGCCCGGAAGCCGGTCGGACTCGTCTTCATTGGTCTTGCGACCTCTCAGCAAACGAGAGTGGAGGAGCATCATTTTTCCGGCGACCGAACTGCCGTGGTCAACGCGGCGGTCGATCGCGCATTGCATCTCCTGGTCGACGCTGTCGAGCAGCTAGGTACACCATCAATCGACAATCGTACGTAAGGAGATTTTCGTTGTCCGAGATGTATTACAGAACGGTGCTTCCGAACGGCGTCCGGATCGTGACCGGCCCGATGACCGGCGTCCGTTCAGCCAGCCTCATCTTCTACTACGGTGTCGGCTCCCGCTACGAGCGGCCGAGGATCCAGGGCGTCTCTCACTTCTTGGAGCATATGCTCTTCAAGGGCACCGAAAAGCGACCTGACCCGATGATGGTCTCCCAGGAGATCGAGGGCGTCGGCGGCATGCTGAATGCCGCGACCGGCCGGGAATCGACCAATTACTGGTGCAAGGTTCCAAGTACGCACTTTCCGCTCGCATTCGAGGTGCTCGCCGACATCCTGCGCAATTCGGTGATCGATGCTGCTGAGCTCGACAAAGAGCGTTCAGTCATCATCGAGGAGATCCGTTCCGTTCAAGACTCGCCGGAAGATCTTGTGCACGATGTGATCGACGAAGTGGTTTGGGGCGATCAAGGCATTGGAAGACCGATCGCCGGCACTGAGGAGACCGTCACGAACATCGATCGCGACCAAATGGTGGATTTTTGGCGCAACAACTACCGGCCGGAGCGATTGGTTGTTGCCGCCGGCGGCGACATCACCCACGAACAGGTCGTCGAACTGACGGGGCGCTACTTCGGTGACCTCCAGGCGACCGGACCCGGAGATGCATTCGACCTGACCGTGAGCGACCAGAACGAGTCGCGGGTTCGACTGGTCGATCGCGAAACTGAACAGGCTCATCTCTGCCTGGCGATGCCGGCGCTCTCATACTCGACCGAGCGCCGATATGTCCAAGGCACGATCGAGGCGATTCTCTCGTCCGGCATGAGCTCCCGGCTCTTCCAGGAGATTCGCGAGAAGCGAGGACTCGTTTACTCGGTTTACGGATACTTCCGGCCGTATGCCGACATCGGACAGGCCGTTATTTACGCCGGCACCGATCTCGAGCGCGTCGAGGAGACGGTGGGTGCGCTCGTCGAAGAACTGCGCAAACTGCGTGACGACGGAGTCCCGGCGGAAGAATTGCAGCGGACCAAAGACCTGCGCAAGAGTCGACTCCTGATGGGATTGGAAGACAGCCGATCGGTGGCGTCATGGGTCGGCAGCCAGGAGCTCACGTATGGTGAGATCAAAACCCCGGAAGAAGTGATGGTCAAGATCGAAGAGGTCACCGCACGACAGGTTCAGGAGCTCGCGAACGAAATCTTTCAACCCGAGAAGCTCAGCCTGGCTCTGATCGGACCTTATGACGACCCCAAGCCCTTCACCGAACTCTTGAGAATGGTATGACCGGCACCGCACTCGGCATCGCCACCTCGGTAACCGTGCTCGATCCCGCGCTCGATATCCGGGCGGCCGAGCTGCTCGCTCGATGCCCGGCGCTTGGCACGCTCGAACGCGCATTAGATGCCGTCGCAACGGCGAGGAGCGAAGATGCGTGCTCGCTCTTCGGGGTCATGCAGGATGGCGACCTTGCCGGCGCCTATCTCTTGCGGAAAGTCACAATGTCCAACGAGATTTCATTCATCTCGATTGCACCGGAGTTCGAGCGTCGCGGACTCGGCAAGATGTGCCTCTACGACGCCCTCTTCCGGTCCGGAAAACGCCCGCTCGTGGCTGAAGCCGAAGGGAGCAATGTCGACTTCTTCAAACATTGTGGGTTCAAACTGATCGGAAAGCGGAAAGCGGCCGACGGCTCACCTCGTTACCGATTGGGCTGGCACGCGCCAATTCCAAAACCCGGCGAACCGGGAAAGGTCATCTGTTGAGCGGGTGGGATGGGGCTCGTCGCGGCTGGGAGGCGATCGTCGATCTCGCGCTCGCTGAAGACATCGGTACGGGCGATGTGACGACGCTTGCGACCGTTTCCGCGGAAACTCGTGCACACGGCTCGATGCTGGTCAAATCCGCCGGCGTCATCTCCGGTCTGGAAGCAGCCGCCTACACGTTTTGGCGGGTCGATCCCGCGATTGAGTTCTCCGCGCTCGTTTCCGACGGCACAAAAGTCGAATCCGGCACGGTCATTGCAGATCTGGAAGGTCCCGCCCGCTCGCTCTTAAGTGCCGAACGTGTTGCGCTCAACCTGCTGCAACGACTCTCAGGCGTCGCGACCCTGACAAGCCGCTTTGTGGCCGAAGTCGCGGGCACCAACACCAAAGTCGTCGACACCCGGAAGACGACACCCGGACTGCGCATGCTTGAAAAGGCCGCGGTTCGTCATGGAGGCGGTCACAACCACCGGGTCGGACTCTCCGACGGCGTGTTGATCAAGGACAATCACCTGGCGGTTGTCGGTGGCCCGGGTCGGGTGGCAAAGGCAATCGAGGCGGCGCGCGAATTCGCGCCGCACACGATCAAGATCGAAGTCGAAGTCACGACGCTGGCGGAAGTCCGCGAAGCGCTTGCCGCGCGCGCTGAGATCATTATGCTGGACAACATGGATCTCGCAACGATGCGCGAGGCTGTCCGTGTCGTCGCGGGACGCGCGCTGCTCGAGGCATCGGGCGGTGTTACCTTGGAAACCGTGCGGTCAATCGCGGAAACAGGCGTCGATCTCATTTCGGTCGGAGCATTGACCCATTCCGCGCCGGCACTCGACATAAGCCTCAGTTTCGACTTACAGTGACGAATGTAGGTGCGACTCAAGAGGTTCTCCTGAACCAGGAGGGTTGAAGAATGGCATTGATCTTCATCGTTCTCGCGCTTATCTGGTTTCTGTTCACTGGGACCACTTCAAACGGCAGCAGTTCCGAGCAAGCGTGCGTGACGTCGACCACGGGTGTGGATCGCTGCGGTCCGGAGATCGTCGATGGTCGGTACGTGCTTCCTGATGCTGGAGTGGTGATTCGATCCGTCGTCAACAACGGGCCGCTCTCGCCCGAATACCAGGATGGTTACGAAATCGACATCGACGTCAGCGGGGTCGTAACGATCACCGAGCTCCAAGGTGAAGCGGAGCCACTGATTCGAACTGACGTGATCACGACGGAAGGCGTTCAGGAATTACTGACTGATCTCGATCAATGTCAGTTCTACTACCTGCCGCAGCGTTCGGAATTTGAAGACTCAGCACTCCCAGCCGGCGGGTCCGTGAGCGTGCTCGCGGTGCACCTGGGCAACGGCGACTGGGAATCAACCCTCGACACCCTTAGCGGGCAGGACTTGGCATCGTTCGAGACCTGTCAGAGCGACCTGGCGGATCGGTTCGGTGTTGAACCACCGGAGTGAATCGAATTTCTGCCATGGAGACGAAAATTAGTGCAGAAATGCAGTGTCTGCTACGCTACAAAACAATATGAGCACTGAAAGCCCAAACTTCTGATTTTCCAGCGAATAACGGCTCAGTTGAGTGCAAAACCCTGCTGATATCGCTTGATCGTCGTATCAAAGACTGCCATTTGGGTGAACGTACTCGTGGTAGCATGTAGCGTACCGGACTGCTTCCGGATCAGAAAGGTGTGAACGCCCCGTTTGTTCCACTTTTGGCAAGCCCCCGCGCCGGCGATGACCGCCATCGGCCATAACCAAATTGGCCGGTCGCGCGTATGAATAGGTGATGGATCAATCGGACGTGCCGGGGTGGGCGCGTCCCCGCGCGTGGGGTTGGGTCAACGTGCGGTAGACGACCCGTGGTGAAGACCGGCGGCATTAGCCCTGTCGCTGGTTACGAGTGCTCAAAGCTAGGGAAGGGCCGGAACAATGAAGGCTCGCGTGACCCGAACGGGGCGGTTACGCATTGCGGCGTGGTTTGCGGCAGCGGCGTTTGTGCTCGCACTGCTGACTCCGCTTAGCGCGAATGCATCTCCTCAACAACAATCGTCGATGAGCCCGTCCAGTGATGTGCCTGCCCCGTGGCGAGCACCACGAACGGTCTACATTCCGGAAACCGGGCAGTCGCTCGATGGCGTCTTCCTAGACTTCTGGCGCGCCAACAACGGAATCGCGAACTACGGATATCCGATCACCCCTGAAGTCCAGGAGAACGGCCGCATCGTCCAGTACTTCACCTATGCCCGCTTCGAGTATTGGCCCGAAAGCGCGGATGGTGTAGTCAAGCTCGGGAGCATTGGCCAAGAGTTACGTCCAAAACTCGTTGTCCGCTCAACGTTCGCCGGCGTCGGTGTCAGCGGGTCGAAAACAAATGTCAATCGCGACATGGCCGCCTTCGCCCAGGCCTGGGTGCCGCTCGGCAAGGACGCGGCCAAAGCGGCCGAAACTGGAAAATGGCGCTACGTTCCGGAGACCGGACACAGTGTCCATAACGGCTTCAAAGCCTTTTGGGAAGCCACCGGCGAAACCGCATATCTTGGCAATCCGCTGACGGAGGAGTACAAGCTCAACGGGGTCACGTACCAAGTCTTCGAGCGCGGGCAGCTCGCCTGGAAGAAGAACAAGGATCCGTGGCTCGTCGCTTTGGGACCGGTACTCGCCAAGAAGTATGCAATCAGCACCGCCCCGACCCCACAGGGAAATCTCCCGCTCTACTCAGAAGATCTCTTCCTTGGCCCTGCGAGCACCGGCGGCGAGCATTGGATCGAAATCAGTATCGGCAGCCAATACATGTGGGCTTGGGAAGGTGACGTAGTGGTCTACGAAGGCTACGTGAGCACCGGGCGCACAGGCCTGTTCGACACACCTGAAGGTACTTTCTACATCAACTCCAAGCTTGAAAGCCAGACCATGTCCGGAGTGCTCGGCGGCGAGTCGTACAACGTTCCGGACGTTCCCTGGGTGATGTACTTCACCGATCGCGGCCACGCGATCCACGGTACGTACTGGCACAATAATTTCGGCACCCCGATGAGCCATGGCTGTATCAATCTCCCGATGGACGTGGCCGAATGGATCTACTCATGGTCGTCGATCGGCACACGGGTGGTCATTCACTACTAGCGAACTACAACCGAACGAACCGAGGAGGGCCCTGGCGATTCGCCGGGGCCTTCCCCGGTTAACCGGCAATTCCATTCAGGTAATCGTGCCTTGATCGGAAGCAGAGGCGTCAGGGCTGCGTGGTACCATCTCGAAATGACGGGATCGTAATTGTCAACATGCCGGGACGGCGATGACGCGAGCTGCAACCAATTCGAGCGGTTCGTTCCGAAGGCGTGGATTCGATCGACCAATCCTGCTTCTGGCCGCCTTATGCGTCGCGCTCATGCCATCGATCTTCAAGGGCGGCGGAGAGCTCGCTCACCCCCATAGTTTCTTTCAGTTCTGGCTGAGCGGTCCCGAATCGGCTTTCGGCCATCACCACGAAGAGACTGGAGCAGCGTCGGAACGTGCGCACGAACACTCGAGCGCTCAGCATTCCCAATTGAGTCATGCTCCATCAATCGGATCAGTTGATGCGGCGTTGCCCGCGACAGAGCGATATCCGGACGTCCCGACAGTCACGCCCGCTACGGCTCCCGGCGGGATTGTGAGTATGCTGATCGTTGTCGGTTTGATCGCGGCCACCATGGCCTCTCCCTACATTGCTTCGTGGAGATATTCGATCTGGAGGCCTTCGTTTGCGAGCTGTCTGTTCGCCCCGGAACCTCCTCCACCAGAAGTCTTGTCCAGGTTTGACAGGCACGAATCAGGCAATTGGAGTGCCGGGCTGCGATCAGTTCCGGCATAGGAGGTTTGACGGATGACTCAATTCAACCGGATTCTTTGGGTTTCACTGGCTGTGGCGGCAATCGCGCTGCTGATGCCCATGATTGCATCTGCGCACGAGCATCGAGAATTGGCGGATGGGCGCTATTCGGTCGTCGTAGGATTCAGCTCGGAACCGGCCTACACCGGATTCCTGAATGGTCTCGATTTGCGCATCAGCGACAACTCAATTGCAACGCCGTCCGCGGATGGCGGTGAACCGGTCGGCGCCCCTGTTGAGGGTCTCGAGGAAACCCTTCAGGCAGAGATCATCTATGGCGATCAAAAGATGACCCTGACCTTGGAGCCACGCTGGCGATCGCCGGGCGCGTATGATGCCTGGGTCGTTCCGACCGCGGCGGGCGACTACACCTTCCACATTTGGGGCACAATCGGCGAAACGGCGATTGATGAAACATTTACGTCGTCTCCGGAAGGCTTCAGTTCGGTCGTGGACCAGGCGATAATTCAGTTCCCGCAAGCAACGGCCGCGAATTCCGCGCCCGTGTTCGGGACAGTCTCCGGCGAAAGCGGTTTCAATTGGACCTCGGCCGGCGGCATTTTCGCGGCGATCGCCGCCGGCGGAGCCGGTCTATTCTTGATTCAGCGACGGAATCGTCAGAGCGCGACGCCACGATTGGCAGTAACGCGAGTAGGTGCGGGTGACTAACGAAGGCTCAAAATCAGTGATATCGGGAGGGCGGCAACGCCCTCCCCTCTATCTATGGTTGGGAATCGTTGTCGCGACGATGGCGTTGTTTGGCACGCCCTCCCCCGGGCTTGCACACGCCGAACCGGAACGGACCTCGCCGCCGATCAATGGAGTGGTCGCCACCGCCCCAGCGATCGTCGAAATCTGGTTCAGCGAGGAAGCCAAGACCGAGGGCACGACGATCCTCGTCATCGGTCCAGGCGGTATCCAGGTCGACCTCGGCGATGCGAAGGTCGATCTCAACGACCCGGAGCGAAAGCACGTGACCGTCTCATTGCGTGCGGGCTTGGGTCCCGGTGCCTACACGGTGCAATGGCATTCAGTCTCTACCGAAGATGGCGATGAAGCTCAAGGTGGCTACCTCTTCACTGTCGGCAACGGCACGCCGGTCGCGACTCCGGGTGTTTCTCCCGCGAATACGGAAACGACTGCAAATGAAGCCCCGACCACGGGGAGTGACCCACTGGCTACGGTCGAGATCGTCGGTTCGCCTACAACCGCTCCTGCAGCGGAGGAGAGCAACTTCGATTCCCAGGCATTCGGACTGAGCGTTGGCGCCGGTTTGATCGCGGCAGTGGTGATTTACTTTTTCTGGCGTGCGGTACGGCCGAAGAATCCGAAATTCCGTGGTTAGTGCTAACTGACCATCGAAGTGCGTGCGGCAAGTCACTCCGGCGCGAACGGTGGTCACCGATGGGAATCTTCATGAATCAAGCGAAGCGTCCACGGTTCGGCCCCCAGCCGTACCTTGTGATCATTGTGCTTCTCGCCTCGGCCGCGATGACGCCGGCGCAGGTCAAGGCACACGCCTTCCTGGCTTCGAGCGATCCGGCTGCAAATTCCGTACTGGCGGATACTCCAATCCGGGTGACGATGCATTTCACCGAGCCCTTGGAAAGGGTCGCCAGCACCAAGGCCGCGTTGTTCGATCAAGATGGCGTTCAAGTTGAATCGACGAAGCTCGAATTCGATCTGTCAGATCGCAATACGATGAGCTTGGTGCTGCCCGATCGACTGCCAAACGGAACCTTCTCAGTTGTTTGGCAAACACTCTCGTCGGCGGACGGCCACCGCGCACAGGGATACATCCCGTTCACGGTAGGCACAGTTGACGATGTCACGAGCGTTGTCCCGCCGGTGCTCGAAGGCAACGCCGGTCCGCCTGCCTGGCTGCAAGCCCTGGCGCGTTGGGTCTCCTACATCGGTCTCACTGTCGTCGTCGGGGTCTTTTCGATTTGGCTGCTCGTGTTGCGTCCCGCGATCTCGCCTGCTTGGCAAGCAGGTCCGCGCTTGACCCGGCGCGTGCGAGGTATTGGCTATGTGGGCGTAGCAGTCGCGCTTGCCGGCTCGCTGCTTGCGCTTTACGTCCAGGTTGACGGCGCGAATGATGATTCGGGTTTCTTCTCCGCTGTTTCGACGACGCTGACCGATACACGCCTCGGCCGCATCTGGTTGTTGCGTGTCGTGCTTCTGCTTGCCTCGGCCGTTGTCCTCATGAGTGCGGCCTGGTGGTGGCCCCGACGCCAACGAGTTCTCACGCTGTTGACGCTGTGCGTTTGTGCGTCGCCCGCGTTGCCATTCGCGCTGGTCTCGCACGCATCCGCGCAAACGAACGGGCGCACCGTGGCCATTGCATTCGATATGGCGCATCTCCTCGCGGTCTCGGTCTGGATCGGCGGGCTGATCGTGTTGGTCGGGGCGCTGATCCCGACTTTGCGTGACCTGACACCCGCTGGCCGGCGTGTCGTGCTTGCTCGATCCCTTCCTCGCTTCTCCGCGGTTTCACTCACCTCATGGGCCGTGATCCTCTTCACTGGTCTGTATGCCGGCTGGCTACAAATTGGTAACTGGAGCGCGTTGCGCGAAACCGCCTACGGCACTTCACTGACGATCAAACTGCTGCTGATCATTCCGGTGTTGGCGATTGCGGCAGTCAATCTGCTCGTCGTTTCTAGGCATATCAAGCGCGCGTCCGATGACCGATCGACGATTCGATGGAGTCGCCGATTTGCGCTGACGGTCACATCAGAGGTGGTCGTTGTGATCGCGATTCTGCTGGTGGTTGGTCGCCTGACGAGTCAGGCTCCGGCACGAGAATCGTTGGCGCAGGAAGCGAATCAAATGGATGTCGCATTCGATCTGCAGGGCCACAACGCGACGCTCTCGCTTGCTCCAGGCAAGGTCGGCCCGAACCACTTCCGGCTCGATGTAGGCGGCGATCCGCTTCCTGTCGACACTGAAGCGGTCCTCCGCCTGACCATCCCGAACCTGAACGCCGGTGAGAAGGAGGTCAAGCTCGAGCGAGCGGCCGGAAACGGCTTTGAAGCGCACGGGTCCGAGGTTAGCATCGCTGGTGATTGGGGTATCGAAGTCATCGTTCGCGAAATTGGCGGATTCCAATGGACGTCCACGATCACGCTGCCGATAAGGGCGGTAGGCAGCGGTGGTCAGCCGGGCGTCGCGTGGGCGTTTCGACCCACGGGAATCGTCGGTTTGCTGATGATCACGGCCGGTTTCGCCGCGTTCGCCCTCGCTTGGTGGACAGCCAAGAAACCGCTGCGCAAGGAGAGCCTGGGAATTGGAGCCGTCGCGATCGCGCTTGGCGCACTGCTGCTATTAGAAGCCAGAATCACGATCGCGACGCCTGGGATGCCGCTCAACACCGTGAATCCAATCGTCGCGGATTCCGCCTCGATCGAGCGCGGGGCGTCCACGTTCCGGGCGATGTGCATTTCTTGCCACGGTGTGGCCGGCAAGGGCGATGGGCCACTCGCGAACACCTTCTCACCCCCTGCCGCCGATTTCACAACCGCTCATGCAAAGGCTCACTGGGATGCCGAGTTTTTCAATTGGATCAAAGACGGCAAACCGACGACATCGATGCCGGCCTTTGGCAATCAGCTGTCGGATGAGCAAATCTGGGATGTCATCAACTACCTTCGATTCATCCAAGTCGAATTGGAACCATTACCCACGGGAAGTCCGATATCTACACCCACGACTTAGTCTCCGCTGTACACGCATTTGCAACGGCGCAGCGGTTGTTATCGACCGATTTGCGACACGATTCCCCGGAAAATGGCGTATGCCTGCCCGTGTCGAGCGGCGAGCGGCGAGTGGCGTGATGGAGCTTCTTTCACAATGAGTGCACCAAAGAGAAAAGCGAGAGTCAAATCGCAACCTGTTTCAGGCCGTGCCGAACGCCGGCTCAAGGAGTCGCAGAAGGCCCGAACGCGAAAAATGCTCTTTTTCGGGGGCGCATTGGTCATTGCGCTTGTGGTGGCGATTGGTTTGATTCTCTTGAATCAAGATGACGGCGACGACGAATCGGCGAACCTGCCGGCGATCGTGGCCGCGAATTCGGTGGATGCCTCAATCCCGAGCAATGGTCGCGTCCTGGGCGATCCGAACGCACCCGTGACTCTGCTCGAGTATTCGGATTACCAATGTCCCTTCTGCAAGGCATTCAATGATAACTTCGTGCCGCGCATCATCGCCGACTATGTGAAAACGGGAAAGGTGAAACTCGAGTACCACCCGATGTCCTTCATCGACGATCAATCCCGCTCGGGCGAGTCTGACATGCCGGCCGAGGCCGCCGCGTGTGCCGGGGATCAAGGCAAGTATTGGCTAATGCAGGAAACGATCTTCGCCAATCAATCCGGCGAGAACGAAGGTGCGTTCTCAAAATCGCGGCTCAAGACCATGGCCGAGCTCGCTGGATTGGACATGGAGCAGTTCAACAGTTGCTTCGACAAAGGCACCTACAAAGCTGACGTCCAGACCTTACAAGCGGAAGCCGTGCGGGCCGGCGTGAACTCGACCCCAACGCTCTTCCTCAACGGCGTCAGGATCGATTTCACCGGCAAGTATGAGGATCTCCAGGCAGAGATCGAGGCCGCACTTGCAGCCTGATCGGATCCGCCTGCTCATCGCATCGGCGGTGCTGTCGATCCTCGGAATCGGGGTCGCGGGATATCTGACGATCGTCCACTACCGGGAAGACTTGCTGGTCTGCGGAATCACAAGCGGTTGCAAAACCGTCCAAACCAGTTCGTACTCCGAACTGGTAGGCATCCCGGTCGCGATTCTGGGCGTCTTGATGTACGTCTCGATGTTGGCGCTTGTAGTCGTCAGGCTCAAGCGCCCAGTGGTTTACGATCGTGCAACGATGGCGGCGTTCGCGATCGCGCTCACCGGCGTCGTGTACGCTGTATACCTCACCTACGTTGAGCTCTTCGTCATCGACGCCATCTGCCAGTGGTGTGTCGTATCGGCGATTTTGACGGCCGCGATCTGCGTAATCGAGGGATTCAACGTTTGGCGCTCGTTAGATGCAGGGCTATCGGAAGAGGAATAGTCGCCTGCGGGTACAATCACAACAGTCTGGCCGCTCCGAGCTTGTTCGACAGGATCTCGTGAATGCCGCCGCTATTTGACCGCGTCTTTTATCCTGCCGTCGAGCCACGGGACTCGGAGAGGCCGCCGGGCGACTCGTGGTGGTTCGCGTTTCGCGGTGGCGAGATTCTTCTCCGCCTCAGTGGTACCTTCGAGACCCCGATTCCCCGATTGGGCGATCTCGCCGAGCTCTCGCTGATCCCGAACCGCACCAACTTCCTGGGAGAGCTCGATGGTTCTCACGTCTACGCGGTCGAGCTCCACGAATCGACCCAGCCGCCCGAGGGCCTCATCTTTCAAGGGTTGCGCCAACTCTTTGGACAGGTCGACGATCGGATCTTTGATTTGGCCGGTCGCGCATCGCAAATACTGGAATGGGATCGCACGCATCAATTCTGCGGTTGCTGCGGATCGCCGACCGAGTTCTCCGGTACCGAGCGAGCCAAGCGCTGTCCGAATTGCGGTTTGATGAGCTTCCCTGGATTGTCGCCCGCGGTCATCACCCTGGTTGAACGCGGGGACGAGGTCCTGCTCGCGCGGCAGACCCGAACGACTGACGGCACCTTTGCGCTCCTTGCGGGGTTCGTAGAGCCTGGCGAGTCGATGGAAGAGGCGGTTCAACGAGAGATCAGAGAAGAGGTCGGCATCAAAGTCGATCGAATTACCTACGTTGCGAGCCAACCCTGGCCGTTTCCGCATTCACTGATGATCGGTTTCACCGCCCAATACGCCGGCGGCAATGTCCTGGCGGACGGATTGGAGCTCGCGGATGCCCGTTGGTTCTCAGCGCATGCACTGCCGAAAGTCCCGATGAAGATGAGCATCGCCCGCGGCCTAATCGACGCCTACGCGGCTAAACACGGTGTGACCATCGGCCAGCCGTAGTCCAGCCCGATTGATCCAAACCGGCGTCTCCAGGTTAGCGGAAGCAGGAGGACGACTCCTGATTCCCTTGCTGGAGACGATCTATGCGTCAGTTCTGCCAAAACCGCTTGACATAGGCGCTGGCGGCGGTGGCGATCATCGCTGGTTGGGTCGCGCTGAGCGGGATCTCGTTTGGCGCGTTTGCTCCCGGAACCCCCACACCGCGGTGTTTCCTGACCGGAACACCTGAGCCGGGCGGGGTTGATACCGGCACGGTGGAGCGCCAATCGATAGGAATCTGAACGCCGGCCGCCGGAAATGGGCTGACCGTCACGCTCATGCTGAGTTCGGATCGCGCCGCCCCACAAAACATCGTGGTTCAGATTGTTGGCGAACACGGCCGTACAGTAGACGACGCAACGGTCACGCTGATCAATCGCCACCTCGAGATGGACCACGGTGGCTTCGCGCGCAAACCTGTTCATGATCGAGACGGCCGCTATCTCGGCGTCAAAGTCGGGATGGGGATGGGCTGCCGCTGGCGAACCGAAATTCAGGTCAGCCGGCCGGGCGAATTCACCACGACCCTCATCCTTTCCGTCTCGTTGAAGGGCATCGGCGAGCAGCGTTCCGATCTCGGATACCATGCCCCGATGACCGATCATTCTGCGACCCAGCGCTGGCGGTGGTTGCCAGAGGGAGCTTCCGGCGACGCCGCGGTTTTGTTGCGTACTCGAGCGGTTCGCGCCTTCGGCGACGGGTTTGTCAGCGTTCTCCTGCCGCTTCATCTCACCACGCTCGGATTGAGCACAGCCAGAATTGGGTTGGTCGTAACCGCGACGCTGGTCGGTTCAGCCGCGCTGACAATGCTCGTTGGTTTGGTCGCCTACCGCATGGGACGGCGGGCGCTGCTGCTGCGAGCGTCTGTGTTGATGGCAGCCACGGGAATTGGATTTGCGGTCGCGTCCGATTTTTGGCCGCTGCTCGTGGTTGCCTTCATCGGAACGCTCAATCCCTCGGCCGGCCATGTCAGCATCTTCCTGCCAACCGAGCAGGCGTTGCTGCCGCGGACTATTGCGGCGTCTTCCCGAACCGCGCTCTACGCTCGCTACAGCCTGGTGGGGTCGCTGCTCGCCGCCTTCGGATCACTCATTTCAGGTCTTCCTGAGTACCTGGCGCGAATCTCGTCCATTTCGCTCCCGCGGGCGCTCGATTTGATGTTCCTGCTTTATGCCGCATTGGGATTGGTCACGCTTTGGCTCTACAAATCCCTCTCGCCCGCAATCGAGCCCGCGCGCAAAGACGCTTCTGCTCCGCTCGGTCCGTCAAAACCCATCGTTTACAAACTCGCCGCGCTCTTCAGTCTCGACTCGTTTGCCGGTGGGTTCGTCGTGCAATCGATGCTCGCGCTCTGGCTCTTCCAGCGCTTCGATCTCTCTGTCGCGACCACCGGCACAATCTTCTTCTGGACCGGGCTCCTCTCTGCCTTTTCGCAGCTCGCCGCGCCGCGAGTCGCGAACAAGATCGGTTTGGTTCGGACCATGGTCTACACCCACATCCCGGCCAACGTCTTCTTGATGCTGACCCCGTTCATGCCGTCACTGCCGTTTGCGATCGCCACGCTGCTGCTCCGCGGTCTCTTCTCCTCGATGGATGTCCCGGCTCGTACGTCGTACGTCATGGCGGTGGTGACTCCCGAGGAGCGCCCGGCGGCCGCCAGCGTCACCAATGTGCCGCGATCCCTCGCGGCGGCCGCGGGACCATCGATCGCCGGATGGATGTTGAGCTTGACCCCGTTTGGCTGGCCCCTACTGATCGGCGGCGCCCTGAAAGCGACCTACGATCTTCTGCTTCTCAAGATGTTCCGGAACGTCAAGCCGCCTGAAGAAGGCGGGTGAGCGCTCACACGACCCAGAATCCATGGGCGTAGAGCACGGTCAACGCGCTCAACAAAATCGCGCTGCCGGCCACGATCGTGTCTCGCGGCCAGCCGGCCAGCTTAGGATGGACCAGCAATATGCCACCGGCGATGAAAACGCCGACCGCCGGCATCAGGTAGCGGCCGAGCGATACCCAAGTGATCGCGCCTTGACCGATGACGAGCAAAGTCGTCAGCATCGCGGTACCCGGATCGAGCCTCTTCCAAACCGTCGGCAGAAACGCGAGGAAGAGCGCCAGCAACGCAACGTTGAGCAAGATGATCAAATGGCGACTATCGGCGCCGATCGCGTCCTTTGGGTGAATCACGAACAATTCGACATAATCCCAAACATGCTCTCTCCAACCGCCCCATTCCGATTGAGCATCGAAGTAGGCGAAAAGATCGTCGAACTTGACCGCACAGTAAATGAAGAACGCAACCAATCCAGACGGTGACAGCAACATGATAGCGAGCAGATCGCGGGGCTTCGCTCCTCGCTTGTAGGCGAGGAAGAGCAACGCTGGTCCGATCGCTAATCCGACCAGCCGCGTCGCGGATCCAAGCGCGGCCATCGCGCCCGCGGCCCACCATTGCCCCTTCCGTCCAAACCAGAGCGCCGACAGCACGATCAGGAGGAATAGTGATTCCGAGTAGGCCGCGTTGAAGAAGAAACCAAACGGCGCGACGCAAAAGAGCAGCACCGCGTTCAGCGCCGCTCGCTCGCCCGCGACTTCCAACGCGATCTTCGCCAGCAGCGCAATCGCCGCAAAAAAACAGACATTGGAAATCACAATACCGGCAGCCGCGTACGCGCCGGCCGTTTTGTCGAACCCGGTCGCCGTGACGAATGCGCGCATGAGCAACGGATAGAGTGGAAAGAACCCGAGACCCCCGTGTGGACTTGGGCTCGCCGGATCACCGTAACCAAGCTGAGCGACGGCGACATAATGCGCGGCATCCCACCGCGCCCAACCATCGAGGAACGGATGCTCGGGCAAAAAGCTGTCAGGCAACTGTTCGGGATATGAGGCGAATCTGGGAAAAGCGCGAAGCGACAACCAGGTGACAAGGAAGAGCACCAAGCGGGTCGCGCCCGCGATCAGGAGTGCTTGCCAGATAATCGATCCTGGCGCATTCGTGGCCGTTCCGGCGGCACGCCGGGAACGCGCTTTCATCGCCGCTTCCCGTCCCGTTATCGCCCGATCTCCTTCAGGAGATTCGCCATGTCCGCTGCATCGAACTCTTCCCTGCCCTCGGCGGCCTCGAACCAATGGCGCCAGAATTCGTCCAGATTCTGACCGGACGATTCCTCAAACGCGGCCTTCAGATCTTCAGGTAGTGCGACATCGAAACGGAACTCCTTCGCGTAGGATCGCAAAGCGTCAAAAAATGCGTCGTCGCCAATCGTCTCATGAATCGCGCCAAAACCGAGCGCGGCCTTTCCGTAGATGATCGTGCCGTACGAGCGCTGCGACGGGAAATCGTCTGTCGGCTGATCGATGATCTGGTCACCATCATTGAAGAGCAATGAAAAATATGACGCCTTGAGGTTGAAATTGACTTGCTCGTCCATCGCCGCCGCGCCGTAGACCTCTCCAAAATAGACCGTCGTCAGATAGTTCGTGATTCCCTCGTCCGTGAACGCATGGAGATACTGGTTATTGCCGACGAGCGCGTACCACCATTGGTGCCCTACTTCGTGGGCAACGATATACTCGAGAAAATGGGGAATGACGCTGCCCCCGTCGCTCACGTAGTAGTCGGAGCCAATGAACATAAGCTGCGGAAACTCGACCCCTCCCGCACCATTCCCAAGATCGATTTGGACAAGGTCCATCTCCTCAAATGGATACGCTCCAATCAGCCGGTTATAGACCTCGAGCGACTGCGCGGCCGCGGTCAACACCTCCAGTCCGCCATCCACGCTTCCCGGCTCGAAGTACGAACTCACCGTTGTGTCCCCGATTTTCACGCTCTCGACTTCAAAATCGGTATCGGCGGCCATCACGAAATCGCGAACCGGACCCGTGACAAAGCGGTGCGTCGTCGTGTCATTGTTCGTCGGGTCCGACCCCGCGGCGCTGCCGGTGGTGACGAATGTGAATTCCGATGGCGCCGTCAGCGTGACGTCGAACAGCGCGGTGTTCGTGAAAACAGGGTCGCCGAAATTGCTCGGCGGATCGAGCAACCATCCAATCTCGCGGTCGTAACCCGCAAGTAGCGGCTGCCAGTGCGCCAGCGCATAGGTTCCGCTCGCCGCGTCGTAACTGAACATGCCATAGCTGCCGAGCGGATCGGTTGGAATGATCGTCGTAAAGGTGTACTCGAGATCGACGGCTTCGCCTGGACCGACCGCTTCGGGGAGCGCGATCGTCACAAGAGTGCCGGCCACCGAGAGCTCAGTCTCGAGCTCCTCGCCCGCGGCGGTAGCCGAGTCGATCGACATGGCGCCTGTATCGTACTCGTCGACATTGGCGTACAGCCGAAGATAAAGCTCGTCGAGTTCATCTGGAGTTTGGTTGACGAACCGCAAATCCACCCCGCCTTCGATCATTGCAAGCTCGAGCTCTGTCGCTGGGAAGAAGGTGGCATCGATTTGGAAGCGCGAAAAATCGCCCTCCGTTTGCGCGTAGATAGCATCTCGTTGCGCTGCGAGGACCGGTGCATAGAGCTCGGGATTGGCATCCCCCGGGCCGGGAGTCGCGGCATTTCCATTGCCTGAGATACTCACGGCGGCGGAGACGACGATCAAACAAAGGATGAGCCTGAATCGCGAACTGAAGCGAACGTTGAACAATGGTCTACTCCAGAATACGAATTCAGCGGATCTCCGGAGCTTGATTGTACAGTAGGCGATCCTCGGTCCTGGCCGTTCCTGGGCATGGGGAGCACACGTAGTGCGCGGTGAAGTGAATCTGCTCTCGATCGATAAACCCACCCTCGTTCAGGCGATTCGGTACCTCCGAAGCGGTCATCCGTACAAATCTTGCGGTCTGCTCGCTTCGGACCCAAGCGGGCGTCTCTAGTTAAGTCGCTCTTCCCTGGCGACAATGTTGATCACTCAACTACCAGATTCGCCTTGGATCCGCTTCAGGTTGTTGCTGCATTGCACAAATTTGAACGATGCGGCTGGCAGCTCGGCGCGATCGTTCACAGTCATCCAAAATGGCCGGCGATGACATCGAGCACTGATCTTCGAGAAGCTTCTACCCACGGGTCTGGATAGCGATTGTGTCGTTTGAACGACTGGAGCCGGTGATTCGTGTTTGGCAGGTCGAATCGCCAGAGGTCATAATCTCGGTCGAGGTCGCTTTGACGGGTGTTCCAATTTGGGAAGCGAAGCGTGCTCAGCGGTGTGACGCTGCCCGTTCACCTATCCTGTATGCTTGTGATCCAGTCGAAGCGCTACTGCCGGACTGGGAGCACGTAAGTTTGCTTCGATCTCTTTTGTACCTGACAACGGTGGAGTGCTTGTGGCGAACCCAATGCGGTCACCCGAGACGATCATTTCTGCACTTGAGGTCTTCCCGGAGGAACTGGGCCGCGCGATATTTGGCGATAATAGCCCCGAGGCGCTGAGCCGTCCTGCATCCGACGGTGGTTGGGGTGTCGTGGAGATTCTCCCCCACCTTGCCGACTGGGAAGAGATCTTCATCGAGCGCCTTCGAAAGACCTCCACCGAAGAGCATCCCTATCTTGCCGGTTTTGACGATTCGCTCTGGTCGATCGAACGCGATTACCGCGGGCAAGATACCAGCGATTCGTTCGAGCGTTTTTCAGGGCTTCGTACGGATACAGTCGACCTCTTGCGATCCTTGCCGCCGGAATCATGGACTCGAGCGGGCGAGCACGGATACTACGGCGAGGTCACATTGCAATGGCTCGCCGATCATATTTGCGATCACGATCAGGAACACCTGCAGCAAGTGCGAGACGCATTGGCGGCATAATCCGGTAGTAACGGCGCCGGATTTCCCGGCAACAGATGTGAACGCCGCGGCTCGTCGCGGTGGGGTGCAGCAAACATGCAAACGGCGACCCACGAACCAATCCTCAGCAACTCGACGGCCGCGGATGTGAAAATATCCGATTTGAGTAACGATTCACTGATCATCCGCCTGCACTTTACGATCAATCATCTGTCGCGCTGGATCACCCCGATTCACGATCGCACGCGCTTGGAACGTTCTCTTCGGCGAGGCGAACCAAGCGTTCGCGAATTGTTGGTTCGTCTCCGTGACGAGGAGTTACGAATCTTTCCGAAGCTGCATCTGATCGCGATGGAGACCAATCCCGATCTTGATCGCCTGCCCGCGGCCGCATCGCCGGAGCAGAATGCGCTCAGCTCGCTTTCGATCATGGCGGAGTTCCGGAGATTGCGTCAGAGCACGTGCTCGCTCTTACGCAGCCTGCCCGATAGTGCTTGGAGCCGGGTCGGAACGAGCCGGCGCGAGCATGATTGGCAGATTCGAGGTCTGGCAGAGTATCTGGCAAGTCACGATGTCGATGTGTTGTATGAGATCGATCTGACACTTGATCGAGTCGGCGCACGGGACGGCGTAAGCGCCGCTTCTCAAGTGCATCTCGATGAGTTGCTCCGCCTTGTGCCAGTTTCGCTTCGAAAATCGTAGGCGCCCATGCGCACGATTGACCAGCGATCATGACCGACCACTTCCGGGGCCCGTTCCTGGCGGAAACGCTTGCTCGCGAATTTTTCGCCGCGATCGATGAGCGCGATCCCAGGCGTCTTCATGCGACGCTGGCCGAGTACGCTGCATTCCGTGCGTTGCCGCACTCCGCCCCGGTCCGGCCGGCTGAAGAGATCGTCGCCTATTTCGGTTCGGTCGTTTCATCATATCCACAGGCCCGTTGGGAAGTCAGCGACGTCATCGCGACCGAAGATCGGGCGGCGGTTCAGTTCGTCGTTCGCGAATTCTCCCAGCGTCTTGGCCGGGATTTGATCTCGGAGCAATTGGCGGTCTTCCGCGTCGCCGAGAACAAAATCATCAGCATCGTCGGTTATTACGACACCGCCGAATTCCGTCGCGTTTTCTGGGACGAAGCCTAACCGACGCCCATTGGTCCAATTCAGAAACGAAGGGAAGCGAACATTACCGTAGGGGAGCCACCCGCGGGCTCCCGTGGTAGAGGCTTTGGCCGACGCGCACGCATACCTGTCGCCAAATGTCGACGCAAACGTGTGCGTGCCGCTGACGCCCTTACCCCTCCGAATCGGCAATCATGTCGCAGTCGCCTTCGGGGAACGAAGCCGCATCCAGCGGGTCTGTCCCGGCGACGATCTCATTTCCGTCCAAATGGCAATCATTGTCTGAATCCGGGTTCGTGGAATCCGTTCCGAATTGGACCTCGCCGTCATCGTCGAGTCCATCTTCGTCCGTATCCGCTCCCGAAACAGGCGTGGTCTCTTCTTCGATCGGTGCGAGCAAAATCACGATGTTCGCGATTGAGATGTTCTCGTCGATCACAATCCCTGAACTGACACCGACGCCGTCTGGGGTGAGCACCGCGCCGATGATCTGATAGCCGTCCGGCGGCGTCAGACCGCTGGTGTCCATGAAATAACTAGCCAGCGGGAGATTTACCCAAACATAAGGACCGTCACCCTCCTGCAGGGCATTTCCTTCGGTCAAGGGAGCATTCTCGCCACCGTCGTCCTGAATGTAGACACCGGAAACACCGGTTGGTCCGAATTGGCGCGTGCAAAACTCCATGTTGCTCTCCGCGGACGGGCATACGATGGTGTCGAGCGTGATCGTTCCCACTGGATTCGCGGTGATCCAATTCATGATCGCGATCCGCGCATCGGGTTCGTCTGGATTGAGATTGACGTAGGCGAGCCCCTGGCCGCCATCGGAGACGTACGTGCCCGACATCGCAACCGCGTTAAATCCCCCGGGCATCGTTGTTTCCTCGATGATGTAGTAACCCGAGGAGAACGTGTCCGAGTTCTCGCTGACTCCGAGACCAGACCAGACAAATGACGCATCACCATCGTATTGAGCATCCGCAAGGGTCATCTGATCTCCGTTGCCGCCGCTCGTAAGCGTGACGTCAACTCCATCCGTGACGACATCGCAACCGCTCGGATCGAGTCCATCGGGTGACCAACCGCTGGGGCAGTTGTAGAACGTGACAGTGATCGAACCGGTGCCGGTCTGGAAGAGAAAAAGATCAACGTGCAGATCGGGGACGGATTCGTCGATCGGGGCATCTCCATTTATCCAGAGTGTTCCCTCGCTGTCGTAGATGGTGGGATTCCCGGTTCCAGCCGGCAGATCTGTCGTTTCCTCGAAGACATATTCGCCAAATGGAAGCGCAGTCCAGGCAAAGACGCCCGATCTGACCTCTTCAGCGTCAGCCAGCGTCAACGAATCGCCATCCGGCGTGGTCAACGTGGTCGGCACGCCAGCCGGCACAGCTTCACAGTTGACGACTGCATCAGTGTCGAGTGGGTTGCCGAGATCGCCAGGGGCGACTCCCGCGGGGCAAACGTAGACACCCATCGTGATGGTTCCAGAGGCTCGAGGCGGAACTGGAACCTCGGGACCGATCACGGCGGCCACATATGAGGAATCGGCCCGTACTCCAGTGATCGTGAGATCACCTGTGAACTGGGCTGCTTCTCCATCGAGGAGCGTGACCGGTTCACCTCCGGCACGTAACCGGATCTCTCCTCCAGTTGCGATCACGAGCACCGGATAGTCGCCTCCGGCCACCTGCGATTCCTCGTCCGCGGCAAGCACATCCCGAACGAGATCGATGTCGTGTTGCCCACTTGGCGCCGCAAATGGCTCGCCGCCAAAGGCGAGCTCATCGCTTCCTGGGTCCTGAGCCTCGTCTTCTCCAACGAGCGCGACGCGGAGATACGATGTGGTCGCATCGGTCAGGCTGGCGCGCGTTTGCACGTCGCCTTCGCTGACATATGAGGCTTCTCCCGGTGCCAATCGCTCCTGCGTGCCGGCCGAGACATCCACAACATGGACTCCATCCGGTTCCGCCACCACAAAGCCAAGTGCGCGCTCAACCGGCTGCGCCGTTTCGAGTGGCTCCGCGCTGTCAAGCACGACGCGCCACGCGATCGGGTCGACCGGCATTTCGGCGACACCTTGCGCGATGACTGAACCGTGACCAGTGGCAGGGGACAGCGAGTCTAGAGTCGCTTGCAGGCGCGCAAGCACTCCGGATTGCGCGGTAAACAAAGCGATGAGTGTTGATGCTGCGACCAGCGTCGATACCCACCGCCGCATCGACCTCGTTTGTCGTCGTCGAATCATGCTCGATGTTCCCTTCCGGTATCCGCCCCCATGGCGCGTGGCCACCGGTTGTGTGATGCCTCGGCGTTCGTATGAGTTTCGCTAGACGCTACCTTAGCGCTTCCGGATCGATCTCTCCTCGAACGACGATCCGCGCTTCGCCCCTGAGCGTGACATTGCTTACCCGTCCATCATCCCACGAGAAGTCAACTTCAAGGATACGCCCGCTCGTCGTAATCACGTCGATTGGTGGCTCGGCGAGTCCTAACACGGTCGCCACGATTGCACTTGCAATCGAGCCGGTTCCGCAGGCGAGCGTTTCGTCTTCGACTCCCCGTTCATACGTGCGCATGCGTACCGTTCCCCGATCCAGCACGGCAATCACATTCAAATTCGTGCCCACGGGCGCAAATACCTCGTGGTGACGAACTGCATGTCCAATGGGAATGAGCGTCGACCCGGGCGCGAACGCGTCGACATCCTCCACGATCAGGACGGCATGTGGCACCCCGACCTTCAACGAGTGAAGCACCAGATCGCGCCCGCCGGCATCGACCGCGAGGTCCCGGCATATTTGTCCGGGATCGTTGACCTCGATTCGAACGCGAGGCGATCCGACATCCACCATCGCATGCACCAATCCGCTTTCGGTTCGAAAAACGCAGTCCGGTGGAGCAATCGCGTGCAACACGGCGAACCGAGCGCCGCACATGGCTCCGTTGCCACACATCTCGCCATCGCTTCCATCTGCATTAATGTAGCGCCAGCGAAAATGCACTCCAGGTTCGCTGCTGGCGTCGATCAACACGACTCCGTCCGCCCCCACCGAGACCCGGTGTTTACAGACCGCTCGTGTGAATTCGGCGGCCTGATCGCCTGACACGATGCCGCCTCGGTTATCGATTACAACGAAATCGTTCCCACTTCCACTCATCTTCCAGAATGGAACAATTCGATTGATCGTCATCTCGTCGTACTTTCATTGCGAACATGTGTGATGAATTCGATTGCCGTACTGTAACGGTGTCCACGTATCGACGTGGCACGAAACTGGCGGAAACCCGTTGACGACGGGAGGTGAATCCAATATGGCTGGACCATACGCCCTTGGAATCGATTTTGGTGGAACAAAAGTGCTCGCGGCGGTCGTCGATCTGTCCAATGGCAAAGTAGTCGGATCGGACAAAACACGGAGCAATTCCGGTGACGGACCGGATGAGCTCATGGCTCGCATCTACCATGTCGCCGACGGGGCTTTGCGCGCGGTGAAGACGATCAAGAAAGGCGATCTCGTCGGTGTGGGAGTCGGAATTGCCGGTCAGGTTGATTCCGCCGAGGGGGTGCTGCTCGGCGCGCCAAATTTGAGCCAGGCGACCGTCAATCTGCCGATGGCGAAACGGCTGCGTGAGCGGTACGGCGTGCCCGCGGCATTGCGCAACGATGTTCAAATTGCCGCGATGGGCGAGGCCCGTTTTGGCGCTGGCCGAGACATTTCCGACTTCCTCTGCATCTTTGTCGGAACTGGTGTCGGTGGCGCGATCGTTCGCAACGGCAAGTTGGTCAAGGGCTCGTCGGGCTCGGCAGGCGAGATTGGCCATCTGGTCATTCATGCAAACGGGCGACTCTGCGGTTGCGGCGGCCGCGGGCATCTCGAAGCATATGCCTCGCGTACCGCCATTACCAGATCGATAATCGGGGATTTGCGGAGGGGCCGACCCTCTAGTTTGCTAAAGATCGCACCCGACCTCAAAGACGACGAGCCAGGCGGAACCGCACTCCGCTCCGGGATCCTTGCGCAGGCCGTCAGGGACGGCGACGAGCTTGTGGTCGAGGCGATCGAGGATGCCGGCCGATATCTCGGATACGGGATCGCTTCCGCGATCAATTTGCTCAATCCCAGCCGGGTCATTCTGGGCGGCGGTGTCATCGAAGCCGTGGATATCCTCTTTCATGTTGCGGAGTTTCGGGCACTTCGGGAAGCACTGCCGGCCGCCGCGCGAAATGTCGCCATCGTCAAAGCGGGACTGGGCGACGATTCCGGTGTCGTTGGCGCCGCGATCCTCGGCGCGGAAGCGGCCGGCGCGGCGTAGTGAACGTTGCCAACCCAACGACATAATCCCATCGTGATAGACTGACCGCGTGCGCTCGTTCAGCGAAGCACGGGTCAGATTAAAGCGTCATAAGTTTGTATCGGTTGATGGAGTTCGCATCATCTCTGGTTGGTCAGGTAGGTTTGATTGCGCTGAGCGACCGGGTCGCGGGCGTTGATCACTAAGCTGAAAACGAACGCCGGTGCAAAGGGATTGAATTGCGCCTCGTTCATAGCGACCATCCTCGCACTGACTCCGCTCCGATCCTAGAGCACGGACTAGTTGAAGGCATCATGAAATCAATATGTCTTGGAGGCGTGAGTCATGAGTGACGATGTTTTTGGCGGGACCGTCGCGAATCCATCAGGCGGACGGCAAAGTGGGAGCAATGCAACTGAACCGGAAGTAGCTGTATTCGTCGACTTTGAAAATATCCGCTATTCGACCATCAACTCCTTCGGCAGAGAGCCCGATCCGATCACCTGGCGCGACAAGGCGCTCAAATATGGCCTGATGGCCGTCGCCAGAGCATATGCCGATTTTGATCAACACCCGCTGCCGGTGCGAAACCGCTTGGATGTCGCTGGATTCGAAGCTCAGCACTATCCCGCCAAGCGAGCAACCGATAACCAGGGCCGCGAAAAAATCGTCTCCCGCTCCGACCTGAACTTCGCGATCGATATCATCAATACCGCCCTTGCCCGCCCTGACATTAAGACCTTCCTGCTCTTCACCGGCGACAAGGATTTCATCCGGGTCGTCACCACACTTCGCAACCGCCTTGGCAAGAGGGTCATCATTTCGGGCGTTCCGGGTTCGGTCAGTCCAGATCTCGTGGCCGCGGCCGGCGAGGAAGATCCGCTGCATATGTCGCAATCGATCGATGTCGATCTCGCGGTCATCAAAGCAATCGACGCCTACGTTAGGCAACTCCACCCAGGCTTCGTACCGACACAGAGCCACATGAGCCGGACGCTTTGGCGCTTCCTCGATCGAACGCTGCTGCCATCGGAGCATATCGAGGCCAAGGTGATGGAATTCCTGCGCAAGGGAATCCTCACCAAGCGTCAAACCGTGAATGGCCAGAATCAGGAGCTCGTGACCACCGAGTTGAATCCGCAACACCCACTTGTACAGCAATCGCTCCCAGGGTACGCCGGCGGCTTCGACGGCCTGCCGGTTGACGATGACGAGTACGGCGAATACGCGGACGAATATGACGAATACGAGGACGGTGAGGAATTTGCCGGCGAAGAAGTGACCGAAGGCGTCGAAGACGGCCAATACCTCCCCGTCGAGACTCGCTAGCGTTCATTTCTGACTCCCACCTAACTGAGCAACCTGGTTGACCGGTGATACAACATGCCTCGGCGGCTATCGTCCCCGCTTGGTGGTCGAAGCGATAAGGAACAGGACCACCGCGCCACGCGGCGTCACCTCAACCGCGGAAGCCACGGACGGTGTTGAGTGGCGGCCGTGAATCACCCAACGCTTAGGATTGAAAACTTGATCGAACGCATCGGCTCAGTTATCGAACTCGATGAGGAGACCGCCCAACGGCGTCTCGCATACGATGTCCGCCGAAACAGATACGGCGCCGAACGTGACGAGCTGCGACGACGCTGGAATCTCCTTGGCAACATCCGTCTGGCCGCATTCTTCGCGACACTCGCGCTCCTGCTCCTCGGGCTTCAGTTTGGCTCGCTCTGGATTTACATTGCCTCCGCTGTGTTGGCGCTTGCTTTTCTCCTGCTGATCGGGCAGCACCGGCGAATCGGGCGGGAACTGAAACAAGCCGTGGCGTTTCATGACATCAATCGTGAATCAATCCTGCGTGGCGATCGCGATTGGAATGAGCTGCCTCTCCGCCACGACTTCAAAGCAGCGACTGGTCACGCCTTCGCCAACGATCTCGACCTGTTCGGCCACGCGTCGCTGTTTCACCTACTCGAATCTGTCGAGACCCCAATGGGCGCGACGCGGCTGCAGGATTGGTTGTTGGTTCCAGCCCGGCCGGCCGAGATTCGCAATCGTCAGCTCGCGGTCACCGAGTTGGCGCCGGAGCTCGAGTGGCGCCAGGAGCTGGCTGTTCGAGGACGCCTAATTGGCGAAATCCGCCCGAATCCCGAACCATTGCTCGAGTGGTGTGAGCGCGAACCATGGTTGCGCGGCAAACCACTCATCCAGGCACTTAGCATCGCTGGCCCCGTGCTCTTCTTCGCTTCGGCGATCGCCGCTGGCATCGGTTGGCTGCCTGCGATCGTCTGCATCGTCGTCGCGGCCGCGAACATCGTGCTTACTCAGGTCATTGCGTCGGAGGCCCGCGTACGGATCGCGCTTGTGGCCGAGCACTATCCGTCGATCAGCCAGTTTGCACAATTGCTGTCGCACATCGAGGCAATGCCGGGGCAATCGAGCCTGCTCGAGACAAACCGGGGTCGCTTGAAATCAGACGGGCATTCGGCGTCGACGCTCCTGTCCACGCTTGGCAAGCATGCCGGTTTTGCGGTCCCGCCTGGAACCTTGCTGTATCTCCCGCTGCAGTCGGTCTTCGCCTGGGACGTCAATGTGCTGGGACGGCTCGAAGCGTGGCAACGCCTCGCGGGTCATCACGTCCGCGATTGGCTCGGCACGATTGGGGATACCGAAGCGCTGACCGCACTGGCGGGACTGGCGCACGATCAACCAACCTGGACGATGCCGGACGTTCTCCCGGACGCGCCAACGGTAAGCGCGGAAGGAATCGGACATCCGCTCCTTCCCGACACCGAACGAGTGACAAATGATGTCGTGATCGGACCGGCGGGATCGTTCCTGCTGGTCACTGGCTCGAATATGTCCGGCAAGAGCACCTTGTTGCGCGCGATCGGCGTCAATACCGTGCTCGCCGGCGCTGGGGGTCCAGTGTGCGCCGCGCGGATGATCACGCCGCCGGTTAGGCTCTGGACGAGCGTTCGAGTCGAGGATTCGCTCGAGCGCGGCGTCTCGTTCTTCATGGCGGAGCTGCAGCGACTTAAGGCCGTGGTCGATGCCGCGAACGAATCCGATCCCGACGGTCGACCACTCCTCTATCTCCTCGACGAAATTCTTCAGGGCACGAACACCGCCGAGCGCCAGATTGCTGCCAGACGCGTTATCCGGCATCTGGCCGATGCCGGCGCCCTCGGCGCGGTCTCGACGCACGACCTGACGCTGGCCGAGGGGCCTGAGCTTTCGACGATCGCTCACGCGGTGCATTTGAGAGACACGATGATCGCAAATGGCATGAGCTTCGACTACAAACTGCGGCCGGGGATCGCGAACTCGACCAACGCCCTCCGCCTGATGGACATCGTCTTCGGATCGCAACCAACCACGGCTGGCATCGCGTCTGACTGACCAAAGCCCGAGATATGCCTGCAGGCACTGCTTGGTGTGAGTAAGAGCAGACACGGCGGTCGGCCCCTTACGGTTGTCGCAACTGTACTGGCGGAACCAGGTCAAAATGGGACAATTCTGCGGGGGCGAACCGCCGTGTCCGCCCCCGATTCAAACCAACCAAGGCCGATGATTGGACGGCGCTTATCGACACCCCTTTGGCCCGAAACCATCCACAATCCGTCACTGATCCGGGCAACCGCTCTCCTCCGGCAACAGCGGTCGTACCCAAAGCCGGTACTGTTCGCCCTTGCTTTCCCACGGCGTCAACTGATTCGCCTTCGTCAGCGCCTCGACAACGACCGTCGCTTCATCGCCTGTGAGTGCTCCGCACCGGGTGTTCAAGGACAGCGGCCCCTCTCGAAGAGGATTCCCAAACACTGAGAGTGCGGTCTCCAGCGGCCATGGCATCGGCGGCTGCTCGAGCTCATCGTCGACGGTGGATGGATCGTAAACCTGAGCGTAGATCCTAATCTGCTCGATCTCGTAGGATTTGTCTGGTTCCGCGACCTCCTCCGGGGCGAGGTTCGTCGTAAGGTCCATCAGAAACGACTGGAGCTCGATCAGCTTCGCCCTCGCTTCAAGATCCTCCGGGTTCGCGATCAACTGTTCGTCGAAACCGAGCGCATAGGCCGACACTGTATTCGAGATCGCGCCGTCGTTGTACGTGAAGTACGTCGTCTGGACATCGGTAATCTTGGTGCTGCCGTAATAGTTTGGACCGTCGGTCAAGTCGGCTGCCTTCGCTTCCGCGAGCACCCGCGCAATGCCGGCCCCGGAAAGTTTCAGTTCACGTAGATTTGGCAGCGCTGGTTGCGGGAAGATTTCGATCATCGGTCCTGTCGTGATCGCCCGGCCGCCGGCATAGAGAGAGAAGGTTGGAATGGCGGTCAGCGGATACTCGACCGGTACGAATCCACCCTCGTTGTGGATGCGAAGCAGGACCTGATCGCCTGGATCGACCGGCCCCGGCGTCCCGGAAATGAAGGTCAACGCCGCTACGGAATCGACTCCAGGTCGAGTTGCGGATAGCGTGGCCGCGGAAACGAAAACCGCTCCGCCGAGCACGCCCAAGAAACGTCGTCGCGAAAGAACTGAATGCATCTGAACACCTCTTACTCTGAAAACCTACCGGAGCATCTTCCCGGTTCCTGAGAGTGAGACGACGAGACGTTCTGATTTGTTCCCGACTGCACCGAACACAAAGAATGCACACATCGCCAAGGCGACGTGTGCTTCAGTTCGCGAGAAGGCTGCTTGTCTTAGCTCGGGGGATTTGTGAACGACGGTTCGTACTGGCCGGTCAGCGCCAGGATCGCCATGACCACAAGTACGATCAGGACCAATACCCCCGCCATGGAGACCAGTTGGATTACTCGGCCCATCGTTCCGCCCTCATGTGATGTTTCACTGATCCGCATATCGATGACGGCATGACTTTAGGCCATCATGCGAGCCTCGTCCAGTCCATGTTATCTGGTGGTTAGTGACTCGCTGCCTGATTCACGACAGAAGAGCATCTTGGATCAGCCTGGAGATCACTTGAATCACGAGTATTGCAATGATTGGTGAGATGTCGAACATCCCTAGCGACGGCAGTACTCGCCGGATCGGTCCAACGATTGGTTCGGTGATGCTGTAGATAATCTGTCCAATGGCTGTTTTGAATCCCGGATCGAACCAGGAGAGTAACGCCCGCCCGATGATCGCGAACGTGAGCACAGTGAAGAAAAAATCGAGCAAACTAGCGATATCGCTGGACATCCAAAGGGTCTCCGGACACACCGGCGGAGCTCATACCCCAGCCCGGGCATTGTGTTCTGTGCAACGAGTATAACGAAATCGAGGACTACCCGACCTTTGCCGTCCTCAGGCTCGGCAGGAGATCGGTCGCGATTCGCTCGACAATCGCCCAGTTCCCATCCGGTGGTGGCTGCAAAATGAGCTCGCCAACGCCCGCTTCCCGGTATCTCCCGGCAAAATCCGCGAACGCGTCGACGGAATCCCAGGGCTTCTCATCCGGCGCAAGCGCCGGAACATAGAGCAGCGATCTGGCGATCTCGCCCGGATCGCGACCGATCGCTCGACACGCTTCATCAAGCCGCGCCACGTTCCTGCATCTCGGCCGGCGACCCCATCGAGTTCCAGCGGTCGGCGAACGGCGCAATCAAACGCAACATCCGCGGGCTATGCGCCGCGAGCGTGAGCGGGGGCCGTGGCTTCTGCACCGGACCCGGCCGGAACGGCGCCTCGTTGAGCTGGTAATGCGCTCCAGCGAAGGTCGTCGCATCGTTACGGAGGAGCGCATCGACGATCTGCACCGCCTCGCCGTACATCGCGACCCGCTCCGGCGCATCCGGATAGCGGATACCGAACATCTCGTGTTCGAACTCGACCCAACCGGTTCCGATCCCGAGCTCGAGCCGGCCGTTCGAGATGTGATCGACGGTCACCGCCTCCTTCGCCAGCAGCGCCGGATGCCGAAACGTATTGCAACTGACCAGCACGCCGACTCGAATGCGCGAGGTCACGGTCGCCAAGCCCGCGAGCAGCGTCCACGCCTCCATAAAGGGCAGATCGCGGTGATACGTCGGCACGAAGAGATCGGGCACCCACACCGAATCGAACCCCAGCGCCTCGACCCGTTGCCAGGTCGCGACCATCTCCGGCCACGGCTTGTTCGGCACCGTCTGAATTCCGAATGTTATCCGCTTCATGACCAGTACTTCCTTTTGGTGTTCGAGTAGCCTTATTCTTGAACGGTCAGACGGGAATCCTATACTCCCGAAGGCTAATCGCAGTTTTGGAATTGAGAGGTGCCCAATAATGGTTTTGAGAAAGCCTAACTCCAATGATTTGGACGAGGAACAGAGGCGACTCCAGATCGAGCGAAACAAGCCACTCATCGCGCTCCTCGATTCATGGCTTGAGGATGACTCGGAATCGCCCGAAGAGCAGCGCGTTGCGCTCGAGGAGCTGATGCGTGGAATCGATGTAGGGCGTGCGGAGGGAACCAAGCTCCTTGCTAACGAGTTGCGGGACATGAAACGACCTGTCTGAACCTTCCCCAATGTTGGCGCTCTAATATCAGCCTTTTTCGTTCCGCTAGAGTCCGATCACGTAAGCAAGAAAGGTCGTTTTCATTGCGTAGGGGCGTATGGCATACGCCCGCGCTCATTACCACCACATTCTCTAGGTGAGGCTCGGTGAACTCGAACAGGGTGTATGCCATACACCCCTACGAGACGGTATCAACTGCGTGTCCGCGCTACGATTGCCAGCGCTTTACAAACTGCGAACGTTACT
>CAYJPA010000022.1:14972-68271 GCA_964371945.1 uncultured Sphaerobacteraceae bacterium | reverse complement strand
ACGAGAGTGACTCAAAGGTGACAAAAGCGTGCCAACTGCGTCAAACCATCGGGTTGCACGATCCAGGATATCGTGGCGCGCGACTATATTGGACACTTCAAGTTCGGCGATCATTATGGTCCAGAGGGACTTCGTATCGATATCGATGCTTACCGGCAAGCACTGCCCGACATTTCGGTCTCGGTCGATGATCTCATCGCAGTCGACGATACGGTAATCAGGAGATTTACTTTGCGAGGAACTCATGGCGGACCGTTCCTCGGATCGCCTCCAAGCGGGATCGCGATTGAACTTCGCGGCATCGCGATCGACCGTCTTACGGAGGGTCAACTCAAAGAGAGCTGGGTTCTCATCGAAGAGGTACCCCGCGCGTGCTGCCTGAATCGCGGCTGATGGACCGTCACCGAATCCCTCAATAATTGCCCCGAGCCTTCGATGCTGGACACATCGGTATCCACCGATGAATCTGATCGAAGGCCGATTAATACGACTTGGGCATCCCGAGCACATGGTTCGCGACGTAGGCGAGGATGAGGTTGTTGTTGATCGGAGCGACCTGGAAGAGGCGTGTCTCGCGGAATTTACGTTCGACATCGTACTCGTCGACGAACCCATTGCCGCCATGCGTATCGAGGCAGGCGTTGGCCGCCGCCCAGCTTGCTTCGCTCGCCAGCAGTTTCGCCATGTTCGCTTCCGCGCCGCACTTCTCCCCCGCGTCGAAAAGCGCTGCCGCCTGATACCGAAACAGATCGGCGGCCCGGAGCTGGGCGTAGGCACGTGAGATCGGAAACTGCACGCCCTGATTCTGACCGATCGGCCGGCCAAAGACCTCGTGCTTCGTGGCGTACGCTGACGCCTTTTCGACAAACCAATGTCCGTCGCCGATGCACTCGGCGGCGAGCAGAATACGCTCCTCGTTCCAGCCATCGATCACATACCGAAACCCCATCCCCTCTTCACCGAAGAGCGAATCAGCGGGAAGACGGAGATCGCGAAAGGTCACTTGATAGGTGGCATAGTTGAACATGGTACGGGTTGGACGGACTTCGATTGCCTCCTGCTTCCGGGCGTCCCGAAGATCGATCAAAAAGAGACCAAGCCCGCGAGTACGATCCGCTAACTCTTCGCGCGCTGTTGTCCGGGCCAGCAAGAGGAGCAGATCTGATTGCTCGACCCGGCTGGTCCAATTTTTTAGTCCGTTGACGACGTATTCGTCGCCCTCGCGCTCGGCAGTTGTTTGAATCGAGGTCGTGTCTGATCCGGCTTCGGGCTCGGTCACCGAGAACGCCTGCAATCGCAGTTCACCCGACGCGATTGACGGTAGCCAGCGTATTCGTTGTTCTTCGCGGCCGTGTTGAGCGAGCGTGCCCATGATGTACATCTGGGCGTGACAGGCAGCCGAGCTTCCGCCCGAGCGGTTGATCTCTTCGAGAATGATGCTCGCCTCGGTCACGCCGAGCCCCAATCCGCCGTACTTCGCCGGAATCAAAGCTGAGAGGTACCCGGACTTCGTCAGTGTGCGGATGAAGCGCTCAGGATAGGCTCGCTGGCGATCGAGCTCACGCCAATACTCGTTGCCGAAACCGGTGCAAAGGGCCCGAACGTCCGCGCGAAGTTGCTCTTGTTCCGCGGAATGCTTGATCTCTATGCCGGCGCCTGGTCCAGATCGTTCGCGAGCAGATCGACGAGCAACTGCACGTCGTCGAGCTTCGTTCTCGGATTCACAAAGCAAAACCGTAGCAGCGTTTCACCGTGCCAGGTCGTTGGCAGCACCATTGCGATCCCGCCGGTTAGCAACCGCGCACACCATATCCGGCACTGCTCTGCCGTCCAGCCAAGCCGCCTGAAAACGACCACGGAAAGCTCGGGCTCGATCGCAAGCTCGAGGTATGTCTTGCGCTCGATCAGTCGAGCGCTTTGCCTGGTGAGCATAAGACTGTGCTCGACGGCGGCCCGCATCGCGTCGGTGCCATTCGCCAGCAACGTGAACCAGAAAGGCAATCCACGCGCACGCCGGGTGAGATGCACGGCGAGATCGCCGGGGTTCGTCTCGTCTGTTTCCTGAAACGCATCGAGATACGCGGCGGTCTGGGTGAATGCCGCGACCGCCAGCGCAGGATTGCGGTAGATCAATGCGGAGCAATCAAGCGGAGCGAACAACCACTTGTGGGGATCGATCACAAGTGAATCGGCGTGCTCAATGCCCGTGAAAAGCGCTCTCGTTTGTTCAGAAACCAACGCGGCTCCGCCGTAGGCGGCATCGACGTGAAACCAAAGACCGCGCGCTTTCGCCACCGCGGCCACGCCCGCGAGATCGTCGACGATACCAAGGTTGGTGATCCCGCCCGTGGCCGCAACTCCGCAGACCTCGGCGTCGGATTGATCAAGAACTGCAGCAAGGTTCGATCCGGTCAGTCGACCTCGTTCATCGGGGGGAACATCGACGATGTCGATTTCGAGCGCCTTCGCCGATGTTCTCACCGAGGAGTGAACCTCCGATGAAGCGGCAACCGCGACGCGACGACCACTATCACCGTGACGAGTCCGCCAGCAGTGACGCGCAAGCGCGAGCCCATTGACGTTGGCGATCGTGCCTCCGCTGAGGAACGTTCCGCCCGATGTTGACGGCATTCCGGCCAAATCTGCCAACCAGTGAATCGCCTGACTTTCCGCTGCCGCTGAGCCGGGGGCCTCCAGCCACGAGGTTCCGAAAATGCCGGATGCGGAGAGCGCCATATCGAACAATACCCCCGAAACCGAAGGGGAATAAGGCACAAATGCTAGGAATCTAGGATGTTCGATGCTTAGGCAGGACGCCGCGACCACGTTCTTGTACAACTGAAACGCCTGCTCTGGACCCAATCCGGGACCATTGATCGCGCCGAGCAGTGCTTTGTTTAGTTCATCGGACGAGGGTGCATCAAAGAGGCCGGCCTCATTTTGATGCTGAACGTTTCGTAGCGCGTAGGCGAGGACTTCGTTGGCGAGGGCGTTGGTTTGATCATTGAATTTGTGCAGCGCTAGATGACTGGAAGAGGGCAACGTTCACTCCTTGCGATGGATGTTGGTTGGAGCGATTTCCCAACGAACGTAGCAGAGAACGAATTTCGCTAGGCCACAGCTCGAGCTCTGGCTAGCGCAACCGGAACGTCGAGCCGGCACCAGCGGCGGTCGCAAGGTCGTAAACGATCTGCGCGGCGACGAGGTCTTCCATGGCGTGCCCCATTGCTTTGTAGACGGTGATTTCGTCCGCGGACTGCCGGCCGGGCTTCCGCCTCAACAGCACTGCGCCTAGCTCCGCGCCAGCAGAAGCCGGCAATCCTTTGAGCTCCGCGCAACCGGCAGGCGGATCAGCAAACGCCATCGCGGTTTCAACGAAGAGTCGTCCGCCTTCGACGATATCGCGTCCGAGCTCACCACCCGGCGGCGCGTATCCGACTGACGTGACGTGAGTCCCCGGCGACAACCAGCTGTACTCGATCACGGGAGTGCTTGACGAGGTGCAGAGACAAACGATATCAGCTCCGCGCACCGCTTCCTCATACGATGCCGCGACCCGTGCTCTTGGGTCCTGTGCTGCCAGCTTTTCGGCATCGGCGGAAAAGAGCGATGCGATCCGGATTTCCTCGATTCCACGAACATGTGGAATCACCGTGAGATGCGACTGCCCTTGCACGCCGGCGCCGAGAATCGCAAGCGTTTTCGACTCTTCGCGGGACAACAGCCGCGCGGAGAGCGCGGCAGCGCCGGCGGTTCGGAGCGCGGTGATGCCGGTTCCATCCATCACAGCGAGTGGTGTTCCGGTATCGCCATCAAAGAGGCAGATCAATGCTTGATGACCGGGGAGCCCGATTTTGAGGTTGTCGTGGAATCCAGCCACGAGTTTGACACCGATGCTCTTGCCCGGGAGCCAACCCGGCATCGAGAGAAGAAAACCGTTGGGGACATCGACACCGCTTCGCGGCGGCGCGACGACCTGCCCCGCGGTTAGCGCTTTGAACCCTTCTGCCAAGGCGTCGATCATCGCATCGACATCAAGGAATTGACGGACGTTTTGCTCACTCAACAGCCTGATTTCGCTCACTCGTCCACTCCCTATGCACCTGCCACCGGACTCCGGGGTTTTCGATAGCGTACCTGTTTCACAAACGCCATGCGAGCACGCTCCAGCGCTGCTGATGAGTCCAGGCGGGGAGCTTGAGCAGCAAGCAGATCTTCGATCGAGCCGTCTGCCTCATTTTCGGCAACACCGAACGCACTCATGGCAAGGTGCCAAAAAGCATGGTGGTCGTTTCGGTGTGCAGGAGTGTTGACTGGTGTTATGACAGTTCTATCGTCAGCGTACGTCCAAGTACCTTTGCAGCTCGCTGAAGAGTATCTAGCTGAACTCTCGAGTTTGAAGGATCCAGCAAACGTTCGATCTGTGTCCGACTCGTGTTCATCTGCCGGGCCATCTCAGCCTTGGAAAGACCCTGCTCCAGACGTCGCTGTTCGAGCTGCCAGGCCAGAACTTGCTTTATCGCAATTGATGTGACTTCTTCGTAAATGTCCTCTTCCTTCAGAAAGTCGTCAAACGAAGAACCAATGCGAGGATTGTCCATCCCTAGATCTCCTTCTTCCTTGATCGCGCCAGCGACAACTCTTTCTCCGGCGTCTTTTCGGTCTTCTTAATGAATCCGTGTAACAGCACCAGTTTTCCTTCCGTCATACAGAAGAGAACGCGCGCGATGCGATTGCCCGAATATTGCTTCTTACCTCCCAAAGTCCGTCTCCTAATGGACGACATGTAGGCATTCCGATTGGCCAGCCATACTCCACTCGCGCGATATCGAAACCAATGCTTTTGCGATCAACCGAATCGAGGCTTAACAACCATTCACGAACCGGCTCAGTTTGGTCAGATGTCCGATAGAAGCGCGCTTCGACTTTCTTGCGGTTACAGGCATCGCTGTCTCGTTGGGCGGCTACGATTCCATGCAAGTGTACCTTCTACGGTACCGTCTGTCGACCTAACCTCGGTCCGAATTGAAGCTGGACGACACAAGGTTCGACTGGTGGCCAGTTTGGGGTCTACTGAGGCTCAGTCAAAAGGGACGGTGAATAGAATCGAGAGTCCGGCGCCTGGCGGGCTGAGAGCGCGAATGGCGCCGCCGTGGGCTTCAACGATTCCCCGGGCGATGGCCAGGCCGAGTCCGCTGCCGCCTGAGTCAGCAGATTTGGTGAAGCGGTCAAAGAGATTTGGCAGCACGTCCGCGGGAACGCCCGGTCCAGTATCTGAGACCGTGAATTCGATCGCGCCTTGCACTTCCTTGGCCGCGATCGAAATGCTTCCCCCACCCGGCGTATATCGAAGTGCGTTGACCACCAGGTTCTCCAGAACTTGCCGGATACGAATTGCATCCAGATCAATCTCTGGCAACATTGAGATTGCAGGATCGAGTGCTACGTTGCGTTCTCGAGCACGTGGTGTAAACGCCGCGATAACGTCGCCAACCAAATCCGCGATGTCCGTTGGTTCACGGTGCAGTTTCAAGGCGCCCGACTCCGCCGTCGCCAGCGTGTAGAGATCGTCCAAGAGGCGTGTCATCTGCTTTGTCTCTTCGATCACGGGCGCAAGGTGCTCGTCGTCACGGGCGTACACGCCGTCGAGCATTCCCTCGATGTTTCCCCGTATGATCGCGAGCGGCGTTCGCAGTTCGTGCGTAACGTCGGCGAGCAATCGCCTTCGCTGCTCTTCGTTGTGCTCTAGCCGTGTTGTCATCTCATTGAAAGAATCGGCAAGTCTGCGCGCCGACCGTGTGCCGCGAGGTTTCACCCGGGCTGAATAGTTCCCTCCGGCAACCTGATTGGCGGCTTCCATGACGTCGCCGATCGGCGCCGCTGTTCGCCGAAGGAATAGAACAATAAGGAGGATGACGATACTGAGTGGGATCAGCGCGAATGCCGGGCTCCCGTTCCATTCGCCGTCATTGCGGCTGCCGCCATTCGGACCGGCCCAGTCGTGGGATAAGAATCCCGCGACAAAAATCAACGCAACAGAGACGAACAGCACGAACGCGATCAGGATCAGGAAGCGCCTGCGCTCACCTTGAACATGTTCGTGCGGCGGTGGCCACTCGGCTCCCTCCGGCCACCATGGCGGCGGTCCTCCCCTGAATCGTCCTCGTTCTGGCGGCGGCATTGCAATCAGTCTTCCGCGAAACGATAACCGACACCGTAAACGGTTTGGATATAGGTCTGCGCCCGTGGGTCCGGTTCGATTTTCCGGCGCAGGTTCTTGATGTGGGCGTCGATCGCGCGCTCGAAGGCTTCGAATGTTTCGCCGTGAATCGCATCGAGCAATTGGGCGCGCGTAAAGACGCGTCCGGGTTCTCGCGCAAGCGTAATCAAAAGGTCAAATTCGCTCGCCGTGAGGTCTACCTGCCGCCCGTCGACGGTCACGCGCATTCGCATGACATCAATCGAGATCGTGCCCACGTTGATCACGGCGGCCGGCTCATCTTGGGTCTCCACCCGGCGCAATACAGCGCGCACTCGTGCCACAAGCTCCTTGGGGCTGAATGGCTTGACGACATAGTCGTCAGCGCCGAGCTCAAGTCCCACGATCCGATCGGTTTCATCGCCCCGGGCCGTAACGACAATGATCGGCACCGACGACGTTCGACGGAGCGTTCGCGTGACATCGAACCCGCCGATGCCTGGCAACCCAAGATCGAGCACAATCAGATCGATCTGAACCGACTTCGCTAACTGAATCGCGGATTCACCGTCAGTGGCAATCCGCACGGCGAATCCCGCCTGATCCAGGTAATCCCGGATCAGACGGGCGATGCCCGCTTCATCTTCGACGACCAGCACGGTTTTCATCGGTTCATGATCCTCGAAAGCATGGCTTACCGCGTTACGGGCGGTTGGTCGCGGTCGACAGGTGATGATGGTGCGCTAGCATCGGTGTGCGCGCGACGGTGCCATTCGTCGAGCCAAACTGGTGGATTATCCGCACCTGGTCCGCCATGCATCCAGGGGCCGAATCCCGCCGAACGGCCATGAAATGCAAATCCGCGCAGGACGAAGATCGCAAAGAAGATTACCAGCGGAACGATGAAGAGTCCGAAAGGGGAGAAACGTCGATCGCCTTCCCGGACGACGATCATTTCGGTTCCATCTTCCCCAACGCTGCGCGTTACGATATCGCCTCCGCGATCTGGTCCCCAGTTATCGTCAGCAGTCCAACCCACGAGCGCTGCCCCGATTCCAACCACCGCGAGAATGATTGCCGCGGCAATCCACTTGTTCACCTGTTCCTCCTTGGCGACAACGAGTGAATCTCGTCAATCACCAAAGTAGTGACCAAATGCGGAGAATTCGTGAAGAGGAGACGGAGGTCTGACGTAGAAATTCACGTCATTCCGAATTGATCGCATCCTCATCAATTGGCCCTTGACGATGGTACGATCCGACCAGCACGCGGTACGAGTTGAACCCGAGGAACGTGGATGCCTTCGAGGAAGCCAAGAAAACGCCGCCGTGCCGGCGGCGCCCCAGCGAAACGCGCCGTTCACACACAGCGGATCGATACGATCGTTCAGCCCAGGGTCTTGCGTCAGCCCGCCTCTTCGACCTCATCCTTTGCCCTAAGCAGGCTGAGAGCAGCAACGCCCTTGGTGAGTCGCATCTTCGGCGCAGAGTCTCCGCTGTGGGTTGTGCTCGTGCTTGTCGTGCCAATTTTAATTATTTGCCTAAAGTTAACGACCGGATTGCGTCATAACCAGTGGCCGCTCGTCGATGCCGACTTCTGGTGGCACCTGGCCACTGGAAACTGGGTCCTCGACCGACATCGCATCCCGCTCACCGATTCCTATTCATGGACCCATGACGGGCAATCCTGGATTGCTCACGAGTGGCTGGCCGAGGTCGTTCTCGCGCTCAGTTGGCGAGCTGGCGGATATGCAGGCGGCGTCATTCTGACGGCAATCGTTTGTGTGCTCGGATTTTGGCGGCTGATCGAGGGCGCTCGTTACTACGGGCTTAGCCGTCGCGCGGCCGCAATCACGATGCTGGCGTTTGGAGGCGTTTTCGTCCGGGCCGGCGTGATCACGGTTCGCCCGCAGGTTTGGACCTGGACGCTCTTGGCAATATTGATGGCCGAGCTCGCCGCGTATGACACCGGACGACGGAAGCAGCTCTGGGTCGTCCCCGCGATCATCGTGATTATGATCAACATGAATCTGACCGCGCTGATCGCGGTAGGGTGTGTCGGCGCATTCACGATCGATCGGTTGATTCGGCGACCAATCGATCGCCATGTCGTGACGATCGCGGTGCTCAGCGGATTGGCAATGCTCGTCAATCCGAATCACATCGAACTGCCGCTCTTGACAATCAAGTACATCGGCGAAGATGCGATCTGGCGGCAATACATCTTTGAATGGATGCCGCCGAAGTTTGGCGAACGCACACATCATCCCTTCTGGATCGCGCTCGTCTTGTTGATTCCGGCCATCTGGTATTTAGCCCGTCGCAAACCGAATTTCTGGCCCGCGGCGCCGTTGATCGTGCTCGCCTATCAGAGCTACAAGTCGCTCCGCTACATCCCGGTCTTTATTCTTATCGCGTTCATGTTCGCTGGCTGGCTTGCCGGCCAGTGGGGACAAATTCGGCAAGAACAAGAGACCCGGCATCAGGTTCCAGACTCGCTGATTCCGCGTCGAGCCTGGGTCCTGACACCGATCATCGCGGCAACTGCGCTCTCAATCGTCCTCGCGACCAGCACCGATCAAACGCAATTTCGGCGGGAGCCCCTTCTATGGACCCATCCGGCAGAAGCCACGACCTTTTATCTAAAGAATTACCCGGAAACCCGCATATTCAATACCTACGATTTCGGCGGCTACCTCATTTATCGATTCGCGGACACGAACAACAAGGTTTTCGTTGATGGCCGCGCCGAGATGTACGGCGACTCGTTCATTCGAAGGTATTTCGATCTCATTTACGCGCGAGACGGTTGGCAAGCGTACTTCGATGAACAAGGAATTCAGGCAGTCATTATTCGACACATTGATGGCCTTTCGGTCGCGATCGCGGAAGAGCCCGGGTGGACACTGGTCTATCGCGACCGTTTGCATTTGGTTTACGTTCGGACCAGCATCGCCCATCAGCCGTTCGCATGAGCATCGCGACCGTTCCAGCACGGAGCGTTTCGCGGGCAGATCCGTGGTATTGTCGCGCTAGTGCATACAGCTGATAGTACAATGTTGCTAAAACAATGCACGAAAACTACTTGGAGATTAGATGTCTTCAAAGAAGTCCAAAAAGCGGCGCGCGCCGATAAGTACGACAGCTAAGCACGGCGCGGTTCCTCAGGGGAATTCCAGGATTCCCCGCCGAGCCGCTTCCCCCAGAACGGTCGAACCGGAAGGTAAAGCATCGGTCAATCAGCACGCGCTCGATCTGCGCCGGCTGGCTGGTTTCTTCGGTTCGAGCTCCATGTTGTGGGTCGCGCTGTTGCTCACGGCCCCGGTTCTCATCATCGGACTAGAGCTAACGGTCGGCCCGCGATTCAATGAGTGGCCGTTGGTCGACATGGACTTTTGGTGGCACCTGACGACTGGCAATTGGATTCTCGATCACCACCGGGTACCAACCACCGATCCATTCTCCTGGACACATGGAGGCGAAGAGTGGATCGCCCACGAATGGCTGGCCGAGGTCATTCTTGCGCTCTCGTATCGAGTGGGTGGACTTGCCGGAGCGATCTTGCTGACCTGGGCGCTGGCAGTCACCGGTTTCTGGCGGCTCAACGCCGGAGCGGGATACTACGGCTTGAGCCGCCGGGCGGCGGCGATTTCGATGATCGTGCTGAGCACCGGCTTTGTCCGCCCTCAGATTATCGCGGCGCGTCCTCAGGTCTGGACCTGGACGCTGCTCGCGGTTCTTTTGGCTGAGCTGGCCGCCTACGACACGGGGCGCCGGAGAACACTCTGGCTCCTTCCACCGCTCTTTGCCCTCTGGATCAACTTGAACCTCACGGCGTTGATTGGCATTGGCTGCTTGGGCGCATTCGTGCTTGATCGCCTGATCCGGCGGCCGGTTGATCGCCATGTCGTCATGGTGGGTGTGGCGAGCTGCCTGGCGCTTCTGATCAATCCGCGGCACGTGAAGATCCTCGGATTGACGCTGGATTACCTCGACCGAGACGCTGTTCGAAGAGAGTTCATTTTGGAGTGGATGCGGCCAAACTTGGATGAACGAGGCCATCTGTCGTTCGCCATCGCGCTCCTGCTGATTCTTCCCGCGATTTGGTTCCTGGTCCGCCGCAAGCCTCACTTTTGGCCGGCGGGACCGCTCGTGGTGCTGGCATTCCAGAGTTACCAGTCGCTCCGATACATTCCGGTCTTCTTGTTGATCTCGTTCATGTTCATCGGTTGGCTGGCCGGGCAGGTCAGCAAACTCGATCGTCCACTCACGAAGCGGTCTGTTCCTGCCGAGGCGCCACCGCTCTTCCCGCGCACGGTCTGGACATTCGCTCTCCCAATTGCGACGATCGCCCTTACATTGATCTTTATGCTTAGCGTCGAACGATCCCAGTTCCGCCGGGACCCGCTGATCTACAACCTGCCAGAAGAAGGCGTTACTTTTTACCTCAACAATTACCCCGGCACCAGATTGTTCAATACATATGACTACGGCGGATACCTGATCTATCGATTTTCGGAAACGGACAACAAGGTCTTCATCGATGGTCGCGAAGAGATGTACGGCGAGCAGCTTGTTCGGGAATACCTTGATACGGCGCTTGGGAGATCCGGTTGGAAGGAGTTTCTGGATGATCAAGGAATCGAAACCGTTTTCGTCCGGCCATGGGATGGCACCGCGACTCGACTCCGTGAGGACGCCGGCTGGGTACTCGTCTTCCAAGACAACATCACGAGCATTTTCGCGCGAGCGAATATGGCGCACGAGCCGGCTGGTTGAAACTTAGCGTCTTCTTGGTCAATTGCCGTCGAATTCTCAACATCGAACCGATTGCACCGTGATGCTCGAAATCTGGAGTCTGTCGCATGTCACGTTCGCGTCAACGGAAGAAAGCCCGTGCCGTTCCAACTGGCGCCGCGACCACGTCAGGCGTCCCGGATGTTCACCTCGTTGCGCCTCAGCAAACGACAGGCGCCGAACGTTCGAACCGAGCGCTTCTTGCCGCCATCGTTATCTCCGGGACGCTCTTGCGGCTCATCCTCGCCAACTGGGGCCGGTATCTGGAAGACTCGCTGGTGCTCGGGTTTCGTGCCGAGCGGCTCGCAAAGCTGCCAATATCGGACCTGTACAAGACGAATCAGGGTGTCATCGGTCATCTGCCGGGTGATCTCTGGCTTCTTTGGTACATCTCAAACTTGTTTCACGTGCTCTCTCCGACCGGCGACTTCTATGGGGATACGTTTCTCTACGTTACGAAACTGGTGCCCATCCTCGGTGACGCCGGGATCATGTGCTTGCTCTTCCTCATCGCCCGCGATCTAGTTAACTCAAAGGCGGGGTTGGTCGCCGCCGGGCTGTACGCGATCAGTCCGGGTCCAATCGTCATTGCGTCGCTTTGGGATCAATGGGACTCGATCTCGTCGTGCGCTTTCCTATTGGCGTTTTGGCTCTTTTTCCGCTGGCGCTACGAGCTCGCCGCGGCCGCGCTGACCTATGCGGCGCTCGTCAAGCCACAATTCGCGGTGTTTGCCCTCCTCTTTGCAGTCGCATATGCCCACCGTCACTTCCGGCCGCTGGTCATGCAAGCCCTCAATCGCGGCAGTTTTCGGTCGATCGGTCGCAAGGCCGCGGCTCCGCTCACGCGTGCGGTCGCTGTCGTGCTCGCCGCATGGGTGACCGCGGAGGCAGTGCTGTTGCCGTTCAATGTGTCGATACCGCCGTTGTCGGCTCAATTTGATCCGCGGGATCGGCTCCGCTATGTCTTCCGGGTGCATGATGAGACCACGCTCAATGCCTTCAACCTCTGGGCGACACCGATCGCGGCGAACGCGGTCAACGACTACGAGATCACCTTCGCGGGTCTCACGAGCCGGACCTGGGGACAGATTCTTTTTGGCGCGGCGGTTGTGCTCGTTGTCACCCTCTGGTGGCGCAACGGAAGCGACATTGGGCTCGTTTGGGCCGGCCTGGCGATCGTTTCTTCGTCGTACATGCTGCGACCGTCGTGCTGGCTATCCTCATGGTGGCGATCAGACCGCGCCTCTTGTGGTTTGGCGCCGTGGTGAGCGCGACCTTTGCTGCCAACATCATCGCGGTCTACGTCATGGCGCATGACAAACGAGGTGCGCCGTTCTTCAGTCGCCACGATCCGTGGATGACCCTCGCGGCATTCGTCAACGTCGCCGTTCTGGTTTGGCTACTCTCGTACGGTCTGCGCGCGATCTCATCCGATGACCACCGTGCCAACAGTCTGGCAATGCGTGTGCGCCGGCAAATCGCCAAGCGGGGTTGATTCACGACTCTGCCGTCGTTGAATGCTTTGCTCGATCCAGGGACGAATTCGCGACCTAGTCCCGACGCCTGAAAGGCCAATCTGAGAAATGAGTGGAGTTCAACTGGCTGACGTAGTCATCGTGGGTGGTGGGGTGATTGGCTGCGCTACCGCGTACCACCTGGCGCGAAGCGGACGGAAGGTCGCTCTGGTCGAGCAGTTCGCGATCGGTCATGGCACGGGGAGCTCGCACGGGCCGTCGCGAATCATCCGGCTCGCTTATGACGGTGCTGATTACGTCGCTCTCGCCCGTTCCTCGTACGCACTGTAGCATGAGCTCGAAGAACTGAGCGGGGCGAGCTTGATGGTCCAGGTCGGCGGGCTCGATATTGGGTCGCCCGACGCAATGGCAATCGATGGCATTCGGGACACCTACAACGCAACCGGCGTGTCGTTCGAAGAATTGGACCGTGACGAGATTGCACGACGATTTCCGCAATTCAATCTTCCTCAAGGAACGCTTGGGTTGTACCAGGAGGATTACGGGCTGCTTGCGGCCGACCGGTGCGTGGCGACACTGGCCGCCCAGGCTCGCGCCGCCGGGGCGGCGATTCGAGAAGGCGAAACGGTGTTGGCCGTCACTCCTGATGCAGACGGCGTCGAGGTCAGAACGAGCTCGACCACTTTTCGAGCGAGCCGGGCCGTGCTCGCCGCGGGATCGTGGATCGAGCCGTTCACGCGAACGCTTGGTCTGGATTTGCCGATCAGCGTTCTGAAGGAGCAACTCGCCTTCTTCACCGCCCGCGAGCACCGGCAGTATGTGCCTGGCCGTCTACCTCTGGTAATCCATCGCTTTCCCGGAACTACGTCGCTCGGTTCCGTCTTTCCGATATTCAAGCACGCCGGAGTGAAGATCATGATCGACCGCATCGGACCAATAGTCGATCCATCCGATCAGGATCGTTCGATCGATGCGAATTCGCTGGAGAAATTGCGAGCATACGCGGTCGATCTCCTGCCCGGGCTTACCGGCGAGATCATCGAATCGGTGAGTTGCCGTTACACGATGACACCCGACGAGGATTTCATCCTGGATCGCCATCCCGAGCATCCGCGGATCGTGATTGCCTCGGCCTGCTCAGGTCACGGCTCCAAATTCGCCGTAGCGATCGGGCAGATCCTAGGCGATCTAGCGATCACAGGCAGCACGTCATACGACATCGCTCGCTTCAGCCTGGACTGGCCATCGTTGAAATCTTTGAGGAACCGCACACCCGGCGGCTGCTGAGCCGCGTGTCAGCCCCCGTGCAAAAACGCCGGCGTTTCACGGAGATCCTCGACGCCGGTTCAAGTTCACATCCTCCAAGTTCGCGGACAGACGTGCGGACAAGCAGGTTCGCTTCACAGGTACACGCCATGTATTCATCCGACGGCAAGTTGACGCATCTCAATTGCGATGTCTTCAATTTTGTCCAGCCGGGACACAATCGCGATCACGCGGTCGGCCAACTCGTGACTGAATCGAGGTTCGATCAAGTTGCGGGCTTTCGATTCCAATACCGAGTTTGGAACCGGATATTCTGGATGACCGAGCGGGAAATCGGCATCGCGCGCGATTGTCGATCCATCGGTTAGCACAACCGTCAATCGTGACGGCCACCTTTCGGGATAACGTTCGCTCAAGGCGTCATCGACCGTCACGGTCGTTCGTTCAAGCAGCGCCGCAAGCACCGGCTCGACGACACCGTCAGTGGAAAACCGGTTGGAGTCGAACTGCTCCAGACCGACAAGCCCTTCTGACAACCCGGCCGCAACACAGTAAGTGATGCTGAACTTCGCCTGGTAGGGAGTTCGCGGAGTCGGCTCACGCACGATTTCGTAGCCCGGTCCATAAAGCGCGATCTCGATCGATGAGATGTGCGCGACCGCTTCCCCGGTAAGCCAACCTCGTTCCGCTCGAATGGAGATAGCGGAGTCGACAGCAGTATGTGTGTGACCGCAGCAGGCGTGAAGCTTGTATCCGTTTTCGAGCACTTTCCAGCGAGTGCCGAGATCAGAGGTCACGCGCGATGGGTCGCCACCATCGCTCATCGCGGCGACGAAACCCCGGTCACCCTCGATGATCCGGGTCGCCCCCGTGAATCCTTGCCTCGCCAGGTCCGCCGCCAATACCCCGTTGAACGCGGCCTTTCCTGGATGCAAATGCTTGCTCATGGCGCCGTCGGCATTGAATTCCCAGAGCCCGGCGGCTTGCGTGCCCGCGGTTCCCAACGCGTCGAGCATCTGCAAATCGCTCAATCCGAGCAACGACCCTGCCGCTGCCGCCGCGCCAAAGGTCGCCGCGGTACCGGTCGGATGCCAGTACCGGTAGTGGCTGGGGTTGACGGCCTCCCCGGCTCGCAGCGCCGCCTCGTAGCCAAGGGCCACTGCAAGGAGAAAACCTTCACCGCTCGCGTGCTCACGTTCCGCCACTGCCAGTGCCGCCGGCACGATCGGCGCGGCGCCGTGAACAGTCGAACCCCTATGGATGTCATCCAGCTCGAGAATGTGGGAGGCGACACCGTTCGCGAGCGCCGCGACCGGAGCCGACGAACGTCCGGCGGGGAACAGGCTCGCCTCATCCGAAGCGCCGAACCCCGCTGATACCCGCCGGGCGATGCGTGCCGGCTCCTCCAACGAGCCGGCAAGCGCCGATCCGAACCAATCGAGCACGGCGATCCTGGTCGCGGCCACGGTTTGGGATGGAAGATCTTCGAATCGGGTGTTGGCCAGGAACGAAGCCAGGATGTGACTGATGCTCCCATCATTGTCCGTTTCTTGACCCATCGTCTCCTCCTGGCATTCGTAACGGTGCCTGCGACTGCAGTTTATCGCCCGTAATTGACCGCTGCTGTAACACCGGAAGTAGGCGAGATTCCATCTTCGCGCTATAAACCCTCGTATGAACGACCTCAGCGATTCCAAACTGAACAAGCAGCGTGCACTTGTCACGGGTCTCGGTGCGGTAACGCCGTACGGTGTGGGATCGCTGACGCTTTGGGATGGCCTCCTCGCCGGGAGACCGGCGGTGCGGCAGATTCAGAATTTTGACGCGTCCGAGTTATCCGTGCGGATCGCGGGCGAAGTTCCCGGTTTCTCGCCCGGCGATCACATGGATGCCCGTTCGGCCAGGCGGATGGATCGCTTTGCCCAGTTCGCGGTGACGGCGTCTCGAGAGGCGATCGACCACGCTGGTTTGGACTTCGACACGGTCGATCGAGATCGCGTTGCGGTCGTCATGAACACTGGCGGCGGCGGACTCCCTTCGTTCGAGCACTCGATCCGCTCGCGCATTCAGCGCGGGCAACGCGGCGTACCGCTGCTTGCAGTTCCGCTTTACATTCCCAATATGGCGAGCAGCCAGGTTTCGATCGCACTGGGAATCACGGGACCGGTTTTGACGGGAACCGGCGCCTGTGCTGCAGGAGTCATGGCGATCATCGACGCAATACGATTGATCGAGCTTGATATCGTTGATGTTGTGATTGCTGGGGCAACCGAAGCGCTGTTAACCCCGATCATCGTCGCCGGGTTCGCGGCCACCGGCGCGCTTTCGAGCAACAATGACGATCCGGAAGGTGCATGCAGGCCATTTTCCCTGGATCGCGATGGGACAGTTCTCGCGGAAGGCGCCTGCGTGCTCGTGATCGAATCGGAAGCCCATGCAATACGACGAGGCGCCACGGCGCTGGCGGTCGCTGCCGGCGGGGCAACGACCTCCGACGGGTTTCACATCACGTCGCCCGAACCCACGGGACAATACGCGGCCAGGGCGATCGAGTTGGCGCTGACGGACGCTGGGCTTGACCCGGCGGAGATCGACTATTTTGCCGCTCACGCAACCGGCTCCCAGCTCGGCGATATCGCGGAATCGCGGGCAATTGGTCGTGCGTTCGGCGAGCACACGAAACATGTGCTGGTTTCCAGCACAAAGTCCTTGGTGGGACATCTGATCGGAGCGGCGGGAGCACTTTCAGCGCTGACGTGTGTGTTGGCGATTCGCGACGGAATGGTTCCTCCGACGATCAATCTGAACCAACCGGACCCCAGATGCGATCTGAATGTCGTCAGCGGGAATGCTCGTCGTGTCCCTGTCCGGGCGGCGCTCGCCAATGGACTGGCGTTCGGCGGACAGAACGCAACCGTCGCGTTTCGCGCATTCTAATGAGTTAATGCGGCAATCTTGTGACGTTGGCCCTGTTGCTGCATAAGTTAAGCTCGGTCGCCGGTAATTGGCGTCTTCCGGCGTCAAGGTCGATTGACGCACTATTGCTTCAGCAAGGAGTTTCATCATGGCTGCGAAAACCGATAGCAAGCGAGCCATCGGAACCAGGACGGCGTCGCGATTCGCGACAAGTATCGAAATCCCGGCCGATGCGCGCGAGAAGCTGAACAGAATTCTCAACCAACAACTCGCCGACACGGCCGATCTCTTCTCTCAGATCAAGCACGCGCACTGGAACGTCAAAGGCGCCAACTTTTATCAGCTTCATCTCTTGTTCGATCAGCTTGCCGCCTGCGCGGCGGAATGGTCGGATCTCATCGCGGAGCGAATTGCGCAGCTAGGCGGCTACGCCAAAGGCACGGTTCGTATGGCCGCCTCGTCGTCGACGCTGGCTGAATTCCCGAGCGCCGCGGTCGACGGACTGGAGCACGTCCGAGCACTCGTCGCGGTTCACGCGAACTACGCCGCCTCGACGCGCGAAGCAATCGACCAATCGGACAAACTCGAGGACCCGACCACGGCCGACCTGTTCACCGAAGTCTCCAGAGACATCGACAAGAACCTCTGGTTCCTGGAAGCGCACCTGCAGGCGTAAATCCCGTCAATTCGTCGAAACCGTGCCGGGTGTGTACGCCCCCGGCACGGTTTCTCGATTCCCATCCGAATCCGGCTCAAGACCTTGTATTGCTTGATTCGTGAATCACTCGCTGGATCAAAGCTTGCTTTTCGGTATTGTATTCGATGCTGTCGGACACTCCACCGAAGAGCCCAGCTCGTTTGAGCTCGACATACTCCTCAACCAATGCCGGGTCTTTGCGTAATGCGTCACGGAATCGGAGTTGCTCCGCTGCCTCAGGGGGATCCTCGGCGATGATGTGAACGTGTAGACGGAACGTGTCCCCCTCGTGTTTGATCGACCCTACTCGCAAAGGACGCTCCTCCGGAAAGGGATCGCGATTTGTTTGTCGCTGAAAACCCAATCCATCGACCGCGTTTCGAGCCTCGTTCAGCCTTCCCGCCGGATAGTTGACCATCAAATCCACGACACCCTTGCCGGCGCATCCTGGTACAGCCGTGCTCCCGACGTGTTCGACGGTCGCGCCCGGCATTCGCCTCGCGATCATTGCCGCCACCTCGGTGGCAACCGTGGGAAAGCGTTCATCGTACGGACGGAACGCGTTCGCCGGGTCCGCGTACTGGATGTATTCGTATTTGAGAATTACGTCTTCGTTGTGGTTATTGTCCACGTTGTCTCCACATTCCAGATCCCGAAAACCAATTTCGGCTGACATACCACAGCGTGGACGCTGCGATCTGCCCTAGACGGCCGGAAAGACAGACTCCGGCGGAGGCATTTGCTTCGGAAGTTCGATCGCTTCGACGATGCAGCCGAAGTGATGCTCCGAATCAAAATAGGCATATGCGCCATCGCCGTCGACGCCAAATCCTCTGCCGCTCTGCAGGAGTGGGTAGCCTTTGGCAGCCATGGCCGCGATTTCGGCGTCGATGTCGTCGACGTAGTAACCGAGATGGTGCAATCCTTCGCCACGTGTGCTCAGAAACTCGTGATACGTGGTCGGGCCTTCTATTGGCTCGATCAGTTCGTACATTGTTGGGCCGACGAACGCGAGCGCAATCTTCATGACGTACGGCTGGTTTTTGCCCCGGAACGTCATAGTGTGCATTCGGTGTGGGCCGTAGGTGTAGACATCCCACGGTCCGATCCCGAGTTGCTCGCTGTAGTACCTCATTGCAATGTCGATGTCGCGAACGACGACCGCGACCTGATCCACACCGTTCATTCCAGACGATCCGAGCATCGCTTCCTCCTTGCGCGAACAGCCGGCAGCGTGCGCCTGATTGTACGAGGTAACACGTGGGCAGGCTTGATCTCGACCACGAGCGATCAGGACCTTCGTGCCAACAAACTAAGGACCCTCTCTCGACTACAATTGTCTTGAGCTTCGCGGGAGCCGGTACGAACCCCCGTTAACCCCGCGATAACTCGCATCTCGCCCCAAGGCATCCCCGCGGGCTCACGATGTCCGGATGTGCGCACGAGATTCAATTGCCATTGCGTACGCGGAGGAACGAGATGACTGGAACATACAGCGACCCGCCAGGTATGCTCGACAGGCTGACCGCACGGTTCAACCGGAGGAACCTGGCGAAGTCGGGCGCACCGATCGTTGCTGGAGGTTTGTTGGGTCGAGTCGAGGTGCTGCGCACAGCCGCTCAAACCACTCCTGCCGTGAGCACGACGATCAATTCGCTGATAACACTCGAGGCATTCGCTGTCACGTTGTATGGAGCAGCCAGGGGACGGGGAAACGATCTGGTGTTCGACAACATTGCGAAGCCATTCGTTCTTGCAAGTCAGTGCGAGGAAGAAGCACATTTCCATTTTTTTGAAGCCGTGGGCGGTCTCTCGGCAACAACGACCTTTACGGTCCCCGATGAAGACCTCGAGGCTCCGACGAGCTTTTTCAGAGCGCTGGCGCCACTCGAGTCTATTTTCGTCGGAGCATATATGGCCGCGGCCCGCCAATTCGCGACCCTAGGCAACGTGCGACTCGTCGAGATCGCGTATCAGATCGGCTCGGTGGAAGCTCAGCACCATGCAGTTTCTCGGCTCTACGCGGGGGAAAAGCTGGCCAGCAATCGCGCGTTCGCGAAATGGATGTTCAATAGCCCAGCAGACGCGGTCGTCGCGATCAAAGAGCTTGGCTACATCGACGGCGATGGAGATGAGTTCGCTTTCCCAGGACCGGTGGATCGATATTGCCGCGGCGTGACCGGTCTCGTTGCCGAAACGACAGAGGATCAACCGCTCCCGATTCCGGATGATATCGCTTCACCGGCGGCAACCGTTCGCGGCTGAATAGTGACAAGTGAAAGCTACGCATTGTGAACGTACGGTCATGACTTTACACTCTCTCCGGGCGCTACCCGCGGAGCCCAACCTTAGAAACCGTCGCCTCACGAGACTATTCTCGGCCGCTGACCGGACGTAACGCGTCAAGCATGAGCAAGATCCCGGCGAACCGGGAACGGGAGCCAGAATGCGGGACGGCAACCAGGACGATGATCTCGACCAGCCGGATGTGGCGGCCGAACCGGAGAAGCCTGTCGAAGACGAATACCCCGTCGATCGGTTGCGAAAGCGATTCACGCGGTCATTTGGCAATCGCCCAGTGATGGTGTACTTCGTGCTCATCGCGGGCGCGGCGACGCTCATTCTTCTCCTCGCGATCGTTTGGATCTCAGCCACCGGCAACGGCACTGAGGAGCGGCCAATTTGCACCGCCATCACCACGTCAGAGGCCGAACAAGCGATCCTGAGCGGACAGGTCGAACGAGTGAAAGTGCTCGTCGATCGCGATGATCCGCTCCAAACCCTGACCGGCGTCGTGCTGGAGCTGACGGACGGGACGTGCCGCCAACCCGCACAGGGCGCCGATGTGCGCAACGATCTCTATCTCCTGCTCGGGGTAGTTGAGCACTACAACAATTTCGGCGAGCAACGGGTGCGGGTACAATATCAGCGGCAGGAGATTCAGGATGATCTGCTTTCGACATCGACGCCGATGCCAACGCCGACCGTCCCGCCAACGGAAACGTTGACACCAACCACAACATTTACTTTAGAACCGACGGCAACCGTAACGGAAACGCCGGCATTGCCCACCCAGGTCGCTGAACCAACCGGCACTCCGCAATCTGCCAGCCCTTCTGCGCTCTTGCCGACCACTTCTGCCACCTCGTCCTTGACGGAGACAACGGGCCCGTGACGAGGTTAGGAGCTGTGAACCGGCGGTCAAAGATGTTCGCCATCATGGATTCGCCGAACGCGTCGAGCGGGTACAGCGGCATATGAAGTTGATGCGGATGCGTAGCCGGCGCATGGGCAACAAGGCCAAGGTCTTCTACTTCGGTATGCTGTCTGTCTTTGTGCTTCTCGCGCTGATGGCGGCGATTGCCAGCTGGTGGTTTTACAGCTTCGTAAGTCTGCTGCTCGGACTCGCGTTCATCGTATCAGGCCCGTTCGTGCTCGCACGGGCCTGGCGCGCTCCAGAACCCAGACCGACCAGGCGTCCGGTCGTCCGCCGCGGGCGCTGAGCTCTCTGGATACAGCTGGGTCAGTGGTACGCCGCTATCGGTGGATTCGTTGCCGAATTGAGCTTCGCCCAAGCGAGCTCGACTGCTCTCCCCACCGATCCGAGAACCACCGGCGAATTCGCCGCGCTCCCAAGTCGATAAGCGCGTTCACGAGAACCCACGCACCGATGAGCACAATGAACATCCAGGCGACCAGGAACATACTGTAGTGATCAGTCATGCGGTCCTCCGCCTCGAGTCGTCGATGAGCGACTAACGCGGGGCGAAGCCAGCCGCGAGACCGGCCGCGGGAACAGTCGCGACGCGAGTCTTACCATCCTACAGGCAGTATTATCCGCGAATGGTTCCATTCGGATAACTGCATCGGTACGTACGTACATGTCCGAGTAACCCGCCGCTAGCATTGCGCGACCAGATACTGCTCGGATTCAGCGCGGTTCTCATGTGGTTATCAGCTAGAACGGAGCGGCACGCGGCCAGTTGCTAAACGTCCTCAGGTCGCTCCGAGAAGGTGATTTCGATTTTCATTTCTTCCCCGTCGCGAATCACTAAGATGTCGACGGTGTCACCAGGCTCGTAGTTGAACAACGCCTCCGAGAAAGATGTCTGTTGGTTGATCTGCGACTCTCCGATATCGGTCACAATGTCACCTGGTTGGATTCCGGCCTCATCGGCGGGACCGCCCGGGACAACGTTGATCACATAGACGCCGTTGGCAACCGGTAGATCGATCTGAGCAATGACTTCGGGCGTGAGTGTTTCATATTCGATGCCGAAGTAGGGATACGTTACTTCGCCGCGCTCGATCAGCTTCGCCGCGATTTCCTTCACCGTGTTCGACGGAATCGCAAAGAAAAGCCCCTGGACCAGTTCCCCTGATTGCGAAACAGGAATCCCCAGGGTGTTTACGCCCACAACCTCGCCAGAAAAGTTGAAGAGTGGACCGCCGGAGTTGCCGGGATTGATGGCGGCATCGTGCTGAATCAAGTTCGTGTAAAAAGTTCGCTCCAGCCCAGGAAAATCCCGGCCAAGTGCGCTGATAATCCCCTGAGTCACCGTGTTGGTGAACGCACCCAGTGCTGAACCGATTGCAAGCACCGGCTGACCTGGTTTGAGGTCGTCAGAATCGCCAAGGGCAACGGTTCCGGGAACTTCCCCTTCCATTTTCACGATCGCGAGATCACTCAGCTCATCAGATCCAATCAGCTCGGCGTCACGAATTGTTCCGTCAACCAAAATGACTTCGAACTGATCGCCGCCGTCGACCACATGCCAGTTCGTCACGATGTGGCCATCGTCATCGATGATGAACCCGGTGCCGGCTCCGACCGATCGAATCACGCCACCGTCTTCTTCGTTAAAACGCTGTTCATTGATCACCGTCACAACCGCGGGACCAACCGCTTCGACGATATCGACCGCTAACGGAACCGCAGCAGCCGTCGTGGATTCGTCTTGGGCGCTCGCATCCGGGCTCTGGTGAATTGAGCCGGCGAATCCGATGACGACTCCGAGAGAGAGTGCGCAGGTCAGAAAGAAGCGTTCACGTCGATTCAAAGTGGACTCCTTGATGAAGGCTGGCAACTGAACATCGCCAACCGGCAAGTCTTGCACACTCCTATTTAACGCGGAAACCGCACCACGGAGCCAGGGGCGTCGCGTTGACGACGCTCGAGATCAGATTTCGTGTTTCCGAGAAGAGGGAGACGTGTGAGACGGGGCCGCGCGACGTGGCTGGCGACGCGCGGCCGACGACTCGATGAGGGAAGGGGAACTCGTTGACGTGGCTGGCGGCAGCGAGTTTGTTTGGGATTCTTTCCCCGGATCAGTGGGCTAGGGAAGCCGTCACCGATCACACATCCAATGTAACGCTCATCTCTTCCGAATGGTGTCACTCATGGATACGTTTCCAGGCACGTTCGTGCTCATAAAAGGTGAAACCATTTCGAAACTCGTCGAATTGTCATGCGATTAGGGGACATATCTCAGATCAGGCCTCGTCGAATTGCTTCGGCGACAGCATGCGCTCGATCGACGGCGCCAAGTTTGGCGAAGATTACCTGGAGACGCTTCTTGATTGCGATTTCGCTCCGGCCAAGCGCATTGCCAATTTCCCGATTGGTTGCACCTTCCGCGGCCTTCTTCAGGATCTCACGGTCCTCCGAGCTCAAATCAGCATCACGCTTTGTCTGCTCGCGGGCAAGTCCGGCGAAGTCGCCGAGCACGCTATCGAGCAATTCCGGGCTGAGCTGACGGCGGCCGCGAGCAGCGTTGCGAATCGCGGTGATCAATTGCTCAGGTGGGGTGCTTTTCAAGAGGTATCCGTCGGCCCCGGCTTCGAGCGCCTGGCGAACATATGCTTGGTCCCCGTATGACGTCAGAATGATCACCGCGGATCGGCTTTCGGTCTCCCGCAGGCGCCGCACGGCCTGGACGCCGCTTGCGCCTGGCATGCGTAGATCAAGCAAGATCACGTCGGGCTTGAGCAGCTTGGCCTGTTCGATTGCACCCGCGGCGTCATGGGCCTCGCCCGAGATCGACAAATCGCCGGCCGTGGCGAGCACCTTGCGGAGCCCCTCGACGACGACGGGATGGTCATCGACAAGCAGAACACTAATCACACGCCGCGTACCTCGCTAAGCGTCCCGGAAGAAATCTCGTCGGCTCTATTGTCTTCCGTCGAGTGCTGGCCGTTTCCACCGCTTTCGCCCTTTGCACTCTCCGCGACCAGATCACCCGCCAGCTCGCGCTCAAAGATGACAGCGGTGCCGGTTCCCGGACGGGACGCAATTTCAAGTGTGCCACCAATGGCGATCGCGCGCTCGCGCATACTGAGCAATCCCAGCGATGTCGGTTTGGCTGCCTGTTCGGGATCGAATCCCGAGCCATTATCCCGAATCGTGACCCGGAGTTTGTCGTCCGTCCACTCCATGCGCACGTATGCCTCGTCCGCGTGGGCGTGGCGAAGGGCATTGTGCAGTGCCTCCTGCACGATCCGATAGACCCCAAGTCTTGCCTCCGGCGAGAGCCGCTCCGGGGACCCAGTGACCTCGAGATGGCACGGCAAACCGGTTCGATTGATTTGTTGGACGTACCGCTCGATTGCCGCGACAACGCCGAGATCATCAAGATCCGGCGGCCTTAGGGCAAAGATGACATCGTGAAGCTCAGCCATAGCGCGTTCGAGCAGATCGCTGACGGTGCCAAGGCCTTCATCGTTTAGATCTACCTCCCCACCGTCTCCGATAGAAGCGCCATGTCCGTTGCTCATGCGGGATAGCTTGAGCGCCCGGGTTTGGTAGAGCGCCCCTGTGATCAGCGGGGAAACCGCGTCGTGAATGTCGGAAGCGATCCGTCGTCGCTCATCCTCCTGCAATCGAACAGTGCGGCGCAGCAGCTCGCGCAACCTGCCCGCCTGATGGGCTACCTCTTCGCGAGCTGCTTCTGTATCGCGAACCTGGGTCGTGAGCCGGTCTGCCATATCGCGGAACGCATTGCTCAATGCGGCGACCTCACCGCGGCCAACCTGCTCGAGCGGATGGCTGAGATCACCCTGGGTAATAGCGCCGGCCTGTGTCGTCAATTGACGCAAGGGCCGTGCTGTCAACTCACCCAGCACAACGGCCAGGGCCAGAGTCAGTGTGACGGCGGCCACAAGCGCAATCAGGCCACGCTCCAGCATATTATTGTTGGGACCGTACGTCGTCGGTGATGGTCCAGTAATCACCACCGCCCAGGGGACCGCCGGTAAGCCGATTGGGGCCACAACCGCAATCCGTTCGTCTCCGGCCGAATCTCGATAGAGCTCGTAACCTCGTTGCCCGGTAATCGCTTTCTTCACGAGTCCGTTCATAAGCGACATGGTCAGCGTTTCAATCGTCTTTTCGGTGTCACCACGATCGACGATCACTTGTCCAGTTTCGGCGACAACCGCGATCGTGGTTTCGCCGTCCGACGACGAGCCGGTCAGAAACGCCTGTTGCAACCGATCGATCGTCAGGAAAGCTCCCACCGCCCCGACTGGAGTGCCCGCAATCGTCTGGCCGGGATCTGGAAAGACCGGCACAACAAGAGCGATGACGGCCACATTGCCCTCGGGAACGATAAGCCGGTCTGAAACAGCCGGCTCGCCACCGATTAGCGCTTTGTCCACGACATTCTGGAATTGCGTCAGGAGCGGTTCAGGATCGATACCGCCGGTCACGGTAACGACCTTTTGCGAGGCATCAAGGAGAAAAAGTCCGTTGAGATTGGGCCGCGCCCGGCGAACCTGATCAAGTGGATTTTGTGCCTGAGTCGCGTTCATGTCGCGCACGAATGGATCTTCCGCCACGTCGATCAGTGCAAGCTGATTCTCATTCAGTGTCGCGGTCAGTCCCTGAGCGACGACATCGGCAATCGTGAACTCGGTAGAAACGAGTTGATCCCGGCTATGATCGAGGCTTTGATCAAGGAGAAAGAGCACCACGCCGATGAGGGGTAACAAACAGAGTGCAGCAGCAGCTACAAATCGTGTGCGAAAGGACCATCGTCGCGTCATACCATTCCCCGGGCCCGCGACGTCCTACCGTCCTGGAGCGGAAACCATTAACGGACAAGAGGCACGATTGTAAATGGTCGGTCATTGGTGACGGAGAAACGATATACGGAGGGGCCGCAAGTGGTATCCATCCGTTCCCTTTACAGCAATAGTATTGAATTGTGGATTGGTCACGACGCTAACAGTGGTCAACCTGCAGAAATCTCGTTTCAAATCTGGGTGACAGCCCTTCAGACCCGAACCCGCTTGGCCGGGAGGAGGCGAGTCGTCAAAATTGGGCCACGTGACAACACCCAGTCAGGGAGGAAATCGCCGGTGGAGATTCTCCCGCCGGGCCAACGGAGCCGCCAAACCGGCGGCTCCGTTTCAGGAACGACTCAGGCGATTTCGTATGAAAATAATACCTGTACGTAGATTTTCACTTCACCGGCGCGAGATGGATCAAATGGACTCAGATAGGTCGTCAGCGCGTCATCGAGCGTCGGCTGCTGATCGCATGTGGAGCCTGAAGGACCTCCGGCGTAATATCCGCCGTACGATATTTGCTTCGAGGCCTTGACCAACGATCCCAACTGCACACCAAGGACTTCGGCGAGCATCTGAGCCTGCTCCTGACCACTGGCAACAGCGTCAGTGAGCGCGGCGCGCTCAACCTCGTTGCAGTCGGCAACCGAATAGGCAGCGTTGACCGGATCGAAGATCACGCCAGCTTCCTCCCCCGCGGTGGCCGCGGCATCGGCGATCTTTTCGATATCCCCGAGTAATTCTGGATCTAGCTCAGCGGCAACCACCGCAGAACCGTAGCCAAACATTCCTGAATATGGACCCGATGGCTGCGCCGCGGACGCGATCTTGTCCTCGGGCACGCCGGCGGCAATGAGACCGTCGACCACTGCCTGAACCTGCTCCGAGGTCACTTCTGGTTGATCGATCGGTCCAAACTCCGAATCGGCGGCCGGTTCGACGTTTCCGTCGAACTGAGCGCGCAGGATGAACTGCAAGACCGCGCCGACAGCCTCGGTTTCAGCCTCGCCGATTCCGGTGACCTCGATCGTGCCACCTGCCGCAGCGGCGGGAGTCGCGTCTTGCGCAGAAACTGGCGCCCCAATTCCAACCGCCATTAAAGCCGCCAACGCAATCGGCGCCAGCACCAACCGTCGTCTCGTTTTGTCCACTGGTTACTCCTCATCTATGTAGCGACCAATACCGCGTAGATTCGCTGACGATAGGACGCATATCCACACAGATTGGTTCCGACGATTGGTTAGGATTCGTTTCATTCGTGAGTCGATCTTGACTCCGGTTCAGATGTCTCACACACTCGCGCGGGTTCAGATTCACGAAAGGAATGGCATGGCTTCCAAGGGAACCGACTGGCCAGGCGGCAACCCGGTCACGATTTACGATCTCGAGCAGCCGCGTTTTCAAGGGATGCCGATCCACGACGCGCATCAGCCCGGTTACCTCTATGTGCTCCACCGGCGCCATAGCGACGGGTATGACCCGGTCACCAACGGTCCTCGTACGGGAGCCTCCGGCGTGATCGTTTGCATGGAGCATAGCGGCACCCACATCGATGCGATCAGTCATCAAGCTGATGCACAAAGACTCTCGAACGGCATGGACGTGAACGCGATCATGTCATCCAAGGGCTTCGCCGCGGGCGGGGTCGAAGAGATCGATCCGATCATGGCCCGAGCGGTGTTGCTCGATGTCGCCCGGCACCGTGGGGTCGACCGCTTGCCCGCGGGCGAAGCGATCTCGCTTGCCGAAACACAGGCATGTTGTGAGCGGCAGCGGATCGACATCAGAGCTGGTGACGTCGTGCTGGTTCGCACTGGGCTCGGCGCGATATGGGACGATCCGAGGACCTATCTGGCCGGTCCCGGCATGCACGGCGATGTTTCGCGCTGGCTCGCGTCTCTGGACGTGCACGCGGTCGGCGCCGACAACATGGCTTGGGATGTGATCGGTCTGTGGGATGACACCGAGGGCTGTCAATTGCCCGGTCATCTTGTTCTGCTGGCCCGTCGCGGAATTTACATCATTGAAAACCTGGCGCTGGAGGAGATCGCGGCGGCAGGCATCCACGAATTCACGTTCGTGTGCACGCCACTGAAGTTTACCGGGGCAACGGGCAGCCCGGTTCGACCCATCGGGATTGTGCCGGAATCCTAAACAAGCCAAGGAGAACCTCTCATGACCGCGGTTTCCGTATCTCTCCCAGGCTCGCAACTGAATGACACTGAACGGGCGTTGACCAAGGCTCATGAAATCGCTCTCGAGTTCCTTGCATCACTGCCGGACAGGCCAGTCAGTCGCGTGCCGAGTCCAGAGGACATGGCGACCGCGCTCGATGAACCGCTGGCGGACAACGGATGCGATCCTGCCAGCGCGGTTTACGAGTGGTTCAGCCGGGCCGAAATCGGTATCACCGCATCGCCGGGCCCCCGATTTTTCGGGTTCGTTACCGGCGGTTCAACGCCGGCGGCGCTGGCCGGGGACTGGCTGGCGTCGGCACTCGATCAGAATGCGGGACTGTGGGCGGGAAGCCCCGCCGCCGCGCAGACGGAGCTGGTCGTCCTGCGCTGGTTGAAAGAGCTTTTTGGACTACCGGCCGGTTGGGCGGGTGCCTTGACCAGCGGTGCGACGATGGCCAATCTGGTCGGCCTGGCGGCGGCGAGGCAATGGGCGGGCCGAACGCTCGGGTTCGATGCCGCCGGCGACGGGCTGGCCGGCCATCCCGCGATTCCCGTCGTCTCCAGCACCGAGATCCATTCCAGTGCGGTCAAATGCTTGGGAACGCTCGGTTTTGGCCGGAATCACGTGTGCAAGGTGGCAGCGCCGGGGGGCTCGGTCGACATCGACGCGCTCGCGGCGAAGCTCAAGTCGATCGACGGCCCGGTGATTGTCATTGGCAATGCGGCCGAAGTGAATACCGGGCAGTTCGACGATATCGATGCAATCGCAACGATCTGCCAGAACCACCCAGGCGGCGCCTGGCTGCATGTAGATGGCGCGTTCGGTCTCTTCGCGAGCGTCTCACCGCGTTTTCGACATTTGAGTCATGGCATCGACCGGGCGGACTCGGTCGCCTCGGATGGCCACAAGTGGCTCAATGTGCCGTACGACTGCGGCTTTGCTTTCGTCCGCGACGCGGCGAGTCTGCGAGAGGCGTTTGCGGCCGGCGGCGCTTATCTAGTTGGCAGCGCTGGTTGGGACGCCATTACACACGTTCCGGAAATGTCCCGTCGGTTCCGGGCCCTGGCCGCCTGGTGTGCGCTCAAGTCCCTGGGTCGCGGCGGCTACCGGGAGATCGTAGAGCGCTGCGTCGATAACGCCGCGTCGTTCGCCCGGTGGATCGAAGCAACGGATGGTTTCGAGCTCATGAATCCAGCCGCGCTCAATATCGTCTGTTTCCGGTTCATGCATCGGGGGTTTGACGACAACGCCAACGATGCCCTGAACCGGGATGCCGTGTCCGCGATTCAACTCGATGGACGGGCGTTCGTCACTGGCACTGTCTGGAACGGACACGCGGCGATCCGCGCGGCATTCGATAATTGGCGGACTACGACCGCGGATGTGGAGCTTCTGCAAGCCGCTGTTTCGGATGTCTCGAGCGCCCTTCTCACGCGCGGATAGGCCCGAAGACCCAAAACGGAGATGAGTTGTCAGGAGAATTCCTGATAACAGACGAAGCGTGTCCCGGCAAACTTGTTCACAGCGGTACAAACAATCATGAAGCCGATGGGTCAGACGCTAGATCCGGCCGCGTCCGGCTAACGGCAATTCGGGGATGGTATGACAGTCACGGGTTCAATTCGTGGTGCGGCCAGCGCAACAATTGCACAGGCACAGGCGTGGGCTCGTCAGCGAGGGGCCGTGAGACTCCCAGAGGTCGATGCGTATCTGGCCGAAGTCTGGCGGCTGGGAAATCAACTCGGCTACGATCCTGCCATCGTCGCCGCCCAGTCCAGTCACGAAACGGGAGGTTGGACTTCGCCATCATGGCGAGACCGCCTTAATCCTGCCAGTCTTGGCATCAGTGCCCACGTCGATATCGGACTTGCTTACAACGCGGGAGTCGATGCCGCCCGTGCGCATCTTGTCCATCTCTCCGCGTACCTGAAAGGGTACGAGCCCCGGCTGCGCGGGTTTATACATCTTGATCCGACCTGGCAATCAGTGTTCGAATCCGGCAACGCGGGAACGGCCCATGTCGCCAGCGATCTTGACGGCCGGTGGTCGCCTGAGCCGCTGTACGGCAAACAGGTATTGGATCATTTACAGTGGATTGTCGGCGCTATCCAGGTGCCCGGAGACCTCATGAACCCATCCGCGGGAGCCGCACCAGCGCCAGGCCGGGTGCATCTGCTGCCCACTGGAAACTGGAACGAACGCCGTTTCGGGCAAAGACCGTTGGCGATCGTCTTCCACGTATCCGGAGATGAGCACCTGAGCAACGTAGTTTCCTGGTTTCAGAATCCCATCAGCCGATCGAGCGTCCATGCCGTGATTGATCGCGACGGCGCCATCCACCTGTTGGTCGATGCCGATAAATGCGCATGGTCAAACGACGACATCAAGAATCCGCGGCGGGATATCGCGTGGCTCAACGATGCCATCGGGAAGCACTGGACGCGAAGCGGACCGATGAGTCTCAACGACTTCACGCTCTCGATCGAATACGTCGGAGCAGCGCAAAGTGCGCCCGAGGACGCTCAATACCGGGCGACGATCGAGCTCGCCTCGTACTGGCGAGACCGGTACGGCATCAAGGCAAATCGGGGGCATTTGCTGAGGCATAGTGACATCAACTCAGTCGACCGGATGTATTGTCCGGGCCCTAAGTTCGATCTGCCACGGATCATCGAAGCAATGGGAGGGTCCCCAGACGATCTCAATTCGTGACCAGGTTGTTCACCCATCGTTGTTCTGGAGGAGTTGTGGGCAGTCACCCGACGCGATCACTCACGGTTGATTCTCGGAGTCCATTTACGTCCTACGGATCGATCGGCGAATCCTCGCCTGATTTGAATCCGTTCCAGAGCGCCGAATTCGGTCTGGACTTCGATCATGCACGCCAAGAAGCCCATCGCGTTGGAATTCTCCTCGGAAACGGCGTGACCATCGCTCATTTCGATGATGGATGGCATCTTGACCACCCGTATTTTGGTGCGTATCTCGAACAGGAACGGCCGATCCGACATTTGGGAAGCTCGTCAATGCACGGTGTGCGATCTGGTCACGGGACATCGGTCTTGGGGTTGCATATCGGCGGATTCAGTGATGTCCTGGATCTGTCCCCGCTTGTTCCTGGAGTCAGGATCGTGCTCGCTAATTCTCTCGACCGGGAGGAAAGGTCGAGCAACTGCGTCCTGTCTGAAACGATCGAGCAGCTCGCGTCGTCTCGCTCAGGCGTTTTGCTTGTCCCCCGCGATTGGTCCTCCCGTGCACCGCATCTTCCCTATGAACTGCGTCCGGGAGTTGCCGAATTGTTCACGAAAGCCAAGCGGCTCGGAGTCGTCGTCGTGCAGGCCGCGGGCAACGGCGGCCTATGTCTGGACAATCTCATCCGACGCGACGGTCCAACCGTACAGAGACAGATCACGATGAAGTCCGATCCTTGGTTGGTGAAAGCCGACTCCACGAGTGATGCGTTTCAGATCGACACCGGTGCGCTCACCGTCGGAGCATCGACTGCAACGGTTCCATTCCGACGGTGGAGCGCGGGCTTCGCGCGGAATCCTCAGCCAAAGTCAAACTATGGTTGTCGAGTCGATTGTTGCGCGCCCGGGGAACAGCTTTTCACAGCGGCGGGACCTGGCCGCAACGGTCACCCTGGCTATACCTCCGGTTTTGGAGGTACCTCAGGGGCCGCCGCGATCGTGGCCGCGGCAGTTGCCGCGGTACAGAGCCTTGTTATGAACGCAACCGGAGCTCCCTTGAGTCCGAAAACCGTGCGTTCAGTCTTTTCAGATCTTGAACTTGGATCGCCCGTGCTTGGCGGCGCTGATCCGATTGGAGCAGTGCCAAACATCCGCCGGATTCTTGGACGGGTTCTTGGCACGCAGGCAACTCGATAGGCCCGAGCTCGGCCGGGCGGATCGGTCGAGCGAGCGAGCACACGCAAGAGGAGAGGCAGTCACATGGATACGGGGCAGGCTCCAGTTTTTCACCGGTTACTCCCTTCGTACGCGGAGGATATGCCGGTCACGCTGAATCTCGTCGACTATCCCGACGCGATCGTCAATCTTCCGGTTGACGCCACCCAAATGCGATTGAGTAGAACGGCATTTGACTCAGGTTATCGGTCCGATTTCGAGCACTATTCCCATTTCTACTGGGTCTCCGTGGAATCCGGCGCATTGACGTTGACATTCGAAAAAGGCGCCCAAATTGTTGTTTACCGGCGGGACAACAAGGAAGAAGCAATTGCGCCTGGCACATCTGTCGTTCTAAACCCGGGCGACCTGATCGTGATGGTCGATATCATCGTTTCGGCCTTCGCCGGCGACAAAGGCAAAACGACGATTCTGACCGTCGGTTGGGTCAATCAGTCCGATCCTGCGCCCTGCACGGGAGGCTGCTGGCTCCCGTAGGGTCAGAACTTGATCGTCCGTCGAACAAGCGGCCTTTTCCGGCCGTTCGTATGCCACCCATTTACGCGGTTGGCGGTTCGCACAGTGCGTGCTGGAACGCATAAGCGGTCGCGGCAGTGCGGTTGTTCACATCCAGTGCATCGTAGATGCGCTCAACGAATTTTTTGATCGTGGCTTCCTTCAAATTGAGCGCCGCGGCGATATCGCGATACTTCAGACCGGTTGCGAGCAAGCAAAGTACCTCATGCTCGCGCCTGGTGAGCTTGCTTTGCGCTGCATCTCCCGTAGAGCGAGCTCCGGTCCCGCTCGTCGTCACCTGGAGTGCGTCGACTGCCTCGACGATTGCACTTAACTGCAGCAGTCGCTGCCCGCGGTTCCAAGCGACATCGAACACAGCCGCTCCAATGTTCCGCTTCGCTTGTTCGATTGTTCGAGCTCGCCCGGCCACTTCCCACGGATGTAGCGCCATACCACTTTTGCGCCGCCAATTGTCAGCAAATCCCATCAACTCAGCGGCGAGCTCACATTGTTTCTGTCCGGTCGCGACCGAAGCAATGGCCTCGATGACCGGCACGACCGTGCCGAAGACGTAGCCGTTGTCGTGATAGATTCTCAAAGCTGTTCGTAGGTGCTCCAGCGCACGAACGTCGTCCCCGGTTCGGCTTTCCACCAATCCGAGCTCACAAAGCGCGCGAACCTCGGCATCGTAGTCACTCGAGTCTTTGGCGCGCGTCCACGCCCAGTTCAACAAGTCGAGCGCCGTACCGTAACGCCCGAGCTCGGTGTAGACATGACCGAGCTCGATGATCGCATTGATCACGTCGATCGTCTGTCCCGACTCTTCCCAGAGCAGCCGCGCCTCGTCGAGATGTCTGATTGCCGGCTCGTTCTCATTGAGCCGGGCATGCAACGATCCGAGCTGATAGTGCACATGGGCAATGTCGCTCGTCGTCGTTTGCTCCTTATCCTTCGCAAATAGTTTGAGTGTTTCCTGCAACAGACTCTTGGCGCGCCCGTACTCGCCCTGGTAGATCGCGGTCTGTCCCAGGCTGTTCAGTGTTCCGGCAACATAACGAGTGGATCCTAGCCGCCGGTAGATCTCCAGCGCCCGCTCGTAACATATCCAGCCATAGCGTTGATCACTCACGGTGTGACCAAGCAGCAGGTAGCCGTTGCCGAGATGAAGCGATTCCTGGTCGCCCGAGCTGGCGATCGCCACTCGCAGCCAGTGCTCGGCTTCCCGCAGATACCCGCGCTGCTTCCAAAAACTCCAGACAGCAGTGCACATTCTGAGGGCGCTTTCGCTGCCGGCCTGACCCCGGGCAATCGACCATTGCAATGCCGCCTGGATATTTGGATGTTCTGCTTCGAGCTGGGCGATCGCGTTCGCAGCTTGATCACTCCTGAGAGCGGCCTTCAGGTCTTCGACGAACGTGAGCATTGAGCCCACGAATGTCCAATAGGTCTCTGAGCGTTCATCGACGTCCAGTAGTTCAGTCAACCCGAATTCGCGCACCGCGCCGAGCATCCGGTAACGACCCTGCCCTGTCGCTGAAAACTCGAAGCGCAGCAGAGATGCCTTCACAAGCTCGTCGAGATCGTCGTGGAATTCTTGACTCGAAGTCTGATACGGCCATTCTGAGCTGACATATGTTGCCGATGGATGATTGCAGCTCCCGACTTGAAAGGCACTCTCCGCGCTGAATCCAGCGGAAAAGACGGACAGCCGTCGCAACAAACACCGCTGGCGATCGGACAGCAGCCGATAGCTCCATTCGATCGCGGCCGCCATCGTGCGATGTCGCTCGGGATGATCGCCGTCGTCACGGCGCAAGAAACCGAGGCGTGGCGTGAGCAGAGACAGCAGGCGGGCGGGGTCGATCGACCGGACACGCGCTGCCGCTAGCTCCAGCGCAAGTGGTAGCCCTTCGAGCTGCCGGCAGATCTCGGCAACTTGCTCCGCATTGGCATCGGTGACGCGGAAAGCCAAATTTGCCGTTCTTGCATACATCTCAAAGAGTTGAGCGGCATCGTTCGACTTCAGCTGCTCCGCGGTCTGTCGTCGCCCGGTTGGCGGCGGGATCATCTCCAGCACCGGGTATGCGCATTCCCAGCTAAGCTCGAGGATATGCTGGCTGGTTACGAGAATGACAAACCCGGCCGGAGATGCCTCCAGAATCTGGGATATTAGATACTTGCCGTCGCGCACTTGTTCGAAGTTATCGAGCACGAGCAGCATGTTACGGTCTTTAACGTATGCGAAGAGATCGCGCTCGCGGGACTGATCGCCTATTTCGGGAACACTCAGCTCCTGGGCAATCACCTCCGCGAGCAGCTCGGGATCGCGCACCGAGGCCAGGGAAATGAACCCGACTCCGTCCGGAAACTCGTCGCACGTTACCTGACGCGCGGCTTCCTGAGCGATCCGCGTTTTGCCGATCCCACCCGCTCCCGTCAAGGTAATCAACCGGATCGCAGGCTGCCGCAACAGCCCCGCGATATCAGCGAGCTCTTGCGCACGACCGACGAACTGACCGTTCGAGGTTGGAACGGACATCAAGCTGCTCACCATTGTGATCCGTGCGGTTCAGTTTGAGTGACAACTGCAGGGTGTCAGACTCCTGCCAATGCTGGCTATTGTGGCCGACAAGGGGAAGTGGGGCAATGGCAGTCAATCGTGAGTATTGTCGCGGCTCATGACAACGCTGTTGGGAACCGAATGGGAATCGGGCCGTGTCCGAACATGACTCTTGTCGCATGGTTCATCGTGAGCAAAGGCGATACCGTTGCTTCATCCGGTGAAAATCGGGACAAGACCTTCAGTTTGCCATGCAGCAGAGGCCCCAATAGAATGTCGACCCAGCCGCATCCTCTTGCCCGCGTGGTGCTGTTTACGGCCGATGCATGTCTGACCGCGGATCTGGCAACCGCTGGCGAGCGGGTGCAAGATGCACTCAACGCATCGTCCGCAATCCTCGAGCTCTCTCGCCTGACCTATTCGAATCCCGATCGCCCAAGTATTCCAATCGTTGAGTACGCGGCAGGCGCAATCCGGAAGAACGATGTCGGCTGCGTGGTCGTACTGTCTGAACCACCGCAGACGGCGATGAAAAAAATCGGCACCTTCGTCCAGAAGAGGCCCGTACGGGTTTCGATTCTGACGCCCGGCATGGTGGTGGTCGGAACAGTACATGTTCAGGGGCGGTTCGATCCAAACGTGCTCCTGCAAGAGGGCTTCGATACCTTCATGCCGCTAACCGAAGCGGGAGTCGTCAGGGCCAGAACGACAACGCCGACGAGCGTCCCGCCAGAGCGCCTAACTGTATTCGTCAATCGCGCCCACATCTCAGGCGTGTTGTTGGCGGAGCCAGACACCGAGATCGCTGCACCCGTTCAGCATGCACCAGAGCGGCTTCAACCCCCTGTGCGTTATGACTCGGGCCTGCAGACCGGAGGCAATTATCCAGCCGGCGTCCAGGCCCCTTCGCACACTGGCCGGCTCCGTAGGCTCTCGACAACAGATTCCGACTGGTAATCCCCTCACGGGCACGACGATGCCGCTTTAGCGATACATTCACCACGCGCTCGTCAAGCTATGGTATCGTCGCCAGCCGCGATGCGATTCGTCGAGATCGCGATCGCGCGGCCAGGGATGCCGCCGCGCTCACCGGAGACTTCGCGTGCGCGTTCAGCTTGGGATTCCACCGTCGATTGTTCCGATCTTCTGGGGTCTCTTTTTCCTGGAAGCAACCTTTGGAGCGTATCTCAGCGTCTGGCCGCTTTGGATCGAGCGTCTCGGCGCCCCAATCACCATTGTCGGGCTGGTGCTTGGCTCCTCGGGCTTTATTCGGCTTCTAGTCATTGGCCCTTCAGCAGCCATAGCCGACAGGTTGGGTTACCGCAGGGCGATCCTGATCTGCCGCATGTTCACCGTCGTGGGACTCCTATCAGCGTCGATCGCCACCCACTGGTCGCACCTGATTGTCATGCTGGTTGGCGGCGCGATCGGCGAGCTTGTTTTTCCATTGCTTCAGGTCTTGGTCGCGTCGCTGTCCGGTGACCAACGAATGCGCTCGTTTGCACTCGTCTTTACCGTTGGTCCATCGATCGCATTGATCGCCTCCCCGTTGATTTCCGGCTTACTGGTGTGGCTCTTCGGCATCCGCGCGGCGTTCGTCTTCGGGGCAGCATGTTCGACACTCTCGCTCTTCTATCTCGCCAGAATCAAGGAACCGGAGGGTTTCTCGCAACGATCCGCCATAAAGGGATCGACCTACCGGGATGCGATGGCGGATCCGGGTGTACGCCTTGTCGCCTCTTTGCTCCTGGTAACCGTCTTCACACTCTCGCTCGGCACCGCGTTCATCCCGACATTTCTCGAAGACGTCCGGGGAATGAACCCCGCCGTAATCAGCATAATCGGCTCCGGTGCCGCGGTCGGCTCGGCGTGCTTCGGTATCGCGGTCGCAAGGATTCTTCGCCTGCAGCGCGCGCCATTCCACGCGGTTGCGTTGGCGATATCGGTTATTGGCGTCGGGTTTGTGTTGTTTCGATCGACCGGCCACCTGCCGCTGTTGGCGATCGCGTTCTTCTCCCGCGGCGGTCTGTTTTCTGCCTGGGCGATGCTCTCGGCAGCGCTCGGGGAGCTGGCGCCGTTCGCACATCGCGCACGCGCTTTCGCCATAACAGAGATGACCGGTGGCCTCGCGTACGCGATGGGCCCGATTCTGGCCGGCCCGTTGTACGCCCGCAGCAACAGACTCGCGTTTGATGTTGCAATCGTGTTGTGCGTCTTGCTCCTCCCGGTCATGTTTGTCGCGCAACGAAAAGCTGTAAAGCTGCGACGACCAGCTGAAGAGCTGTCTGCTCCAATACTCGAGCCCGATCCGGGGCTGGCCGTCTAGCGGGCATGGCTTGTGCCCGCGGAATGCCGCCTGTAAAGTAAGGCCACTGAACAAGCGAAGCGCGGAGTTCTTCACGTAACCAGTTGAGGAGTGATCGAATGCCTCGAATGGCTTTCTTCATCCGCCTCTTCCTCGGACTGCTCGTACTCGGACCGGTACCGCTCATCACTCCTTCGGCGGCCATCTCCGCAAACTTTCAGGAGTCGCTTCAAACCTGGCCGATGCTGCTCGGCGGTCCCGATCGAAACGGGTCGGCGACGGCGATGGGTCCGTCTGGGACGAACTTGTCCGTCACTCCGATCATCCGGACAAAGGCGGCGATTGCCTCGTCGCCCGCGGTGGCAGAAGGAATCCTCTACTTTGGAAGCGACGAAGGATATCTCTGGGCGGTCGAAGCAGCGAGCGGACGAGTGCTCTGGCAGTTTGCGACCGGGGGATTGACGACCTCCTCGCCGGCAATCGATCTCGCCAACGACATCGTCTATGTCGGCACGGTCAAGGGTCTCCTTGCCGTCAATCGGCTCGATGGAACGCTTAGATGGCTTCTGGAAGTGACGAATGGCGTGGCAACCTCTCCCGCCGTCTTCGAAGAATTCGTCTTCTATGCCGGTGGTGACGGGGGACTCGCTTTCTACGACAAAGATAAGAACGCTCAGGGGAGTGTGACGATCAGTACATCAACGTACTCCTCTCCGGCCGTGTTTAACAACTTCATCTTCGTAGGTGCTGCCGATGGTCTACACGTGTTGATGAGGCCGGAAGGCGGCAACGTTACAGCCTTCAATGAACTCACGGTCGTGCCAACGGACTCGCCGGTGGATGGTATTCCGGTCGTGAGCGGCGATCGGGTCTACTTTGTGAGTGCTAGCGGAACGGTCGCCGCGGTCGACTTGAATCTCATAGCTACGGCCAGCACCCCGGTCATGTGCTGGTCGTACTCGTTCGAATCACCCGTGAGCCTGACGCCGGCCGTTGTTGGCAAGAGTGTTCTGGTTGTGGACGGCCTACAGTTGCGAAGGCTTTCGACTCCGAACGATGCCTGCAGTCTTGCCGCGTTGGCCGAAACGGTTGCTGAATTCGCCCCAAGCACGAGTCAGAGCTTGCTACCGGGGAGCGCCGGCGCGGCGATGGTATTGGCCGGAAACGGTCTGTTCTTGGGAATCGGCGGTTCCATCTATGGGATCGACACGGCAACGGGTCGAACAAACTGGTCGGTCACGGTCGGGGGCGAGATAGTTTCCGCGCCTGCCGTGGCGGACGGCGTTGTCTACGCTGGTAGCACCGACGGCACCCTGTATGCAGTTGCCGATGCCGCCGCCGCGGCCTAGTTCGACGAGAGCGGCGCAAGGCTTGGTGCCGGGGCCGGGGTTCGCGTCGCAACTCCCAACATACTCAACAACACTTGATCGATGATGTGGTCCCTATCGACAATTCCTTGAAATCGTCCAACTTCTGATCCAACCACCGCGATGGCATCAACTCGCTGCGAATCGAGGGCATCAATCGCCTCGGCCACCGTGGGTTCGCCCGCAATCGATGCATTGGAAATTCCCGGGTACTTCGATAAGAGTGCGAACTGACCACGTGAAGCATCTTGTAGAAAGGAAGCCCCCGTCGTGGTCAGGATTGCCTTGAGCGAATCGATCTCTCCAAAGGCGACTAAGAGGCAATCCAGACTGACGATCACGAAGTATCGCAGCGCAGGATAGCGCTGCAGGTAACTCTGCAGGCCGCCAACCGAAATCCGGCTTGCGAGCTGAGAAGGAATCGCTACGGTGACTTCGTCTGCTTGAGGGGCGACAAACTCGACTTCGCCTTCGCCAACGGTCTTGAAGGTCCCGCATTCTGCACTGCCCGATCCCTTTGCAGTCGATGCGGGCAGGAGCAAGGTGGCGGCTCCAGATTGAATCTGTTTTTCAGCTATGCCCTCGAACTGGACCTTCGTCCCTCCTGGCAGCTCGACAACGGAAAGCCTGCCCGTGAGCGCCAGATAGGTGATCAGTGGCACGATCAGTATTGCGACAAAGAGGGCGTTCTCGGCGAGACCAAGTGCCGTTTTAGCAAACCAGGCGCTCATTAAGCCGACGAAGAGAAAGACCGTCGCTGTCTCGATGTCCCGTTTCCCTTCGATTCTCGCGACTACGATTGCCAACGAAGCCGTAATCAATACCAATGCAATCGCTATCTGGTTCGGCTGCCGGCTGATGACATACGACCAGCACTTCGACCAGGCCAGACTGTGAATGGCCGCGAGAACGATCAGGAAGCCAAGACAGATCGCGATGACCCGGGAATGATTCGACAACAAACCATCGAGATCGTCCCATCCTCCTACCAACTCCGCGAAGAGCAACCCGAGGAAGAGGGCAATCGCAGCGACCGTTAGCGTGTACTGCCAACGAGGCAGCCCGTCATGCCAGAGTTTGAACCGAGAAAAGGCACGACGCTTTTGTTGGGGAAGATTCGGCCTTCTGGCGGATTGAGCGGTCCCTGACAAAGCGAGCCCCCTTTGTGAAGAAGGACGGTCCAGGGCAAATCTGAGGTGCTGCCGCAAAGTATATCGATTCCCAACGCCGCAATATCGACGACCGTATCAGGCAGGTCTTCCGGCGGCAACAAAACGCGAGATAATCCCGCTCTTCGAACCGTCGAGTCGTGCAGCCACTGATTCAATCAGTGAGCGAACAACAGGGATTGCGTAATGCCGGTAGGAGCCGATGCCGAATTCGGGAGTGACAGTCGAGCTGCCGGTCTGCCACCACTCATCATCACCTGTGCGATCACGGGTGATCATCAGAAATCGCAGAACCTCAACCTACCGGTCACCCTGGACGAGCAGGTTGCGGCCGCGGTCGAAGCCGCTGATGCGGGTGCTTCGATCATTCACATTCACGGTCGCCGCGCGGACGATCCAACCCAGCCCGCAAAAGACGCGGCACGATATCGCGAGATCAACGATGCGATCAGGACGGCCGTTCCGTGCTCGTTGGTCGACAACACCCAGATGACTGGGCCGATCGGTGGATCGTCACCCTTTGACGGCCAGCTCTTCGCCTATTCCGCCGAGATCATCGACGCTAAACCCGACGTTACTTCACTCAATCCGGGACCCATGACGTTTCGAGGCTTGGGCACCGGGTCAAGCCTCGCACTCGTCACGACGTTCGACAACACTGCTCGAATCGCCGAAAAATTGCAGGAGAACGGCATTAAACCGCAGGTTTTCATTTATCACCCCGGCCATCTTGATGTTCTCGCCGAGCTTATCAGGCGTGAACTCCTCGCCACTCCCTACTTTGTGCAACTGGTCTTCGGGCAGCAAAGCGGAATCGCCGCAACTCCGGAATCGTTCTTTTACATGATCCGCCAGCTCCCGGCCAATTGTGTCTTCCAGGTCTGCTCGCTCGGGTTGGCGTCGATCGAGTTCAATCTTCTCTCGATGCTCTACGGGGGTCATGTCCGGACTGGAATGGAGGACAGTCTGCTATTCCGGCGAGACGAGCCAACAACCGGAAATCGACAACTCGTCGAACGTGTCGTTCGATTCGCCGTCGATCTCGGCCGGAGCATCGCGACGCCGGAGCAAACCCGTCAGCTATTGGGTTTGTCAACACAACCATGAGGAGACTGTTATGAGTGAACCAGATGACGAAATGGTGAGCGCGGAGCACCGGTACGAGCACCTGACCTGGCCGGAGATCAAACTCGCGGTCAAGCAGGAGAAAGTTGTCATCCTTCCGGTGGCCGCGATCGAGCAGCATGGGCACCATCTCCCGCTCGATGTCGATACCCGCCTTGCGACCTCGATCTGTTTGGAAGCAGGGGCTCGTTCGGCGGCGGATATTCTCGTCATGCCGCCCGTTTCCTACGGATACTGCCACCACGTGATGGACTACCCGGGCACGGTGAACATCGAGCCGACCACGTTCAGCAATTATCTGCTCGATATTGGTCGCTCAGTGGCTCACCACGGGTTCAAGCGCCTGGTGATGGTCAACGGCCACGGCTCGAACGCACCGCTGGTCGAGCTGGCGGGCAGGCAAGTCAATCTTCAAACAAACACGCTCTGCGCGACGTTTTCGTGGTGGCAATTGATCGCCGAATTCTGGAATCGCGAAGTGCGAGAATCCGCGGTGCCCGGCGGTTGCGCGCACGCTTGCGAGCTGGAAACAGCCGTCTACATGCACTTGAACGAATCCGGCGTGCGGATCGATCGCATTCGGGGCGCGATTCCTGACTACATGACGAAGATCGATGGCTCCGAAAAGTGGCAATGGGTCGATCTCACCGCCGGCGCCGGACCCGCCACCATCGTTGAATGGACGGGGAGTTACTCGGACACGGGCTCGCTCGGTCAGCCCGAATTTGCAACAGCCGAAAAGGGCTCACGCGTGTTCGAGCATGCCGTGAGCGAATTGATCGATTTCGTCCGCTGGTTCAAGACGCGTCCCGTTTTTCCCCGTCGGCCGCGTCAGGACATCAATGAGCCGGCCAGATTGCCCTTCGATCTGTAGTGACGGTTTCGACAGGAGCAAACATCGTGAGCACGGAGCGGGTCGCGTTCTACGACGGTCAGATTCTGCCTGAATCTCAGGTGCGCATCCCGTTCCGAGATCTCTCGGCGATGCGCGGCATCGGTGTTTACGACACCGAGCGTACCTTCGACGGCCGTGTCTTCAAGCTCCGAGGGCACCTGGAACGGCTTTGGCGATCGATGGCCTATACCAGGATCGAGCCTCCGATGCCGATGGACGAGCTCGAAGCGGTCACGCTCGACATTGCGCACAGGAATGTCGAAATCGTCGGAGAGGATGTCTGGGTTTCGCAACGGGTCAGCGCGGGTGTTCCAAAGGAGCAAGGCGGCGATGGACGGTCGAGCATCATCGTCGAATCGCTACCGCTCCCGTTTGCAACTCGCGCCGAGTTCTACCGCGATGGTGTCCGCTGCATCACGCCGACCGCGCGACGAACACCGCCCTGGGCACTGAGCCCGCGGGCCAAGACGGTCGACCTCCTCAATCTCTGGGTCGCGGATCACGAGGTGTTGAGCATTGATCCACGGGCCTGGCCGATGCTGACCGATGAGAACGGCTGTCTCGCCGAGGGTGCAGGCGCGAACATCTTCATCGTTCGCGGCGGTCGATTGCTCACGCCCCGCGCAAGGTACGTTCTCCCGGGGATCACCCGGGAGACCGTGATCGAGCTCGCCAATGAGCTCGGCATCCCGGTCGAAGAAGCCGATATCGATCTCTTCTCCGCGGCCACCGCGGACGAAATCTTCATCACCTCGACCAGTCTTTGCATCTGCCCGGTCGCAAGCCTGAACGGCATTCCAACCCAGGATCGCGCTATTCCGGGCCCGATCACGCGTGGATTGCAGGACGCCTTCCGGGAGCTGGTCGGTGTCGACTTCGTCGCGCAGTACCTCGCTCGTTTGCCGAAAGAAGAGACAACGAGCGCAAACTGAGAGATAGTGCCGTGACCGGCCAATGAAGTTTCGGTAACGATTGCATACGCAACAATGGAGTACTGGCAATTGAAGATAGGGTTCTCTTCTTTGGTCGGGATTGAGCCGACACCGTTTCCTGAACTTGTCGCGTGGGCGGCGGCCAATGGGATCAACGCGATCGAAGTCAATGTCGGACCCGGGTATGCTCCGATCGACGGCGCTCACTTTCCTGGACATCTCGATCTTCCGCGCATTGTGGCCGAAGGGCCGACCTCTACGCTCGAGCTCACGGCGAAGCACGGGGTCGAGATCGCGTCGCTTGCGCCGATGCTCAATCTCCTCACCGCGGATCTCATTCGCCGCGAAGAGCGCATCGCCTACATGCGAACCACAATCGATGCCTGCGTGCTGCTCGGGGTTTCGACCGTGGTCACCTTCACTGGTTCGTCGTTTGGGATGAGCTTTTACGGGGTGCCGGGCGTCGGCGACGACCATTCGTCGAATCGCACCGGGGACAATCTCAGACTCTTCAAGGAGATTTACAGGCCGATAGCAGACTACGCGGAACAGCGCGGTGTTCGGATCGCGTTTGAAACCGCGGGCCGCGGTGGCGCCGAGGGAAATCTCGCCCATAGCCCGGAACTGTGGGATGCGATGTTCGATGCCGTTCCCTCCCCTGCCCTCGGCCTGAGCTTCGACCCATCCCATCTGATCTGGCTGCACATTCCGAACATTCCTGACGTCATCCGGCGGTACGGTTCGCGGATCTACCATTTCGACGCCAAAGATTGTGAAATCCTGCCGGAGCGATTGGCCCGCCAGGGAATTCTCGGTAGCGGTTGGTGGCGATACCGGCTGCCGGGATTCGGCGCGATCGACTGGCGCGCGATTTTTTCGGCGCTGCGCGATGTTGGATACGACGGCATCGTTTCGATCGAGAACGAAGACCCCCTTTGCCCCGGTCGCGCGGGAGCCAAACACGCGGCTGATTACCTGAGACAATGCATGCTCCCAACCAGCGTAGACGACGTGCGAGCGCCGATCTGAACGACGTACCGGCGCGTGCACTTGGCCCCGAAAAACCAACGGAGATTCCAATGACCTCCTTTCCAGTGCGAACCGGACTCATCGGTTGCGGCAAGATCGCCGCGATTCATGCCCAGGCATTGAGCGAGCTGCAAGAAGCCGAGTTCGTTGCCTGTTGCGATCGCGACGAATCCCGGGCCCGCGAAATGGCCGCCAACCACAACGTGCCTCATGTCTTCGATGATGCGAATGTGTTGTTTGGGAGCGGACTCGTGGATGCGGTGCTCGTCTGTACACCGCATCCGGCGCACGAGGCGATCGTCGTTGCCGCCGCTCATGCCGGTGTGCACGTGCTCTGTGAAAAACCGGTCACGATTACACTCAACGCGGCCGACCGCATGATCGAGGAGTCGAACAAAGCCGGCATTCAATTCGGCGTGATCTTCCAGCGTCGTTTCTGGCCGGCCGCGCAACGCATGCGGAAAGCGATAGACGACGGCAAACTCGGCAAAATCACGCTTGGCGAATGCTCTGTGCGGATTTACCGCGACCGCAATTACTATGCCTCCGATCCGTGGCGAGGAAAATGGGCGACCGAAGGCGGCGGCGTGCTGATGAACCAGGCGGTCCATTCATTCGATCACTTCCAATGGTTCATGGGCAAGCCGGTCGAGGTCTACGGCAAGTACGCCACGTTCAAGCACGGCGCCTACATCGATGTCGAGGATACCGTCGCGGCGACTGTCGTTTTCGAAGGCGGAGCACTCGGCGTGATCCAGGCAGCGACCACGTTCGGCACTCCCGGCTTCGGTTTTCGAGTGTCGGTTCATGGCGACAACGGCTCGACCGTGAGCGTTTGGGAGCTCCCTGAGGGTCAGCAGGGCGTTAATGACGTCTGGACGATTCCAGGCGAGGAATCGCTGCGCGCCGGCTGGGAAGAGGAAGACAAAGACAAGCCGGGATTTCCTCTGTTCCATGTGCTGCAGATCCAGGAGTTTCTGCAGAGCGTGGTGGCGGGCCGCCCGCCGGCAATCACCGGGTCAGACGCCCGCAATTCGCTGGAATTGATTCTCGCGATTTATGAATCTTCACGAACCGGTAAGCCCGTGCAACTACGCTAATAGTCTCGATGTCGATGAAAAAGCTCGGTGCGATTCCTGTCCTCCCTGTAATCGAATTCAACCATGCTCTCGCGTTTTATCAAGACCGGCTCGGGTCTAGACGCAGGCAATGCAAGGCCGGGCTCGCGATCCTCGATGTCGAATCGAACGTGATCACATTCTTCGAACCAACCACTGCCTAAGTCGTTAGCAGACTGGCAACAACGAAGCGGGTGGAGCAGTCGTGCCCCACCCGCTCTTCGTTCCAGCCGTCGAATACCGGACGGCTCTACACTGCCGCGATCCCGTCGCAGCGGAGTAGCTGACCGTTTGGTGCGCTCGGAGGAGGCCCGAATGCAGTCGAATTGGCAACGACATAGAGATTGCCCGCGGCATCGAAGGTGATGCCGTGCGGGAACGAAATGCCATCGACGACTGTTTCGGTTGTGCCGTCGGCGTTGATGCGTACGACACTACCCGGTCCCGGCACATCGCTCTCAAAACTCGCCAACTGGCTCACGTACAGCAATCCGTCCGGTCCAAGCGACACGCCGATCCCAACGCTGAAGCCCGCCGCGACTTGGACGAAAGTGCCGTTGGCCTGGGCGATCAGGACCTCTGAAGCGCCGGGGATGAAGGCGCCGAGCGTCACGACATAGACGTTGCCGTCGGCGCCAACATGCAAACCAGTGGGAACAGCCTGCGGCGATCCGAGGAGCTCCTCATCCGCGATCGGAGAGGCCTCGGCGTCCGGCGACCCCGTTTCGGGGAACGTCGGGCCAGGAACAACACCGAGCAGAGCAAACTCACCCGTAGCCGGATTGACCCGGTAGATTGTATTGCCGCCGGCATCGTTGACGTAAAGCCAGCCTTCGGCTCCGAGACCCATGCCATAGAGGTTAGGGTTGACGTCGGTACCGTCTGGGTTGTTCTCTTTTTCGAAGGAGCCAAGTTCGGCAACCAGCGTTACCTCGCCGGATGCGATGTCGTATCGAAGTACGCTGTTCTCATTCTCCATCGGCTCAGCGCCGGCCAACACAGCAGCACCACCGACCGTTATCCAGATCACGCCATCGCCAAGCACAATACCTGTTGGACCCACACCCTCGGTGTATGAGGGAAGGCCGTCCATGATGACTGTTTGCACTCCTTCCGGCGAAACAGCGGTTACCCGGCCGGAGCTCCCACGAGTGAGCGGTGAAGCAGCATCGCCCTCTGTAGCCGCACCCTCCTCTGGTGTACCCTCGGCCTGGCGGGCGTCATCGGAGTCAGCAGGCACGAGCAGCTCACTGCCGCCGCTTCCCGCTTCGGTGATGTACAGGGTGCCGTCGCTCGCGAGGGCTACAAATCGCGGATTGATCAGTCCGTCCGCGACCACAACGCAACCCGCCGGCGCCAACCCCGGTCCAGCGACCGGCGACGCTTCCTGGGCCGCACTCAATGTGATTCCCGTCATGCCCAGGACGCCAATACCCAGCGCCAAGAGCAATCGACCGAAACGATGCATCGACAAACACCTCCCGATTGAATTCTCCGTGCCGGTAAAATCACCGGCGAGCAGCACCCCTCGCATTGCTCGCGCCGGCAAATGATATGCCATCTCGATGCCAGGATTCGCGAAAAGCGGACGTAGTGCCGAACGCGGAACATAAGTGAGCGGTCTCTTGCATAAGCTGAGCATACTCCTGCACGGAACTCCCGGGATCGGCTGGTGCGTTGAGTTGACCCGAACGTGTCCCAGCTCAGACTTCGGCTAAGCACTAACCGGAGCTTCGACGTGGACAACTCCCGCCACCCGGGCTCGGCTCCGGCCATTGGTCGTATCTGCCAACCAGGCTTCGAATGCCGGAAGATCGTCCTCGTTCAACCGCACTTCGAACGTCACGCGAACCGAATGAGAGACCGGACCAAGCGCGTAACCCGCCGTCCGTAGCGCGTTCTCCAGGCGACCGGCGTCGCGGTGCTCAGCCTCGACTGCGATCAGTGCAACAGGACGACGCTCGACGATCCCGACGAGATCGACCGTTTCCGAAACCGCATGCCCGTAAGCACGGATCAGCCCGCCCGCGCCCAACAGGGTTCCGCCAAAGTACCGGGTGACGACCGCAACCGTGTCTGTCAGTTCGCGACGGTTAAGGACCGCCAGAATGGGCGTACCGGCCGTGCCGGCAGGTTCGCCGTCGTCGTTCGATCGCTGCAATTGTCCACCTGCTCCTAGCCGGTACGCCGAGCAGTTGTGATTCGCATCCCAATGGTGCCGCTTGACGTCATCGATCGCCGCACGGGCTTCATCCTCTGTCGTTGCCCTGAAGAGCGAGCAGATAAAGCGCGACTTCTTGACTACGATCTCGTGGCTGCCTGATTTCGCGATGGTCCGAGGATATGCCTGCATTCCATGAGCATACCCGAGCAGAGCTCTGATGGGGTCGGTTACTTCTCAGGCGGATATTGCTCCCAGTAACCAGGCCGGGGCGTTGTCTGCTCCACTACGTCGACCTGGACACCGGCGGATCGATAGCCATGAAGCGGCGTTGTTCCCACTCTTCGTCGGTGAGCGGATAGGTGATCGGTGCGCCGGAGAGAATGAGTGCGTCGTGGATTGACTTGGCATCCGCAACGTCCATCGAGAGCGTGACTCCGCGTCCATCAAATGTGTCGGATCCGGGGGGCGAGACGGATGATCCGGATGAATCAACGCGATCGCGCCGCCGCGAGAGTCGCCGTCGGCTTCTCCTCCGAGGTAAACGTACCAAAATGCCTCGAGCTCAACCTTGAGCCCAAATTGCCGGATATAGAAGTCCCGGGCCTCAATCAGCGCCGGAGTCGTGATCATCGGCTAGAGTTCATAGAAACGCATCCCTCATCCTTTCAATTTGAACCGTTAGGTCGCGCAATGTTGGTGCGACCTCGCCGTATTGCAGAACCGAAACTGGTCGAATGCTGTCCGGATTATTGCGATTCGCCAAGCAACAGGAGAGAATCGCCGCTCGTTGAGAAGCAGTCGAGTGCCCATACGGAGATTTATGAGATGCGAGTCCTGATTTCAGCGGATGCCGAGGGCGTGACCGGCGTGACGAACACTACTGAGCTGCTCTTTGGCAAACCGCACTGGGAGTGGATGCGCGTCATGATGACGGCGGACGTCAATGCCGCGATCGAAGGCGCGTTTCAAGGCGGTGCGTCACAGGTTGTCGTGAACGACAGCCACTGGACGATGACCAACGTGTTGATCGAGCAGCTCGATCCACGCGCCGATCTCATCAAAGGCTTCCACAAGCACCTCTGTATGGTCGAGGGCGTTCAGGACGCGGACGTACTCTTCTTTCTCGGCTATCACGCGCGCACCGGCGACTCCGACGGCGTCGGCAACGAAACGATCCTTGGCCGCGAAATCGTTGAGATCCGGATGAACGGCAAGCCGGTCGGCGAGAGTGAGATCAACGCGGCGGTTGCTGGTCAATTCGGAGTTCCGGTCGTCTTTGCGAGCGGCGATGATCTCTACGAAAAAGAGCTTCGAGAGACACTGCCCGGTGTCGAATTCGGACTGACAAAATACGCGCTTGACCGCTGGACCGCACGTTGCCTTTCACCGCGGCGGAGCCATGCCAATATCACATCCGCCGCCAAGAGAGCAGTTGAGCGGTCCAACGCCGGAGAATTCAAGCCATACGAGTTGGACGGCCCGATTGAACTGGCCGTCACCTTCTCATCAACTGCCGAGGCATTGATGGCGAGTTTGGTGCCGGGGAGCGTCCGACGAACGCCGCGGGAGGTCGCCTATACCGGGGAAGATGCAGTCAGCGCATGGAAAGCGTTCCTGGCGGTGCTGCTTCTGGGTTGGAGCGCAACTGACGAAATTTACGGCTAACGATAACCTACAAGAAGCAGCCGCCCTGGGGAGATTGCATGCTCATCGGGCAACATTTGCCGCCGATGCAATCTTCATCGCCGCCGCAACAGATCCCGCCACACATGAGCTCATCAAGGCAGCAGACTTCGATGCCTTCACTGCCTTGTGCGCAGAAGGAGTCGTCTGGGCAACACCGCGCTGCTTCTCCCTGTCCGCAAGGCGGGTTCTTGACTTTGTCCTTGCACGTGCCTTCGCAGCAATGCTCCCGCGACAGACAACAGACGCCCCTCGGCGTGTTTGGACCGGCGCAGCATTCTCCGGCATCCTGACCGGCGTTCACCGGCTTGCAAACGTCGAAGCACTGACCGTCGTTATTCGGAAACCAGCAGGGACCACAATCCGGAACGCAGGCGCCTCCCTTACAATACTCGCCTTGACCGCAGCAATCCTCACCGCACGTGACGTACTTGCAGAAGCATTTTTGAGCACGGCACCGTGAGTTCGGTTTGGTGCATTTGTCGACGCACGTGCCTTCCGTGGGGCCCGGCGCCTCGCAAACGGAATCGCACACGTGCGGACAATCCAACATCATTTCACAGACGACCTCGTTGCACGCGGCACTGCTCTTGTTGCAGACATAGGCCGCGCCTGCACCGCAGGCAAGAACCGCATACGGATTCTTGGCTTTTGAGCAGGCGCCGAACCCAACGAGGGTGCAGACCACTGCATTGCCAGAAGCGCTATTCAACGAATCGCAGTTTTCATGGCACTTGGCGCATTCGATGTCGCTCGCCGCGAGCGGTAGCATCGCCCGGAGACCAGCGGCGGATTCGGCGAGACGAGCTACATCGCCGGATGCGGTTACTTCTTCGACTCTGCCGGTCGTGCCGATAGCAAGCCCGAGAATTGGCGCTCCATCCTGGGTGACGATCGCGATCGAGGCTGGATCGCTGCCAAGTCCTGGAACGTAAAACAAAAGCGCTTCTTCACCGGCTATTATCGGATTCACGAACCGCGCTCCAATGGCCGAATTTGAACCGCTCGGCGAGCCGCCGTCGACAATCACCACCGCCGCGAGATCGCCATTCGGTTCGAATCCGCGTGTCGTCAAAGCCACATGGATGCGCGCATAGTCGAGATTCCGGCTGGCCTCCTTGCAAAGTGCCTCAGCTAGGCACGGATCCTCGCATTCCGAGCAGCCAGCGGGGTCACACTGCTGGCAACGACCGCACGTTGGGCATTTCGGCGAAGCCAGTTCGACGCAATTACCATCCTGACAGGTGACAGGTGATTCACTTGACGTACAGGCATTATCGCAATCGCCGCAATTGGCTGGATCTACTTCGAGATCGACGCAGACGCTGTGGCAAACGGCCAGGCCATCGGGGCAGACGCATCTCCGGTTGCCCTTGTCGTCTTTTTCTCCGCAGTGGCCCATGCAGCAGGGAACAGAGTCGTCACAGGTGCGCCCCGGCAAGCGGCACTCGGCAGCATTCGATTTCGTGATCCACGGGAAGATGCTTGTCGTGATTCCGCCCAGCAAGAGACCGATGACACGGCGGCGATTCGTCGATGAAGCAAAGGTCTTGGCAAAGGTATCAAAGCGATGAGCATCCATGCGATTAGAGCACCCTTCAGGTCTGGAGGCGGACCTAGAAACGGTCCCAGACCGGGTGCGCAGATCCCGACGTCCGGCGCGAAGCGAACGAACGATCCTCAAGCGCCGGGCGAGAAGCTGTCTGAGGTGGCTGCATTCTATCACTCATGTTCGCAATACACAATCAGCGACGAATCGTTCTATCAATGTACTGGAACGTTCCTTACAATCCGGAGCTTTTGATGGCTTCGTCTCATTTAGCAGCAGACGCCGATGCCAATCCGCGACCTCTGACCCTGGTGCTACGTATTACCTGTCAGGTAATGGCCACGGGGCGATCGATGACGCCAAACCCTGCTTCGGTTTTCGAGAAACATCGAACGGTGGCGTGCACTTCGCTGAGCTCGTGCGTCTCGATTTCCGCCGCGGTTCGCCGTCGGCCCTTGGTCCCGGGCACTTTTGATACGATGCGCCGCGCAGCCGGCTGACACACGCGGTCGATCGCCGGTTACGGGCGCGCGGCAAGTCATGCTCGAAACCAGGATCCGCCCGATCTCCAGGTAAGGCCACGTGGCCTCAATTTGAACAACGGTCCAGGAGCCGGGAACATGACCGTCGAATGGCGGTGCATTAGCCGCCGCGATTGATTGATTTTCTTGGGGAGTTGACTCCATTACACGGGGGCTTGACAGGGCGGTTTCCGTCTCTACAATGCCTGTAAGACATCTTACAGGTCAGTTGAGGATCTATCCGTCATGTGCGCCGATCGAGTCACGGGCTCACCCGCTCCGGCCAACGGCTATCCGATTCGCCCCTTCTCTCCGGTTTCGCGGCTGGAAGAAGTCGACGAGCGGATCAAGGAGTACATCGCGAAGAACGAGCTGCAACCGGGCGACCGCCTGCCCGGCGAATCGTGGTTCGCGTCGCAACTCGGCGTCGGCCGCCCGCTCGTGCGCGAAGCGATGAAGGGGCTCGAAGCGGTCGGTGTGCTCGAAGCCCGCAAGGGCGTCGGCCGGTTCGTACGCGCATTCGAGGCCGAAACCTACCTCAATCACTTCACGACCCAGGTCCTCATCCAAAGCTTCAGCGAGCGCGAGCTCATTGAAATCCGCTGTCTGCTCGAAATCGCCGCCGCCAGCGACGCGGTCGAACGGCTGACCGACGACGATCTGGCCGAGATTCGGCGGCTATGGGAGATCATCCGCACCACCGCGGAAGCCGGCAAAACGGATACTGCCGGAGATCTCGGATTGCACCGCGTGATCATGAGTCGTGCCGACAACCGGTTCATTGTCGCGATGCTTGACGCGGTCTATGCGCTGGCCGTCGGAGGAGGTGGAGTCAACGGATACGCCCCGGAAAAGATCATTCAGGATCTCGCGCAACATGAAGCGATCGTACAAGCAGCGCTCGCCCGCGACGGCCGCGCCGCGCAGGCGGCATTGATCGTCCATTTTGAAACGACCGCCGAGCGGCTCGGATTCGTGCCGCGATGGCGAGATCTCTTTGTGCGAGAGGAAATGCGGGTCGGATCGATCTGACCTACGCTTACGACCGGCCATTGCCGGTCCCCCCAACTTTTGGCTCGAATGAGCAACGGCGATCGTTCGAACATCTGGAGGATGTTATGAATCAAGAAGTCAATCGAATCGACACATTGATCGCGGATGCGACGGCAGGTCGGATGTCCCGTCGCGAGATCATCAAGCGCGCGACCGCGCTTGGACTCGGCGCGCCCTTTGCGGCGGCATTGGTCAACGCGGCGCTTGTTTCGCCCGCGTCCGCGCAGGGCGAGGTGTCCCTGAGCTTTGACGCTGGAGCAACCGGCGGCGGCGGCGGCAAACCCAATGCCGCGAGCACCGAGTATTGCTATGTCGTCAACGGAGGCAGTCAGTTCGAGCTCAACCGGATGGTTGATGCCCGGCTGATCACGCTCAGTGCCGACCTTCAAGGATATGTCGGCGATCTTGCCGAGTCCTGGGAGATCGTTGACACCGTCGCGACCTTCAAGCTCAGGCAGAATGCCATGTGGCATGACGGCACGCCCGTCACTGCCAAAGACATCATCTTTACGCTGAATGTCTTGACCGATCCCACTGCCACTTCCCGCTGGGGCGGTGCGTTCAAGAGCGTTGTCGGCTACACCGAGGCTCAGACGGCGGCGACTCCAACCTCGTTGACCGGGCTCACGGCGCCGGACGACTACACGGTCCAGATCGAGCTCACCCAGCCAGATTCGGGCATGCTCGCGGGCTTCTTCTTCATCAACATCATGCCGGAGCACATTCTCGGAACAGTTGCCCGCGCTGAGCTGGCCGCACAGCCGTTCTGGACCGAGGGCCGCATCGGAGCCGGACCGTTCAAATTCGTCAAACTGGTCGAAGGTGAGCGAATCGAGCTCGAGGCGCATACCGGCTATCACTTCGGCGCGCCGGCGATTTCAAAGCTGAACCTGCTCTTCTTTGCAAGCTTCGAAACGTCGCTCGCCGCATTGCAGGAAGGAAGCAGCCTGATCTCGCCGATGACCGCAAACGACGTCGAGTTGGTCGAAGGAATTGACGGGGCGGAGATCGTGACGACGCCGGCCGGCGTCGCCGCGCTCTGGTTCAACATCAACCAACCTGAGATCAGCGACAAGCGAGTCCGCCAGGCGTTCTCGTATGCGATCGATCGCGCCACGATCACGGAGACACTCTTTAGGGGATTTGCAGATCCGGTTTCGACCGAAATCCCATACGTGACCTGGGCGCAACCAGCGGACGCAAATCCGTACAGCTACGATCCCGAGATGGCGAAATCGCTCCTGGCCGAGGCCGGATGGACCGGCGAGAAAACGCTCGTGCTCTGGTACTACTATGCCGACCAGGTGACCGCCACGGTGATGGAAGCGGTCCAACAGTACCTTGACGCGGTCGGCGTCAAGGTCGAGCTTAAATTCGACGATGGGAGCGGCGTGCGCTCCAAAGAGGTCGAAGACGGCACCTGGTATCTCACATATGGATCGTTCGGCGCGCAACCGGCGCCGTCGAACCTTTCAGTCGTGTGGGGACCTCCCGGCAAGAAGAACTTCACCTACTCTAGCGCTGAGTTTGACGCGGAGATGGAAGCGGCGCTCCGCACGTATGATCAGGCAGAGCAAGCGGCTCACTACCAGAAGGCAGTCAAGATTCTCAACGAGGATTGCCCGTGGGTCTGGTTGTTCGACCGCAAGAACCTGATCGCGGTCAATACCAGCAAGCTAACCACCGGCACCGAAACCGCGTTCGGGCCCGGCCACATCATGTATCACAACCACGCCTTCGATTGGACCGTATCCGGCTAATCGTTTGGACGGAATTGGACCGGGGGGGGGCGGGGGGCCGCCCCCGCGAATTGG